>NZ_CP117029.1:1980548-2640731 GCF_028551255.1 Vibrio tubiashii | reverse complement strand
GTTATATGTTGCCTGAAATGGTGACACCTCAATTCGTCCTGTCCATCTTTTCTCCTATCACTGAAAATGCTTTCAAAGAGCAAAAACTAAGTTGGCCGATTTCACAAAGCCGTATCATTAAGTTAAAAGTCAGCGGTCGTAAAACCACTTACCGTCGACGAACTATGTGGTTACTCTACTTTACTCCCTCTCAAGTGACGGATCTTGAACTGAAGCGCGAGGTCGACTCACTTTCAATGATCAAAAGCGCATTCGATAATTTGTCGGAATTGGTGTTTATCAAAAATAACCAAGGTGAAATTATTTCTAGTAATCGCGCCTTTCAACGTTTCTGGAACAACAGGGAAGAGGAAGGGGCGGCAGATATCCAGAGTGTCATTAAAGGCAGGGCCAGCAAACGCCGTTGGACAACCAATCCTGATGGAAGAAGCTGCCTGTTAGAAAGCTACCAAAGGGTATTGATCTCTTCAGATGGGGAGAAGATAGGTACCTTGGGAATTAGCCATGATGTTACGGATTGGCACGATATGCAGCAAAATTTACGCGATGAAATGGAGAAGCGTAAAGACACAGAAGTGGCGCTTGCACAAAGAGATACCATATTGCAGAACATCCTAGAATCGAGCCCAGACTCAATCGGGATTTTTAATGAGAATATGGTTTATCAAGCGTGTAACCCACCTTTTGTTAAAGCGTTAGGCATCGCCGATGTTGATGAGTTAATCGGTAAGCGATTGCAAGATGTGATTCCCAATGAAACTTATGCTCGCCTCTCTGAGACAGATAAGAAAGTGTTGTATGAAGGTAAGTCACTACGTTATATCGACCAAGTAATTAGTAGTACAGGGCAATGCATTTGGTATGACGTCGTGAAATCACCTTTTAGAGATCCCGCATCGGGAACCAATGGTGTGCTGGTTATGGCGCGTGACGTCTCCGAGCGTTACCTTGCCGAGCAAAAACTAGAAGAGGCGAACCAAGAGCTTGAAAGGCTAAGTTTTGTTGATGGCTTAACCCAAATCTCTAATCGACGTCGATTTGATGAGCAGCTAGAAACATTGTGGTACCTGCATATTCGTGAGCAGCAGCCTTTAAGCGTGATGTTATGTGATATCGACTATTTTAAAGAGTATAACGATGCGTACGGACACCAAAGTGGTGATGAGGCTTTGATCAAAGTGGCTGAAGTGTTTAGAAAAGTACTGACCCGCTCCAGTGATTGTGTGGCGCGATATGGAGGAGAAGAGTTTGGTTTTATTTTGCCAAACACAACCGTTGAAGGGGCGCTGCTGGTGGCTGAAAAAGTTCATGAGGAAGTGAAAAGCTTAGTGCTTGAACATCACTCTTCCAAAGTTTCAGATTTAGTGACGATAAGTATTGGCTTGGTATCCATCATTCCTCAACGTTTGGATCATAGTGACTCAATCGTCGCTTTGGCTGACAGCGCATTGTATCAAGCGAAAGCGGATGGCCGTAACCAAACCTGTGTGCATCACACATCCGAGAATTAAGTTTTTCTTATTTAAGGATTCTTTTAGCTGTCGTTTATGAAAACAGGTAGTATTTAGTCATATGTTTTCGTGCGGAGCTCTCAATGAAGCCGATTAAAAATCTTGCCCAATACTATGTCGATCTACTGGTTAAGTTGGGCATCCTCCGTTTCTCTATTCTTCTCGCTCTTGCTCTCGTTGCTCTCGCTGTTGTGGTGCAGGTTGGTATTACCCTAGTCTTGAGTGGTCATGTCGATGATATTGATATTGTTCGCTCAGTATTCTTCGGCCTTCTGATTACCCCTTGGGCGGTTTATTTCTTATCTGTGGTCGTTGATCAACTGGAAGAGTCACGTCAACGACTTTCAAAGTTAGTGTCTAAGCTCAAAGACATGCGCTCGCGTGACCAAGAGCTCAACAATAAGCTGCAGCAAAATATCACTAAGCTCAATCAAGAGATCGAAGAAAGGATCAAGGCGGAAGAAGCTCGCGAAGAAGCGATGAAAGATCTTGAGAATGAGGTCTATCAGCGTGAAAAAACTCAAGTCGAGCTTGCAGAAAGAACCGCACTGCTGCGCTCATTTATTGATGCCTCTCCCGATCTTATTTACTACCGTAATGCTGAGGGTGTTTTCTCCGGTTGTAACCGCGCAATGGAAGAGTTGACCGGCAAGAAAGAGAGTCAGCTGGTGGGCTTAACTCCTTGGGATGTCTACAGCAAAGAGGTCGCGCAGCAAATTGTCGATACTGACCAAAAGGTCTTCTCCGACAACCAAGCCCTTACGTATGAACAGTGGCTTGAGTATCCAGATGGTCGCCGTAACTACTTCGAGTTGCGTAAGGTGCCGTTTTACAGCAAAGATGGTCGACACTTAGGGCTAGTTGGTTTTGGTCGTGATATTACCGAGCGTAAGCGTCATGAAGAGTCGCTTGAAAAGGCGAGCCGTGATAAGACAACCTTTATTTCTACAATCAGTCACGAGCTAAGAACGCCGCTCAACGGCATTGTTGGTTTAAGCCGCATGCTACTTGATACTCAGTTGACTGCCGAGCAGCGCAATCATATGCAAACGATCAATGTCAGTGCGATTACGCTAGGTAACATTTTCAATGACATTATCGATATGGATAAATTCGATCGCCGTAAGCTAGAGCTTTTCCCTGCGGCGCTGAACTTCGAAGAGTTTGTCGCTGAAATGGAGAGTATTTCCGCACTTATGGCGTCGCAAAAAGGGCTGCGATTTGATCTTGAGCGCTTGAGCGAACTGCCGACCGCGATTGAGGTTGATGCGACCCGTTTGCGCCAGGTGCTATGGAACTTGATCAGCAACGCGATGAAATTTACTAAAGAAGGTGGCGTTGTGATGACGGTCAGCTCTGAAGTGGATGAAGAGTATGCCCATATCACGATGGAAATCGAGGACAGTGGGATTGGTATCCCAGATGCTGAACTGGATAAGATCTTCGCGATGTACTATCAGGTGAAATCAGGCAAAGATAATCTTCATGCGGTTGGAACGGGGATTGGTTTAGCGGTTTCGAAACAGCTTATCAATATGATGAATGGTGACATTACCGTTTCAAGTGAAGAAGGCTTTGGCAGTACCTTCACCGTCACGATTCGAGTGCCACTGGCAGAAAGCGAACAACCTACTGTGGATGTCGTCAATCAGTCGCAAGAGCTGAATATCTTTATGGTCGAGGATATTGAACTCAATATTACCGTTGCTCGCTCATTACTTGAGAGTATGGGGCATGAAGTTTCCGTGGCGATGAATGGCGCTGAAGCGATGGAGATGTTCGACCCTGAAATCTATGACTTAGTGTTCCTTGATATTCAGCTACCAGATATGACAGGTTTCGATATTGCTGAGTACTTCAGACGTACCTATTCTGATTTACCGCCACTGGTTGCTCTAACGGCCAATGTGCTGAAAAACAAACGAGAATACCTTGATAGAGGAATGGACGATGCTATCAGTAAGCCGCTTTCGGTGACTGCGGTTCAGGACGTGTTAGCCAAATTTACTCAGCAAGAGGTGGCAGATAAGGTCGCTGAAGTTGTGATTGAAGAGCCTGTTATTGAGGGAGGCGAGATCTACTCTCGCGTACTTGACCTTGATATGCTTGAGTCGTATGTCGGCATTGTCGGTTCTCTGCCTGTACTGGATAGCATCACTATGTTTGAAGAGATGATGCCTGACTATCTGCAAGTTCTCGACTCAAACATGATCGCTAAGCATCAAGAAGGCATTGTGTCTGAAGCGCATAAGATTAAAGGTGCGGCAGGCTCTATTGGATTAAAGCACATTCAAAGCGTCGCTCAGAAAGCACAATCACCAGATTTACCTGCTTGGTGGGAAAATATTGATGATTGGGTTGAAGAAATGAAGAATGAATATAAAAATGATATTCAAATACTTAAAGAATGGTTAGGACAACAGTCGTAACGTCAGAGGTGAAAGAGATGAAAAAATTAGCATTGGTGTCATTAAGTGCCGCTCTACTAGCAGGTTGTGCTTCAGAGCCAGTTGGGTGGGAACAAGACAATCAAGTTGTTATTTCTGAGGCGACTGTATCGCTGAAAAGTAACCTTTGGCTGAATAAAATGCCAACTATCGGTGAGGTTCAAGACAACACCCTACATGGGGCTCTGTATCTTGAGTCTGATAAAACCCTTCCGGCTGAGCTTGATGTAGAAAGCATCTCTATTCAACAGGGTGAAGAAACGTGGCAGATTGATGGTGATTTACTTGAGCTACGTACACACAATCAAAATCAGTGGGAAGTCGCCTTTGTATGGCAGTTCCCTATTGATGCAGCGAAACCAGTGAATGTTGCTTTAATGCTCAACAATAACGGTCAAGTGGAATGGTTGGTAGAGAAGAACGTCACGATTGATACGGTTTATTAGCGATTAACCTGCCCACAGATAAATAAAAAAGGCTTGATCCACATCGGAACAAGCCTTTTTCATTCAATCAGCTAGATTAGTTGCTTGCTGTCTTTAGACCCGCATTCACATCTAGTACATCTTGCTCGCTCAGAGTACCTACGGCTTGACGTAGCTGCAGTACGCTTAGGATGTAATCGTAACGAGCGTTCGATAGGTTTTTGTTCGCATCGTATAGACGACGAGTTGAGTCTAGAACGTCAACGATAGTACGAGTACCTACATCAAAACCTGCTTCCGTAGCTTCAAGAGCTGACTGCGCAGAAACCACAGTTTGCTCGTAAGCGCGAAGTGCACCGATTGAAGCGCTGATGTTGTTGTTGAATGCGCGAACATCTTTAACAACGCTGCGGTAAGTTTTTTCTAGGTCTTGGCTTGCAGAGACATAGTTAAACTCAGCCTGTTTGGTTAGCGAGGTTGTTGCACCACCAGTGTATAGCGGAACATTTAGGTTTACGCCTACTTTGAAATCATTCGTCGTTGGATCTGAAGAAGTCGCGTTCGATACATCGCTATAGTTGTAACCACCATCGAGAGTTAATTTCGGTAAGTGACCTGAACTTGCGTTAGAGATCTTATCTTTAGCGATATCTTGAGTAATACGCGCTGATAGAAGACTTAGGTTTTTTTCTTCTGCTTCTCTTACTAGTTCATCGATAGCTGCAGATGTTTTCTGTGCTGAGAAACGTGCCGTATCAAGGATATCTAGGTTAGAGTGCTCTTGACCTGTGATTTCACGTAGACCTTCGTAGCTATTGACTAGGCTGTTTTGTGCTAGAACTTCATCGGCTAACACAGAATCGTATTGAGCTTGCGCGTCGTGTACGTCGGTAATTGCAGATAGACCTACTTCAAAACGCTGCTTAGTTTGCTCTAGCTGACGGCCAACCGCTGCTTTTTCTGCTTGCACAAAGACTAGGTTATCTTGTGCGCGTAGTACGTCAAAGTAGGCTGTCGAAACACGTAGAATGAGTGCTTGCTGCGCTGCTGCATAAGAAGCATCGCTCTGACGAGCACTTTTTTCTGCTGTATCTAGCGTAATCCAGCTACTGCGGTCATACAAAGCTTGAGAGAATGTCACACCAGCAGATAGCGCTTCGTTGTCATTATCAATTGTACTGGTTGATTGCTCTGTTTCACCGCGGGTAACGTTGTAGCCAGCAGTTAAATTAATTTGTGGCAATAGAGCTGCACGACTAGAAGTCACTGCTTCAAAGGCTTCATCACGCTTTGCCGCAGCGCTTAGGAGCGTTGGATCGTTCTCTTTTGCTTGATTGTAGATGTCCGTCAGAGTGTCAGCGAAAGCGCTTGTGCTTAGGCTGCCTAGTGCTGCACTGATAATAAGTGGAAGCAGTTTTTTCATAGGTCCTATTCCTGCCAAATGCGAAAAATATTTGTCTTCAAGAGTTTAACTCAATTGATGGCAATTCACTCAAAAACTTTGCAAAGTTTTACACTTAACTGTCCAGTTGTGCAATAAAAATAATTCATCAATTTAACTTAAACTATAAAAATTGTATAAAAAGTTGAGCCATGTCCTTGGAAGTTAAGCTTTTGTCTGCGTAAACTATAAGATTCACTCAGAGAGGTGCCAAATGCAACAGTCTGACAACCAACATCAGCAGTTTACTCCCCAAGATGTGGAAATAATCTCAAAAGAAACACTGTTTCAGGGTTTTTTTAGAATGATTAAGTATCGCTTCAAGCATAAGCTGTTTGAAGGCGGGTGGAGTGAGCCGATAGAGCGCGAAATGTTCGAGCGTGGACATGCTGCTGCAATGTTGCCTTATGATCCCATTCGGGATCAGGTTGTCATTATTGAACAAATTCGTGTTGGTGCTTTAGAGCACCGCAGCCCATGGCAGTTAGAAATTGTCGCAGGCATGATAGATAAAGGCGAAGAGGCCGAGGACGTTGTAAGGCGCGAAGCCGTAGAAGAAGCGGGCATTGAAGTAGGGAAACTAGAAAAAGTGACCTCTTACTACCCATCTTCGGGCGGCTGCTCTGAAAAATTAGATGTTTTTGTTGGTCAAGTGGATGCGAGTACAGCGTATGGCGTTCATGGTTTAGACTATGAAGGGGAAGATATTCGTGTACACGTTATTTCCCGCCAACAAGCGTATCAATGGGTAGTAGAAGGAAAATTTGAAAATGGTGCCTCTATCATTGCGTTGCAGTGGCTAGAGTTAAACCATCACAGATTACAGGAACAATGGCACAAGTAGCATTAAAGAAACCGTATCATGTTGATCTTGCTGATTTGATGCGGACTTACGAAACAAATTACGCCAAGCTTAACGCTTTGTTGCCCAATCAACCGAGTGTGGGTGATGTACGCTGCTATCAAGCTGCTTATTTGACCTATCAGATTCAAGTGGTTGAAGTCACAAAGTACACAACTTTGGTCGATATTTGTCAAAGCGATGACGTTCCAGTGTTTCCATTGCCGACAATGTCTGTCAGGCTCTACCACGATGCTCGCGTAGCAGAAGTCTCTGCTTGTGACCATTTGAAACGTGTCAATGCCCGATATGATTACCCGAACGATAAAATGCTACAACAAGATGAGAAGGTGCAACTTAACCGCTTTTTAGGCGATTGGCTTTCATTTTGTTTAAAGCAGGGTATTAGCCGCACTCCATTGAATATTTAGGTTTTTTGTTTTGAAAGTAACGTCAAGTTCATCAAATAGCGACAGTATTAAGCTACTTCAGATTACTGACACTCATTTGTTTGAGCCAGTGGATGGTAGTCTGCTCAGCGTAAATACATTAGACAGTTTTAATGCTGTGGTAGCGGCGATCGTCGAAGAAAATCAAAGCTTTGATGCGGTTATTTCGACCGGAGATATCTCTCAGGATCACACTGCTGAGTCATACCAGCGTTTTGAGCAAGGCATTGCTCCGCTGAAGAACACCTGTTTCTGGTTACCGGGCAATCATGACTTTAAACCAAGCATGAACTCGGTATTGCCATCGACTCAAATTAAACAAGTTGAGCATGTTTTACTTGGTGAACATTGGCAAATGGTACTGCTAGACTCGCAAGTCGTTGGTGTGCCGCATGGGCGCCTAAGTGATCAACAGCTCGCTCTGCTTGAAGATAAACTTTCTCAATATCCACAAAGACATACCTTGGTACTGCTTCATCACCATCCAATCTTGGTAGGCAGTCGCTGGTTAGATCAGCACACACTAAAAGATGCTCATCATTTCTGGGAGGTGGTTGAAAAGCACAGCAACGTTAAGGCGGTACTGTGTGGCCACGTTCATCAAGATATGAATGTGTTGTATCAGGGAGTACGTGTTATGGCGACCCCTTCAACATGTGTGCAGTTCAAGCCAAATAGCGATGATTTTGCTCTGGATACGCTTTCCCCTGGTTGGAGAGAGCTAGAGCTGCATAATGATGGCCAGTTAACCACGCAAGTCAAACGTCTGCCTTATGGCAGTTTTCAACCGGATTTTAACTCAGCGGGTTATTAAGGGAGCGCAATGAAGCCGTCATTACTACTTTATATTCATGGTTTTAACAGCTCACCTTTATCGCATAAAGCCAATGTGATGAAGGAGTATTGCCTAGAAAATCGACCTGATATTAAATTAGTGACGCCGCGTTTACCTTGCTTTCCACAGCAAGCTGCCCAGCACCTACTCGATATTGTTAACCAGTATAAAGATGACTATACCATTGGCTTGGTTGGCAGTTCTTTAGGCGGTTACATGTCAATGTGGCTCAATGCACAGTTTGGCTTTAAGGCCGTGGTGGTGAACCCCGCGGTGAAGCCCTATGAACTGCTTGCCGACTACTTAGGTGAGCAAGAAAACCCATACACCAAAGAGCGCTATGTGCTTGAGGCGAAACACATCGAAGAGTTAAAAACACTTGATACGCCCAAAATAGCCACACCGTCTGATTTTTGGTTGTTGCAACAAACCGAAGATGAAGTGTTAGATTATAAGCAAGCGGTTGAGCACTTTTGTGGGGCGAAACAGAACGTCGAACAGGGCGGTGATCATAGCTTTGTTGATTTCGAACGCTATCCTGCTCAAATCATAGAATTCTTACAACTCTGACCCTCATTGAGGGAAGAGTCATAATTTTGCTTGTTACTTAGTTATCTCTCTTGACATAATTGGGTCTGTTCCAGACTATGTCTCACCAGTACTTGTGTGGGTTTGACGCAATTAGATAGTGGCCGCGTGGACGACTGCCAACAGTCACTGCCTCCATTGTGAGCCAACGCCTTATCCATCACCCAACAAGTAACCTTTTTATTCTTTATAACGATATTCCGTATTATGACTGAACAATATAATGCTGGAGCCATTGAGGTTCTTAATGGTTTGGAGCCAGTACGTCGCCGACCAGGGATGTATACGGATACAGCGCGCCCAAACCATTTGGGCCAAGAAGTCATCGATAACAGTGTCGATGAAGCGCTCGCCGGACACGCTTCAAAGGTTCAAGTAATTTTGCATGCTGACCAATCACTCGAAGTGATCGATGATGGTCGTGGTATGCCTGTAGACATCCACCCAGAAGAGAAAGTCTCTGGTGTGGAGCTTATTCTATGTAAGCTTCACGCAGGGGGTAAGTTCTCGAATAAAAACTATCAGTTCTCTGGTGGCTTACACGGGGTAGGTATCTCGGTGGTAAACGCCCTGTCTAAGCGTGTCGAAGTGACGGTACGTCGTGATGGTCAAGTGTACGAAATTGCATTTGAACACGGCGATAAAGTGTCAGACTTAACGGTTACCGGGACATGCGGCCGCCGCAATAAAGGCACCAGTGTTCATTTCTGGCCTGAGGCGAAGTATTTTGACTCGGCAAACTTCTCGGTTACTCGTTTAGTTAATAACCTACGCGCGAAAGCTGTCCTTTGTCCGGGCTTAGAAATTACCTTTACTGATAAAGTAAATGGCAATGACTATAAATGGCTGTATGAAGACGGTTTAAAAGATTACCTAGCGGAAGGCGTTAAAGGTTATACCGTTCTCCCTGAAGAACCATTTACGGGCGAATTCTCGGCGGAAACCGAAGCGGCTAACTGGGCGGTTATCTGGCAGCCAGAAGGCGGTGAGATGATCACCGAAAGCTACGTTAACCTGATCCCAACCGCGCAAGGTGGTACCCACGTTAATGGTCTGCGCCAAGGTTTGCTTGATGCGATGCGAGAGTTCTGTGAATTCCGCAACCTGCTGCCACGTGGTGTTAAGTTAACCGGTGACGATGTCTTCGACCGCTGTTCTTACGTTTTATCGGTTAAGATGCAAGACCCTCAGTTTGCTGGTCAGACGAAAGAGCGTTTGTCTTCTCGCCAAACCGCTGCTTTTGTTTCTGGTGTGGTTAAAGATGCCTTCAGTCTTTGGCTAAATGAAAAACCACAATTAGCAGAGCAACTGGCTGAAGTGTGTATTGCAAACGCACACCGCCGAATGCGCGCAAGCAAAAAGGTGGTGCGTAAAAAAGTGGCTTCAGGCCCAGCTCTACCAGGCAAACTGACGGACTGTTCTGTTCAAGACTTAAACCGCACTGAAATCTTCTTCGTCGAGGGTGACTCGGCGGGTGGCTCAGCCAAGCAGGCTCGTGACCGTGAGTTCCAAGCGGTAATGCCACTGCGCGGTAAGATCCTTAATACTTGGGAAGTCTCTCCTGATCAGGTGCTCGCCTCTCAAGAAGTCCATGATATCTCAGTGGCACTAGGTATTGACCCAGATAGCGAGAATCTTGAAGGCCTTCGCTACGGTAAGATCTGTATCCTTGCCGATGCGGACTCGGATGGTCTGCATATCGCAACGCTACTTTGTGCGCTATTTACGCGTCACTTCCGCTCTCTGGTGGAAGCGGGTCATATCTATGTCGCTATGCCTCCTCTCTACCGTATCGACTGCGGTAAGGAAGTATTCTATGCCCTTGATGACGATGAGAAGGAGGGCATTTTAGAGCGTTTATCGAAGAAGAAAGCAAAAATCAACGTACAGCGATTCAAAGGTTTGGGTGAGATGAACCCACTGCAACTTCGCGAAACGACGATGGATCCAAATACTCGTCGCTTAGTTCAGCTAACCATTGATGACAACCAAGCGACCATGGAAATGATGGATATGCTGCTTGGTAAGAAGCGTGCTGATGATCGTCGCTCTTGGTTACAAAACAACGGCGACATGGCAGAGGTTTAACGGATGTCTACTGAAATTACATTTGATGGCGTTGAACAGTTGCCAATGCGCAAGTTCACCGAAGACGCTTATCTTAACTATTCGATGTACGTCATTATGGACCGTGCGTTGCCATATATTGGTGACGGTTTAAAACCGGTTCAGCGTCGTATTATCTACGCGATGTCGGAGCTTGGTCTTTCGGCAGCGGCAAAATACAAAAAATCGGCACGTACTGTTGGTGACGTGTTAGGTAAGTACCACCCGCATGGGGACTCGGCTTGTTACGAAGCAATGGTATTGATGGCTCAGCCATTTTCTTACCGTTATCCACTCGTAGATGGTCAAGGAAACTGGGGTGCGCCTGATGATCCTAAATCATTCGCGGCAATGCGTTATACTGAAGCAAAACTCTCTAAGTTTGCCGAAGTTTTGCTTGGCGAACTAGGTCAAGGTACCGTAGAGTGGCAGCCTAACTTTGACGGCACGATGAAAGAGCCGCAAATGTTACCAGCGCGTTTACCTCATATCTTGCTTAATGGTGTGACAGGTATCGCGGTAGGTATGGCAACGGATATCCCACCACACAACGTACGTGAAGTGGCAGAAGCAACGATTCATCTGATCGATAATCCAAAGTCTGAACTTGCGGATGTAATGAACTTTGTTCAAGGGCCAGATTACCCAACCGAAGCAGAGATCATTTCGCCTAAAGCCGATTTAGAGAAGATTTATCGTACTGGCCGTGGCAGCATTAAAATGCGTGCTGTATGGCACAAAGAAGGTTCAGAGATCGTCATTACCGCTCTGCCACACCAAGTGTCTGGCGCTAAGCTGCTAGAGCAAATCGCTAACCAAATGCGCGCTAAAAAGCTGCCTATGGTTGACGATCTGCGTGATGAATCCGATCACGAGAACCCAACTCGTATCGTTGTTGTACCGCGCTCAAACCGCGTTGACTGTGACCAGTTGATGAATCATCTATTTGCCTCGACCGATCTTGAAAAGAACTTCCGTGTAAACCTAAACATGATTGGTTTGGACAATCGTCCTCAGGTCAAAGGACTCGTTCAAATTCTCTCTGAATGGATCGAATTCCGCCGTGCAACTGTACGACGTCGTTTGCAACACCGTTTAGATAAGGTTATGGCTCGCTTGCACATCTTGGAAGGTTTGTTGGTTGCATACCTTAACCTTGATGAGGTGATTGAGATCATTCGTACTGAAGACGATCCTAAAGCGGTGCTTATGGAACGTTTTGGTATTACCGATATTCAAGCTGATGCGATTCTCGATACCAAACTTCGCCACTTAGCGAAATTGGAAGAGATGAAGATTCGCGGTGAGCAGGATGAGTTAGAGAAAGAGCGTGAAAAGCTAGAGCAACTATTAGGCTCCGAGCGTCGTCTTAATACTCTTCTGAAGAAAGAAATCAAAGCGGATGCTGACAAATACGGAGATGATCGCCGTTCACCAATGGTTGAGCGTGCAGAAGCTAAGGCGCTAACAGAGCGTGACTTAGTTCCTAGCGAACCTATCACTGTTGTGCTTTCTGAGAAAGGTTGGATTCGTCATGCTAAAGGGCATGAGGTTGATGCTGATGGCTTGAACTATAAGTCAGGCGATAAATACCTTGCCCATGCTCGTGGTAAGAGCAATCAGCAAGCTGTATTCCTTGGCAGTGATGGCCGCAGCTACTCGTTAGAGTCGCACTCATTACCCTCTGCACGTAGCCAAGGTGAACCAATTACAGGCCGCTTGAACATTAGCGCAGGCACTAATATTCGCCATGTTGTTATGGGTGAAGAAGAGCAATTGTGGCTAGTTGGTTCTGACGCGGGTTATGGTTTCGTTTGTAAGGGAAGTGACTTACTGTCGAAAAACCGCAGTGGTAAAGCTCTGGTGACACTGCCGCAGAACTCTGAAGTGCTTTCACCACAAACAGTGGGCAATTTAGATGCAGATGAAATCTTAGCGATTACTAACCAAGGTCGTATGTTGCTGTTCCCAATCAAGGATCTGCCGCAGCTTGGTAAAGGTAAGGGTAATAAGATCATCAACATTCCAGCGGCGAAAGCGAAAGAGCGTGAAGAGCTTGTTTCTCACCTCATTGCATTGCCTCAAGGAAGCTCGGTAACTCTGTATGCGGGTAAACGTAAGCTTGGTCTTAAACCTGCTGACCTAGAGAACTTCCGCGGAGAGCGTGGACGTCGAGGCGGCTTGTTACCTAGAGGTCTTCAGCGCGTAACTCGTATTGAGGTGGAGTCTGGTTCAACCCCAGAGCCGGAAAACGAAGCGTCTGAATAGAACAAAAAAACCCATGCCTAGCATGGGTTTTTTATTGTTCATCGTATTAAAGATTATTCGCGTGTATCTTCTTCAATGGTGACTTTAAGGATTTTTTCGACTCCTTTACGCAGTACTAGCACATCAACCGTTGTACCTGGTCTTAACTCGGTCACTATGTCCATCACGCTTTGACGACCATTGATCTTCTGACCATCAATTTTCAAGATAATGTCTTGAGCTTCAAATCCAGCATCTGCCGCAGGGCCGTTGGGATCAATACCTAATACTACAATACCACCGAGATGTTCGTTACCTAATAGTCGTGAGGTAACGGAGTTAATGTCTTGTCCATCAATTCCGATATAGCCGCGAATCACTCGACCATCGGCAATGATTTTCTGCATGATTTTATTAGCAAGTGCGTATGGAATGGCAAACGAAATACCGTAAGTTTCCAGCTCAGTGGCTTGTTGGAATGATGCAGTGTTAATTCCGACTAGCTCGCCACGCGTATTGACCAAGGCGCCACCAGAATTACCTTCATTGATTGCGGCATCGGTTTGGATAAACGCTTGGTGACCATCGGCACTGATGGAGGAGCGGCCAGTGGCAGAGATAATACCGAAAGTGGTGGTTTGACCAAGGTTGTACGGGTTACCAATTGCCAGAACAATATCACCGACTTTCGGCGAGTATTCAGGATTAAGTGGAATAACAGGTAAGTTATCGCCTTCAACCCTCAGAATGGCGATATCGGTTCTACGGTCTTTACCAACTAATTGAGCGGCAGCCACTCGGCCATCTTGCAGCGCAACGATAATTTGATCGGCCTGTGCAACGACATGGTAGTTGGTAATGATATAGCCTTTATCACTGACGATGACACCAGAGCCTAGCCCTTGGGTAAGCAGTTTGGAACGATCGCTCTCTTGGTACTTACGGCTATAAATATTCACCACAGCAGGAGCGGCTTTTCGAACGGCTTGATTGAATGACACCTGAACCTGTGAATAGTCAGTTACAGTGGATTGATTGGTTTGAGGAAGGATGTTGGACCGCAAAGACGGTACAGCGATTAATAACAGAGCAGCAGTTGCTAAGCCTAAGCCAATAGAACGCAACAAAAATTGCAGCATGCTTTCCTCGTCAAGGTCATAAAATGGATAAGTTGGTGAAGAATAGCACTAGATGAGAAAATAACAAAAGGACAGCGGGTACTACCGCTGCCCTTTCAAGCCAATATCGCGTTTTTTATCAATGGTGTTTATCGAATAACAAGATAGATACTACGCTCTCCTCGTTGGATATTGAGCGCAAGTACTCCTGATTGCTTCTCTACCACTTTTCTAAACTCAGCAAGGTTTTTCACTCGTTGACGGTTAACGCCAATAATGATGTCATCTTTTTGCAGCTGATAAGCTTCAGCATTAGAGCCTTTTTCTACTGAGGTGACTTTAACACCTTGTACAGAGTCGCTTGCATTGGTGTTGGTTAGCTGCGCACCAGATAAGCCTTCATGTAACTTATCAGCAGTCGTCTTGATGTTAGTCTGTTCACCTAAGGTGACATCGAATGATTTCTTCTTACCGTCGCGCACGACGCCGAGAGAGACCTCTTTACCCGCACCTAAGGTAGCGACTTTAGCTCTTAACTCACTAAATGAATTAATTGCTTTGCCGTTGACAGAAACAATGACATCGCCTGCTTCAAGACCTGCTTTATCCGCTGCACTGTCAGGCACGACTTGGCTAACAAAAGCACCTTTGCTCGATTCGTACCCTAGGGCCTCGGCTAATTCAGAGGTGATTTCGCCACCTTGTACGCCAAGCATGCCGCGCTTAACTTCTCCAAACTCTAGGATTTGCGCGGTCAAATTGGTCATCATGTTGGATGGGATCGCAAAGCCGATACCCACGTTTCCGCCGTTAGGGCCTAAGATGGCGGTGTTAATACCAATCAGTTCACCATTTAGGTTAACCAGTGCGCCACCAGAATTGCCGCTGTTGATCGCTGCGTCGGTTTGGATGAAGTTTTCAAAGTTCTCTAGGTTTAGACCACTACGACCTAGCGCAGACACAATCCCCGAAGTTACGGTTTGTCCTAGACCAAATGGGTTACCAATGGCTACGGTGAAATCACCGACGCGCAACTTGTCTGAGTCAGCGATCTTAATTTCGGTCAGGTTCTTCGCTTCTTCTAGCTTGAGCAGTGCCACGTCTGACATCTGGTCGCCGCCGACGAGTTCAGCATCGTACTCGCGACCATCTCGAAGTTTAACGCGGATTTTCTCTGCGCCGTTGATGACGTGATAGTTAGTGACGATGTGGCCTTTCTTGGCGTCAATAATGACACCCGAGCCTAACCCACGGAATGGGCGTTCTTGGAGCTGTTCGGTTGGGAAATCAGGTCCAAAGAAAAAACGGAACTGATCAGGAATTTGTTGTTTGGATACTTGGGTGCCTTCCACTGAGATACTGACGACAGCAGGGGTCACTTTTTCAAGCATCGGAGCCAAGCTTGGTAACTGTTCGCCATCAACCGTAAACGGCAAAGCGGCCGTAGCCTGCATTGGTGTGATGATTGAACTTAGGCTTAATGACAGGACGGTTAAAGCAAGCAAAGGTTTTTTCATCGGATACTCCTAGTTGGTTAAGGACCTAATACTGACATTTGTGCGAAAAATCAGATTTCAATGGTCACTTGTAGGAGTTATGACTTAAAAACCTTTGCAAAGTTCATCAAAGATAGATTTCAATTATGACGCTTTAGCTGAAACAACGTCTTGAGAATCTAAAATTTCTTTCTTCTGCTCTTTTAATAAACCCGTTGAACCTGACGCATAATCTTTAGGTGCTTCGCTTAACGGTTGAATATCAACATCGTTATTTTCAACTGATTCTGAATCAGACTGCTGAGCGATCTTCTTCACGAATGGGTTATCTTGCTCGGGAATGTTTGGTAAAAGCTCTGAAGACGTCTTCGCCATATGTTGATACAGCTTAGTGTACTCTTTACCTAGTGAATCCAACATTTCCGCTGTTTGTGCAAAGTGATCTGCAAGATCTTGTTTTTGCTGCTCTAATTCAAATTTTGCGTTGTCGAGATCTTTTTGAACGCTCTTTTGCTTCTTGTATCCTGGTGTTGTCAGGCGAGAAATCACAACACCCAAAACCATACCAACAAGCAAACCTACGAGGGCATAAATCCAAGGCATAATTGCTCCTTATCATTGTTATTTAACATGTTTTTTACTGGTTAGTTACACATGTTCAAATGACATGGTACTATGAGAACTTAAGCCAATAAAGAAAAATGCATGTGCTCTACATAGCAGTTTGACAGTCTTCTTGAGTAGGTAAAGAAGCAATGACGCCATTAGAAATCTATAACAACGATATAAAACAACATGGTTTTCAAAAGGATGCCGCACAGCTTCAAGCGGTTACAGCCTTAGATAATCTCTACCATGAATTCATCGACTACGTTAACACGCCGGTAGAAAAGCCGAGTGGATGGAAAACTTGGTTTAGTAAAAAAGCGCCTGAGCTACCTCAAGCGCCCCAAGGGATCTATTTTTGGGGTGGAGTAGGGCGTGGTAAAACCTATCTGGTTGATACCTTCTTTGAGGCTCTACCGACAGAAAAGAAAATGCGCGTCCATTTTCACCGCTTTATGTATCGTGTCCACGATGAATTAAATGCATTAGGTGATGTGAATGACCCACTAGAGTTGGTGGCTGACAAATTTAAGTCTGAGGCTGAGATCATATGCTTCGATGAGTTTTTTGTTTCCGACATTACCGATGCCATGATTCTGGGCACTCTGTTCCAAGCTCTGTTTAAACGTGGTGTTATCTTAGTTGCGACCTCGAATATTCCACCGCAAGATTTGTATCGCAATGGATTGCAACGTGCTCGTTTTCTTCCTGCGATTGAATTGATCGAGAAAAACTGCCGCGTGTTGAATGTTGATAGTGGGATTGACTACCGCTTGAGAACTCTAGAACAAGCCGAGATCTACCACTCTCCGCTAGATGCGCAAGCCGATAAAAACCTGCGCCACTATTATGAACAGCTCGTTGGAGAAGGGAAGAAAGGGGCTCAGAGTATCGAAATCAACCATCGAGAGATTGATGTTATTCAAGCTTCTGAAGATGTGTTACATGCTAGCTTTGCACAGCTATGCCAATCTGCGCGCAGCCAAAATGACTACATAGAGATGTCGCGCATCTACCACACCGTACTGCTGGCGGATGTTCAAATTATGGATCGCACCATAGATGACGCTGCCAGACGTTTCATTGCTTTGGTCGATGAGTTCTATGAACGTCATGTCAAACTAATTATATCTGCGGAAGTGCCTTTGGAAGCGCTTTATGCGGGTGGTCAATTGGAGTTTGAATTTAAACGCTGTCAGTCGCGTTTGATTGAAATGCAAAGCCATGATTACTTGGCGAAAGAACATTTAGCATAGCTGGCGCAAGCGAACTGTGCTCAATTGAAAAAAAATGAAATTTTCACGCGAAAAGAGGTGATTTTTTCTACTGACTTCTCTATAATCCTGCGACCCACCGTTACTGCAGACCTTATTATCGAAGGTATTTCGACATAACGGGTCGAGAGTGCCAATCACTCGAAGGGGTGTTAACTGGACTCTTAGTCAGTGGGAGCGAAAGCTCCTTAAGTGTAAATTTAATTATTGAACGGGTTATTATTAGCATGAAAACTTTCGTTGCTAAACCAGAAACTGTAAAACGCGACTGGTACGTTGTAGACGCTGAAGGTAAAACTCTTGGCCGTCTAGCAAGTGAAATTGCATCTCGCCTACGTGGCAAACACAAAGCTGAATACACTCCACACTGTGACACTGGTGATTACATCATCGTTGTTAACGCGGAGAAAGTTACTGTAACTGGTAACAAGGCTAAAGGTAAGATTTACTACCGTCACACTGAATTCCCTGGCGGCCTAAAATCAATCAGCTTCGAGAAGCTAATTGATCGCAAGCCAGAGATGGCTCTTGAGCTAGCAGTTAAAGGTATGCTACCACGTGGTCCTCTTGGCCGTGCTATGTACCGTAAGCTGAAAGTTTACGCTGGCGCTGAGCACAACCATGTTGCTCAACAACCTCAAGTACTAGACATCTAATCGGGGATTTCGAACAATGGCAGATAATCAATACTACGGTACTGGCCGTCGCAAAAGCTCAGCTGCACGTGTTTTTGTTAAACCAGGCAGCGGCAACATCGTAATCAACAAGCGTAGCCTTGATGAGTACTTCGGTCGTCCAACTTCTCGCATGGTTGTTAAACAGCCTCTAGAGCTAGTTGAACTAACTGAGAAACTAGACCTATACGTTACTGTTAAAGGTGGCGGTATTTCTGGTCAAGCAGGTGCTATCCGTCACGGTATCACTCGCGCTCTAATGGAATACGATGAGTCTCTACGTCCTACTCTACGTGCTGCGGGTTACGTTACTCGTGACGCTCGTTGCGTTGAACGTAAGAAAGTTGGTCTACGTAAAGCACGTCGTCGTCCACAGTTCTCTAAGCGTTAATCTTTTTTCGAAAAGATTCGCTTCCAATGTTTACATTGGAACGTGGTACCAAAAGCCTGGCTTCTCGCCAGGCTTTTTTGTTTTTGTCCGTTAAAAAAATCCTTTCCTAGCGCCACTTATCATTTGATTTCTCTTACTTATCCTCCTTTTGTGACCTCACTGGCGATTCGCTTCACAAATGTTACAAAAAGGTAGCTTTATCTTGTCAAAAAGTAGGGTTTTATTTATCATTTGCCATCAAATAAATACAACTAAATTCGTATTTTGTTAGCCATGCTCTTTAAGCGGAATAACAATAAATCCACAAGGAGCAAATGGGAGAATGTTTGGATGAGCAATGCGCCTTTAAATAACGGTCGCAGACGTTTCTTAACCGCTACAACAGCCGTTGTGGGTGGTTTAGGAGCAGCTGCTGTCGCCGTTCCTTTTATTAAATCTTGGAACCCAAGTGAAAAAGCCAAAGCTGCAGGTGCCCCTGTTGAAGTTGATATCGGTAAACTTGAAGAAGGGCAAATGGTACGTGTTGAATGGCGTGGTAAACCTGTATGGGTTGTCCGTCGTGCACAGTCTGTAGTTGAAGGATTAAAAGCTATCGATGGTCAGCTACGTGACCCATCTTCAGCAGAAGAACAACAACCAACTTATGCTCAGAATGCTTATCGCTCAATCAAGCCAGAGTATTTTGTTGCGGTAGGTATCTGTACACACCTTGGTTGTTCTCCAACGTATTTACCTGACAGTTTTAATGAGCAAGTTCAGGGTGTTAAATCAGGTTTCTTCTGTCCGTGTCACGGCTCTAAGTTCGACATGGCAGGTCGTGTTTTCCAAGGCGTACCAGCGCCATTAAACCTAGTTGTTCCAAAACACCAATACTTAAGTGATACCAAGATTATTATCGGTGTTGACGAAGAAGGGGAGGCATAATGCAAGCTCTACTTGATTGGGTAGAAAAACGCATACCCGCAATGAATGCGTACAAGAAGCACCTTTCTGAGTACCCGATGCCAAAGAACTTTAACTTCTGGTATCTATTTGGCTCGCTAGCGATGCTTGTCTTGGTTAACCAAATCCTAACCGGTATCTGGTTAACAATGAACTACGTTCCTTCTGGTGACGGAGCTTTTGCCTCAATCGAATACATCATGCGTGATGTTGAATACGGTTGGTTGCTGCGTTATATGCACTCTACAGGTGCGTCAGCCTTCTTCGTTGTTGTCTACCTGCACATGTTCCGCGGTCTTATCTACGGTTCATATCAGAAGCCTCGTGAGCTACTGTGGATCTTCGGTATGCTTATCTTCCTAGTGCTGATGGCAGAAGCGTTCATGGGCTACTTGCTTCCTTGGGGACAGATGTCTTACTGGGGTGCACAGGTAATCATTTCTCTATTTGGTGCGATTCCTGTTATTGGTGATGACCTAACGCTATGGATTCGTGGTGACTACGTTATCTCTGGTGCAACGCTAAACCGCTTCTTTGCACTACACGTAATTGCTCTGCCTATCGTTCTATTACTGCTAATCGTTCTTCACGTACTAGCACTGCACGAAGTAGGTTCAAACAACCCTGATGGTATCGAAACTAAGCTACCTAAAGGTACTATGGGCGATGACTACAAGACTCAGTTCCCATTCCATAACGATTACACTAAGAAATACGACATCATCGATTCTATTCCTTTCCACCCGTACGGGACTGTGAAAGATATGGTTGGTGTAGCCGGTTTCCTATTCTTCTTCTGTTATGTGCTGTTCTTCAACCCAGAGATGGGCGGTTACTTCCTTGAGCCACCTAACTTTGAAGCAGCAAACCCACTGAAAACACCTGAGCACATTGCTCCTGTATGGTACTTCACTCCGTTCTACGCGATTCTACGTGCGGTTCCGGATAAGCTACTAGGTGTTATCGCGATGGGTGCATCGATTGCGGTTCTATTTGTACTACCTTGGTTAGACCGTTGTCGTGTACGTTCTTACCGCTACCGCAGTAAGTTCCATTTATTCAATATCATCCAGTTCACGATCAGCTTTATCGCGTTGGGTATTCTTGGTGCGCTACCAGCAACACCAACATACACGCTATTAGCTCAGATCTTCAGCTTAGCTTACTTCATGTTCTTCGTACTGCTGTACTTCTACAGTAAGAACGAAGCGACTAAGCCACTACCAGAAAGGGTGACATTCAAATGAAAAAATGGATTGTAATTTTATTTGCAATGCTGCCTTCATTGGCGATGGCAGCGGGTGCGAACGTACCACTTGATAAAGCAAACAATGATCTGAGTGACCAAGCTTCACTGCAAAACGGTGCGAAACTGTTTATGAACTACTGTTTCGGCTGTCACTCAGCTCAATACCAACGTTATGAGCGTGTCGCTCGTGACATTGGTATCCCAGTTGAACTGCTTAAAGAAAATCTAATCTTTGACCCAGAAGCGAAAGTGGGTGACTTGATGGAAAACTCGATTCCTGAGAAGTCAGCAGCGAAATGGTTTGGTGCTCCACCGCCAGATCTAACACTGGTTGCTCGTGTTCGTGGTACGGATTGGCTATACACATACCTACGTTCATTCTATGAGGACCCAAGCCGTCCGTTTGGCGTTAACAACATTGTTTTCCCAAGCGTTGGTATGCCTCATGTACTAGAAGAGCTGCAAGGCATTCCTAAGCCAGTTTTTGAAACTCATGTCGTAGATGACAAAGAAGTGACAAAAGTGGTTGGCATTGAAGCTGATGGTACCGGTGAGCTAAACAATGAAGAGTACGACCAAGCAGTACGCGATTTGGTTAACTTCTTAGAGTACTCAGGTGACCCAGTGAAACTAGAGCGTCATGCGCTAGGTTGGTGGGTAATGGCTTTCCTAGTCATCTTCACGATTGTTGTTGTGCTACTGAAGAAAGAGTATTGGCGTGATGTGCACTAATTGTGCTATCATACTGTGCTAATTCCCAATTTTTGAACTTAACAATGGAGGCTTAGCCTCCATTGTTTTTATATTTGTAAGTGTGCTGGAGGGCTCCATGGCTGTAGCTGCCAATAAACGTTCTGTGATGACTCTATTTTCAAGTGCATCTGATATGTATAGCCATCAGGTACGTATTGTTCTAGCAGAGAAAGGTGTAAGCGTTGAAGTAGAACTCGTAGATGAAGCAAATCTACCTGCGGAGCTTATTGAACTTAACCCGTACAAGACAGTACCAACGTTAGTAGACCGTGAACTAGCGCTTTACGATTCAAAGATCATCATGGAATACCTAGATGAGCGTTTCCCTCATCCACCATTGATGCCAGTTTACCCAGTTGCTCGTGGTAACAGCCGTCTAATGATCTTCCGTATTGAGAAAAACTGGTACACGCTTGCTGAGAAAATCGTAAAAGGCAACGCAGAGGAAGCAGAAGCAGCACGTAACAAACTACGTAATGACCTGCTAACTCTAGGCCCAGTTTTTGCTGAGTACGAATATTTCATGAGCGAAGAGTTCAGCCTAATTGACTGTTACTTAGCACCGTTACTATGGCGTCTACCTCAACTTGGTATCGAGTTAGTAGGCCCAGGTTCTAAAGAACTAAAAGTTTACATGAACCGCGTATTTGAACGTGATTCATTCCTAGCTTCTCTAACTGAAGCTGAACGTGAAATGCGTCTAGCTCGTTAATTGGCGAGAAGATGGATATAGCAAACATGACACCACGCCGACCATACATGCTTCGTGCATTCTATGATTGGCTGGTGGATAACGATTTAACTCCACACTTGGTCGTGGCAGCAGAACTACCTGGTGTACGTGTACCTTTGGAGTTTGTTCAAGACGGTCAGATTATCCTTAATATCGCTCCGAGAGCGGTGGGTAATCTAGAGTTAGGCAACGAAGCGATTACCTTCAATGCTCGCTTTAGTGGTCGCCCTCACTCAGTGATTGTTCCTTTATATGCAGTACAAGCTATCTACGCACGTGAAAACGGCGCAGGTACGATGTTTGAGCCTGAAGAGGCTTACATGGCTGAGTACGAGGAAGAAGGCATTGAAGAGGTATCTGACGAGCCTCAACCATTGTCAGTTGCGACAGAGGTGGAGCCAGAACCAGAAACCGCAGATGCGACAGTGGGTGATGACGAGCCGCCAAGACCTAAAGGTCGACCGAGTCTTAGAGTCGTTAAATAATAAAAAAGCAGCGCCTAGCGCTGCTTTTTTGTATCTGCGATTCGCTTAGCTTCCCTGATGGAATGCTTTTACCACCTGTTTTACCCCTGAGGTATTGCGGGCGATATCTATCGCTATTTCAGCATGTTCATCTGAAACGTAGCCAAGTAGGAAGACTTCTTTATCTTCAGTGATGACCTTAATTTTGGTTCCACTTAATTCAGAGTTGGCAATTAAAGCGGATTTAACCTTAGTGGTGATCCAACTGTCGTGACTGATCTCGCCAACAGAGAGTGGCGCTTTAACGCGCAGTTGGTTATATATGTTCTCGACGCCTTTTATATCACGGGCGCGACTTTCAATCTCACGCTTAAGCTGCTCGGTATTCGCTTGCCCCATTAAAACTACGCTGCCATTGTAAGAGCTAGCAGTAATACGTGCGTTACCTCTGAACGGTGCTTTGTTGCCGATACCTGCAATTTCAAACTCAATGTTATTGTCGTCCCAGATCTCTTGAGTTGTTCTTGGATCAATCACAATACTGGCTGTTGTTGCCGCACCTGCGACAAACAGACCTGCACAACCGGTCAAGCTGAGGGCGAAAAATGACAGCAATAAGCCTTTAAACATCTTCATAACTTACTCTTCGTGCGCTGGGAACAATACTTGGTCGATAAGATCGCATAAGCAGTGTAGCGTCACCATATGAACTTCGTGAATTCTTGCGGTTCTGTGAGATGGAATACGAATCTCAACATCATTCTCACCCAACAAGCCAGCCATTTCGCCACCATCTTTACCAGTTAGGGCAATAATGGTCATATCTCGGGTTACCGCTGCTTCCATCGCTTTGATGATGTTCTTACTGTTACCACTGGTAGAGATAGCAAGTAGGATGTCACCCGTTTGACCAAAAGCGCGTACCTGTTTAGAGAATATCTCTTCGTAGTGGTAGTCATTTGCCACTGCGGTTAAGGTGGTGTTATCAGCTGTCAGTGCCATCGCGGGTAAGCTTGGTCGCTCAGTTTCAAAACGGTTGAGAAGACAAGAAACAAACTGTTGCGCGTTTGAAGATGAGCCACCGTTGCCGCAGCAAAGAATTTTATTGCCGTTGAGCAGGCTCGCTACCATAGCTTGCGCTGCATGGGTAATGGCATCAGGGAGCGCTTCGGCTGCTGCGATTTGAATTTGAATACTTTCAGTAAAGCTGTCTTTAATGCTATCTAGCATTGATTATCCTTGAGTAATTGCGTTTTTGATCCACTCGATTTGCGCGCCTTGCTGATGGATAGCCACTAAGTCAAAGCGAAAATCGGTTGAATAGATAGATAAGCCATTTTTGCTCAGCCACAGCGTGGCGGTTTTGATGAGCTTGTTCATTTTGCTGGCGGTCACTGTTTCCGCAGCATGTCCATAAGTTTGGCTTTTACGGTAGCGAACTTCGACAAAAACGATCGTCTCGCCATCTTTCATAATTAGGTCGAGTTCGCCTCCTTTGATAAGGAAGTTTCTCTCAATTGGCGATAAGCCGCAACTGATAAGATGCTTTTCAGCTGCAGCTTCGTAATGTTGCCCTTGTGCGCGTTTACTGAGTAGCACTGTGCTCCGCCCAGCTGATTTCACGTTGCACGATACAATCTTCATTAATGCTCAACACACCCGTGTTGCCATCAACCGTGTAATCATGCACGACTTTCATTTGTGGCAGGTGCTCCATTAAACGGTAAGCATCCATTCCCAATGCTTGAAGACGCTTCTCAGCATTGGAATCTTTTGGCCAAAGTTGGTCCATTTGAGCTTTGAGTGCCGCATCAGGTTGATTTAGTAGTGGAATGTCGCTGTACATCACACCCGAAAGATCTTCGTATTGCTGGCGACCACTGTTACTGCGTGAGTTCGAGTAGAGTTTAGGTGGCACTGTATCAGGGTTAATCGCCACTTCAATAAATGGCTTAATCAACGTAAGTTCAGAGCCGTTTGCGACAATGTAAACTGCATCGATATCACGGCGGCTACGCGGTTGGCTTTCTAACGGAATGTTGAGTAGTGATTCCATCTGGGCTATGTGTTGTTGGCTACTTTGTAGCCCAAATACTTTGTTGATATCGCGTTGGAGTTGACGCTTGTCACCGAAGAGGTTTACTGCAACCTTATTCTCACTGTGCTTATGCCACTCTTGCTCGAACGCTTCGACAACTCGTGACCCCAAACGACCTTGTGGCGCAAGGATTAACGGATACTGGTAGCCTTGCTGCGCTAAATGCTTAGCCGCTTGTGCCACTTCTTGCTCAGGCGACAGAGCTAAGTAGCAAGTGTTGTTACCGGCTTCGACTTCATCTGGAATGTTAAGTGCCAGCGTTGGGAGTGGGTTGGCAAAGCTAGCTTGCGCTTGCTGTAGTTTCTCTATGTTGCTTTTTAATAGCGGGCCGACCACTGAATCAATCTGTTTTTCTACCAATGTTGCTTCAAGCTCTTCGATAGAAGTAGCGTTGGTATCAATGACCGTTAGTGTGGCATTTTCATCGCGCTCACCATCGTTCATCATTTCAAGGATAAACCCATCACGAATCAACTGAGCTTGCTTAGCAAACTGGCCTGACAGTGGTAGCAGCAAGGCCGTGTTCACTGGCTTGGTGATTTCTAAAGCGATAATGTCAGTTACGGCTTGAGGGGTGTAGATAGCGCCGGGGTGAGTTGGGTTATCTACAAGCCATTGCTCAAGGCCAGATTTTAGCTGTGGAAGATTGCTTGCCAGACTCTTAGTTAGACCGGTTAACTCAAGCCAACCAGAGATGACTGGATCGGACTCTTGCTGTTTTAACGTTTCGATTTGCGAAGCTGAGTACTGACTTAGGTTATTCCAAATCCCCTGTGCGACAAAGGCTTGCTCACTTTCTGGAAGGTATCGACTACTCAAAGAGAGTTCGCGTGTCGCGTTGAAGAAGTCACCCTGCTTGGTAAACAGTGAAGCGCGTAACTGGTGGTAGTTAAGCCATTGGTCTTCGCCTAACTGCCAAGACGGTCTGAAGTTGAGAATTTGCAATGCTTCGGCATGGTTACCTTGAGTCACGAGCAGTTCGGCACGTGCGAGTTGCCATTCGGCTTGCTGCATGTCGTTTAAAGACTGGCGAGCTAAACGCTTGATCAATAGTTCAGATTGAACAAGGTCACCTGAGTCAATAGAGGCTTTTAGTGCCATGATTAACCAGTCATTTTGTAAGCTACCCTGGCTGCTGTCGGCGCGCATTAAGTAGGTTTGCACCGATTGATTCGGATCTAGGGTAATATCGACACTTCGCGGCGTCTTAGGAGCAGAAGAACACGCTGCCAATGTGACAGCAAGTGCTACAGGAGTCAGTAAGCGTGTTACACTTAGACGCTTGTGGTTATTCATGGCCATGAGTTCTTTATTAATTCCGTATAAGATTGTGTCTATATTAATCGTTGAAGTGATGGTAAACAAATGACAGATAACAAAACCTTACCAACTGAGGTTCCAACTCTCTATATCGTGCCTACGCCGATTGGTAATTTAGGCGATATAACTCAACGAGCGATTGAAGTTTTATCCAATGTAGACCTCGTTGCTGCTGAAGATACTCGTCATACTGGTAAACTATTGTCTCACTTCAGTATTCAAACTAAAACTTTTGCCCTTCATGATCATAATGAACAGCAAAAAGCGCAAGTGTTAGTCGATAAATTGTTAGCTGGGCACTCGATCGCATTAGTTTCTGATGCAGGTACACCATTAATTAGTGATCCAGGTTACCATCTTGTGACTCAATGTCGTCAGGCGGGAGTCAAAGTTGTTCCGTTACCTGGCGCTTGCGCGGTCATCACCGCACTAAGTGCTTCAGGTCTACCTTCTGACCGCTTTAGCTTTGAAGGTTTCTTACCGGCTAAAAGCAAAGGTCGTAAGGATAAATTCCTTGAAATAGCCAAGGTTGAGCGTACTTGTGTCTTCTATGAGTCTCCGCACCGTATCTTAGACTCGCTTGATGACATGCTTGAAATCTTGGGCCCAGACAGAGAAGTGGTATTGGCTCGGGAGCTAACCAAAACCTTCGAAACCATCCAAGGTATGCCGCTAGGTGAACTGGTTGAATGGGTCAAATCGGACTCTAACCAGCAACGTGGCGAGATGGCACTACTGATCCATGGCTACCGAGCAGCAGAAGATGATTCTATCCCTGAAGAAGTTAAGCGCACGGTGACCATTTTGACCAAAGAGTTGCCATTAAAGAAAGCGGCAGCTATGGCAGCAGAAATCTACAACCTGAAAAAGAACGCCCTGTATAAGTGGGGGTTGGAGAATCTAGACTAAGTCGCTCCAGGAAATGACAATCGAGTTTGATAACTAGTTGTCACTTCATATCGTCATCCTCAAGAGTGAGGCACGAACGAGTTGGGGATCTCTATTTTGGTTGGAGATTCCCTACTCACTCCTTCGTCGCTCTATGGAATGACCAATTATTGACAATTAACTGCACGCTTTTTACTCAGTTAACACCCTCATGTCAGCAAATCTGTGATCTCGCTAGACACTGCTCTCTGAACTCTATACAATCCGCCCTCGGAGTCGACTGGGTAGTCGCTGCTTTGTTGATGTCCTTCGGGAGACTGACGTTGAGGTCCTTTTAGGAGACTGACGTTGACGTCCTTCGGGAGACTGACAAAGGGGAGGAAAGTCCGGGCTTCATAGAGCAAGGTGCCAGGTAACGCCTGGGGGGCGCAAGCCCACGACAAGTGCAGCAGAGAGAAGACCGCCGATGGCCCGTAAGGGAACAGGTAAGGGTGAAAGGGTGCGGTAAGAGCGCACCGGACGACTAGTAATAGTTCGTAGCAGGGTAAACTCCACCTGAAGCAAGACCAAATAGGCCTCCACATTGCGTTGCTCGCGTAAGGAGGCGGGTAGGTTGCTTGAGCCAGTGAGTGATTGCTGGCCTAGACGAATGGCTA
The DNA here is from genome assembly GCF_028551255.1 of Vibrio tubiashii. NCBI lineage: Bacteria > Pseudomonadati > Pseudomonadota > Gammaproteobacteria > Vibrionales > Vibrionaceae > Vibrio > Vibrio tubiashii. Next base: position 2,613,179 of record NZ_CP117029.1, on the reverse strand, counting down.
CCGCCGCGCAAGCGGAACAGAACCCGGCTTATGTGTCGGCTCCACCTATTCGAGACCCATCGTAACTTTGTTATGATGGGTTTTTTGCTTTTTATTGACCAAATTTATTTTCGAACTATTAAACTTAGCGCAAAATCACGTGTTCTCACTCGCTAGTGGTGGCGATAAGCCATTAAATCAGTACACTGGAGAATCTGAATTCGTCAATGCGTCAGCCACATGAGATAACTATGACCGAAGCATTCAAACACATATCTGTACTCCTTCATGAATCGATCGATGGTTTAGCGATAAAACCAGACGGCATTTACATTGACGGTACATTCGGTCGCGGTGGTCACAGCCGTACAATTCTCTCTAAGCTCGGTGAAAACGGTCGCCTTTACAGTATTGATCGCGATCCACAAGCCATCGCTGAAGCGAACAAAATTGACGACCCACGTTTTACCATTATTCATGGCCCGTTTTCGGGTATGGCTGAATATGCCGCTGAGTACGATTTGGTGGGTAAAGTTGACGGCGTATTGCTTGATCTTGGTGTGTCATCACCTCAGTTAGATGATGCAGAGCGCGGTTTTAGCTTTATGAAAGACGGCCCGCTCGATATGCGTATGGACCCGACCTCAGGCATTCCTGTGTCTCAATGGCTATTGGAAGCTGACCTTGATGATATTACTTGGGTGATTCGTGAGTTTGGTGAAGATAAACATGCTCGCCGTATTGCGAAAGCGATTGTGGCTTACCGTGAAAACGAAGAGAACAAACCGCTAACTCGCACTGGTCAACTGGCTAAATTAATCTCTGAAGCGGCGCCAAAGAGCTTTAAAGAGAAAAAGCACCCAGCGACTCGCGCGTTCCAAGCATTCCGAATCTACATCAATAGTGAGTTAGAAGAGATTGATACGGCGCTAAAAGGGGCTGCAAGCATCTTGGCTCCTCAAGGTCGCCTATCTGTGATCAGCTTCCACTCGCTAGAAGATCGTATGGTTAAGCGCTTTATTCGCAAAGAGAGTAAAGGGCCAGAAGTACCTCATGGCATTCCTATGACGGAAGATCAAATTAAAGCGTTAGGCAGCGCCAACTTGAAACCTGTTGGTAAAGCGATCAAGCCTTCTAAACAAGAAGTAGAAGTGAATGCTCGCTCACGTAGCTCTGTACTTCGCTTAGCCGAAAAACTATAACCCATGAGTAAGCCTGCTCCTAATCTCGCTAAACTGATAGCACTCGACCTTTTGAGTGTAGGTCGAGTGCCACTGATTCTTTTGGTGCTGATCTTTAGTAGCGCGATGGGAGTGGTTTTTACTACCCACCACACTCGTCAGGCAATAACCGAAAAAGATCAGGCACTGGTTGAGCGTGAAAGATTGGACAATGAATGGCGTAACTTGCTTATCGAAGAAACAGCTTTAGCGGAGCATAGCCGCGTACAAGCTGTTGCTAAGACAGAGCTAGAAATGAAGCGCCCAGATTCAGACAAAGAAGTCATCATCAACCTTCCATGAGCAAAAAAGTCAAACCTGTCGAGCCTAAAACCGAGCAGCCGCCAGCGACATTAATCCGCTGGCGCTTCTACTTGGTGCTGTTTTTTGTTTTCTGTGCTTTTGCGGCTCTTGCTGGCCGTATTGCTTACATCCAAATCGTTGAACCAGACAACTTAATCAAGCAGGGTGATCTGCGCTCAATCCGAGCAAAGACGCTTCACTCTGCGCGCGGCATTATTTCTGATCGTAATGGCGAGCCTCTAGCAGTCAGTGTTCCGGTCGAAGCGGTTTGGGCTGACCCGGTTGCTATCTTTAAAGCGGGTGGGCTAGTCGACGTCGACCGTTGGCATGCTCTTGCTGATGTTCTTGGTCTTAAGCGCCAAGGCCTAATCGATAAAATAAACCGCAACAAGAGCAAGCGATTTATCTATCTACAGCGTCAAGTAAGCCCTGCTATGGCGCACTATATTCGCGAGTTAAAGCTATCTGGCGTTGGTCTTAAAGCTGAATCGAGACGTTACTATCCAGCCGGTGAAGTTAGTGCTCACTTAGTTGGGGTGACAGGAATTGATGGCCACGGCCTTGAAGGTGTTGAGCGCAGTTACGATAAGTGGCTCACGGGCGAAGCGGGTAAACGAATTATACGTAAAGATCGCTATGGTCGCGTGGTGGAAAACATCTCTCTTGAAGAGCGTGAAGAAGGCAAACCATTAGAGCTGACCATTGACCAGCGTATTCAGGCGATTGCTTACCGCGCGATAAAGCAAGCGGTGGCGGACTATCGAGCGACGTCAGGCTCTGCGGTAATTCTGGATGTAAAAACAGGCGCAGTGCTCGCGATGGTCAATGCTCCTTCATACAACCCCAACAACCGCTCAGATCTTCAATCAGCAAAAATGCGTAACCGAGTGATTACCGATGCATTTGAGCCGGGTTCAACGGTGAAACCTTTTGTTGTTTTAGCTGCGTTAGAAAATGGTGTTGCTGATGATGCGACGGTGATTGATACTGGCAACGGCATTATGCAAATTGGCGGAAGCCGCGTACGTGACACGTCCAAAGTTGGCAAAGCTGATCTAACAACCATTTTGAAGAAGTCGAGTAACATTGGGGTGGCGAAACTTGCCCTCGATATGCCGCTTGAAGCTTTGCTAGGTATGTATAGCTCTGTCGGCTTTGGTGAAGTTTCCGGTCTGAACCTCGTCGGTGAAACACAGGGTATTTTCCCTAACCGTCGCCGTTGGTCGAAGTTTGAAATAGCCACACTGTCGTTCGGCTACGGATTGACCATTACTCCTCTTCAGCTTGCTCACGCCTACGCGACACTAGGTAACCTTGGTGAGTATCAGCCGATTCATATCATCGAAAACAATCAGCAAGATTTATCTAAGCAGGTTATTGACCACGACAACGCGCAAAAAGTGCTCAACATGCTTGAGACAGTAACGCAACCGGGTGGTACTGCGACTAAGGCTGCAGTACCGGGCTACCGAGTTGCGGCGAAAACGGGTACATCGCGTAAAGCGATTGCTGGTGGCTATGGTGACGAGTACTTCGCCTATACCGCAGGTGTTGCTCCGGCGAGCGACCCAAGGGTCGCGCTAGTGGTGGTAGTCAATGAGCCACAAGGTGATAACTACTATGGTGGTTCAGTGGCAGGACCTGTCTTTGCTGAAATTTTGAAGGGCACGTTGCAAATTCTCAACGTAGCCCCTGATGAGAACAGATTTAAACAAGATTAAGTGAGTTTACTATGTCGAAGGAACTGACCTTAGCCGTGTTACTTTCTCCGTGGTTGGATATCTATGACCACTCAAGCGCAAGTGTGATTGTTCAAAGCCTAGAACTTGATAGCCGAAACGTTTCCCAGGGTTCAATCTTTGTGGCGGTAAAAGGGCATACAGTCGATGGGCGACGTTTTATTCCTGTCGCTATCGAACAAGGCGCAAATGCGGTTATTGCTGAGGCGTGTGAGTCTCACCCACATGGTCAGGTTGAACTGCAAGAAGATGTTCCAGTGATCTATCTTGGCAACTTAGGGCAGCATTTATCTGCGCTTGCCAAGCGTCTATACCCATTAACTCACAACAAGCTTATTGGTGTCACGGGCACAAATGGTAAAACCACCATTACACAGTTAATTGCTCAGTGGCTTGATCTTGTCGCGAAAAAAGCGGCGGTGATGGGTACCACAGGCAACGGTTTTCTTGCTGATCTTCAAGTGGCGAAAAACACCACGGGCAGCGCGATTGAGATTCTTCAAACCTTACATTCGTTGGAGCAACAAGGCGCTGACTATACCGCTTTAGAAGTTTCTTCTCATGGTTTGGTTCAAGGGCGTGTTAGAGCCGTGGAATTTGAGGTTGGTGCTTTTTCTAACTTAAGCCGTGATCACTTAGATTATCACGGTACGATGGAAGAGTACGCAGAAGCCAAGTTCTCGCTATTTAGCCAACATATCTGCAAGCAAGCGGTGCTCAATATTGATGATGCGGTTGGGGCGGAGTGGTTCAATCGCCTAGATAATGCGATTGCGGTTACCCTTAAGCCGAGTGAGCACTCACGTGCAGTGTGGGCGGAGCAGGTGAGTTACTCTGAATCGGGTATTACCCTCGATTTTGCCGGCGCATTTGGCCCGGGTACGATTAGCGTTCCTCTTATTGGGGAATTCAATGCCAATAATGTCTTACTCGCTATGGTGACTTTGCTTTGTCTTGGTATTGATAAGCAAGAGCTGATTGCAACGGCAAGTTCGCTAAAGCCTGTAATTGGTCGTATGGAGCTGTTTGCGGCCAAGGAAAAAGCTAAGGTTGTGGTCGATTACGCTCACACACCAGATGCACTAGAAAAAGCCCTGCAAGCACTTCGAGTTCACTGCCAAGGTAAGCTTTGGGCTATCTTTGGTTGTGGCGGTGATCGCGATACCGGTAAGCGCCCGATGATGGCGGAAATTGGTGAGCGCTTGGCGGATCATGTCATTCTTACCGATGACAACCCTCGCAGTGAATCACCGCAAAAGATTGTCCAAGATATGCTCGCAGGCATGACTAATCCTGACAGCGCAATCGTACAGCACAGCCGGTTTGATGCGCTGAAACACGCTTTAGAGAATAGTCTGTCTGACGACATCATTTTACTTGCGGGTAAGGGTCATGAAGATTATCAAGTAATGGCTAACGAAACGGTTCACTACTCGGATCGTGAATCAGCACAGCAACTGTTGGAGAACAATGCATGATTTCTTTAATGTTAAGCCAGATTGCTGAATCGCTAGGCGCTGAACTGATCGGTAATGATTTAGTGATAAATTCAGTATCAACCGATACACGCGCCATCGAAACTGGCGCATTGTTTATTGCGTTAGTTGGCGAGCGATTTGATGCACACGATTTTGCTGATCAGGCAGTGGAATCAGGTGCGGGAGCTCTATTGGTGAGTCGCGTTGTTGAAGCTGATGTCCCTCAACTGTTAGTTAAAGATACTAAGCTTGCTCTTGGTCAGCTTGGTTCTTTGGTGCACCACACTTGCTCAACACCTACCGTTGCGATTACAGGGAGCTGCGGCAAGACCACAGTAAAAGAGATGGTTGCCAGTATTATGGAGCAGAAAGGCCGCGTGTTATTCACGGCTGGAAACTTCAATAACGATATTGGTGTTCCGCTGACCTTGCTACGCTCAACGCCAGAAGATGATTTTGCTGTGATTGAGATGGGGGCAAATCATATTGGTGAAATTGCCTACACCACCCAACTGGTTCAGCCTGATGTCGCACTGGTTAATAATGTTGCCGCTGCTCACCTTGAGGGCTTTGGCTCGATGGATGGGGTAAAGCAAGCTAAAGGTGAAATCTACCAAGGTTTAAAAGCGGGTTCTGTTGCGATTGTTAACCTTGATAGTCACGGTGGTGACTATTGGCAAGCTGTATTAGCAGACAAAACCATTAAGACTTTCTCGGTTAATGACGCTTCTGCGGACTACTTTGCCAGCAACATCTTACTCAATGAAATGGGTGAAGCGAAGTTTACGCTTGTGGCCCCGATTGGCAGTGTTGAAGTTAAGCTGGGCATCATTGGTCAGCACAATGTATCCAATGCGCTATCTGCAACCGCACTCGCGTTAGAGTTAGGTGCATCACTTGAGATGGTTAAAAGCGGATTGGCTCAACTTGGCAAAGTCAAAGGCCGTGTCGAGTTAGTTGAGTTAAGTGAGACGGTCAAGCTTATCGACGATAGCTACAATGCCAGCGTACCTGCTATGAAAGCGGCTGCGGACCTCCTTTCAGGCTTTAGCGGAGAACGTTGGTTAATTTTGGGTAATATGGCCGAGTTAGGTGATGAAAGTCTTGCACTTCATCGTCAAGTCGGGGAACATGCTGCCCCATTCAAATTTGAACACGTGCTTACTTATGGCGCTGACGCAAAAGCGATCAGTGAAGAGTGTGGTGGGATTCATTTTGAAGATCACCAAAGCATGATTGATTATATAAAACAGCAGATTGAACAGAGTCAACAAGCTCAAACACTGTTAGTCAAAGGGGCTAATAGTGCAGGAATGAGCAAAATTGCTACTGCTGTCAAGGAGATGTATACATGATTATTTGGCTTGCTGAGCTGCTACAGCCATATTTTTCATTCTTCCGATTATTCGAATACCTGTCGTTCCGTGCGATTGTCAGTGTGTTAACTGCACTAGGCATTTCACTCTGGATGGGCCCGATTATGATCAGGCGTTTGCAACTGCTGCAAATTGGTCAGGTTGTGCGTAACGAAGGGCCAGAGTCTCACTTCAGCAAACGTGGTACACCGACTATGGGCGGTATCATGATTTTGACTGCCATCGTGACGACGGTACTACTTTGGGCTGATTTGTCGAACCCTTATGTTTGGGCTGTGCTTGCGGTACTGCTTGGCTATGGGGCGATTGGTTTTGTCGATGATTATCGCAAAGTGGTGCGCAAGAATACCGATGGATTGATTGCCCGTTGGAAGTATTTTTGGCAATCGGCGATTGCGCTAGTGGTAGCCTTTGCTCTATACGCTCACGGTAAAGATACCGCCGCGACACAGTTAGTGGTGCCTTTCTTTAAAGAAGTGATGCCTCAACTTGGGCTGATGTACATCGTTCTTACCTATTTTGTTATCGTGGGTACCAGTAACGCAGTAAACTTAACCGATGGTCTCGACGGGCTGGCGATTATGCCGACTGTACTGGTTTCCGCAGGTTTCGCCGCTATTGCGTGGGCGACAGGTAACGTGAACTTTGCTAACTACCTGCATATTCCACACATTCCGCAAGCCTCTGAATTGGTGGTCGTTTGTACCGCAATTGTTGGCGCCGGATTAGGGTTCTTATGGTTTAACACCTACCCAGCTCAAGTGTTTATGGGCGATGTGGGTTCACTAGCCTTAGGCGGTGCACTAGGCACTATTGCGGTACTGGTTCGTCAAGAGTTTGTCTTGGTTATTATGGGCGGTGTTTTTGTTATGGAAACTCTGTCTGTGATTCTTCAGGTTGGTTCATACAAACTACGTGGTCAACGTATCTTCCGTATGGCGCCGATCCATCACCACTATGAGCTAAAAGGCTGGCCGGAACCACGAGTGATTGTACGTTTTTGGATCATCTCTATTGTTCTCGTTCTTATTGGTCTAGCGACTCTTAAAGTTCGATAAGGAAATCATACACAATGACCATTGACCGCTGGCAAGGTATTGATAAAGTGGTGGTTGTAGGGCTCGGTATTACCGGGCTCTCTGTCGTTAAACACTTGCAAGAATTACCTAAAACACTTGATATTCGCGTTATCGACACCCGAGATAATCCTCCGGGCAGTGACGCTCTACCTGATGGTGTTGAACTGCACTCAGGGGGCTGGAATCAAGCGTGGTTGATGGCGGCGGATTTGGTAGTGACTAATCCAGGTATAGCGCTTGCGCTACCTGAGATTGAGCAAGTCATTAATGCCAAGATTCCAGTTGTTGGTGATATCGAACTGTTTGCTTGGCAAGTCAACAAGCCAGTGATTGCGATTACTGGATCAAACGGTAAAAGCACCGTGACTGATTGGACAGGTCAAGTGGCTCAAGCGACAGGTTTAAAGGTTGGAGTTGGCGGCAATATTGGTGTGCCTGCTTTAGATTTGCTAAGGCAAGACGCTGACCTTTATGTATTGGAGCTTTCGAGCTTCCAACTTGAAACCACCTCATCTCTCGCTCCGAAAGCGGCGGCTTTCCTTAATCTTTCCGAAGACCACATGGATCGCTACCAAGGGATGGAGGATTACCGTCAAGCTAAGCTGCGTATTTTCGAGCATGCTAGTGCTTGTATTGTGAATGCTGATGACCGAGCAACCTATCCTGAACAGGCCAGTAATTTAGTCGAGTTTAGTCTTAACCAAGCGACGCGCTTCTCGCTACTCGATCAAGACAATACGGAATATTTAGCCATCGATGGCAAGCCTATTTGTGCGAGTGGTGATCTTTCCTTAGTTGGTCGACATAACGTCGCCAATGCTTTAGTGGTATTAGCCCTATTGACCGAAGCTGGAGTCGATGTGGCGAAAGGGCTATCTGCACTTAAGTCTTACAACGGTTTGACACACAGATGCCAGGTTGTTGCCGATAATCAAGGTGTTAAGTGGGTCAATGATTCTAAGGCGACCAATGTTGCTAGCACTATGGCAGCGTTAGCAGGATTAGAGCTTGAAGGTAAACTCTACTTGCTGGTTGGTGGTGTCGGTAAAGGTGCTGATTTCTCTGAACTTGCCCCGATTTTAAAGTCGCTCAACGTACAGCTGTGCTGCTTTGGTGAAGATGGCGAACAGTTTATGCCGCTACACAGTAGTGCGAAACGTTTTGATACCATGCACGAAATCATCAAATGGGTTGCCACTCAAGTTTCATCCGGTGATATGGTGCTATTATCACCTGCTTGTGCGAGCTTTGATCAGTTTAATAACTTTATGGCTCGCGGAGATGCCTTCACCGAGCTTGCAAAAGCTTACGCTTAAATTCACCGAGATATATGCAGATTCAAAACGTCTTTGGCAGTATTAAACGTTGGGTGACTTCAGCTTCACCTGAGGCTTTGTATGACCGTCAATTGGTATGGATTTCATTAGGCCTAATGCTAACAGGCTTAGTGATGGTGACTTCTGCTTCTTTCCCAATTAGCTCACGGCTAACGGAGCAACCGTTCCACTTTATGTTCCGCCACGCCATCTTTCTGGTTTTGGCATTGTCGACGTCTGCGGTAATTCTACAAGTGCCGACTAAGCGGTGGGCGCAATACAGCACTTGGTTGTTGCTGCTATCGATATTTCTGCTCTTCGTCGTGCTGGTGGCGGGTAAGTCAGTAAATGGGGCGTCACGTTGGATACCCCTTGGCTTGTTTAACTTACAACCCGCTGAAGTGGCCAAACTATCACTGTTTATCTTTATGTCCGGTTATCTGGTACGTAAAAATGAAGAAGTGAGGTCGAGCTTTTTCGGTGGCTTTATTAAACCTATTATTGTTTTTGCTACCTTAGCCAGTTTACTGCTACTGCAACCAGACTTAGGTACAGTGGTCGTAATGTTGGTGACTCTGTTTGGCATGCTGTTTATTGCCGGCGCTAAACTCACTCAGTTTCTGGCTTTGATGGTGGTTGGGCTACTCTCGGTTGCCACTCTGATTTACATCGAGCCTTATCGTATGCGCCGCGTCACCTCATTCCTCGACCCGTGGGAAGACCCGTTCGGCAGTGGCTACCAGCTAACCCAATCTTTAATGGCGTTTGGTCGCGGTGAGTGGTTTGGTCAAGGTCTTGGTAACTCAATCCAAAAACTAGAGTATCTTCCTGAAGCACATACTGACTTTGTATTCGCTGTTTTGGCCGAAGAGTTGGGCTATGTGGGTGTGGTTTTAGTCTTGATGCTGATTTTTAGCTTGGTGCTGAAAGCGATATTTATTGGTCGCAAAGCTTTTGATAACAACCAGTTGTTTGGCGGTTACTTGGCATTTGGTATAGGTATTTGGTTTGCTTTTCAAACCTTAGTGAATGTAGGCGCTGCGGCAGGTATGGTGCCAACCAAAGGTTTAACACTACCACTGATCAGTTATGGTGGTTCAAGTTTGATCATTATGTCAGTCGCTGTATCGATATTGCTGCGCATTGATTATGAATGCCGTATAGCCAGTGCAGAAACACAACAAAACACAGATAACGATGAAAAAGAATAAACGATTAATGGTGATGGCTGGTGGTACAGGCGGTCACGTATTCCCAGGTCTTGCGGTTGCTAAACAACTTCAATCTCAAGGGTGGGAGATCCGCTGGTTAGGCACCGCAGACAGAATGGAAGCCGACCTAGTGCCCAAACATGGCATTGAGATCGACTTTATCAAGGTAAAAGGTCTACGAGGTCAAGGTATTGCTCGCTTGATTAAAGCACCCTTTCAGATCCTAAATGCAATTATGCAGGCTAGGGCGCATATGAAGCGTTGGCAGCCAGATGCTGTGCTAGGAATGGGCGGCTACGTTAGCGGGCCGGGTGGCATTGCTGCTTGGCTACTGGGTATTCCTGTGGTGTTGCATGAGCAGAATGCTGTCGCGGGTTTAACTAATCAGTGGTTGTCTAAGATTGCCAAGAAGGTTTTTCAAGCGTTCCCAGGCGCATTTCCTAATGCTGAGGTTGTTGGCAATCCAGTGAGAGAAGATGTGGTTGCAATTAGCGAGCCTGAGCAACGCATGGCTGAGCGTGATGGCAAAGTTCGTATTCTAGTCATGGGTGGCAGCCAAGGCGCACAAATACTTAACCGCACCTTACCTGATGTAATGGCTAAGCTAGGCGATGAGTTTGAGATTCGCCACCAAGCGGGTAAGAACAACCGCGATGAAGTGACGCAGGCATACCAAGCAAATAATGTGCAAAATGCACAAGTAACAGAGTTTATTGACGATGTCGCCAAGGCGTATGACTGGGCAGATTTACTGGTTTGCCGCTCAGGTGCGTTAACGGTATCAGAGGTCTCTGCTGCTGGGGTAGGTGCAATCTTTATCCCATTTATGCATAAAGACCGACAACAAGCTTTAAATGCTGACCACTTAGTAGAATGTGGCGCAGCAAAAATGATTGAGCAGCCTGAACTGACGGTTGACAAGCTAGTGTCTGAGATTAAGGCACTGGATCGAAGCAAACTAAAGGCTATGGCGAGCGAGGCTCGTAGGGCTGCTAAGTTAGATGCAGATAAAGTGGTGGCTGAAGCCATTGTTGCATTGACGAAATAACGAGAAGATTTATGACAATTCAACATACTCAAGATTTAGCTCAAATTCGCGCTATGGTGCCAGAGATGCGCCGCGTGAAATGTATTCACTTTATCGGCATTGGTGGGGCAGGGATGAGTGGTATTGCCGAAGTGCTGCTTAACGAAGGCTACCAAATCTCAGGTTCAGATATCGCTGAAAACCCAGTGACAGAGCGTTTAACGCAAAAAGGTGCCACTGTCTATATCGGCCACGCAGAAGAGAACGTTGCTAAAGCGAGCGTAGTGGTGGTTTCCACCGCGATTAATGAAGAGAACCCTGAGATTATTGCCGCGCGAGCAGCGCGTATTCCGGTGGTGCGCCGTGCAGAGATGTTGGCAGAGTTGATGCGATTCCGCCACGGCATTGCCGTTGCGGGTACGCATGGTAAAACAACGACCACAGCGCTAGTTACTCAGATCTACTCAGAAGCTGGTCTCGATCCAACCTTCGTCAACGGCGGATTGGTTAAGAGTGCAGGTACCAATGCGCGCTTAGGTTCTAGCCGTATCTTGATTGCGGAAGCAGACGAGAGCGACGCGTCCTTCTTACACCTTCAACCTATGGTGAGCATCGTAACTAATATCGAAGCGGATCATATGGATACTTATGGTGGGGATTTCGAGACCTTAAAGCAAACTTTCATCGATTTCTTACATAATCTGCCATTTTACGGCCAAGCGATTGTTTGTATTGACGATCCTGTTGTACGAGAATTGGTGCCGAAGATCAGTCGCCAAGTGATTACCTATGGTTTCTCTGAAGACGCGGATGTACGCATTGATAACTACCGTCAAGAAGGTCAGCAAGGTAAGTTCACGGTTATCCGTCAAGGCAAAGCAGACCTCGATATTACGCTCAATATTCCGGGTCGCCACAATGCCTTGAATGCTTCAGCTGCGATTGCGGTTGCGACCGAAGATGATATTGCAGACGAAGCGATTTTGAATGCGATGGCGGGCACACAAGGCACAGGCCGTCGATTTGACCATCTGGGTGAGTTTGACACGGGTAATGGTCAGGCAATGTTGGTTGATGACTACGGACACCACCCGACAGAAGTCGATGTGACCATTCAAGCAGCACGCAATGGTTGGAAAGATAAGCGTCTAGTGATGATCTTCCAACCTCACCGCTATAGCCGAACGCGCGATCTTTACGATGATTTCGCCAATGTTCTAGAGCAAGTGGATGTTCTGATCATGCTCGATGTTTATTCGGCAGGTGAGAAACCAATTGCCGGGGCAGATGGTCGGGCTCTATGCCGTACGATTCGCAGTCGTGGCAAGCTTGATCCAATTTTTGTCCCTGAAAGCAAGGCGTTACCTTCAGTTCTCGCTAATGTTTTACAAGATGGTGACTTAGTACTAACTCAGGGCGCGGGTGATGTCGGTAAAGTAGCTAAACAGCTTGCTGCTTTTGAGTTAAGTATCGATAAGATGACTCAGGCCTAGTTAAAACATCGAATTTTGGGTATTTGCGTCACTTATTGCATTTTAAGTAGCGATTTATCACTTTCAGTGTTTGATACTTTCTAGGACGCCAGTATAATCCGAAGGTTAAAGTAAGTGCTTTTGCCTCTATTATACGAATTGGGATAGGGAAAAAATAAGCGAGCTAATGGCAAGGACTATGGACTTTGATTAAAAGTGCTTTTAATGAAGGCCGTCGTTTAACCGCTATGCCACTAGTAAAAGAGCATGCCCTCGGTGGTAGTTTCTTGCTGGTGGTCTTGTTGTTAATTGGCTCCCTCCTCTACTCAACGATTACTTGGATGTGGGACGATCAACGTCTACCCCTTTCAAAAATCGTGCTTCAGGGCGAATTACACTATGTATCTGCTTTAGATGTTCAACGAGCTTTTGCTCGGCTTGAGCATGTCGGTACATTTATGTCTCAGGATGTGGATGTGTTGCAGAACATGGCGGAGTCGATCCCTTGGGTTTCTCATGCTTCTATTCGTAAGCAGTGGCCAGACACGGTTAAAGTTTTTCTGACAGAGCACCATGCAGAGGCGATCTGGAATGGGAATGCTTTGCTCAATGATTACGGTCAGGTATTTGATGGTGATATTGGCAAACTGGAAGAAGAACGCGTCAAGCTATACGGGCCGCAAGGCACCAGTGAAGAAGTTCTTCAGGTATGGCGAGACATTAGTCCGCGATTTGAAGCACTTAACCTAATGATCACATCGTTAGTTTTAAATGATCGTCGAGCGTGGCAAATCATCCTCGATAATGGCATTCGTTTAGAGCTTGGCAAAGAGTCGTTAGAAGAGCGAATAGAGCGCTTTATCTCTCTTTACAAGAATTTGGGTAGTGACACTCAGCGAGTGAGCTACATAGACCTCAGGTATGATACGGGAGCATCAATAGGATGGTTCCCAGAACAAGAGTTAGCACAAGAGACTACAGATGACTAAGACCGCTGATGACAACATTATTGTTGGTCTTGATATAGGCACTGCTACCGTATCGGCTCTCGTAGGCGAAGTATTGCCTGATGGTCAAATTAACATTATTGGCGCAGGCAGTAGTCCGTCTCGCGGGATGGACAAGGGCGGCGTTAACGACCTTGAATCGGTAGTAAAATCGGTTCAGCGCGCCGTTGACCAAGCTGAATTGATGGCCGAGTGCCAAATTAGCAATGTTTTTATTTCGCTTTCAGGGCGCCACATTGCGAGCCGTATTGAAAAAGGTATGGGAACTATCTCTGATGAAGAGGTTTCTCAAGAAGATATGGATCGTGCAATCCATACGGCAAAATCGATCAAAATTGGTGACGAACAGCGCATTCTGCATGTAATTCCTCAAGAATTTACGATTGATTACCAAGAAGGGATTAAAAATCCGCTAGGTTTATCAGGAGTGCGCATGGAAGTCAGCGTACACCTAATTTCTTGTCACAATGATATGGCAAGAAATATTATTAAAGCGGTTGAGCGCTGCGGGCTTAAAGTTGAACACCTAGTCTATTCCGGTTTAGCAGCAAGCAATGCTGTGATTACCGAAGATGAGCGTGAGCTCGGTGTATGTGTAGTTGATATTGGTGCTGGTACTATGGATGTTTCCATTTGGACTGGCGGCGCGCTACGTCATACTGAAGTGTTCTCTTATGCTGGTAACGCAGTGACAAGCGATATCGCCTTTGCTTTCGGTACACCAGTGAGTGATGCGGAAGAGATAAAAGTAAAATATGGCTGTGCTCTTAGTGAGCTAGTCAGTAAAGATGACACGGTTAACGTTCCTAGCGTTGGCGGGCGTCCATCACGCAGTTTGCAAAGACAGACACTGTCTGAAGTGATTGAGCCCCGTTATACTGAGCTTATGGGGCTGGTTAATCAAACCATCGATACAGTTCAAGAAAAGCTGCGCGAAGAAGGGATTAAACATCACCTAGCAGCAGGTGTGGTGCTCACTGGTGGAGCGGCACAGATTGAAGGACTGGTCGAGTGTGCGGAACGCGTTTTCCGCAACCAAGTCAGAGTCGGCAAACCTCTAGAGGTAAGCGGCTTAACGGATTATGTAAAAGAGCCGTATCATTCTACGGCAGTTGGTTTACTTCATTATGCAAGAGACAGTCAAATTAACGACGATACTGAGTACAACGAGCCAGCGCGTTCGTCAGTAACGGGGTTGTTTGGTCGTTTGCGTAATTGGATACAAAAAGAGTTTTAACCTGAGCGGCAGGAAAAACGGAGATAACACATGTTTGAACCGATGATGGAAATGTCTGACGACGCAGTTATTAAGGTCGTTGGGGTTGGTGGCGGTGGCGGTAACGCCGTTGAACACATGGTACGTGAATCCATCGAAGGTGTTGAGTTCATTAGTATTAATACTGATGCTCAGGCGCTTCGTAAAACCAGTGTGAATAGTGTTATTCAGATTGGTGGTGATATGACCAAAGGTCTTGGTGCTGGTGCGAATCCTCAAGTAGGACGTGACGCAGCTCTCGAAGATCGCGATCGCATTAAAGAAGAGCTAAACGGTGCCGATATGGTATTTATCGCAGCTGGTATGGGCGGTGGTACTGGTACAGGTGCAGCTCCTGTTATTGCAGAAGTGGCAAAAGAGCTAGGCATCCTAACGGTTGCTGTAGTTACTAAGCCATTTAGCTTCGAAGGCAAAAAGCGTTTAGCTTTTGCTGAGCAAGGTATCGAAGAGCTTTCTAAGCACGTGGACTCGTTAATTACGATTCCTAACGAGAAGCTTCTTAAGGTACTTGGCCGTGGTATTACACTACTTGAAGCCTTTGCTAGCGCGAACGATGTATTAAAGAATGCAGTACAAGGTATTGCAGAACTGATTACTCGTCCAGGCATGATTAACGTCGACTTTGCTGACGTAAGAACAGTGATGTCAGAAATGGGTCATGCCATGATGGGTAGCGGTGTTGCTAAAGGCGAAGATCGCGCTGAAGAAGCGGCAGAAATGGCAATTTCTAGCCCACTTCTAGAAGATATCGATCTTGCTGGAGCACGCGGTGTGTTGGTTAACATCACGGCAGGTCTAGACATGCGTCTAGATGAGTTCGAAACCGTAGGTAACACAGTTAAAGCGTTTGCTTCAGATAATGCAACAGTCGTAATCGGTACTTCATTAGATCCTGATATGGCTGATGAAATCCGTGTGACCGTTGTTGCTACTGGTATTGGTAACGAGAAGAAACCTGACATTACTTTAGTTGCGGGTGGCAAAGCGAAAGTCGCTCCTGTTGCTCAACCGCAGACTCAACCACAAACGGCACCTGCTCAGCAGACTGTCAATAAAGTGGAAGAAAAAGCGGCACCAACTTTGCAAGAGAAACCTCAGGTAACTCCTCAGCCAACGACATCAACACCGTCTGGTTCGGGTGCGGGTCAAAGTGCAGCAGCGCCTAAGGCAGATAAAGAAAGCGGCTATCTTGATATCCCTGCGTTCTTACGTCGTCAAGCTGACTAAAAAAACTACAATTTGACACTGTTCAATTTTGTGGTAGCATGCACGGTCAATGTCGCAATTGACCGTGATTTGTAGCATTTTTACTGAGGCAAAGTAGATGATCAGACAACGTACTCTGAAAGAAATAGTGAAAACAACTGGTGTGGGTCTCCACTCTGGTCGTAAAGTCACGCTTACTCTGCGCCCTGCTGCTGCAAATACTGGCATCGTTTATCGCCGTACCGATGTGAATCCTCCAGTTGATTTTCCTGCGGACCCTGAGTCTGTACGCGATACAATGCTATGTACAGCACTGGTTAACGACGAAGGTGTACGTATCTCTACTGTTGAGCACTTAAATGCAGCTCTAGCGGGAATGGGTATCGATAACATCGTCGTAGAAGTTGATGCACCAGAAATTCCAATTATGGATGGCAGTGCTAGCCCGTTCGTATTCTTGCTCCAACAAGCAGGCATCGAAGAGCAAAATGCACCGAAACGCTTTATTCGAATCAAAAAGCCAGTGCGCTTTGAAGATGACGATAAGTGGGCAGAGTTTGTGCCATTCAACGGTTTCCGTATGGATTTCGAAATTGAGTTCAACCACCCAGCTATTGAATCTGATGAACAGCACCTACTGTTTGATTTCTCATCGCAAGGCTTTGTTAAAGACATCTCTCGTGCACGTACTTTTGGTTTCATGCGCGATATTGAGTACTTACAGTCACAAAACCTATGTCTAGGTGGTAGCTTCGATTGTGCAATCGTACTGGATGAATACCGCATTCTTAACGAAGAAGGTCTGCGCTTTGACAATGAGTTTGTTACTCACAAAGTGTTGGATGCTATCGGTGACCTTTATATGTGTGGTCACCCAATTATTGGTGAATTCCGTGCGTTTAAATCAGGTCACGGTTTGAACAACCAACTACTTCGTTCAGTGCTTGCAGACCAAGAAGCATGGGAATGGGTAACCTTCGAAGAAGAAGCAACCTCTCCAGTTGCATTTGCAGAACCAAACATGGTTATGGCATAACAAGATTGATTAAGAAAGCCAGACGAAAGTCTGGCTTTTTTGTTTTCTGGCCTTTCCAAAATAAGCTTTAGGCTTTGCTTGCCTGTCTCGGCTAATCTTGATCTTTTTTAGCCAGTTTTGCCAAGCTCTCTAATCTCGCTTTGACTTTAGGCGAGGCGCCTGTTGCGATCATTTCTAAATACTGCGCTGCGGTACCGGATATTGGGTCACGAGGTTTTGCTTTATCTTCACTGCGATTCTTACTTCGATACAGTTCAGGGTTGATCTGAACGCTTACCGCAATCAAGCGAGCAAACCCTTTTGATCTTAGCTGATTCAAGATACTTAATCGCTCGTAATCAATTTTCATCTTGATCCCGGCACTTGCCACTTCGAGGATCAATTGGTTATCGCGAATATTTGCCACCCGGCAATGATCTTCCGTACCTCTTGGTAGGATCGATTTTAATTCTTTGTTGATCAACATGATCTCTTTGGCATGTTGTTGCAATTGAGATAGTCGTGAATCCCCAATTATCTCATCCCCTAACGTCGGGCGGTGATCTCTCATGTTGAGCCTCTAATCAAATCGACAACTCTATTTTAGTCAATGCTCTAGAGCGAAGATAGAGCTTAATGCGAATAAACTTCCATCATATAACGAGAAAAAATAAAGAATGCTTCAAACAAATCACCTTGTTATTGGTTGTAAGAGGCAAAATTTCATAAACTATGCGCCACTTATAGTGATATAAGCCTTGAAATCTATAGTTGTCATCACAATATCTGAGGAAAGTGATTTATCTCAGTATTGCAGGGCGAACTTACCTTTCGAGATGATTTTTGCAGTAGTTTGTAACTTTATTATGCAAGGCAGAGCTTGCGCATAGTAGCTAGCCTACATAAGCAAGCGATAACGTAGCAGAATGAAGTTACAAACACTGCCCAAAGGGTTCGGCTAAAAGCGTTTTATTCTTTGTTGCAAAAAACTAATTTAGAGTACTAAACTGCGTTTCTTGCGCCGCGACTAAAACGTTTTTAGCTCGAACAAAATTTTACCTCGAAAGGTAAGTTCGCCCTATGTTCAAAACTGTTAGAGACTGAAGGCATTAAAAGTAGATCGGGCCCGATCTGGATAAAGAGAGATTCATAGCAAATGATAACTAAGCTACTGACAAAAGTGATTGGTAGTCGCAATGACCGAACACTGCGCCGTCTGAGAAAGATTGTAAAAGAGATTAATAACTACGAACCAACATTTGAAGCACTTTCAGATGAAGAGCTAAAAGCGAAAACTGTTGAGTTCCGTCAGCGTTTAGAACAGGGTGAAACTCTAGATAAACTACTACCAGAAGCGTTTGCGACAGTGCGTGAAGCGTCTAAGCGTGTTTACGGCATGCGTCATTTCGACGTTCAGCTTATCGGTGGTATGGTACTGAACGCTGGTCAAATTGCAGAGATGCGTACAGGTGAAGGTAAAACGCTAACTGCAACACTTCCTGCTTATCTCAATGCGCTGCCTGGTAAAGGCGTGCATGTGGTTACCGTCAACGACTACCTAGCAAAGCGTGACGCGGAAACCAACCGCCCCCTATTCGAATTCTTAGGTATGTCTGTTGGTGTAAACGTACCGAACATGCCTCCTCAAGAGAAAAAAGAAGCTTACCTAGCGGATATTCTTTACGGTACAAACAACGAATTTGGTTTCGACTACCTACGTGACAACATGGCATTCCGCGCTGAAGACCGTGTACAACGCGAACGTTTCTTCGCCGTAGTCGATGAAGTGGACTCGATTCTTATCGATGAAGCGCGTACACCGCTTATTATCTCTGGCCCTGCCGAAGACAGCTCTGAGCTATACATTCGTATCAATACTTTGATTCCTCATCTGCAAAAGCAAGATCAGGAAGACTCAGAAGAGTACCGCGGTGATGGTCACTACACGGTAGATGAAAAATCGAAGCAAGTTCACCTGACAGAAACTGGTCAAGAGTTTGTTGAAGAGCTAATGATCAAAAATGGTCTGATGGAAGAGGGCGATACGCTTTACTCTCCAGCCAACATCAGCCTACTGCATCACGTGAATGCAGCACTTCGCGCCCATGTACTGTTTGAAAAGAACGTAGACTATATCGTTAATGAAGACGGCGAAGTCGTTATCGTTGATGAACACACGGGCCGTACTATGCCTGGTCGTCGTTGGTCTGAAGGTCTTCACCAAGCGGTAGAAGCGAAAGAAGGCGTTAAGATCCAAAACGAAAACCAAACATTGGCATCGATTACCTTCCAGAACTTCTTCCGTCTATACGAAAAACTGTCAGGTATGACAGGTACGGCAGATACAGAAGCGTTCGAATTCCAGTCTATCTACGGATTGGAAACGGTTGTTATCCCAACCAACAAACCAATGATTCGTAACGATATGCCAGATGTGGTTTATCGTACCGAAGCGGACAAGTTCAATGCGATTATCGAAGATATCAAAGATCGCGTTGCTAAAGGCCAGCCATCTCTTGTGGGTACCGTGTCTATCGAGAAATCTGAGCTTCTTTCTAATGCCCTGAAGAAAGCTAAGATTAAGCACAACGTACTTAATGCTAAGTTCCACGAGAAAGAAGCGGAGATCGTTGCAGAAGCAGGTACACCTGGCGCAGTAACGATTGCAACCAACATGGCCGGTCGTGGTACCGATATCGTGTTGGGTGGTAGCTGGCAGGCTCAAGTTGAGAAGCTAGACAACCCAACTCAAGAACAAATCGACAAGATTAAAGCTGACTGGAAAGTGGTCCATGACCAAGTGCTAGAAGCGGGCGGTCTGCACATTATTGGTACAGAGCGTCACGAATCTCGCCGTATCGATAACCAGCTACGCGGTCGTTCTGGTCGTCAAGGTGATGCGGGTTCATCTCGTTTCTACCTATCGATGGAAGACTCACTACTGCGTATATTCACCTCTGATCGTATGGCAAGCTTGATTCAAAGCGGTATGGATGAAGGTGAGGCAATCGAATCTAAGATGCTGTCTCGCTCAATCGAAAAAGCACAACGTAAAGTGGAAGGTCGTAACTTCGACATTCGTAAACAGCTACTTGAATACGATGATGTTGCCAACGACCAACGTAAAGTGGTGTACGAGCTACGTGATGAATTGATGGTAGTTGAAGACATCAGTGAGATGATCGAGCAGAACCGTCAAGATGTTCTAACTTCAGTTATCGATGAATACATTCCACCGCAATCTCTAGAAGACATGTGGGATGTGGAAGGTCTCCAAGAGCGCTTGAAGAATGACTTCGATCTTGATGCGCCGGTGAAACAGTGGCTTGAAGAAGATGACAAACTTTACGAAGAAGCACTGCGTGAGAAGATCATCGAAACAGCGATCACTGTTTACAAACAGAAAGAAGAAGTGGTTGGCGAGCAAGTGCTGCGCAACTTCGAGAAATCTGTGATGCTACAAACGCTAGATACGCTTTGGAAAGAGCACCTAGCTGCAATGGACCACCTTCGCCAAGGTATTCACCTACGTGGTTACGCACAGAAGAACCCGAAACAAGAGTACAAGCGCGAGTCGTTTGAACTGTTTGAAGGTCTACTTGATGCGTTGAAGTCAGATGTGATTACTATTCTGTCTAAAGTTCGCGTACAGCAGCAAGAAGAAGTAGAGCGCATGGAAGAGCAGCGCCGTGCTCAAGCTGAAGAGGCGGCTCGCCGTGCCCAAGCGCAACATGCATCAGCGCAAAGCCAGCTTGCAGATGGTGGAGAAGAGGCCGAAGGCGCGCACCAACCTATGGTTCGCGAAGAGCGTAAAGTTGGTCGTAACGAGCCTTGCCCATGCGGTAGCGGTAAGAAGTATAAGCAGTGTCACGGCAAAATCGGATAAGGTTTGATGAATCGTTGCTGTAACTCATGACTGCTGCGTTGATGGTACTCACTTACTGGCGTAAGCTCCGTGCCATCGCCTTGCATTCATAGCGTTACAGCTTAGCTTCATGCAAACTTATACAACTAAATTAGAGTCGCTTAGGCGGCTCTTTTTATATCTAATGGTTATCTCAAAAATAGTCAGCCGCAATGTAGGGCATGACAATGGAAAGTAAATAGGAAGTCTGATGAAACGAATTCATATCGTCGCCGGAATTATCTTCAATCAAGATAAATCTCAGGTGTTTATTACTAAGCGCTCTGATGACAAACATAAAGGCGGCTTTTGGGAGTTTCCTGGTGGTAAGGTCGAGCAGGGCGAAACGATCGAGCAAGCCATGGTTCGCGAACTTGAAGAAGAGATTGGCATTATCACGACTGAGCAAGCGCTGTTTGAACACCTTGAGTTTGACTACCCTGACAAGTCGTTGAAGTTTGATTTTATGACGGTGACACAGTTTGAAGGTCAGCCTTATGGCAAAGAAGGGCAACAAGGCGAGTGGGCGGCGATCGCTGATCTCTCTAACTATGCATTTCCTGAAGCCAATGTCCCGATCCTAGAGCGCGTGATTAAAGAGTTTTCCTAAACGATCAAATTTTCTTAAACGATCAAAGCCCCCTAGCCAGCGGTAGTGAATACTGTTAGTTTTAATGGATTGGCTAAAAAAACGATTATTCGAAACGGAGATATGCAATGGTACGTATTGCAGTTGCAGGAGCAGCAGGCCGAATGGGCCGTAACCTAGTTAAAGCAACTTACCTAAATCAGCAGGCGCATGTTGGCGCGGGTTCAGAGCGACCAGAATCTTCACTCGTGGGTGTGGATGTCGGTGAACTGTGCGGCGAAGGTAAGTTTGATGTTGTTCTGACTGACGACCTAGCAAAAGAGATTGAAAACTTTGATGTCATCATCGACTTCACGGCGCCAGCAAGCACGCTTGTTAACTTGGAGCTGTGTCGTCAACACGGTAAGAGCATTGTTATTGGCACGACGGGGTTCACCGATCAAGAGCGAGAGCTCATCGATACGATTGCCAAAGAAGTACCTGTAGTGATGGCACCGAACTACTCGGTTGGCGTTAACTTGGTCTTTAAGCTTCTTGAGAAAGCGGCCAAGGTGATGGGTGATTACTGCGATATTGAAATTGTCGAAGCACACCACCGTCATAAAGTAGATGCGCCTTCTGGTACGGCTATTGGCATGGGTGAAGCGATTGCCGATGCGATGGGTAACAAGCTCAATGATGTCGCTGTCTATGCTCGTGAAGGTATTACCGGTGAGCGTACTAAAGATGAGATAGGCTTTGCTACGATTCGAGCGGGTGACATTATTGGTGAGCACACGGCAATGTTTGCTGATATCGGTGAGCGTGTTGAGGTGACCCATAAAGCGACTGACCGTATGACCTTTGCTAATGGTGCTGTTAAAGCCGCCGTTTGGCTAAATGAGAAGCCAGCAGGCTTCTATACCATGACCGATGTGTTAGGGCTCAATGAACTGTAAATCAATAATTATGCGCTGGGCTTGCCCGGCGCTTTTTGTATCTAGCCAGTAACGCTCGCTTAATAAACCAGGTGGAGTACGCTGGTTATATGGATTTTTAGTGCCTATTTTGGCTGTTCTGATGTATTTTTTGTTTTAACTTCTTAAAAATCCCGGTTAACTTAGTTTGTTCAACGTTTGCGCAAAAAGTGAAAACAAAACTGTGATCTGTAATGAGTGAAAAATGACACAATTCATAAATTTTTCATCTCACCCTCCCAATGCTCTGACTAAACTTTGTTTTTTAGCCATCTAAAACCCTTTTTTGATTTAACTGCCCTAAATGTCTAACTTATTTTCACGACTCTGTTGACACAAATCACAACCATCATTAGAATACCGCCAATTTGTCTAATTTCCATAAACACGCACTTTTGAGTGTTGCAGGAAGGTAGATTTGCAAATTAAATCAATTTAAATGCATTTTTATTCCGGAGGTTGTCTTGAGCAAGTCAGCACTGCTAGTCCTAGAAGATGGGACAGTATTTCACGGTGAATCCATTGGCGCAGATGGTTCTGCTGTCGGTGAAGTCGTTTTTAACACCTCGATGACGGGGTACCAAGAAATCCTCACTGATCCTTCCTATTCTCAACAAATTGTTACTCTTACTTACCCTCACATTGGCAATACCGGAACCAATTCCGAAGATGAAGAATCCTCTTCAATCCACGCACAAGGCCTTGTGATTCGCGACCTTCCTCTTATCGCTTCTAACTTCCGTAACGAACAATCCCTTTCAGACTACCTTAAATCGCAAAACATCGTCGGCATTGCTGATATCGATACGCGTAAGCTCACGCGCATTCTGCGTGAGAAAGGTGCACAGAACGGTTGTATCATAGCAGGTAACAACCTAGACGAGGCTCTAGCGCTAGCTAAAGCGAAAGAATTCCCTGGCCTAAAAGGTATGGACCTTGCGAAAGAAGTTACAACAAAAGAAGCGTATCAATGGAAACAAGGTTCGTGGACGCTTGAGGGTGGACTTCCTGAGGCGAAAGACGACAGCGAACTGCCATATCACGTTGTTGCCTACGACTTCGGTGCAAAACGCAACATCCTGCGTATGCTTGTTGATCGCGGCTGCCGCCTAACGGTTGTTCCTGCTGAAACTTCAGCAGAAGAAGTATTGGCTCTTAACCCAGACGGTGTGTTCTTATCAAACGGCCCGGGTGACCCAGAACCATGTACTTACGCGATTGAGGCGACAAAAGTATTCCTTGAAAAAGGCCTACCAATTTTCGGTATCTGTCTTGGTCACCAAATCCTAGCGCTTGCTTCTGGCGCTCAAACGGTGAAGATGAAGTTTGGTCACCACGGTGCAAACCACCCAGTTAAAGACCTAGACCGTAACGTTGTAATGATTACTTCTCAGAACCACGGTTTTGCTGCGGATGAAGCAACACTGCCTGAGAATCTACGTGCCACTCACGTATCGCTATTTGATGGCTCACTGCAAGGTATTCACCGTACAGACAAGCCAGCGTTTAGCTTCCAAGGTCACCCAGAGGCGAGCCCAGGTCCAGAAGATGCGGCACCGCTATTTGACCACTTTATCGAACTCATTAAACAACACAGCGCTTAATTCGGAGTAGTAGAGAATGCCAAAACGTACTGACTTAAAAAGTATTCTAATTCTAGGTGCAGGCCCGATTGTTATCGGTCAGGCATGTGAGTTTGACTACTCTGGTGCTCAAGCATGTAAAGCACTGCGTGAAGAGGGTTACCGAGTTATCCTTGTAAACTCTAACCCTGCAACCATCATGACTGACCCAGACATGGCGGATGCAACTTACATTGAACCAATCCAGTGGGAAGTGGTTCGCAAGATCATCGAGAAAGAGCGCCCAGATGCGGTTTTACCAACTATGGGTGGTCAGACTGCGCTTAACTGTGCTCTAGACCTAGAAAAGCACGGCGTACTTGAAGAGTTCGGCGTAGAGATGATTGGTGCAACGGCTGATGCTATCGATAAAGCAGAAGACCGTTCTCGCTTCGATAAAGCGATGAAGTCTATCGGCCTTGAGTGTCCACGTGCCGATACGGCGAAAACAATGGAAGAAGCTTACGGCGTCCTAGAGATGGTTGGCTTCCCTTGTATCATTCGTCCTTCATTTACTATGGGTGGTACCGGTGGTGGTATCGCTTATAACAAAGAAGAGTTCGAAGAGATTTGTCGTCGCGGTCTAGACCTTTCGCCAACTAACGAGCTTTTAATCGATGAATCACTCATCGGTTGGAAAGAGTACGAGATGGAAGTGGTTCGCGACAAAGCGGACAACTGTATCATCGTATGTGCGATTGAAAACTTCGACCCAATGGGTATCCACACAGGTGACTCAATCACAGTAGCGCCAGCTCAGACTCTAACGGATAAAGAGTACCAGTTGATGCGTAATGCCTCTCTAGCGGTACTACGTGAGATCGGTGTAGAAACAGGTGGTTCAAACGTACAGTTTGGTATCAACCCGAAAGATGGCCGTATGGTTATCATCGAGATGAACCCTCGTGTATCTCGCTCTTCTGCACTAGCATCTAAAGCGACAGGTTTCCCAATCGCTAAGATTGCAGCGAAACTGGCTGTTGGCTTTACGCTTGATGAGCTACAAAACGATATCACGGGTGGTGCAACTCCTGCATCATTCGAACCTACTATCGACTACGTAGTGACTAAGATTCCTCGCTTTAACTTCGAGAAATTTGCTGGCGCTAACGACCGTCTAACGACTCAGATGAAGTCAGTAGGTGAGGTTATGGCAATTGGTCGTAACCAACAAGAATCGCTACAAAAAGCACTTCGCGGCCTAGAAGTTGGCGCGACTGGCTTTGATGAAATGGTTGACCTAGATGCGCCAGATGCTCTAACTACTATTCGTCACGAACTAAAAGAAGCGGGCGCTGAGCGTATTTGGTACATCGCTGACGCATTCCGTGCAGGTATGTCTGTTGATGGTGTATTCAACCTAACGCAAATCGACCGTTGGTTCCTAGTTCAAATCGAAGACCTAGTGAAGCTTGAGCAAGAGCTTAAAGCAAAAGGCTTTGCTGGTCTGAACAAAGAAGAACTACAAAAACTGAAGCGTAAAGGTTTCGCAGATGCTCGCCTATCTAAGATTCTAGGTGTGTCTGAAAGCGAAATCCGTCGCCTACGTGACCAGTACGATATCCACCCAGTTTACAAGCGTGTAGATACCTGTGCGGCTGAGTTCTCTTCTGATACCGCTTACATGTACTCATCTTACGATGACGAGTGTGAAGCGAACCCAACGGACAAAGAGAAGATCATGATTCTTGGCGGTGGTCCTAACCGTATCGGCCAAGGTATTGAATTCGACTACTGTTGTGTACACGCATCACTTGCACTACGTGAAGATGGCTACGAAACCATCATGGTTAACTGTAACCCTGAGACAGTTTCAACAGACTATGATACTTCTGACCGTCTGTACTTCGAACCAGTAACACTGGAAGACGTACTAGCAATCGCTCGCGTTGAGAAACCAAAAGGCGTTATCGTTCAGTACGGTGGTCAAACGCCACTGAAACTGGCTCGCGCACTTGAAGCAGCAGGCGTGCCTATCATCGGTACTAGCCCAGATGCTATCGACCGTGCAGAAGACCGTGAGCGCTTCCAAGTTGCTGTTGACCGTTTAGGTCTTTTACAGCCAGAGAACGCGACGGTAACAACAATGGAACAAGCGGTAGAGAAAGCGCGTGAAATTGGTTACCCATTAGTTGTACGTCCTTCATACGTACTGGGTGGTCGTGCGATGGAAATCGTATACGACGAGCAAGATCTACGTCGCTACTTCAACGAAGCAGTCAGCGTATCGAACGAATCTCCAGTTCTTCTTGATAGTTTCCTAGACGACGCTGTTGAAGTGGATATCGATGCTATCTGTGACGGTGAGCGCGTAGTGATTGGCGGTATCATGGAGCACATCGAGCAAGCAGGTGTTCACTCAGGTGACTCAGCATGTTCTCTTCCTGCATACACGCTAAGCCAAGAAATCCAAGACGTAATGCGTGAGCAAGTTGAAAAGCTAGCGTTCGAGTTGGGTGTTCGTGGTCTGATGAACACGCAGTTTGCGGTTAAGAACAACAAAGTATACCTAATCGAGGTGAATCCTCGTGCAGCGCGTACTGTACCGTTCGTATCGAAAGCAACAGGCGCACCAATCGCTAAGATTGCGGCACGTGTTATGGCGGGCCAATCTCTAGAAACTCAAGGCTTCACTAAAGAAATCATCCCACCATACTACTCTGTAAAAGAAGTGGTGCTACCGTTCAACAAGTTCCCAGGTGTTGACCCTCTGTTAGGCCCAGAAATGCGCTCAACAGGTGAAGTAATGGGTGTCGGTGCAACATTCGCAGAAGCTTACGCAAAAGCAGAGCTAGGTTGTGGCAAGGTATACCCAGAAGGTGGCCGCGCGCTACTGTCTGTTCGTGAAGGCGATAAAGAGCGTGTTGTAGACCTAGCGTCTAAGCTGTCTAAGCTTGGTTACCAGCTGGATGCGACTCACGGTACAGCGGTTATTCTAGGTGAAGCGGGTATCAACCCACGTCTAGTTAACAAGGTACACGAAGGTCGTCCGCACATTCTTGACCGTATCAAGAACAATGAGTACACCTACATCGTTAACACGGCGGCAGGTCGTCAAGCGATTGAAGACTCAAAAGTACTTCGCCGTGGCGCACTAGCAGAGAAAGTGAACTACACCACAACGTTAAATGCAGCATTTGCAGCTTCTATGGCTCATACTGCTGACGCGTGTGCATCTGTAGCATCGGTTCAAGAGCTACACGCAAAAGTGAAAGCGAACGAAGCGTAATAAAAATCAGTAAGCTCAACTGAGAGCTTATATGACAACCTCATAGCCCACTCATTTGAGTGGGCTTTTTTTGTCCTCATTAATGAATAATTGGAATGAATTAAAGTCTAATCTTTCTCTAAGAGAATTGTTAACTTGGTGATATTTTGGTTGATAGAAACTGATAACCGATTGATTGAGAATGGAACTGACACTTGAAATACTGACGATACTCTTCTTTGTGGCGACCGCTGCAGGCTTCATTGACGCCATGGCAGGGGGCGGAGGACTGCTTACTCTGCCTGCGCTACTGGCGGCGGGTGTCCCTCCGACTCAAGCGCTCGCGACAAACAAGCTTCAGAGTTCATTTGGCAGCTTTTCTGCCAGTTGGTATTTCGTGCGCAACGGGATTGTCAGCATTAAAGAGATGCGCCTTGCGATTGTTTGTACTTTTGTTGGCTCGGCAGTGGGGGCAGAAGCCGTCCAGTACATAGACGCCGGGGTACTGACGAGTCTAATTCCGATTTTGTTGGTTGCGATCTCGCTCTACTTCCTCATGATGCCGAAAGCGAAACAGCACAAAGGTGAGGCCAAATTATCTGAAGCCATGTTTGCTTTCTCGGTTGGCGGAGGCGTCGGCTTTTATGATGGCTTCTTTGGCCCGGGTACAGGGTCGATATTCACAGTTTGCTTTGTTGCACTAGGTCACTTCTCGCTAGTGGATGCGACGGCGCGTACTAAAGTGCTTAACTTCACCTCCAATATTGCGGCGCTGCTGTTCTTTATTTTTGCCGGTTTGCCGATTTGGGAGTTAGGGCTTGTGATGGCTGTTGGCGGATTCATTGGGGCGCGGCTCGGCGCTAAAGTGGTGGTGACAAAAGGACAACAATGGATTCGCCCATTAGTGATAACAATGTCGATGTTGATGGCAGCTAAGTTATTGTGGCAAGAGCATTCGCAGTGGTTACTCTCTTTAATTGCTTAGGGTTTTAGTGAGTTGGGATTAAGTGACGTGTTTGCTGACTTGGCTACCGAAGCGACCACTTTATCAACTAGGATTTTAATTCGTTGATTTTTATACGAAGAAGCACGTAGGCACACATGCAGCGGGCGATAGAGTGGTTGTAGCTGCTCGAAGTGATGGCAATGCTGTCGCTTGATTTTTAGCGTTTGGATGACGGATAACGGCACTAAAGCTGGGGCAATACCAGAAAGGGCAAGCTGAGCTGCGGCAGCATAAGAGTCCATCTCCATCACTGGTGTCATAGCCAGATTGTTGAGGATCTTTAGCTGATAGGTGTTAGCGGTATTGGCAAGATCATTGGTAATGATCGTGCTCGGCAGCTGCTTAAGAGGAGTATCGGCGACTATAAAAAACGGCTCGTCGACGAGGTGAAATGTTTTGAGTCCATGCTGGGGAGGAAGCAAACCCGCGCATATACCTAAGTGCGCTTTGCCAGACTGAACATGCTCAACGATACGCGGTGTATGATTGGTGGTGATGCGAATGTAAGGATCAGTTTTAAAGTGCTCACCAAGGATATCTGCAAGGTAACTGGCGACTAACGTTTCAGAGCAATCGACGCTTATTGTGCTCTGCTCCTCCATCGATTGTTGCTCATAGATACGCCCTCTCAGTTCATTGAAGGTGGGGCCAATACTCTCGATAAGATTGAGCGCATCTTGTGTCAGCTGAACATTTCTTCCATCTGGAACAATCAGCTTTTTACCTAGTTTCTTCTCAAGGTTGGCAATGCGTTTGCTGACCGCTGATTGGCTGATATAGAGTTGGCTACCAGTACGGCTCATGGTCTTGGCCTTACTGAGCGCTAACAGTGTTTCTATACCTTCTAACAGCATGTCGTCGTATCCCAAAGAGTCGAACAGGTGTGATACTGTACCCAATAAAAAAGCGGCGCTCAATGAGCGCCGCTTTTAAAATCGATTATCTGAGAATTATAGAGACTCAGTAAAAGTACGTGCGATTACGTCGCGCTGCTGCTCTTGAGTTAGAGAGTTGAAACGTACTGCGTAGCCAGAAACGCGGATAGTTAGCTGAGGGTAGTTTTCTGGGTTAGCCACTGCGTCTTCTAGAGTTTCACGCTTAAGAACGTTCACGTTTAGGTGCTGACCGCCCTCGATACGTGGTGCTGTTTCGATAGCAACTTCACGGCTTTCGTATTCGCCTAGCTCGTTGATCGCAACAACTTGATCAGCTTCGAAGCCAGAGTTCGCTGCTACACAACGCGCTTCGTTCTTCTCGCTGTCTAGAAGCCAGATTGAGTTCAGTAGATCGTCGTTAGCTGCTTTTGTAATTTGAATACCTTGGATCATCACTATCTCCTAGTCCACTTTAGTGGTTTATTGGTGTTAATTTTCGAATTTTATTGAGCTACGTATTATATAGCGAATATCCCTTATGATAATATTGATTTAAGTCAAAAAACAACCAAAAACATCATTTTTCTAAAGGTTATTTTCTTGTTCTAAATCAATAAAATCTTTGAAAACAATATGGTTACAATATATTTGATAATATAAAAAATATTTAATAACTCATTTTGTTGTAATATTACTACAAAATGAGGCTAAAAATTGAACTTGGTCATCTAAGTGGCTGTAAATAGGTTCATAGTCTGAAAGTATAAAGTGATTAAATGACAATGCGTAAAAATCCGTTTGGTAATAAGTATATTGGTGCCCATGTTTCTGCTGCTGGTGGTGTCGATCAAGCGCCGCTAAGAGCGAGAGAAATTGGCGCGAATGCGTTTGCTCTATTTACTAAGAATCAACGCCAATGGGTGGCAAAACCGTTAGAAGAAAAAACCATCCGAGCGTTTCGGGCAAATTGCCAAATGTTAGGTTTCAGTAGTGAGCAGATACTTCCTCACGATTCCTACCTCATCAACCTTGGTGCTCCAGAAGAAGAGAAACTAGCCAAATCTCGCGCGGCTTTTATAGATGAAATGGAAAGGTGTAATCAGTTGGGTTTAACCCTGCTCAATTTTCATCCTGGGAGTCATTTAAAGAAGATATCTGAGAGAGAGTGCTTAGCGCGAATAGCGGAGTCGATTAATCTTGCCCATCAAACGGTGCCTAATGTTATTGCTGTGATTGAGAACACCGCAGGACAGGGAACGAACCTTGGTTGGCGATTTGAACATCTAGCCGAGATTATCGAGCAGGTAGAGGATAAGTCTCGCGTTGGTGTTTGCATTGATACTTGCCATACCTTTGCCGCAGGCTATGACTTGAGCAGCTTTGATGCCTGCGAGGCAACGTTTGCTGAGTTCGACCGCGTTGTCGGTATGCATTATTTAAGGGCAATGCACATTAACGACTCAAAGATTGCCTTAGGCGGCAAGGTCGATAGGCATCACGCACTAGGCAAAGGAGAAATTGGTTGGGACTGTTTTGAATACATAGCAAAAGATCCTCGTTTTGATTCTATCCCATTGATCTTAGAAACGATTGAGCCCGAGGTTTGGCCTGATGAGATCGATCAATTACGTGCTTTTCACGCACAAGTACAAGCAGAAATAACTAACTAAGTAAAAGGTGGCATCAATTTTTCATAGTCATTAATGAAATTGATAATATGAGGATGCCACTATGCCATATTCATACCGAAATATTAGTGTACGCCCAGCGCGCTTACCTGCGCCGAATCGCCACATTACCGGTCAAGGTCACTATCGAACCCCGCAGAGAAACTAGCTAATTTAGCTCTAAATACCTTGTTCCTTTTACATATTCTGCCAAAATCGAGGCAGGCATACAGTAAGAGGAACAGAACATGGGTGCGTCTTTAACTTGGCAAGATGTTATTGGAGCGGAAAAACAGCAGGAGTACTTTCAGCAGACTCTGGCGTTTGTTGAGCAAGAAAGAGCGGCAGGTAAGGTCGTTTATCCGCCTGCGCCAGATGTCTTTAACGCCTTTCGCGCCACTGAGTTTGGAGACGTAAAGGTCGTAATCATCGGCCAAGATCCTTATCACGGCCCAAACCAAGCGCATGGACTCTGTTTCTCGGTTCTACCTGGTGTTAAGACGCCACCATCTTTGGTCAATATGTACAAAGAACTCGCACAAGATATTGAAGGCTTTCAAATTCCGCAGCACGGCTATTTACAAAGTTGGGCTGAGCAAGGGGTTCTGCTACTCAATACTGTCTTGACCGTAGAACAGGGTAAAGCGCACTCACATTCTAAAACTGGCTGGGAAACCTTTACGGATAAAGTGATTGAAGCGCTTAATCAGCACCAATCGGGCGTGGTGTTTTTACTTTGGGGAGCGCATGCACAGAAAAAAGGGCGCTTTATCGATCGCGACAAACACTTTGTGCTTGCGGGGCCGCATCCTTCTCCACTCTCTGCTCACAGAGGCTTTTTCGGTTGTCGTCATTTTTCGCAGACCAATCAAATTTTGCAGCAACAAGGTAAATCAATGATTGAATGGCGACTACCTTTACATATAGAAGGGTAACTCGGTTTCTATGATGTTTGCCTAATTTTCGAACAAGTTCAAAGCACGCCAGTAGCTTCTCTTATACACTTATAAAAAGTAGGTGTTAAGGAGAAACGCTATGATGATTGAAAGGATTAGGCGCGAACATGGTTATATGGTGCGTTTACTGGCGCTTCTTCGCCATAAGTTGGCGATGCTAAAGAGTGAGCGTCAGGTAAACTACGCGGTTCTGAAAGAGTTGGTTGATTACCTTGCTAACCATTCAGAGAAAGTTCACCACCCTAAAGAAGACATCCTTTACCGTTACTATCTTGAGCACTATGGCCATCACCATGAGATTGACAACCTAGAGTTGGAGCATCAGACATTATCGGAAAAGACCCATGCTTTCTTAAACGTGGTTGATATGGTGCTGCAAGATGCGGTGATCCCGCAGGATATGTTTATCGAACAGTTGGAGTCATTTCTCGATGCTCAAAAACAGCATTTAGAAACCGAAGAGAAGCGTATCTTCCCCTATTTGATTGAGACGTTTACGGTCAAAGATTGGCAAGCAGTCGAAGAGCAATGGAGCGTTTGTGAAGACGACCCAGTGTTCGGGGCAACGATCGCAGAGCAATACGCCCAGCTAGCGGAGCGAGTCCACCAAACTGAGCATGAATGTATCTAGCGTAAACAAAAAAGAGGCGAACAATCGCCTCTTTTCTAAATTCTAATACTCAAGTTTATCTAGATCATCAAAGCCGATATCCATGTCCATCAGCTCTTTTTGTAGACGCTGACGGTCTTTTATCGCCTCAATTTCACGCCATTTGCGCTTTACGGGTTTAGAACGAGCCGTGCGTCCTTTGGGAAAGTCCTGTTCCAATAGTTCTTCAAAGTTTAAGCCTTCCATAAGCTACCTCTTTATGATTTTTATCCCTCTAAATGGGGCAGGTTTTTAATACCATATTCAAAACAACAGTAACCTTGATTCGTTTCTCATTTGTTACGTTTCAATGAAGTTTTTACGCATATTGTGCGAGCAAGTCACAAATTTTGGCCATCATATTGGCGTTTTTTTGAACACTTAAACTGACGAAAACGATTAAATTGAACATTTGAGAATGTTAACTCGGTGTGCACATCACTATCACTATTGTGGATATTCAATCAGGTGAGCATCCTTAGTCACCAAGTTAGCTTATTTTACGGGCATTCATTTTGTAATTGAGGTTTGACGCCTTATCTAGCAAGGGGATTCGATTGGTTAGCGACGCATATGAAATTATGTTTCGTAATATGCGTGATGTTGTAATCTCTTTTATTGTTTGTTTGTGGTTTGTTGGTTTTTTGTGTTGTTGTGTGTTAATTGGTGGTGATGATATGGTGAAAAATAACAATTATACGCAGTTATTTTCATATTGATTTTTCCACATCTTCACTGCATTATCCGCCCGTCAAAAAATACGCTGACACGTAAAATGGAAGCACGAAGCGAGTTTTACAGGTCTAAACTGCATAAAACAACAAAATCAATGCTAAGCAATCTTGACACTTAGTCGAGCAGTTAGATGGATGGCTTGGACGCAGAGGTCAGCGAAAACTCACTATGAGGATGTTATGACAGACTTAATCAATTTAATGAATGACCTTCTATGGGGTTCTATTCTTGTTTACCTTCTGGTCGGTGTGGGAATCTACTTTACAGTCCGTCTGGGCTTTATTCAGTTCCGCCACTTTGGCCATATGTTCTCTGTTCTAAAAAACAGCCGCAAAGCAGATAAAGCTGGTATCTCTTCTTTCCAAGCACTTTGTACAAGCTTAGCTGCACGTGTCGGTACTGGTAACATGGCAGGTGTTGCTGTCGCTCTGACTGCGGGTGGCCCAGGCGCCATTTTTTGGATGTGGCTCATTGCTATGTTAGGTATGGCAACATCATTCGCCGAAAGTACCTTAGCGCAGTTGTACAAAACCAAAGATGATGATGGCAACTACCGTGGTGGCCCAGCGTACTACATGGAGAAAGGTCTAGGTATGCGTTGGATGGGTGTACTGTTCTCAGTATTCCTAATTATCGCTTTTGGCCTTGTTTTCAATGCAGTACAAGCTAACTCAATTGCTAATGCAATGAACAATGCCTTCGGTTGGGAAGATACCTACGTAGGTATCGCAGTCGTGTTGATTTCATCGATTGTTATTTTTGGTGGTATCAAGCGTATTGCTAGAGTGGCTGAGCTGGTTGTTCCACTAATGGCGCTGGCTTACTTACTACTAGCAATGTTCGTTATGCTGACTAACCTAGAGAAGCTTCCTGCCGTTCTTACTCTGATCTTTAAGAGTGCGTTTGGCTTGCAAGAAGCGGCTGCTGGTGGCCTTGGCTACGCAATCGCACAGGCGATGATCAACGGTATTAAGCGCGGTCTATTCTCAAACGAAGCCGGTATGGGTTCAGCACCAAACGCAGCAGCTTCTGCGACGCCATATCCTCCACACCCAGCATCACAAGGTTACGTGCAGATGTTAGGTGTGTTTATGGATACTATCGTTATCTGTTCAGCAACCGTGGCTATTATCCTAATGTCAGGTGAATATGTACCACACGGTGAAGTAACAGGTATCGAACTAACGCAAACGGCTTTGAGTTCTCAAGTCGGCGAGTGGGGCGGCATCTTTGTTGCTGTGGCGATCTTCTTCTTTGCCTTTACTTCAATCATTGCCAACTACTCTTATGCAGAAACCAACCTAATCTTCTTAGAGCACAACCACAAAGCGGGTCTTGGTATCTTCCGTATCATCGTTTTGGGTATGGTGATGTTTGGTGCCGTGGCTTCTCTACCAGTTGTATGGGCTCTAGCAGACGTTTCTATGGGTCTAATGGCGATTGTTAACTTGGTGGCGATTATTCTGCTATCAGGCATCGTTATTAAACTAGCGAAAGACTACAACCGCCAGCTAGACGAAGGTAAAGTGCCGACGTTTGATTCAAACGACTTCCCAGAGCTGAAGTCTCAGCTTGAGGATGGTATTTGGGATCAGAGCAAAAAAGATTAATAGTTAGCCTCTATTAAAACGATTCAAAAAGCCATGCAGACATTGCATGGCTTTTTTTGTAACCTATATCTAACAACATAATTAAACAGATAGAGTTAAGTCATGCTAATCGTCGTTTCACCTGCGAAAACCTTAGATTATGAATCGCCACTGGCAACAGAGAAGTCTACTCAACCGGATTTAATTGAGTACTCTAAGCAGCTTATTGATGTTTGCCGTAAACTGACACCGGCTGATGTTGCGAGCTTAATGAAGGTTAGCGATAAAATCGCCGACCTGAACGTTGGTCGTTTTCAAGAGTGGAGCGAGACATTTACCCTAGACAACTCTCGCCAAGCGATCTTAGCTTTTAAGGGCGATGTCTACACAGGGTTAGATGCGCAGTCATTATCTGAGCAAGACTTTGATTACGCGCAGAACCATCTGCGCATGCTGTCTGGTTTGTACGGTTTACTTAAGCCACTCGATTTAATGCAGCCTTACCGTCTTGAAATGGGGACTAAGCTTGCTAACGATAAAGGCAGCAATCTCTATCATTTTTGGGGCAATGTGATCACCGATAAGCTTAACGAGGCGATTGCTAATCAAGGTGATAACGTATTAGTTAACCTAGCGTCTAATGAGTACTTTAAAGCGGTTAAGCCGAAAAATCTCGATGCCCAAGTGATTACGCCGGTATTTAAAGACTGCAAAAATGGCCAATATAAGGTGATCAGCTTTTATGCCAAGAAAGCCCGCGGCATGATGGCGCGCTACATTATCGAAAATCGCATTTCGAGCGTCGCTGAACTGACGAAGTTTGATACTGCGGGATATTACTTTGTTGAAGATGAATCGACACCGACAGAATTGGTCTTTAAGCGCGAAGAGCAATAATTGATAGGAGTAGCTGATGCTCAAGTGGTTTAAGCAATGGTTAGCGAAGTATGACGCTTGGTGTCAGTCAATGGGGCTAACGCCAGAAAATAAACGCAGTTGTGTACCCTATCGTAGTGACTCTACTTCATCAACAAGCAATAACAACAAGGCGCAGCGTTAATGCGCCTTTTTGATACCCACTGCCATCTCGACTTTGACGTATTCGCAAACGGATTAGAGAACCATATCAAGTCAGCGAATCAAGTTGGGGTTGAACGCTTTTTGATTCCCGCTATTGGCCCATCAAACTGGAACAGGGTTGAGGCCCTTGCAAAGCAGTACTCCTCTATTTACTACGCATTGGGAATACATCCTTATTTTCTTAGTCCCGACAGCCACACTCATCGCGATCAGTTAGATGCACTGCTCAGTCAGCGCTCTGGACAATGTGTTGCGGTAGGGGAGTGTGGGCTAGATGCGATGGTTGATGTTGATAGCCAGATTCAAGAGCGTGTTTTTATTCAGCAGCTTGAGGTGGCGCAAACTTACCAACTGCCACTTATCCTTCATTCTCGGAAAACTCACAATCGCCTACTACAATTGCTTAAACAGAATCGTTTCTCGTATGGAGGTGTGTTACACGCTTTTTCTGGCAGCTTTCAACAAGCGAAACAGTTTACAGACTTGGGTTTTTACATTGGCGTTGGTGGAGGAATCACCTATCCAAGAGCGAATAAGACACGTCAAGCGATCACTCAGTTGCCGCTTGAGTACATCGTCTTGGAAACCGATTCGCCAGACATGCCACTAAATGGGTATCAAGGCAAGATGAATCAGCCAAAGATGTTAGCTCAAATATTGTCCTGTCTCGCATCCTTGAAAGGAATGTCAAAGCAAACGATTGCTGAAAACGTTTGGAAAAATAGCAATTCAGCGTTCGGTATTTGTGAATAAATTCTAAATAAATTGTTCTTTTAATGATTATGAAGATGGTGAATGGTGATCGGCTTCACGTTAATGAGTGAACACATGATGAATCTTATTAGAAACTGTGAGGACGGCATTACTTTATCAATGGACGGATGAGTATAATTGCCTCCGCTTTTGAGCTCCATTTTGTAACACGCCAACAAATAACATATAAGGAAATCATAAACTATGAGCCTGTTTATGAGCCTAGTCGGTATGGCAGTATTGCTAGGAATTGCATTACTACTGTCTGATAACCGCAAAGCTATCAATCTAAGAACTGTGGGTGGCGCATTTGCTATCCAATTCATCATCGGTGGTTTCGTTCTTTACGTACCATGGGGTCGTGACCTTCTAGCTGGTTTCTCAGCTGGTGTACAAAACGTTATCGACTACGGTAAAGACGGTACTGGTTTTCTATTCGGAAGCCTAGTTAACTTCTCAGTTGACGGTATTGGTTTCATCTTTGCGTTCCAAGTACTTCCAACGCTAATCTTCTTCTCTGCACTTATCTCTGTACTTTACTACATTGGTTTAATGCAGTGGGTTATCAAGATTCTTGGTGGCGGTCTACAAAAAGCACTAGGTACTTCACGTGCCGAGTCTATGTCTGCAGCAGCTAACATTTTCGTAGGTCAAACAGAAGCACCTCTAGTGGTTCGTCCGTTTGTTCCTAAAATGACTCAATCTGAGCTATTTGCAGTAATGTGTGGTGGTCTAGCGTCTGTTGCTGGTGGTGTACTAGCAGGTTACGCATCTATGGGTGTACCTCTAGAGTACCTTGTAGCAGCATCATTCATGGCAGCACCAGGTGGTCTACTGTTCGCTAAAATCATCAAGCCTGAAACAGAACAGGCTAACGAAGATCTAGGCGCAGACATCGACGGTGGTGACGACAAGCCTGCTAACGTTATTGACGCAGCAGCTGGCGGTGCTTCAGTTGGTCTACAACTAGCTCTAAACGTTGGTGCAATGCTTCTAGCGTTCATCGGTCTAATCGCGCTAATCAACGGTATCCTAGGTGGCGTTGGCGGTTGGTTCGGTATGCCAGAGCTAACTCTAGAAATTCTACTAGGTTACCTATTCTCACCTCTAGCATTCCTAATCGGTGTGCCATGGGCAGAAGCAACAGTAGCTGGCTCGTTCATCGGTCAGAAACTGGTTGTTAACGAATTCGTAGCTTACCTAAACTTTGTACCTTACGTTGGTGAGAACGCTCAAGTTGTTGCTGCAACAGGTCAAGTAATGTCTGAGAAGACTCAAGCAATCATCGCATTCGCTCTATGTGGTTTCGCAAACCTTTCTTCTATTGCGATTCTACTAGGTGGTCTAGGTGGTCTAGCTCCAAACCGTCGTCACGACATCGCTCGTATGGGTGTGAAAGCGGTTTGTGCAGGTACACTGTCTAACCTAATGGCGGCGACAATCGCTGGCTTCTTCCTATCTTTCTAATAGATTAAGCGAAAGATTATATAGACGCCGTTTTATAAAGCCCCGTAGTTGCATAGCTTGCTATGTACTACGGGGCTTTTTCGTTTTTTCAGCATAGTAAGTGCGATAGCTGCGTTAACTGCGGTTTTCACCCTAGTCACTTAGCGAGCTAAGCTCCCAGGGATTCAAATCCTCGTTGCCTTGCTCTCACACTGACTATTTCGAAAAAACATCAGCATAAGACAACGAGAGCTTTCGTTGGATTGTGCGAAGGTCTGGAATGAGTTCGGACAACAAGATTCATAACGTTTGTGCCGTCGATTAGATTGAGCAAACGTTAAGCAGAATCTTTTTTGAGATACAAACCGTTTGCGCTCTATGAGCCACTACAGTTCTGCGACAAATATCTATAATGTAGGTATCTATAGAAAGTAGGGTAAAACTCATGAATGAAGTTTTCCTCGCAACCTTAGCCGGTTTTGTCGTTGGAGTCCTGTTTTCCGCTATCAAGTTACCGATACCGGCCCCGCCTGTATTAGCAGGTGTTATGGGCATCGTTGGTGTTTATCTTGGTGGCGTAACTTATCAATGGATTATTGAGAAGTTTTTTAGCTAGCGATAATTAATACAAGGAGTATGATTGGCGCTGGCAGCAACGATACCGTTGCTTGGGCGTTTGCCCATATACGTTAGACACCGCAATCGCAGATTGTTGTGCCATAGACCAAACTGGTACTGTGCGGTGACAAGGATAGCAATTGGCATATTAAAACTCGCTGTATATGCCGAGTCTTCAGGGAACCAAGTCCGTTCATAAATGACTGCAGTTCTAAAAAACGTTTTTAGAACAGTAACTTTTTTGAATATTGATCGGAGATAGAAATGAGCGATTTAAAAGCAGCAGCACTACGTGCACTTAAACTAATGGACCTAACTACGCTGAATGATGATGACACTGATGCGAAAGTTATTTCACTATGTCATGACGCAAAATCAGCAGTAGGTAACACAGCTGCAATTTGTATTTACCCTCGCTTTATTCCTATTGCTAAGAAGACACTTCGTGAGCAAGGTACGCCAGAAGTTCGCATCGCAACTGTAACTAACTTCCCACACGGTAACGACGATATCGAGATCGCGGTTGCTGAAACTAAAGCGGCAGTAGCTTACGGTGCAGATGAAGTAGACGTAGTATTCCCTTACCGTGCTCTTATGGCAGGTAACGAAGAAGTGGGCTTCGAGCTAGTTAAGCAATGTAAAGAAGCTTGTGGTGATATTCTTCTAAAAGTAATCATCGAAACGGGTGAACTAAAAGAAGAAGCACTAATCAAGAAAGCATCTGAAATCTGTATCAAAGCTGGCGCAGACTTCATTAAAACTTCAACGGGTAAAGTGCCAGTAAACGCAACACCTGAATACGCTCGCATGATGCTAGAAGTGATTCGTGATATGGGTGTTGCACAAACAGTTGGTTTCAAACCAGCTGGTGGCGTTCGTACTGCTGAAGATGCAGCGGACTACCTAGCAATGGCTGATGAAATCCTAGGTGATAACTGGGTTGATGCTCGTCACTACCGTTTCGGAGCGTCAAGCCTGCTAACAAACCTACTAAATACATTAGAAGTGACAGACGAAACTGCTGATCCAGCAGCTTACTAATTCTCTCGTTCGAGAGTAGATCAAAACAAAGTCTGTTTGGTGGAGTAGCGAGCTGCTGCTCCACATTACCTCTTTACCTTATAACCATCGCTTGCTAAAGCATGGGAGGATCTAATGTACTTACCTCAAGAAATCATTCGTAAAAAACGCGATGGCGAAGTGCTTACCGCGGAAGAAATTAACTTCTTTATCCAAGGCGTAGCGAAAAACACTGTATCTGAAGGTCAGATTGCAGCGTTTGCTATGACTATCTTTTTCAATGAAATGACGATGCCTGAGCGCATTGCACTCACTTGTGCCATGCGTGACTCTGGTATGGTTATAGATTGGAGCCACAAAGAGTTTGGCGGTCCTATTGTTGATAAACACTCAACGGGTGGTGTCGGCGACGTTACCTCTCTAATGCTTGGCCCTATGGTTGCTGCATGTGGTGGCTTTGTACCTATGATCTCTGGTCGTGGTCTTGGTCATACTGGCGGTACGCTAGACAAGCTTGAGTCTATTCCTGGCTACAACATTACCCCAACTAACGAAGTGTTTGGTGATGTAACCAAAGAAGCGGGCGTGGCAATTATCGGTCAAACCGGCGACTTGGCACCAGCCGATAAGCGCGTATACGCGACACGTGATATTACCGCGA
Organism: Vibrio tubiashii; assembly: GCF_028551255.1. Classification (NCBI taxonomy): domain Bacteria; kingdom Pseudomonadati; phylum Pseudomonadota; class Gammaproteobacteria; order Vibrionales; family Vibrionaceae; genus Vibrio; species Vibrio tubiashii. The sequence continues at coordinate 2,573,141 of NZ_CP117029.1, read as the reverse complement.
CGGTTGATAACATCTCGTTGATCACCGCTTCAATTCTTTCTAAGAAACTGGCAGCAGGTCTTGAGTCACTAGTGATGGATGTAAAAGTCGGCTCTGGTGCATTTATGCCAACTTACGAAGCGTCTGAAGAGCTAGCAAAATCTATTGTTGCCGTAGCAAATGGTGCAGGCACTAAGACAACGGCTATCCTAACCGATATGAACCAAGTACTGGCTTCTTCGGCAGGTAATGCGGTTGAAGTACGTGAAGCCGTTCAGTTCTTAACGGGTGAGTACCGTAACCCTCGTCTACTTGAAGTGACGATGGCGTCATGTGCCGAGATGTTGGTTCTAGGCAAGCTTGCTGATAACACTGAAGATGCGCGTGCCAAGTTGATGGAAGTACTCGACAACGGTAAAGCGGCAGAGTGCTTCGGTAAAATGGTTGCTGGCCTTGGTGGCCCTGCTGATTTTGTTGAAAACTACGATAACTACCTTGAAAAAGCGGACATCATCAAGCCAGTATACGCTGATCAAAGCGGTACTGTCTCAGCGATGGATACTCGTGCAATTGGTATGGCCGTTGTGTCTATGGGCGGTGGTCGCCGTGTTGCAACAGACGTTATTGACTATGCAGTGGGCTTTGACAGCTTCATCCGCTTAGGTGAAGAGGCATCAAGTGACAAGCCTCTAGCGGTTATCCACGCTCGCAATGAAGAGCAGTGGCAAGAAGCAGCGCAAGCACTGAAAGCCGCGATCACGATTGGTGGTGAGTACACACCAACACCAGAGGTGTATCGTCAGATTCGCGCTGAAGATCTTTAATCCCGTCATACTTGAAGCTGCAGCGTTGTTGACGGCGCAAATTCACCCTAATCACATAGAGCCTCTATGCTCATAGGGCTGAATTTGCTTGTCGCCTAGCTGCAACTCCAATTATTTAGGGATTAACATAATATTAATTAGATTGGTCGATTGAGCTGTTGTTCTTGACCAATCAAAGGAAGAGAGCAATGAAAAGAGCATTTATTTTAGTCTTAGACTCATTTGGGATCGGTGCGACAGCTGATGCGAAAGACTTTGGTGACGTTGGTTCAGATACCCTAGGTCATATTGCTGAGCAGTGTGATAAGGGCTTAGCGGATAACGCTGATCGTAGCGGCGCACTAAAGCTACCTAACTTATCTAAGCTTGGCCTAGCAATGGCACACAAAGAGTCGACAGGTAGTTTTGCACCAGGTCTTGATGCAGACGCAGAAATCATCGGTGCTTATGGCCACGCGGCTGAGCTTTCTTCTGGTAAAGATACTCCATCAGGTCACTGGGAAATTGCAGGTGTACCTGTACTGTTTGATTGGGGCTACTTCACTGACAAAGAGAACAGTTTCCCGAAAGAGCTAACTGACCGCATCCTTGAGCGTGCAGGTCTTGAAGGCTTCCTAGGTAACTGTCACGCATCGGGTACTCAAGTTCTTGATGATTTGGGTGAAGAGCATATGAAGACTGGCCAGCCAATCTTCTACACCTCTGCTGACTCTGTATTCCAAATTGCTTGTCACGAAGAGACGTTTGGTCTTGATCGTCTACTTGAACTTTGTCAGATCGCGCGTGAAGAACTTGAAGATTACAACATCGGTCGCGTTATCGCTCGTCCGTTTGTTGGTCCAGGTAAAGGTCAATTTGAACGCACGGGTAACCGTCGTGACCTATCTGTTGAACCACCTTCAGCAACGATTCTTCAGAAGCTAGTTGATGAGAAGGGCGGTGAAGTTCACTCGATTGGTAAGATCTCTGATATTTACGCTGGCTGCGGTATCACTAAGAAGACTAAAGCAACAGGTATTCCTGCTCTATTTGAAGCAACAAAAGAGGCAATTAAAGAAGCGGGTGACAACACTATCGTATTCACCAACTTTGTTGACTTCGATTCTGCTTATGGTCACCGCCGTGACGTTGCGGGCTATGCAGCAGCGCTAGAGTACTTTGATGGCCGTATCCACGAAGTGATGGAGATGATGGAAGAGGACGATGTGCTAATCCTAACTGCTGACCATGGCTGTGATCCTACTTGGCCAGGTACTGACCATACTCGTGAGCATATTCCAGTAATTGTTTACGGTCAGAAAGTGCCAGCAGGTTCGTTGGGCCTTCGTGAATCCTTTGCTGATATCGGCCAAACTTTGGCTAGCTACTTTGGTACTTCACCAATGGATTACGGCAAAAACTTCTTGTAATCAAAATCGACTAAATTAGATAGAGGGCTAAGCCCTCTATTATTTTGTCCATTCTCACTAATATCCGATTAATAAAAGGAAATTGAATCATGGCAACTCCACATATCAACGCAGAAATGGGTGCATTTGCAGACGTCGTACTCATGCCGGGTGACCCGCTACGCGCAAAATACATTGCAGAAACCTTCTTGGAAGATGTTGTACAGGTATGTGATGTACGCAATATGTACGGCTTCACGGGCACTTACAAAGGCCGCAAAGTATCGGTAATGGGTCATGGTATGGGTATCCCATCATGTTCTATTTACGCAACAGAGCTAATCAAAGACTTCGGCGTGAAGAAGATCATTCGTGTCGGTAGCTGTGGTGCGGTAAGTGAAGATATCAAAGTGCGAGATGTGGTTATCGGTATGGGCGCATGTACCGATTCGAAAGTGAACCGTATTCGTTTCAAAGGCCATGACTTTGCGGCTATCGCTGACTACAAAATGGTTCGCGCAGCAGAAGATGCAGCAAAAGCACGCGGTATCGAAGTGAAAGTCGGTAATCTATTCTCGGCAGAACTGTTCTACACGCCAGATCCAGAGATGTTCGACGTAATGGACAAATACGGCATCGTAGGTGTTGAAATGGAAGCGGCAGGCATCTACGGCGTATGTGCTGAGTACGGTGCAAAAGCACTAACTATCTGTACTGTGTCTGACCATATTAAGACAGGTGAGCAAACGACATCTGATGAGCGCCAAACAACGTTCAACGATATGATGATCGTTGCTCTAGACTCTGTTCTTTTAGGTGACGCAGAGTAGGGGCGGACTACGTCCTTGAGATCGCTCCGCTGCGAGAAAACGGGATCGGGCTTCGCCCTTCGAGAACACTGCGTTCCGAGAGTCGAGATATGACTTCGCCTTTCTAGAGTTTTCGTTCCCGCTTCCCGAATCCATAGCAAAGCGTTCATAAATAAAAAGGGTTGACGCATTCACGTCAACCCTTTTTATTTTATCCAGTTATCTGTAGGACGAAGTCCGTTCCCGCATCTAGGAGCGAAGCGTTCTAAAAATCTCTACATATCCTTAAGCAACAAATTCTCACCTTTACGCTTGTTTGGCTTACGGCGAACAATCAGAGTAAGCAGCAGGCCGGCGATAAAACTCAGGCCAACCATGGTGTACATGTATCGATCGCTTTTACGGTAATAGTGATCAGAGAAGGCAGTCAGTTTACCGGTTTCAAAGGTGATGCGGACAAAGCCAATCACTGAGCCATCGTGTAACACGGGCTCTACCAATTGTTGTTTGCCAATACGTGCAGTTTGTAGCGGAGTATCTAGACCAAGCATCTCTCGTACAGACTTTGCTTCCTGACTGGCAGCCAGTTTTACCCCTTCAGAGTCATAGATGGTGGCATCGACTACCAGCTCATCTTTAGCCAGTTGATTCGATAGTTTGAGTAAGCGTTCTTGGTCTTGATTGATGATCATATCACTGGCTGAAAGCGATGCCTGTGAGATCAGAATATTGGTTAGCGTCTCTAGTTGGTTGGCCTGAATCTCTTCGTTACCCTTCGTAATTTTGACGCTATTAATCCCAATGGTTGCCACCATAGCAATCAAAGAGATAATCGCGAGTACTTTCATTGCAGTACGAAAAGAAAACAGAGATGAGTCCATTTTTCACCTAAATAGAGCTTAATTATATTTTAGAGCATATTGAGACTTGCGCACCCAAATTGCAATAGGTTAACGTGTTGAGAGATTTTTTAGGAATAGTAGACATGGACACGTTAAAGACTCTCTCTATACGTAAACACATCCCCCTCATTAACCGCCTACCAGAATCTCGACTTGCTACCCAGTTTGATAAAGCCAATGCAGGTTGGGTTGTTTTTGGTGAGTACCTCTGCCCAAGTCAGTTTGAAGACATCGACTTCTTCGTTGGTTACTACAATGCTGTGGTCGACGTTTGGAAGGTTGGTCGTTATGAAGTGGCCTTAATGGCTGGCGAACTAACTGCTGAGCATGAAGAGATTTTACAAGGCTTAGAGCTAGATTACTCAACATTGGTCGATATGCCAGATCTGTCTAAACCGGGCTTGATTGTGTTGGATATGGATTCGACCGCGATTCAAATCGAGTGTATTGATGAAATCGCTAAACTCGCGGGTGTGGGTGAAGAAGTAGCGGAAGTTACTGAACGTGCGATGCAAGGAGAGCTCGATTTTGAGCAGAGCTTACGTCAACGTGTTGGCAAGCTTGCAGGTGCTGATGAGTCAATTTTGAGTGAAGTCCGCGCCGAGTTACCCCTGATGCCTGATTTACCCGAGCTGATTGGCACGCTAAAGCAGTATGGCTGGAAAACGGCGATTGCATCGGGCGGCTTTACCTATTTTTCAGACCACCTCAAGCAGATGTTAGCGCTTGACCATGCTCAGTCCAACCAACTGGAAATTGTTAAAGGTAAATTGACTGGTAAGGTGCTTGGTGACGTAGTCTCGGCGCAAACGAAAGCGGATATACTTGTAGAGTTGGCAGAGCAATACGATATTGAGTCTCACAACACGATAGCGGTCGGTGATGGGGCCAATGATTTGGTGATGATGGAAGCGGCGGGCTTAGGCATTGCTTATCATGCGAAACCGAAAGTTGAGCAGCAAGCTAAGAGTGCCGTTCGCTATGCTGGCTTAGGTGGCATCGTATGTATTCTATCGGCACTGCTGGTGAAGCAAAAGCGGGTCAGCTTTAAGCCTCAACCATAACCATAAACATAAGCATTCAAAGCGAGGCAACCAATGCCTCGCTTTTTTATTGAGTTAAGCCCAAACGGATTAACACTTCTTCGGTTATGTCAGTCAGTTCGCCATAACCAACAATGTTGTGGATATCTTTTTCTAGATTGCGCGCATGGTGCAAACTGATATGAGTTAGCTCGTCGAGGTCTTTGCGTACCAAGGCAGTAATAGGATCAAACACGGGTGCGCCACAGATTCTAATCGCGTAGAACTCTCCCATTGCTTGGGCATTTTTGACAAAGTTCATCCGCTCTTTCAGGCTATCGAAGTCGCTGCTTAGTTTCGAATCAACCGATTGGATACGTGTTCCGAATTTAACCGCAGTGAGATAGAGCTCGTGATATTGAGGCTGAGCACCTTCAATTCGCTTCATCGGTTGAGCAAGGAGCGTATTGGTGCGGCCTTTGTATATTGGACCAAGAGAGAAGTTTTTCTCATCACCCAATTTGGCCAAAATGGTTAGGTAAGGTTTAAGCGGGTAGTTAATACCAATTGCTTTTGGTCTTAGGCTGCCGCCTTTCTTCTCGATAAACAGTGGTGAACTGACCATTTTATCGAGCAAGATATCATGCAAACCTTCGAGCAGCTCGTTGCTTGGCAGCAGCTCTTTTTTGGCGATCAATTTATCTTGGTTGTGATCGATCAGAGTGCCAAAGAAGGCGATGGTGCGCATGATTTGGCTGTCTTCAATGATAGCCAGTTGTAACTGCTTCCCACCGGGACTCACTCTAATCACGCGGTAAGGGACTTCACCAAGCGGTAACTTCTTGTCATAGAGCTGAAGTTCTTTGAAATTGACTGAGCAAGTTTCGCCCGCTTTCAGTTTACACGGCGCTGTCAGAGCGACGCTAACACCATGTTTGGAGATATCTACGCTGATGCCTTCATAAGTCGATGTGTCGGGCTCAGAGAGCATTATCGGCGATTTAAATTGGTATCGCGGCTCTTTACGACGCGACTGAGCATCAAAATAGATACATACCGGGTTGTTTTCTGGGTTTCTGGCATGCCTAAATTGGTTGAGTTCACTGCTCGCTAAGCGAGGTTTCTCAGCCAATAGATAGTCTTGACGGCTGGTGTCATCGGCGATTTCTTGCAAGATGCCACAATGCGTCAAAGAAGAGGTTTCAAGCCCAAGTTCGTTGGTATGCGCTGAGAGTTCGTTTCTCTCTTCTGCAGACAGCTCAAACACCGATAATCTAAATACTTTCCAACTCTCTTTCTTGGCACCAATGTGCCAAAACAGCTGACGCAGTTCGCGAGTCGCTTCAGGCATCATCATGGAAAAGAATAAGGTTTTGTCTTGATGCTCATGAGTGAAGGAGTAGATGACGTTACTACTGCCTTTCATGCCTTCAGTGGTGAGCAAAGACATGCGTTGGTTGTTGAATAAGTTGGTTAAACTCTGCTGATTGCGCTCATCGTGCCAGTACTGCCATATCTTCTGGTTATTTTCTGTCATTAGGGCAAGTTTTAACTCATTGCCGCTAAAGAAGACCGGTAGATTACAGGTGTGTTTTAAGTAGGTGTGCTCAAAGCCGCGTGAACGAGCACGAATAATCTTGTCTTGGTTATCGTGGCGAGTCTTTTGCCCTTCACTTTTTAGCAGTTGCTCAATCACCTCTTCGATAATATTGGTGGTATCAAGCTTGAGTAGCCTTAGATACTTAACGGCATCGTTCTCGTAAGACTCATCAATACCAACAATGCGATAAGGAATGACGGAGTGTATCCCTTCCACTTCAACGGTTTTGCTCAGTTCAACCAGACGAACGTCAATGACTTCCCCAAGTTTGTAATTGAATGCAGAGGGCACTTTAAACTTAGCACCCGAAGGCGAGAGATCGACAGTCACAGCATGGACAATCTGTCCGTTAAGCAATTCAATCTCGATCTGGGAAGAGACTTTAAGGCGATTCTCTTTGCGTTTCAGATCGTAACCCATCACTACCGCTTCAACATCAATACCATTGATATCGGTGGTGATCTCGGTTCCTAGTGGCTTGCCACGTTTTTGCATCACTCTAAAATTATTATGAGTATTGCAAAGCGCTTCCCAAACCCCTTCGGTGTAACCACCAAATTTGCGCGTGTTCTTGTGGTAGGCATTGAATGCAACGTCATCGAGCCAATGTTTAAGGCCATCGAGTTCGTATTCTCTACATTCACCTTTGACTCGTCCGCGAAGGTCGATAGGTTTAGTGCACGGTGCCATAACTCTGTTAAGTTCCATCTTAACTAAGATTTTGACAGACGGTGGGTCTCCCTCAGTCATTTGACCAAGAAGAAATTCGAAATCTTCCGAGTTGTAAGCAGGAATCAAACGTTCCGCAAGAGAGAGTATTTCTGGCTGCTGCATATTTTTTTGTTAGAGTATCCCTTACTCAAAATATCGACCTTGATATAAAGATCTTTAGTGATATGTTACTGCGAATCAAGTAGAGATGGTGAGATACGCAAGCGTAGACGATGTTTGCGTCACAAATACAATATTTTAAGAGGCCTGAGGTTACATGGCAAAAGCGAAGAGAGCATACGTTTGTAATGACTGCGGAGCAGATTTTCCCCGTTGGCAAGGGCAGTGTAATGCGTGTGGAGCGTGGAATACCATCAGTGAGGTTCGTTTAGCGGCATCACCGACAGTCGCGCGCAACGAGCGTCTTGCAGGTTATGCAGGGGCAAGTACAGAAGCGAAGGTTCAAACGCTTTCTGAGATCGATCTGCAAGAGGTTCCCCGTTTTACGAGTGGATTCAAAGAGCTCGACCGAGTACTTGGTGGAGGTGTGGTTCCCGGTGCTGCGATTCTCATCGGTGGTAACCCGGGCGCAGGTAAATCGACGCTCTTGCTGCAAACCATGTGCTACTTGGCATCGCAAATGCCGACGCTTTATGTCACGGGCGAGGAATCTCTTCAGCAGGTTGCAATGCGTGCCTCTCGCTTAGGATTACCCAAAGACAATTTGAAGATGTTGTCAGAAACCAATGTCGATCGCATCTGTCAAATTGCTGAAAAAGAACAGCCTAAGATTATGGTGATTGACTCGATTCAGGTTATGCACGTCTCGGATGTTCAATCCTCACCGGGCAGTGTGGCTCAAGTAAGGGAAGCGGCAACGGCTTTGACTCGTTATGCCAAGCAAAATAATGTCTCGGTGTTTATTGTTGGCCACGTTACTAAGGACGGCACCTTGGCAGGCCCTAAGGTACTTGAACACATCATTGACTGTTCGGTGTTGCTCGACGGTGGTACAGATAGCCGTTTTCGAACCCTTCGCAGCCATAAAAACCGTTTTGGTGCAGTGAATGAACTGGGCGTATTTGCCATGACGGGCCAAGGGTTAAAAGAGGTCAGCAACCCTTCGGCGATTTTCTTATCGCGCGGCGAGGAAGAAACCTCCGGCAGCTCGGTTATGGTGGTATGGGAAGGTACGCGCCCACTCTTGGTAGAGATCCAAGCCTTGGTCGATTATTCGCAATTGGCTAACCCGCGCCGAGTCGCAGTTGGTCTAGAGCAGAACCGACTGTCGTTACTTCTTGCCGTTCTACACAAACATGGTGGTCTGCAAATGGCCGATCAAGATGTATTTGTTAATGTCGTCGGTGGGGTAAAAGTAACAGAAACCAGTGCAGACTTAGCCCTAGTGATGGCGCTACTATCAAGCTTTAGAGACAGACCACTACCTAAGGATGTGGTGGTGTTTGGAGAAGTTGGTCTAGCAGGTGAGATTCGCCCTGTACCGAGTGGACAAGAGCGTTTAAATGAAGCCTTCAAGCATGGCTTTAAAAAGGCCATTGTCCCGGCCGCCAACATGCCAAAAGGCGGAATCCCAGGTATGCAGATCCACGGCGTGAAAAAGCTTTCTGAAGCGATTGAAGCGTTTGATGAGCTATAGGGAAGCGGGAACGGGCGTTGCCCTATGGAACACTTCGTTGCGGGAGAACTGGATCGGGCTTCGCCCTGCTGGAAAACTAGAGTTATCCAGTTATCCAGTTATCCAGCACTCCGTAGGACGCAGTCCGTTCCAAAATCCCAAATCCCGCATCCATAGCAAAACGTTCCCGCTCTTGCCTAAAGCATATCCACCGCTTTCTCAACCGCAGCCACTAACCTATCAACGTCTTCCATGGTGTTGTAAACCGCAAAAGAGGCGCGGATAGTGCCTTTCACACCTAACGCATCCATTAGCGGGTGGGCGCAGTGGTTGCCCGCTCGTACAGCGATGCCTTGTTGATCAAGTAGAGTGGCGACATCTTGATGATGCACACCGTCAATGACGAAAGAGATGACCGATGCGCCTTGCTGAAAGCCTAAGATTTGCACATCTTCGAGTTGGCTGAGTTTTTGGTGAGCTTGTTCGACAAGCTGGTGGATATGTTGCTCAACTTGAAGCTGATCCAATGATGAATACCAATTGATCGCGGTAGCTAAAGCGATTGCTCCCGCTACGTTAGGGGTTCCTGCTTCAAACTTACCCGGAACGCCAGTGAAGGTTGTGCCACTGAAAGAGACTTTCTCAACCATCTTCCCGCCACCATGCCAAGGCGGCATGGACTCTAGTAAGCTAAGTTTACCGCAGAGCACGCCAATCCCCGCAGGGGCAAACAGTTTGTGCCCAGAGAAGACATAGAAATCCGCTCCAAGCGTTTGCACATCGACTTTCTCATGTACGACACCTTGAGCACCGTCAACAACCACAATGGCATCGTGCTGGTGGGCAAGCTCTATGACTTGTTCGATAGGCTGCCTTGTTCCAGTCACATTGGTGATATGTGCGAGTGCGACGATTTTGGTTTTATTCGTGATCAGCTGTTGATAAGCGGCAAAGTCAAAGCGACATTCATGGGTCATCGGTATTCTGACTACTTTTGCTCCGGTCTGCTCAGCAACAATTTGCCACGGCACTATGTTAGCGTGGTGCTCCATCTCACTGACTAGTATCTCGTCCCCTGGTTTTAACATTGAACGAGCATAAGTCTGAGCAATCAGGTTTAGGGCTTCAGTTGCACCGCGAGTCCAAACAATCTCGCTAGCCGATGCTGCGCCAACAAAGTTAGCGACCGTTTCGCGTGCGCTCTCAAATTCACTGGTCGCTTTGGCGGTCAAGCTATGGCTGCCACGATGGACATTGGCATTTTGCTGGCTGTAGTAATCAGAAATCGCCTTGATGACACTGTTAGGCTTTTGACTTGTCGCAGCGCTATCAAGGTAAACAAGTCTCTGGTCATTAATTTGTTGCTTTAAAGCGGGGAACTGATCAGCAATAAGCTTGGCGTCGAACATTATTCATCACCCAGTTTATGGTATTGCAGGGTAGGGATGGTGACCATAGGCTCTGCGACTGTCCACGCGTGTGCTTTGCCTGATAGATTAATGATAATCTCCATCGCAAATTCGAGCGCAGTGCCCGGCCCTTGGCTAGTCAGCAAATTATGGTTTACATCATAAGTGACGCGTTTTACTCGCCAGTTTTTCTTTTCAATATGACTTTCGAAGCTAGGGTGACAAGTCATTAAAGCTTCTGGGTACAGGCCATGGTGCGCTAACACTAACGCAGGTGCAGCGCAGATTGCCGCGACAAGCTTACCTTCGTACATTTGCTGACGTACAATCTCAACCAAAACGGTACTGTCACGGAATACCTCTGCACCGCCAACACCCCCCGGTAGAATGACGGCATCAAACTCATCATCCGCTATGTCGACTAACTTGCAATCAGCGCTAAGGGTGACACCTCGTGATGCTTTCATCGTGAGATTGCCATCAAAGTCTGCGCTAGCCACAACAACTTCATAGCCCGCACGAACCATCATATCTATGATGGTAATAGCTTCCATTTCTTCACTACCGGGAGCGATTGGGACGAGTACTTTTTTAGTCATTATGAATTCCAACTTTGTTCTATGTTTTTGATGGCTTGATACAGTTTGTGGTTTTTGGGCGTCGAGATGCCATGGTGCTGCGCACGCTCAAGTAAGTATCCAGTAATAAAGTCTATCTCGCTTGGGCGTCGATGGAAAATATCTTGCTGCATAGAAGAGTGATTTGCAGCGGTTGCCTCTATCACTTGATTGACTGTTTGCGACAGTTGCTCACGTGAAAGCGGGATCTGTTCAGCGGCTAATACTAGATGGATTTCATCCAGTAGCCCATTCACTTCAAGCTGGTGATCTTGGGCGGCAAGCTGACCATTTTTGACTTGATGAATGGCCGTGAGAGGGTTTATTGCACAATTTATCGCGAGTTTAGTCCATAGCGCGTGGTGAATATTGTTACTCCAAGTTGCGACAGGAAGTGCATGAGTAAAAACTTCCTCCAGAAATGCACACTTGTTGCCGAGTGGATTGAAACCGCCGAGCTGTGTTTGCCCTATGCCTGTATGGAGAACTTGTTGCTTACTTGGTTTATACGCGCCGTGGGTGGTTGTAGCCAGTACCAACGGGTTGTTAGGCATTTTACGCACTACGGCTTCAGCTGTTCCCATACCGTTATGCATTAGCGCTAGAATGGTCTCTGGGCTTATGTGTGGCATTAGCGGGGTCAATGCCGCGTCAACTTGCCACGCTTTTACCGTAATTAGAATCAGGTCGGCTTGCTCAACACTGTAGGTGTCGCGGTTAGAAAAGGTTTGCGGCGGTTGCTGTTCCAGTTGAAGGGTGACTCTTGGTTCGATAGAGGTCGACCAGAAAGATACATTGTGCCCTGCTGCTTGAAACTTGGATGCCCATAAAGAGCCAATTGCTCCCGGGCCTAGGATAAGAATATTCACTGAACGCTCGCAAGTAGATAACTTTGCACCAAGGATAATGTCAGTGAAGGGGAAAGCAATAAAAATGGCACCCCAAGGTGCCATTTTTAGTCAATACATCAACAATTAGAAGTTGTATTGTACGCGATAGATTACAAGATCTTGGTAATCTTTACGTGCAAGTTTGTTCACTGTGTAACGGTATAGGATACCTGTTGACCAGTTTTGTGTGACATTCCACATTGCATTTAGGCTGCCGTTTAGACCCCAGCTTTCTGAGCTTTCATTAGAGCCAGCAGTTGTGCTTTGAAGAGTAGAGTACGCATCGTTACGTGCAAATTCTAGCTCATTCCAAGTAGAGAAGGTAAAGTTTTGACCTGCAATATCTGTGTTGTAGTAACCAACGTAGCCAAACATACCGCCGTTGCTGCCTTTGATATCACCAGAATTGATTTGGTGTACACCAATGAATGGAGTGAAGCCCCAACCATCGCCTTTAAGGCCTGTGTAACCTAGACCTAACACGCGGTTTTGCTCGTGGAAACCTTTGTCTGTATCTGTGTTGTATACTTGAGCGTATAGAGAGATACCTGAGTCAGTTAGGTTGTAGTGGATTGTACCTTTAGTAGATGCACCACGGTCATCACCTGCACGATCTACACCTTCGTAATCGTAGAAGCCGTAGATTTGGCCCCAATCGAATACCGCACCACCTTCAATACCGATTACCGCTTGGTTACGATCTTCGATTTCGCCGCCAAAGTTGTCTTTATCGTTACCGATACCGTGGTTCCATGCTTGGTAGTCAACATACATACCACCGAAACCGAATAAGTATTCTGCTTGTGCTTGTGCAGCTGATACCGCTGCAACAACACCTAGAGCTAAAAGTGATTTACGCATAATGGGAACTCTCTATGTTTGTTAATTTAAATATTCAGTAGATATTTACTTGGTTGCACAATCTTAGCTGTGCTTTATGGGATGGAATAATATCGATAAAAATCTCAAAAGCCATGTGCAACTAATGTAAAAAAACATAAAACTGGTGATCGGGATCTCATTAACAGACTAAAATTTTAAATGTAACGGAACTTTCATTGCATTGCACAGAAAGTGATATAGGTATCGATTACGCAAACGTTGGCCTAAATTTTTATGCTTATCATGTATTCAACATATTCGGTGAATGATCGGGTTGGTGTGTTGTAACGTAACTGTTAATAAAAAGATTAGGAGTTACATTTATGCCAGAGATTATGCTTTTTCCTTTGAGCTCATTTGTGTTGCCAGAAGGGAAAATGCGCCTAAGGATTTTTGAGCCACGATATAAAAGGTTGGTTTCTCAAGCGATGAAAGGCGATGGAACCTTTGGTTTGTGTCTATTTGAAAAGCGTGAGGAGCCAAATGATAGTGAGTTGTCTAAAATCGGAACTCTCGTTAAGGTGATTGATTTTGAACAGCTTGACGACGGTTTGCTTGGGATCTCAGTTACTGGTTTAACTAAGTTCGAGATCAAGCATGTCAGAGTTGAATACGATGGTTTGCGATATGCCAGAGTAAAATGGCTACCAAGTTGGGAGTATTCTTCAGTTGATAAAGAAATTGAGCCAATCTGTCATTATTTAAATCGGGTTTATCAGCAGTTCCCTGATATTGGTAATCTCTACGAGCAAAAGTTTTTTGATGATGCCAGTTGGGTTAGTCAACGTTGGTTAGAAATACTCCCTCTGACCAATCAGCAATTTGATCGTTTAGTTGGTCAAAAAGATTGCGCAGGTGCTGTTAGCTTTCTAACAAAAACCTTAGGAGATGAGCTGACACAGTGATCCAAATAGTTTGTCAGACGTATAAAAAAGTTCAGGGGCGTTATTAAGGATATCGAAATGGCCAACATAGATACCCAAGCTTTTAAAAAGAATGACTGGGCGTCGTGTATGGAGAAGGTGAAACAACAAGACAAACAAGCCTTTGCTCTGGTGTTTTCTCATTTCTCCCCACGTTTAAAACAGTTTACATTTAGGCATATGGGCAATGAGCAGGTGGCTTTAGAAATCGTTCAAGAAGCGATGGCAACCGTGTGGCAAAAAAGTGCATTGTTTGATGGTAGTAAAAGCTCGCTTTCTACTTGGATCTACACCATTGCTCGTAACCTCTGTTTCGACACCCTGCGTAAACAGAAGGGGAGAGAAGCGCATATCCACTCGGAAGATATTTGGCCCAACGACTACTGTCCACCTGATTTGGTTGAACACTATTCTCCTGAAACGGAGCGTTTGAAGCAGCAGATTATCAAGTATCTCGATATTTTGCCCGAAGCTCAGAAGAAGGTGGTCAAAGCTGTTTACCTTGAAGAACTTCCTCATCAGCAAGTCGCTGATATGTTCGACATACCTTTAGGCACCGTTAAATCGAGATTGCGATTGGCGGTAGAGAAATTACGCAATTCAATTGAGGCAGAGTAGTATGAGTTTCCATCCACAAACATCAATGTTGCAGGCTTACGCTCAAGGCATTCTTGATGATGTGAGTGCCTTTACAATTGCCACTCATATTGAGAGTTGCCCTAAATGTAGGCAGCTAGTTCAGCAGTTTGAAGCCGAGTGCGGAGAAGAGCTAGTCAGTGAAAGTGTCGATTCAAATCTAGATTTGGATTCAATGTTTGATCAGATTGTTTGTTTAGAGCAAAACAGCGAGCCACTGAGACCGCCGCGACTACCGACTTTTATCGAAGTAAACGACAAAACATTCAGGCTTCCTCTTTCGTTATCACGCTTTAGAGACAAAATAGGCGAGTGGAAAAGCTATGGAGGTAAGGTCTACAGCGCTTCAATAGATATTTCCGAGCAAGCGCGAATCAATCTGATGTACATCTCGGAAGATGTCACCATTCCACAGCATACGCACAAAGGTTTAGAATCAACGCTAGTGCTGCATGGTGGGTTTAGTGATGAGGATGGACATTATGAAGTGGGTGATTACTTACTTAAAGATGGTTCGGTGAAACACAGCCCGTTCACCAGAGTCGGTGAAGATTGTTTATGCCTTACTGTTCTTACAGAGCCGATGCTCTTTACCCAAGGTGTGGCAAGAGTGTTTAACCTGTTTGGTAAAGGCATGTATCCTTAAACACAGATAGAATGAAAAAGGCTTGGTTTTTTTGAACCAAGCCTTTTTTTATCAACTATTTTCTGTGCTTTGTTGTTGCAATTCCTGCTTATCTCGCTCCCGTGCCTTATCCAACATATCGGAGAAATAGTGCCTGAGTGAGTAGAGCATAATCAGGCTTGGAATCACCATCACTGCGGTCAAGATAAAGAAAGTAGACCAGTCGTTGAGGTAATCGACCAACTCGCCCGAGAATGAAGCAAGTGTCGTTCGACCGAAATTGCCTAGTGAAGCGAGCAGGGCGTATTGAGTTGCCGAGAAAGCTTGCCCTGTCACTACGGTTAAGAAAGAGACAAAGGCGACGGTCGAAAACGCTGAGGTAAAGTTATCGACCACGAGTGTGGCTAAGAACAGTTGCTCATTTGGACCAACCTTAGCGATCCATGCAAACATCAGGTTACTTGACGCCATGGCAATGCCGCCGATCATCAGGCCGCGTACGATACCAAACTTCACATTGACCATACTGCCAACTAGAGTGAACAGAATTGTTAGTCCCCAGCCGATTAACTTAGAGTAATAACCGATCTGTTCGTTACTAAAGCCAATCTCTTTGTAAAAGGTAATCGACATTCGGCCAAGGAAAGCCTCACCAATCTTAAATAGGAAAACGAACAGTAGTAGTGTCAGTGCGACGCGAAAGCCATTACGTTTGAAGAAATCTAAGAAGGGTTCCACCACAGTTACCGTTAGCCATGCAACGGCTCGATTGCCGACCACCTTGCTATGGCGTTGTTCCGCTTGCGCTTGCAATGAATCACGCTGCGTTTTTGGCTCACCGACGAGTAAGGTGAAGACCATAAGAATGGCGACAATGGCGGCCATACCGTAGTAAACGCCATTCCAACCAACAGAATCTGCATTGATAAAGGCAAGGTAACCAGGCACTGAGTAGCCCGTCCACCAACCAATCACTGCCATCGCAGAAGCTTGCGGCAGTTTTGAAGGTTCTGATTTAGGGAAAGTATCGATACGAAAGGCATCGATAGCGATGTCTTGCGTCGCTGACGAGATAGCAATCCCCAGAGCTAACATCGAAGTGAGCATCAGATTTTGCGACGGGTCGACCCCCGCAATAAATAAGGTGCAAACAAGAACCACTGACTGACAGAGGAATATCCAACTTCGGCGTTGACCTAGCATGGCGTGCAATAGTGGCAGACGAACCCTGTCGACCAGTGGTGCCCAGAGAAAGTTAATTGCGTAAACAGCGAAAACACTACCAAAGTAGCCAATTGCTGCGCGAGTCAGCCCGGCATCTTTGAGCCAGCCAGACATATTCGAACCAATCAATACCCAGGGAAAACCACTTGAGCAGCCGAGCATGAACACCCACATCAGGCGTCTATCCATGTAGCTTTGAATTGTTTCTCGCCAAGACAGTGAAGGGGAGTCAGAAGACATACACTATTCCTTGTTTGAGTTTCCGGTATGCAAGAAGAAAGGCTCTAACCGTGGAGATTAGAGCCTAAGAGGATTATTTTAGAAGAGTCGCTTTTGTAATTATGATTGGCTCAACAGGAACATCGCGGTAGCGTCCTACTGAGTGGGTCGGTTTTTTACCCATTTTTTTAATTACGTCAAAACCTTGCGTTACTTTACCAAACACTGCGTAACCTGGTGGGCGTTGGTCATAGTCAAGGAAGTTATTGTCGACGAAGTTGATAAAAAACTGACGAGTTGCAGAATTTGGGTTGTTGGTACGCGCCATTGCAATCGTTGCCGTATTGTTCTTCAACCCATTCGACGCTTCATTCTTGATCGGTGAGTAAGTCGCGAGCGGCTTCATCTCTTGATCAAAACCACCACCCTGAGCCATAAAGTTAGGGATCACGCGATGAAATTGAGAGCCAACATAACTGCCATCATCGACATACTTTAAAAAGTTAGCCACGGTAATAGGGGCTTTCTCTTGGTTTAGCTCAACAGTGAAAGAACCAAGATTGGTTTCGAATTCTACCTTTGGACCTGCAAATGCTAGACTGCTAACTAACGCAAGTGAGGCAATTGCTGTTTTCCACATTAGAATCGCTCCTGCATGTAGTTTTGAAGTTCACGATCGTTAGACACTTCTTGCAGCACAAGATTGATGACATCATTAAGTACTTCTTCGATCTCTTCGTTTGAAGCGCTAAGCGCACCTGTGCGTTTTGCTGTACCCGTGTAAGTCTTAACAAGCTTGCCCTGTGGTGTTTCTGCGGTAATTTCCAGAACCACTTTTCCATCCATCTGGTTTTCCATTACGGTGTGCTTAACAGACACTAGCGCTTCTTGAACTTCCACTTCCACGGAGTTTTCGCTGTTAACTGTGCTACGGAAACCTTGTGACTTAAACTGATCCAACAGTGCGTTTTCGATTGAGATGCGAACGTTTTGCTTAGAGTGAATCGGTTCAATGTTTGAACGTCCACTGTCTACCAAAGCAACATATTGCGCGGAACGCATGTCTTTACTGGTCAGAGTAAAACTTGCGTCTTGAACAATATCACTGTTGCTCAATACCGCTTTAGGCATGAAGTTGATTTGCTCTTGCTGCGGAGCTGAACACGCAGTGAGTAATGCCATTGACGCGGCTAGAACCAGTTTTCTCATTGTAATTTCCTTTCTTGTTAACTCTGCGAGCCTACTGAAACGTATAGACAGATAATAGTGGACTATTTAGTCGCTTGTAAAATAACAAATTTCTTATTGGAAGCGACAACTTTTACGTTCGACTTGCCAAACAGTCTAGATAGCTTTCCATCGTAGCCGAGGTGACGGTTACCGATAACTAATAATTGTCCACCGACACTAAGAATTTGCTTTGCATCACAGAACATCTGCCATGCAATGTGATCCGTAATCGCTTGTTGCTGATGAAAAGGGGGATTACACATTACCAGATCGACATCTTTCGCCGGCATTCCATCGAGGCAGTTATTGGCGATACAGTCGAATTCTCTCTGTTTTCCTAAGTTTGCGATAAGGTTTTGTTGCGCCGATTCCACCGCCATAAAGCTCTCGTCGACGCAGGTCAGTTTGATCTGCGGATTCAGTTGGCCCATTTTTACTGATAACACACCATTGCCACAGCCTAAATCGAGTACGTGTTTAAGATCTGGGTTTTGCGGTAAGTGCTCAAGCATAAAGCGAGCGCCAAGATCTAAGCTCTCTCCAGAATAAACATTAGGTAGATTGTTAAGTTCAATCTGTTCTTTATCAACGGACCAACGCGTGTCGGGTGAAACCTCGATTGGTGTTGAACTGTTGGCATAGCTAAAGACAAGGCGGTGTTTTTTCCACGCCAGCGATGTTTTGGTTTCGCCAAGGTGTTTTTCGAACAGTTTGAGTGTCGAAGTGTGGATCTCTTTGGCCTTGTTGACCGCAATCACAGGGACAGAGCTATCTAGCGAATCGCGCAACTGACTGAGTAGCCAGACTAAGTGGCGATTACTCTTAGGTAACTGAAACAGCACCAAATCGATATCACTTGGAATCTTGTCCATGGTGGTCAAGTAAGTGATCGTCGGGCAGTTGTTTGCTTTGAGGTTGGCGTTTGCCCCTTGATGAGAGATAAATGAATCACTCATCAAGGTGACTTTGTGCTGCTGACTAAACCAACAGCTCAGAGCACCAAAGTGATCGTTAATAATCAGAATATTCTGACCCGCTGGTAACGCCATTTCTTCAAGATGATTGATGAGGTACTCGTCTCCAGCATCCCATGCTTGCAGGGTTTCATTGTTTCTTTTCGGGTACCGGAACAAAGATAGGGTACGATCATGTAAAGTAAGATCAGTTTTCATATTTGGAATGCTAGAGAGTCATTAATTGCTAAATTGTCGCAAAAGCTGAAGGTTGTGGAAACTAAAACCTTTAGCTTTATGGCAGAGGTGATTATTATCTAGGCTTAAAGTGTTGTTCATATCTGATGGTGAAACAGATGATCCAAGAAGTCATTGAAAGCAAGCTCAAAGAGGCCTTCAATCCAGACCACTTAAGCGTGATTAACGAAAGTTACATGCATAACGTTCCGCCAGGCTCGGAAAGCCACTTCAAAGTGGTTGTTGTGAGTGCGAAGTTTGAGGGGGCGCGCTTGATTGCACGTCACCGTCAAGTAAATCAAGTGCTTGCAGAAGAGTTAGCGAACCAAATCCATGCTCTGTCTATGCACACCTATACAGCTGATGAATGGAAAGAACAGAATCAGCTCGCGCCAGATAGCCCAATGTGCTTAGGCGGCTCAAAATAAACAACATAAAAGGGTAGCGTTTGCTACCCTTTTTAATGGTTGCGACTAGTTAGATATTAACAATGTGGAAACAAATTAACGTGATGGTTAGTTTTAAAACAGAATGTTTCATGATGTGAATGAATCAGAAGAATGGGAAATAGCATGCCGATTTATGTTTGTGCGGTGGCTCAAAGTTATGACTATTCCTTAGCCTTTTGACGCCTATTCCTACGAAATATCTCTGTTAATCATAGTATTCATCATGGCATCGGCTTCCAAAAAGATGATAGACTATCGCACCTGATAAATCTCGCTTAATTCCTGTAGCGAGATTTTTAATAGGATGTTGCGATTTTGGTGTTTAAAACTTCACCAAAACCGGACACTAGTGTCGTGTCTAAAAGTTACGCAAACAAAGAATCTTTTTCCCGATAAAAGTAGTGCAAGTGCGTATGATTACAATAAAGAAGGGTTTGGACCTTCCTGTTGCAGGAACTCCTACCCAGGTGATTAATGATGGTAAGACCATCAAAAAAGTCGCCTTGCTTGGCGAAGAGTACGTCGGCATGCGTCCTACTATGCATGTCCGCGTAGGCGATGAAGTAAAGAAAGCTCAAGTTCTTTTTGAAGATAAGAAGAACCCAGGCGTGAAATTTACTTCACCAGCAGCTGGTAAAGTGATCGAGATTAACCGTGGCGCTAAGCGTGTCCTTCAATCTGTAGTGATTGAAGTGGCAGGTGAAGAGCAGGTGACATTCGATAAGTTTGAAGCTGATAAACTAGCAGGTCTTGACCGTGAAACGGTGAAAACTCAACTAGTTGAATCAGGTCTTTGGACCGCTTTACGTACTCGTCCGTTCAGCAAGGTTCCAGCAATCGAATCTTCTACTAAGGCTATTTTCGTAACTGCTATGGATACTAATCCACTAGCGGCTCAGCCTGAGTTGATCATCAATGAACAACAAGAAGCGTTTGTTGCAGGTTTAGATCTGCTTTCAACTCTGACTGATGGCAAGGTTTACGTATGTAAATCTGGTACAAGTCTTCCTCGTTCTTCTCAATCAAATGTTGAAGAGCATGTATTTGATGGCCCTCACCCAGCAGGTCTTGCTGGCACCCACATGCATTTCCTATACCCAGTGAATGCAGAAAATGTGGCGTGGAGTATCAACTACCAGGACGTTATCGCGTTCGGTAAGTTGTTCCTAACTGGTGAACTTTACACTGACCGTGTTATTTCTCTGGCTGGCCCAGTAGTGAATAACCCTCGTCTAGTTCGTACATCTCTAGGTGCATGCCTTGATGACGTAACGGACAGCGAGCTAATGCCAGGTGAAGTTCGTGTGATTTCTGGTTCAGTACTGACTGGTACTCATGCAACTGGTCCTCACGCATACCTTGGTCGTTACCACGTACAGGTTTCTGTATTACGTG
Source organism: Vibrio tubiashii (assembly GCF_028551255.1). Classification (NCBI taxonomy): domain Bacteria; kingdom Pseudomonadati; phylum Pseudomonadota; class Gammaproteobacteria; order Vibrionales; family Vibrionaceae; genus Vibrio; species Vibrio tubiashii. The sequence goes on along the minus strand of NZ_CP117029.1, from coordinate 2,552,581 downwards.
AAGGCCGTGAAAAAGAACTGTTTGGATGGGCAATGCCAGGTAAGAACAAGTTCTCAATTACTCGCTCATTCCTTGGTCACGTATTCAAAGGTCAGTTGTTCAACATGACAACGACGACTAACGGTAGTGATCGTTCAATGGTTCCAATCGGCAACTACGAACGCGTAATGCCTCTAGATATGGAGCCAACTCTGCTACTTCGTGATCTATGTGCAGGTGATACTGACAGTGCAGCAGCACTAGGTGCGCTAGAGCTAGATGAAGAAGATGTAGCATTGTGTACCTTTGTGTGTCCTGGTAAATACGAGTACGGTGAACTCCTTCGTGAATGCCTAGATACCATCGAGAAGGAAGGGTAATTTTCATGGCTCTTAAAAAGTTTATTGAAGACATCGAGCATCATTTTGAGCCAGGTGGTAAGCATGAGAAGTGGTTTGCTTTATATGAAGCAGCAGCAACACTTTTCTACACGCCAGGCTTGGTAACGAAAAAAAGCTCGCACGTTCGTGATAGCGTTGACCTAAAACGTATCATGATCATGGTTTGGTTCGCGGTATTCCCAGCAATGTTCTGGGGTATGTACAACGCGGGTGGCCAAGCTATCTCAGCACTTAATCACATGTATGCTGGTGATCAGCTAGCAGCTGTAGTTGCTGGCAACTGGCACTACTGGCTAACGGAAATGCTTGGGGGCACTTTAGCTGCCGATGCAGGCGTTGGCAGTAAGATGATCCTAGGTGCAACTTACTTCCTACCTATCTACGCAACGGTATTTATCGTTGGTGGTTTCTGGGAAGTACTGTTCTGTATGGTGCGTAAGCACGAAGTTAACGAAGGTTTCTTTGTAACTTCGATCCTATTTGCACTTATCGTTCCACCAACACTTCCTCTATGGCAAGCGGCGCTAGGTATTACCTTCGGTGTTGTTGTTGCTAAAGAGATCTTTGGTGGTACGGGTCGTAACTTCCTTAACCCAGCACTTGCTGGCCGTGCATTTCTATTCTTCGCTTACCCTGCGCAAATCTCAGGTGACGTAGTTTGGACTGCAGCTGATGGCTTCTCTGGTGCAACGGCGCTTAGCCAATGGGCACAAGGTGGTAACGGTGCACTAGTGAATACAGTGACAGGCGCTCCTATCACTTGGATGGACGCTTTCATCGGTAACATTCCTGGTTCTATTGGTGAAGTTTCTACACTGGCTCTAATGATCGGTGCAGCAATGATCGTGTACATGCGAATTGCTTCATGGCGCATTATTGCAGGTGTGATGATCGGTATGATTGCAACAGCAACTCTGTTCAATGTTATCGGTTCTGACACTAACCCAATGTTCAACATGCCATGGCACTGGCACCTAGTTCTAGGTGGTTTTGCATTCGGTATGTTCTTTATGGCAACAGACCCTGTATCCGCTTCATTTACTAACAAAGGTAAATGGTGGTACGGCGCACTAATCGGCGTGATGTGTGTACTAATTCGTGTAGTAAACCCAGCTTACCCAGAAGGTATGATGCTGGCGATTCTATTCGCGAACCTGTTTGCACCTCTGTTCGACCATGTAGTTATCGAGAAGAACATCAAGCGGAGACTAGCACGCTATGGCAAGTAATAACGACAGCATTAAAAAGACGCTGGGTGTTGTTATCGGGTTGAGCCTTGTTTGTTCAATCATCGTATCAACAGCAGCTGTAGGTCTACGTGACAAGCAAAAAGCTAACGCTGTACTAGATAAGCAAACTAAGATCGTTGAAGTTGCAGGTATCGACGCTGCAGGTAAGAAAGTACCAGAGCTATTCGCTGAGTACATCGAGCCTCGTCTAGTTGATTTCGATACTGGCGCTTTCGTTGAAGGTGACGCTGCGTCATACGACCAACGTAAAGCTGCAAAAGATCCTGCTGAGTCTATCAAGCTAACCGCTGACCAAGACAAAGCGAAGATCCTACGTCGCGCAAACACGGGTGTTATTTACCTAGTGAAAGATGGCGATGCAGTATCTAAGATCATCCTGCCTGTTCACGGTACGGGTCTATGGTCAATGATGTACGCTTTTGTTGCAGTAGAAACTGACGGTAACACTGTTTCTGCAATCACTTACTACGAACAGGGTGAAACTCCTGGACTTGGTGGTGAAATTGAGAACCCTTCTTGGCGTGCTCAGTTTGAAGGCAAGAAACTGTTTGATGAGAACCACAAACCAGCAATTAAAATTGTTAAAGGTGGCGCTCCAGCAGGTTCTGAACACGGTGTTGATGGCCTATCAGGTGCGACACTAACAGGTAACGGTGTTCAAGGTACATTTGATTTCTGGTTAGGCGATATGGGCTTTGGTCCATTCCTAGCAAAAGTTCGTGACGGAGGTCTGAACTAATGTCTAGCGCACAAAACGTTAAGAAGAGTCTATTAGCGCCAGTATTGGATAACAACCCAATCGCGCTTCAGGTTCTTGGTGTTTGTTCTGCATTGGCAGTAACAACTAAACTAGAAACGGCTTTTGTAATGACACTAGCGGTTATCTTTGTAACTGCACTGTCTAACTTCTTCGTTTCAGTCATCCGTAACCACATTCCTAACAGTGTGCGTATCATCGTTCAAATGGCGATCATCGCATCTCTAGTAATCGTGGTAGACCAAGTGCTAAAAGCTTACCTATACGATATCTCTAAACAGCTATCAGTATTCGTAGGTCTAATCATCACGAACTGTATCGTTATGGGTCGTGCTGAAGCATTCGCAATGAAGTCTGAGCCTCTTCCATCACTTATCGATGGTATTGGTAACGGTCTTGGTTACGGTTTCGTTCTTATCACTGTTGGTTTCTTCCGTGAGCTATTCGGCTCAGGCAAATTATTTGGCATGGAAGTTCTACCTCTAGTGAGCAATGGTGGTTGGTATCAGCCAAACGGTTTGATGTTACTAGCACCATCTGCATTCTTCCTAATCGGTTTCCTTATCTGGGCAATCCGTATTCTGAAACCAGAGCAAGTAGAAGCGAAGGAGTAAGGACGTCATGGAACACTACATTAGCTTGCTAGTTAAATCGATTTTCATCGAAAACTTAGCACTATCGTTCTTCTTAGGTATGTGTACATTCCTTGCTGTATCTAAGAAAGTTAAGACCTCTTTCGGTCTTGGCGTTGCCGTTGTTTTCGTACTGACTGTAGCAGTACCTGTGAACAACCTACTTTACAACCTAGTTCTTAAAGAGAATGCGTTACTTGAAGGTGTGGATCTTAGCTTCCTAAACTTCATTACCTTTATCGGTGTAATCGCGGCTCTTGTACAGATTCTAGAAATGATCTTAGACCGTTTCTTCCCACCTCTGTACAACGCACTAGGCATCTTCCTACCGCTGATCACAGTAAACTGTGCGATCTTCGGTGGTGTATCTTTCATGGTACAACGTGACTACAACTTCGCAGAGTCAGTAGTATACGGCTTCGGCTCAGGTGTGGGTTGGATGCTAGCTATCGTTGCTCTTGCAGGTATTCGTGAGAAGATGAAGTACTCTGATGTACCTCCAGGTCTACGTGGTCTTGGTATCACGTTCATCACAGTTGGTCTAATGGCGTTAGGCTTTATGTCTTTCTCTGGTGTTCAACTGTAAGTCGGGTAAACGGCAGCAATTAAAGGAATAGTCATGAATACTATTATTTTTGGTGTAGTGATGTTTACCCTGATTATCTTGGCGCTAGTTTTAGTGATTCTATTCGCTAAATCTAAACTAGTACCATCAGGTGACATTACAATCTCTGTGAATAACGACCCAAATCTGGCGATCGTTACACAACCAGGCAGTAAGCTTCTGGGTGCTCTAGCTGGTGCTGGCGTATTCGTATCTTCTGCTTGTGGTGGCGGTGGCTCATGTGGCCAGTGTCGCGTAAAAGTTAAATCAGGTGGTGGCGACATCCTACCTACCGAGCTTGACCACATTACTAAAGGTGAAGCGCGTGAAGGTGAGCGTCTAGCGTGTCAGGTTGCAATGAAAACTGACATGGACATCGAACTTCCTGAAGAGATCTTCGGCGTTAAGAAGTGGGAATGTTCTGTTATCTCTAACGATAACAAAGCAACATTCATCAAAGAGCTTAAGCTACAAATTCCAGATGGCGAATCAGTACCTTTCCGTGCTGGTGGTTACATCCAGATTGAAGCGCCTGCTCACCACGTGAAATACGCTGACTTCGATGTACCAGAAGAGTACCGTGAAGATTGGGACAAGTTTAACCTGTTCCGCTACGAGTCTAAGGTAAACGAAGAAACAATCCGCGCTTACTCTATGGCTAACTACCCAGAAGAAGAAGGTATTATTATGCTAAACGTGCGTATCGCTACGCCGCCGCCTAATAATCCTGATGTACCACCAGGTATCATGTCTTCGTTCATCTGGTCTCTTAAAGAGGGCGACAAGTGTACTATTTCTGGTCCATTTGGTGAGTTCTTTGCGAAAGACACAGACAACGAGATGGTCTTCGTTGGTGGTGGTGCTGGTATGGCGCCAATGCGTTCGCACATCTTCGACCAGCTTAAGCGTCTTAAATCTACTCGTAAGATGTCTTTCTGGTACGGTGCGCGTTCTAAGCGTGAGATGTTCTACGTTGAAGACTTCGATGGCCTACAAGCTGAAAACGAAAACTTCGTGTGGCACTGTGCACTGTCTGACCCTATGCCAGAAGATAACTGGGATGGTTACACAGGCTTCATCCACAACGTACTGTACGAAAACTACCTGAAGGATCACGAAGCTCCTGAAGATTGTGAGTACTACATGTGTGGTCCACCGATGATGAATGCGGCTGTTATCGGCATGCTGAAAGATCTCGGTGTTGAAGACGAAAACATCCTACTGGATGACTTCGGCGGCTAAATTTCAGTAAGTTGGGGCTGTAGCTTGACGAGTTAATCTGCTGAGCTACAACTCCAACTACTTGAAATTACGTATATAAGATGGCTGACTGCTTTAAGTCAGCCATTATTTTTTAAAGAGTGGTAATAGTCGATGCGTTCTATATAAAACGTATGTGCTATTCCCGTTTCGAATTTAAGGAGTCTAACAAGTGAAAAAGTGGCTTGTTGCATTTGCTTCTCTACTCGTTTTGGCTGGCTGTGAAAAGCCCGCAGAGCAGGTTCACCTAAGCGGCCCAACAATGGGGACGACTTACAACATTAAATACATCTCAGCGGAAGGTATCCCTTCACCACAGACGCTTCAGCAGGAAGTCGATCGTCTGCTTGAAGAGGTCAATGACCAGATGTCGACCTATCGCAAAGATTCTGAGTTAAGTCGCTTTAATCAACTGCAATCTTCTGAGTCATTCGAAGTGTCTCCACAAACAGTTACTGTAGTGAAAGAAGCAATCCGTTTAAACGGTCTTACTCAAGGTGCGTTAGATGTGACAGTTGGTCCATTGGTTAACCTTTGGGGCTTTGGTCCAGAAGCTCGCCCAGAGGTGGTGCCAAGTGATGAAGAGCTGGCAGCACGTAAAGCAATGACAGGTATTGAGCATCTTTCTGTTGAAGGCAATACACTCAGAAAAGATATTCCTAACCTTTATGTTGATCTATCGACAATTGCAAAAGGGTGGGGTGTAGATGTGGTTGCAGACTACATTCAATCTCAAGGTATTGAGAACTACATGGTTGAAGTCGGCGGTGAAATGCGTCTAAAAGGTTTAAACCGTGAAGGCGTGAAATGGCGAATCGCCATTGAAAAACCATCCACTGACGAGCGTGCAATTCAAGAGATTATTGAACCAGGCGACATGGCGGTAGCGACATCGGGTGATTACCGTATCTATTTTGAGCGTGATGGCGTACGATACTCGCATATCATCAACCCACAAACGGGTAAGCCTATTCGTCATAAGGTGGTGTCAGTCACTGTACTAGACAAGTCATCCATGACGGCAGATGGTTTGGCGACTGGCCTTATGGTTCTTGGTGAAGAGCTAGGTATGCAGGTAGCCAATGAAAACAATATTCCTGCGTTTATGATTGTTAAAACCCAAGATGGCTTTAAAGAGTTAGCTTCTGAAGCTTACAAGCCATTTATGAATCAATAATAAAATTACGAGCATGTCATTATGAGTACATTTTTAATTACCTTTGGTGTGTTTATGGCTGTGATTGCCGCTATGTCAATCGGCTATATCATCCAAAAGAAAGTAGTAAAGGGCAGCTGTGGCGGTCTGGGTGCGGTTGGTATCGACAAGGTATGTAACTGCCCTGAACCATGTGATGCACGTAAAAAGCGTGAAGCGCGTGAAGCAGCGCGAGCTGAGAAGTTGGCTGCATGGGAAAAAGATCGTATCGCTTAATGTAAGCGCCTTATTCCAAGCTAAACACCGACATAACGTCGGTGTTTTTGTTTCTACTCGAATGAACTCATCGTTAGCTGTAAATAGTACAATTTCTTCCCGCCGCTTTTGCTTCATAAAGCCTATCATCTGCCAATTTTATTTGCTCATTTAAACTCGCGCGGCTATTACAAACCCCAATGCTAACAGTGAGTTGTATACTATTCGAATCATGCTTGATGAGCGTTTTTTCTATACGTAACCGCACATTTTCAATCCGGGTAATGAAATCATCAAAGGGGATATGAGATTGAATACAGAACTCTTCCCCACCGAATCTTGCCACTACTTCATCTGGGAAGTAGATTTTTAGAATATTGGCAATGACTTTCAGTGCAGCATCTCCCCCATCATGGCCATAGGTATCATTAACTGATTTAAAGTGGTCAATATCCAGCATAGCGATACTACGATCTGTGCACGTAGAGCAAGCTTGAGCAAACAGAAAACGCCGATTCCAAAGCCCGGTAAGCGCGTCTTGATTCGCGAGCTTATACAGCTCTTCGGTAGCCTCTCGCATATTGAGTAGCTGATGCACTCGGCAATAAAACTCTTCTTGATTAAAGGGTTTCGTCAAAAAGTCATTGGCACCCGCTTTTAGAAACTGAGCGGTGAGCGTTTTAGAGTCACTGCCCGATAATCCTATGATACCTAGGCTGTTGTTGTCATGAGACTGACGCATTTCTTGGATCATGGTGATGCCATCTTTTTCAGGCATATCATGGTCAGTAATCACAAACGTGATGGTGGGATCTTGTTTCAACTTTTCTAGCCCTATGAGGCCATTTTCCGCTTGCGTCGTTTTGATGTACTGGTGCTCCAGTAGCTGGGTAACATGTGCACGAACGGTGGGAGAATCATCAACGATCAAAGCGTGATGCTTATCGTTGTTGAGTAGTCGCTTAGCAAGAGGGATAAGGTAAGAGACCGAGGCCATACTATTTTTCAGTAGGTAGTCGACAACACCTTTAGCAATGAAGCGTTCGCGTGTTTCATCATTGAAGGTTGCGGTTAGGACGATGACTTTATGCTGGTGTTCAAGTACAAGGTCTATAACTTCGCCATTCTCAGCATCTGGTAAGCAATAATCCAAAACGGCAAATCGAAACTCACGATGCTGTTGGAGTAGCTGTTTGGCTTCTGCTAATGTTTCTGCGCTATAAACCTGACAACCAATCGCGGTTAACTGTTGGTTTAGGTAGTTTTGATACGCACGGCTATCTTCCACAACCAGTACTTTATTGTTCAAAGTCGTGCCTCTTCGTCGTAGTTATAATTTTAATAATAAACCCATCTAGCAAACTTGCGCGGATAATTTACTGGCAAATTGTGCTAGGAAAACGGACTAACTTTAATTAAACTGTATTTATATACAGTTATTTCGTTAGGTGTTTGTCGAAAATGACGAGCGAGAAGGTGAGAAAAATCATCCATGTTGATATGGATTGCTTTTACGCCGCGGTTGAGATGAGAGACAACCCCTCTTATCGTGGACGGCCGCTCGCTGTAGGTGGGCATGAGAAACAGCGCGGTGTACTAAGTACCTGTAATTATGAGGCAAGAAAATTTGGTATTCGTAGCGCTATGCCAACGGCTCGTGCATTGCAACTATGCCCACAGTTACTCGTTGTGCCTGGTAGGATGCAAGTCTATAAAGAGGTTTCAAAACAGATCCGCGAAATCTTTTCTCGCTACACTTCATTGATCGAACCATTATCTCTGGATGAAGCCTTTCTCGACGTGACAGAAAGTACTCAGTGTCAGGGTTCAGCCACGCTGATAGCTGAAGCAATACGTCGTGATATCTGGCATGAACTTTCGTTGACCGCTTCGGCAGGTATTGCTCCAGTGAAATTCTTAGCCAAAGTCGCCTCTGACATGAATAAACCCAATGGGCAATTTGTCATCCCGCCAGACAGGGTACAAGAGGTGGTCGATAAACTTCCTCTAGAGAAAATACCCGGCGTCGGTAAAGTAAGTTTGGAAAAGCTACACCAAGCTGGCTTTTATACTGGCGAAGATATTAAAAACAGTAACTATCGCGATTTGCTGCTTAGGTTTGGTCGTTTGGGCGCTTCACTGTGGAATAAGAGCCACGGTATCGATAACCGAGAAGTGGTTGTTGAGCGCGAGCGTAAATCAGTCGGCGTCGAGCGAACCTTCAGTCAAAATATTTCTTCCTATCAGGAGTGCTGGCAGGTTATTGAAGAAAAACTGTTTCCTGAGCTAGAAAAACGTTTAGAAAAAGCCTCGCCTGACAAAGCCATCATCAAGCAAGGTATTAAGCTGAAGTTCGCTGATTTTCAATTAACCACCATTGAGCACATTCACCCGCAGCTTGAACTGGAGTATTTCAAGCAGCTACTGAGTGATATTTTGAAGCGCCAGCAGGGCCGAGAGATCCGCCTGTTGGGCTTAAACGTTATGCTTAAACCGGAAGAGCAGGCGAAACAACTCAGCTTCTTTTAGTCTTAACTGCCTCTAACCTTCTATATTCTGGACTTGCGCTAGGACATCAGCAAATGGAGTAGACTCCAGTTTGGCAAACCCAGGTAAAGAGCGAGCCTTGATCTTAGTGAAAAGTGGCGTGGTGATACCGCAAAGGAACTTAGTTTTAAGATGAGGTGAGAGTTTTCCTTTAGCTTTGTCTTCGAGGTTCTTCAACCACGTTGAGACCTGTTCAAAGCTGTACTCAGCTACGACAGGCTGAGGCAAAGTGGCAATAGCGCCACGACAAACACTACAGTGACCGCACTCAGTCGGGGCGTTGTAGTCTGCGAAATAGTGTGCGAGCCCTGCACTTAAACATTGCTCAGATTGAAAGTAGTTAAGCAGATTGTGAATTCGCTCTACATCACTACGTTCTTTGTCTTTAAACAGTGACCACAAGTTTTGACAGAGCGCATCGAGACTCTGCTCGGGGCTATTGACTGTATAGACCTCGGTCATCAGCTTGCTTTCGAGCTCAATCCACCCTTTTTCGTTAAAGTAGTCGAGGGCAGAAACCGCGCGATGACGTTCACCTTGGAAGTGATTCCATAAGGCATCAAAATCAACCTGACACCAGACCTTAGCTTGGCTTGAACAGTCAAACAGAGCGGAGACAAACTGCTGGCGAGCTGGATCAAACTGACTGATGATAAATTGTTTGTCTTTGATGAATTTGAATCGATAATCGGCGAAGTAACTGAACTTGGCTTGTACAAGCCCCGCCATCTCCATGTAAACCAACAGGGTTTTTAATGGCAACTGGCGAATATTGGTTTCCGAAGACAATCTCGAAAGGACCACTTCCCACTGTGGCGTATTCTCTATAGCCTGCTTGAGCACCGAGTTGATATCACCGAGCTCTGGGGTATCACCGTAGACAAAGTTTTCTAGCGTACTGAGACCGTTTTGGTTGGCGAGTAAAATACACTCAGACGGCTTGCCATCTCGACCCGCTCGACCAATTTCTTGAGCATAGTTCTCGATGGATTTTGGCAGGTCAAAGTGGATGACACGACGAATATCCGATTTATCGACACCCATGCCGAACGCTATGGTGGCAACAATGCAGTCAATCTCGCCACGCATAAACTGGTCTTGGATAGATTCACGAACTTCGGGTTTCATCCCTGCGTGATACGCGTGAGCATTGACACCACCCTTGAGCAGCTGTTTAGCAACTGTTTCTGCGCTTTGCTGTAACGTTACATAAACCACCGTCGGCGCGGTAGGTTCAGGGCCAATAAGGTTGAGCAACTGCTCTGTTTTGTCGTCCTCTTCACAAGGAACAACGCTGATATCTAAGTTTGCTCGGTAGAAGCCAGTCACAACAAGATCTTGCTGAGCGATCGAAAACTTGTCTCTCATATCTTCAATCACCGACTGAGTCGCTGTTGCCGTTAACAGTAATGCTTGAGGGATCTGAAACTCTTTTAAGTACTGAGGCAGCTTTAGGTAATCTGGACGAAAGTTGTGTCCCCATTCTGAAATACAGTGCGCTTCATCGACCACCAACAGCGAGATTGGTACTTGAGAGATAAACTGACGAAAACGCTCGTTCTTCAGTCTCTCAACAGAGATCATGAGGATTTTAATCTCACCACGCCTGACTTGTTCCATCACTTGGAGCGTCTCTTCGCGGCTTTGGCTTGAGTCGATCGAAGCTGCGGGTATTTGCTTGCTATGTAAAAAAGCGAGTTGGTCTTTCATTAGCGCGAGCAGAGGGGAGACGACCAAAGTCAGGTTTGGCAGCAGGGTAGCCGGTAATTGATAGCACAAAGATTTCCCTGAACCAGTAGGAAAAATCGCTGCGCAGGATCGCCCGTCCAAAATGGTCTCAATCGCTTGTTGCTGTCCGCCTCTTAGGCTCTCGAAGCCAAATGTGTGTTGAAGCGTGTGTGCTATGGCTGACTGGTGGGGCGAACTGTCCATCGGGCTATTCCTGCTATTCTCTTCTGCGTTGGTCACAGGTATTCTAATGGCTATCAGAGCAATGGAACACGATTTTAGTATGAATAAATTAGAGCTGCGGCAAGTAATACTCTCGCAACTGCAAAGTAAGTTAGAGATTGCAGTGAGCTCAGCACAAAGAGCGATCGAGTCCGCGACCGACGAAGAGACGGTCCCTGAGCACAAATATGATACATTAGCGCTAGAGGCGTCTTATTTAGCGCATGGTCAAGCGATGCGGGTACAGGAGTGTGAACAAGAAATTCAGGCTCTGACTAATTTGGTACTACCGCAGGAACCGCAAGCCGTTGGGTTGGGTTGCTTAGTGTCACTGCTTGATGTGGAAGATGATTGCCACTGGTTCTTTCTTTCCCCTTGTGCGGGCGGCCTCAAAGTCGAGTTTCAACAACATGTAATCGTGCTGGTAACGTTTGACTCTCCGCTTGGACAGGCTCTAAAAGCGAAACAAGTGGAAGATGAAATCAGTTATAGAGTTGGTGACATCGAGCATAGCTACGAGATAGAAACCATCTGCTGACAAACTTTGAGCCATTTTTGATATGCTCGTGACCAATCAATTGAGTGGGATGACAATGAAGAAAGTAATACTTGCCTTACCGATACTGCTTTCAAGCCAAGCGTATGCGGCGCAATGTAAAGTGGATTTAAAAAATGAGATTCATCTCAATGGTGAGCGAATTGAAATCGTGCAGACCAGTGGTGAGAAAGCGGTTGTCGATGCTGACAACAACTTACTTATTCACGGTGAGAAGATAGAGCTAGACAATGAGCAGCAGCAAGCGATTGCTCAGTACCGTGACAATCTGAATGACTACTTACCGCGCGTGAGAAAAATCGCTCAGGACGGTTTAGCGCTTGCCAATGATATCGTCGATGACGTGGCGGTGAGCTTTGATGCTCCAGAAGCGTTCGATAGCGTGAAGCAATCTATGAAGCAATTCTATGCAGATATGGAAGCGCGTTACTACAATGATGGCGATCTCGTACTGCCAGCGGACACTTTCGCTTCACTGCGCGAAACATGGGCAGAAGATTTTGAAAAAGCGAAAGCGCTGTTTAATGAAGAGTTTATCACCAGTGCGTTCAACGCAATGTCGGCAAAGATGAAGGCGGAAGGCGGTTTAAACTTAACTGAGATGGCCAATGCTATGAGTGAGCTGAAAGAGCGTATCGCGGAGCGCTTAAAGCAACATGCGGTTGAGGTTGAGCAGCAAAGTGAAGAATTTTGTGACTCGTTGGATCAGATGGCAGAACAAGAGCAGCAACTGCATAAGAAGATACCTGAGCTTAAGGATTATCAGCTCTTTACAATCTAAGGTAACGATTGCTCAAGGTATGCGATCACATAACAGGGTGCTTAGGCACTCTTGTTATAGACAACTTGGTGAATAATGTGTTTAATTCGGGCTCTTGCTTTTAGGGTATGACGTTTAAATGCAGATATCCCACCTTTCTCTCAAACAGCTAACGGTTCTCGCCTCATTGATGATGGCGAGTGTTTTTGTATTTTGTTATCTCTCCTTCCGTTATATTTGGACTTATGATGAGGCGGTTGATCGTGTTGAGTCCCTCCAGGCTGAGGAAGTGAACCGAGTTAAAACCGTCATTGATCTACAAAAATCCGAGTTAGCTCGCTCGTTAATCAACTACGCAGCGTGGGAAAGTGTGACAGATTTCATCCAGTCTCCTGAGCAAGAGTTTACCGACCGTAGTCTTAGCCCTCATACCTTTACTTCTCAGCAGCTGAGCGGCGTCTTCATTTTCGACCCCAATGTGAGTCTGATTTGGGGGAGGCACTTCGATGCAAAAACTCAGCGGGATCGCCCCTTTGAAGAGATTCGTTATAAGTTTGGCTCACTGCTAGCCGATAGCTTGAAATCAAGAACGGACAAGATAATGCCGCTGGTTAAGTTTCTTGTATTTAATAACCAGCCAGCATTTCTTGCCACTTCGAGAGTGTGTAACAGTGACGGAGTGGATTGCGACCGCGGTTTTATGATGTTTATTAAACCGATTGGCGTTAATTTTGGTCGGATGTTAAAACAAGCGACAGGGATCGATGTTGAGATTTACACCAAGCAGCAAGCTGAGGCGGCTGAAGTAGCGAAGCGCGACAATATTACCATTCTTGAACGATTGGATTATCAAAACAAGTCGACGGTTTGCATCGTGATTAACCACTCGGTCACTATGCCTTCGTTTATCACATGGGGAGAGCTTTCTGCCGTTCTCGCGTTTGCCGTGTTTATGTTTGGTTTTAACTTATGTGTTGTACACGTGATGATCAAGCCGATAAAACAAGCGCGATTTGCTTTATCTCATTTCAACAAGGACCGGAAAATTCTTACCGAAGAAGATCAGTTTATCTCTCATGAAATGCGAGATTTTGCTAGCCGAATCAATGAGGTATTTGGTGAGTTAGAACGAAATCGCAGCGAGCTGGAATGGCTTTCGACCCATGATGCTCTGACCAAAGTCGGTAATCGTCGTAGACTCCAAGCCTATTGGCAGCAACTCAAGTCATGCTCTCAAAATCAGTATGTCAGTGTCGTCTTAATTGACATCGACCACTTTAAATCTTTCAACGATAACTATGGTCACCTTGAAGGGGATTTTATCTTAAGTGAAGTGGCGACCCATTTATCTAATGCCAAATCGAGCTGTGACAAGTTTATTGCTAGGTATGGCGGTGAAGAATTTTGTATCCTCCTTTCCTCCGAGCAACCGATTAACAATAAACAGGAAGCGGATGCGTTGCTCTCAGCGATAAATACCCTCGCCATTACCCATGAACATTCGCCTACTGCGCAATATGTCACTGTGTCTGTGGGGATTGCTGATTGCGCGAGTCAACCTCTCGATAATCAGCACGATATTTTCCTAGTGGCCGACAGTGCGCTCTATGAAGCTAAACACAGTGGAAGAAATAGGGCGAAGATTAAGCCTTACTTAGTAGAGTCAACGCGTAAACTGAACGTTACGAGTTAAATCGGCTATAACTTGACCTTATCTACCTAACGATTTGCTATTTTAATTGTGAATATTGGCGTTTTGTATTAATGTACTAGTCAACTAGTTCATCGGTGCAATTTAAGTGGTATGGCACAAGTAGACAATTCTCAATCTCGCGAACATTTTGGTTCTCGTCTCGGATTTATTCTTGCCGCAGCAGGTGCCGCGGTTGGTTTAGGTAATATATGGGGTTTCCCTACTCAAGCGGCAAGTAACGGTGGCGGCGCCTTCTTACTGGTTTATCTCGTGATGATCCTAGTGGTCGCTTTTCCTATGTTGGTTGTTGAAATGGCGATAGGCCGTCATGGTCAAGCTAACCCTGTTGACAGTATGCGCTCTCTAACGGCGAATCCAGCAGGAAAACGCGTCGGTGCCGCTGTTGGTTGGATTGGCCTAAGTGTGCCAAGTGCCGTGCTTGCTTTCTACAGCATCGTCGGCGGTTGGTTGATTTGTTTCTTACTTGGTGCCATTACAGATGTTTTAGGTATGGAAGCTGCGACCGCTTGGTTTAAAGGCTTTAGTGTTGAGCGCAACCTTTTCGGTACGATTACTTTTTACGTTCTCACTGTGCTCATTGTACAAGGTGGTGTTAAGCAGGGGATCGAAAAGTGGTCAACTCGACTGATGCCCGCGCTATTTGTTTTGTTTGCTCTGCTATTCATCTACATCATGACGCAAAATGGTGCGATGGAAGGCTTGAAGCACTACTTGATTCCAGATTTTGAAAAAGTGATGGATCGTAAACTGATCTTAGCGGCGATGGGGCAAGGCTTCTTCTCGCTAACTATCGGTGGTTGTTCGATGCTGATCTATGGTTCTTATCTAAGCAAGAAAGAGAACCTGCCTAAGATGGCAATGAATGTTACCTTGGTCGATACCGCCGTTGCCTTTATTGCTGGCCTTGTGGTTATGCCTGCCATGTTTGTCGCGATGCAAAAAGGGGTACAGATTTACGCTGAGGATGGCTCACTGCTTAGTTCCGATACCCTAGTGTTTACCGTATTACCACTTATGTTCGATAGCTTAGGCTTGCTTGGCCAATTGTTTGCGATTGTATTTTTCTTACTACTGACCATCGCTGCACTGACATCATCTATCTCTATGTTGGAGTGTCCGGTTGCGTTAGTGAGCGAGCGCTTTAACACCAAGAGAACACCAACAAGCTGGGTGCTAGGTGGTTTGATTGCATTGTTCAGTGTCGTAATTGTTTACAACTTTGCAGCTATGTTTGGCTTGGTGGCGATGGTCGCAACCCAATATCTTCAGCCTGCAGCGGCGCTCTTGTTCTGCCTATTTGGCGGTTGGGTATGGAATCGTCACTCTAAGATTAAAGAGTTAGAGCAAGGTTGTCCTGAATTTACTCAAGGCTGGTTTGGCAAACTGTGGCCTGCCTATGTGAAGTTCGTTTGTCCTATCTTAGTCGCCACGGTGATTTGGGCCTCTTTTGGCTAAACGAATCGAAATTAAGGTCAACAGACCCTAGATAGCCCGCAAAATGCGGGCTATTTTTTTACTCAATACACAGATTAAGACGGTGAGTTGATCTGGCCTGTGGTTAAGGGCTCCAGATCAGCATCGATCACTTCTTCGATAAACTCTTCAACTACCTGCTCAACTTCTTGATCGTCTTGTTCAAAGTAAGCCAAATGGAAGATGGCGTCACCTTCGTTAACCAAAGGTAAAGTTTGCTGACCGATAACAATCCCGCCTTTACGTGCGGTGAGTTCTATCTCACTGTGGCCTAACGGCGCACTGATGTAAGCCAGCACCTGACCTTTTTCTACTTTTTCGCCTAACGTCACCACAGTTCGCAAAATGCCGTCACTTTCCGCGCGCAACCAGCTGGTGGACTTAGCGATCATCGGTGTTGGCAACTTTTTGCGACTTGAACGCAGCATACCAATTGCCTGCATGACACGCTGAACCCCGATAAAGCCAGCACTGATACAAATAGGCTCAAACCTTAGCGCTTCTCCCGCTTCATAGGTTAAAACCGGAATGCCCAGGCGTTCAGCCTCGCTACGCAGAGAGCCGTCTCGTAGTGGAGCATCAACGATCACTGGCGTAGCGAACGCCTGAGCAATACGAAGTGTTTCTGGATTACTTAAATCTGCCCGAATCTGTGGCAGGTTGGTGCGGTGAATGGCACCTGTGTGTAAATCCAAAATGTAGTCACAGCGCTTAGCGACCTGAGAGAAAAAGGTACTTGCCATACGTGAAGCAAGGGAACCCTTTTCACTACCCGGGAAGCAGCGGTTTAAGTCTCGTCTATCTGGCAGGTAACGAGACTTATGAATAAAGCCGAACACATTAACAATGGGTACAGCAATGATGGTGCCTTTGAGCTTGTTTGCATCAAGGGTGTTGATTAACTGTCTCACAATCTCAACACCGTTAAGCTCATCACCATGAATCGCTGCGTTGACCATAAGAACGGGCCCAGCTTGTTTACCGTTTATGATCTCGACCGGGATCGATAAGGGTGAATGGGTGTAAAGCTTTGCCGCTTCTAACTCAATCACCTTACGCTCTCCCGGCGAGATAGACTCGCCGAGAAATTCGAATGCGCTATTTTTTTTAGCCTTTGCCACGAGTTTTAGTCCTTTTGCTTGCCGCATTTTTCTCAATAAATTCGACAATCATTCCAGCAATGTCTTTACCAGTTGCGGCCTCAATACCTTCAAGACCTGGAGATGAGTTTACTTCCATGACTAATGGACCACGATCTGATCTTAGTAGATCAACCCCAGCCACATTTAGACCCATTATTTTCGCAGCCGCGACCGCAGTGCGTCGCTCTTCTGGAGTAATCTTAATTAACGATGCGCTGCCACCACGGTGGAGGTTAGAGCGAAACTCGCCCTCTGCACCTTGACGTTTCATCGCAGCGATCACTTTGTCACCAATCACAAAGCAACGAATATCAGCACCGCCCGCTTCTTTAATGTATTCCTGAACCATGATGTTGGCTTTCAGGCCCATAAATGCTTCAACTACACTTTCTGCCGCCTTACGAGTCTCAGCCAGTACAACGCCGATGCCTTGAGTCCCTTCTAGTAGCTTAATTACAACAGGCGCACCGCCAACCATTTCAAGCAGGTCTTTCACGTCATCAGGTTTACTCGCAAAGCCAGTGATTGGCATGCCGATACCCTTGCGAGATAGCAGCTGCATAGAGCGTAACTTATCGCGAGAGCGAGTGATGGCTACCGACTCGTTGACTGGGTAAACGCCCATCATTTCAAATTGACGCAGTACCGCTGTGCCATAGAAAGTGACAGAAGCGCCAATACGAGGAATGATGGCATCGAAACCAGACAGTTCTTCACCTTTAAAGTGAATTTCAGGCTTGTCTGAGTTGATGTTCATGTAGCAACGAAGTGCATCGATGACTTTTACCTCATGGCCACGGTTTTTTGCCGCTTCAATCAAACGCTTGGTTGAGTACAAGCTAGCGTTACGAGATAAAATACCAATTTTCATTATTTGCTTTCCTCGAAAGGGACTAAAAACGATTCAACAGGGTCAACAACGATGCGGTTGTGCATTGCTGTACGGCCTAACAACATACGAAAAGCCATGTTTTCGCGATTGGTTAAAGTAATTTCAATTGGCCAAGTTTCGCCACCTATGCTCAAATCAGAGCTGATCACATAACGCGATTCTTCATGGCCACCTGAGTCGCGAACGATACGCTCATCAATGACTTCAGATTCACACATAATTTCTACGTCCGTATTATGCTGAATTGGGTGGATCCAGAAGCGAACCCATTGAGCTTCGTCCTTCTTAAAGCTCTCTACTTTGAATGCGTGTAAACACGAGGTCTTGGCTCCGGTATCGATTTTTGCATTAATTTTGTCAATACCAAGGCTCGGTAGGCTGAGGGTCTCTCGCCAACCAACAAGTAGTTTTTCTTTCATCGCAGTAATAATAATTTAGAGAGTATTTAAGATGCTCGATTGAAGTGAGCATCCCCAACTTAACACGGTCGTTTTATGCCGAGTGTAGTGCCTGAAGAGGGCAGAGAATTTACCCTTAGGTGCTTCAAGGAGGGCGACTGTAGCAACCATAATTCGTGCTGACTAACGAAAAGAAATCACCGTGACGACAAAAAATATTTATGGTTAAAAATAAAAAAGCCAGCTTATGCAAGCTGGCTTTTAGGATTAGATTTAGTAATGGAAATTACGCTTTTTCAGGAATCGCTTCTAGTAGAGCAACCATTTGATCCCAGAATAGGGCAACCGTATCAATTTTCACTTTCTCATCTGGTGAGTGTGGGAACTTGATAGTTGGGCCAAATGATACCATGTCCATATTCGGGTAAGGTTCTTTGAACAGACCACATTCAAGACCAGCATGAATAACCATGATGTTTGGCTTATGGCCGTAGATGCCTTCGTACATGTCACGGAAGATAGCCATGATCTCTGAGTCTGCGTCTGGTTTCCAACCTGGGTAAGCACCAGAGAACTCAATTTGAGCGCCTGCTAGTTCAGCAACAGAAGTCAGCATGCCTTCTACTTGTTGACGGCCAGAGTCAATCAAAGAACGAACTAAGCACAACACTTGGATTTGGTTTGCTTCAGTGTTCACGACACCCACATTTAAAGACGTTTCAACTACGCCTTCAATTTCATCGCTCATGCGAATCACGCCGTTAGGGCATGCATTTAATGCGGCGATGAAACGCTGCTGGTCGGCAACCGCTAGTACCTGTGTCTCTGTGTCGATCGCTTCGTTGAATGAAACGATGTCTGTTTCTACTTTACCTAGTTCAGTGCGAAGTAGGTTAGTGTAGAACTCGAACAACTCAGCAAGCTTGGCTTCATTTTCTGCTGGTACTGCTACCGTTACGAACGCTTCACGAGGAATAGCGTTACGTAGGCTACCACCACGGAACTCGACAAGACGAAGATCTAACTCTTGTGCGTGACCTGCTAGGAATCGAGCAAGTAGTTTGTTGGCATTGCCACGACCAGTATGAATGTCACAGCCTGAGTGACCACCTTTTAGACCTTTTAGGATCAGCTGGCGAGTTGTAAAGCCTGCTGGAAGCGCTTCGCGTTTGATATCGAAAGTCATTTCACCATCAATACCGCCAGCACAGCCCATGTAGACTTCGCCTTCTTGCTCTGAGTCAGTGTTAAGAAGAATATCACCTTCTAACCAACCCGCTTCAAGACCGAATGCACCTGTCATGCCGGCTTCTTCGTCTACCGTTAGCAGCACTTCAATCGGACCGTGCTTGATTTCTGTTGAAGCCAGTACCGCAAGACAAGATGCCATACCCATACCATTGTCGGCACCGAGTGTGGTTCCTTTCGCTGTTACCCATTCACCGTCAATGTACGGTTGAATCGGATCTTTTGTGAAGTCATGATCTGTGTCTTCATTCTTCTGTGGCACCATATCGATGTGTGCTTGCAGAACGACACCTTTCTTATTTTCCATACCCGGCGTAGCTGGCTTCTTGATGAAAACGTTGCCTGTAGGATCACGGCGAACATCTAAGCCTTGCTCTTTAGCCCAATCAACGATGTATTGTGCTAGGGCTTCTTCGTGTTTTGAAGGGTGAGGGATAGAACAGATCTTATCGAAAAATTGCCAAAGTGGAGCAGGTGATAAGCTGCTGATTTCAGAATGGAATTCAGACACGGATGACTCCTTAAAAAGAATAATGCCAGATTATGTGTTTGGTTTTTGCCATTAATCTGGAACAAAAACCTAAATCTGACCTATTGGGTAGAGGAGCACAGAATAGCACTCCCTGACTAAAGGGTGTAGTAAAAGCGGCAAGCAAATGTTTCGGTGCAATCACAAATTGTAGATTCTGGTTGACACGCCCTGTGCAACTGAATGGGTAGTGTTTGTATTAAATCCAAACAATAAATTGATACAAATGTAATTAAATTACAATATTCATTTGATCTAAGTCAGTTTTTAAACTTTTTGTGACTTTAATCACTTTTATGCTTGTAATTAAATTTCTTTGAGGTATATTTGTAACCAACTTCGAAAGCGAAGAGAAAATGCTCAAAGGATGAGTCCGATTTGTCGCCTCCACGGAACTGAGAAATCAATATTTGTAATCTGTTTTAATTGATTTAGAAGGTGATAGTTATGAAAGGTTTACCAAGTGCAGCGTTCTGGCTAAACAGCTCTGTTTACACAGGCAGCTTTACTTACCCAACAAGCTTCGGTTACTAAACTCTAGCTTGTGACACTCGAACAGTTTGTTCACCCCTATTATTGGAATTTTTTTACAGCCTTTAGTTGCTGACATGATTCAACCGCCACTCAATTTGAGTGGCGTTTTTTTATCTAAGCAAAAGTGCGCTCACAATTTGCCCACAAACTCTGTGGTTTCCTGTCGCTAACTCCTATCTCTCTATTTTATTCGCATAAACACATATTGCCTTACGCATAAATATCCCAAATGCCATTGAAAGTTTATGACATGGTATAAAAAAACACCTTTTTGAAATTCAAATCATCAATGATTTTACTTTATGAAATATAAAGTATTTTTCTTTATGTCATCATCTGACCCTTGTTTGAAAGCGGCAATGAACAGCAGAAATATTGATTAGAGTCTTAATTCTATCTGGAATTTACTATTTGATGACTTTATAATTCGAGCCAATCGATTACGCAACCGTTTACTTTTTACCCTTTTAGGATTCGATTATGTTCGAAAAACTGTTCAAGCTCAGTGAAAACGGCACAAACGTCAAAACTGAGATCATTGCAGGTGTGACCACCTTCTTGACGATGGCTTACATCATCTTTGTCAACCCTGCGATGCTTGCAGACGCTGGAATGGATAAAGGCGCTGTATTTGTTGCAACCTGTCTTGCTGCAGCGATTGGCTGTTTCATCATGGGCTTCGTTGCTAACTACCCAATTGCACTTGCACCAGGCATGGGACTTAACGCCTTCTTTACCTATGGCGTTGTTCTCGGTATGGGTCACTCATGGCAAGTCGCTTTAGGTGCCGTTTTTGTTTCCGGTATCATCTTCATGGCTTTGAGTATTTTCAAGGTTCGTGAGTGGATCATTAATTCGATTCCTATGTCATTACGTACGGGTATCTCGGCTGGTATCGGCTTGTTCCTTGCGTTTATTGGCCTACAAAACTCAGGCATTGTGGTTGATAACCCAGCGACGTTAGTTGGTCTTGGTCATATCACTGGACTGCAACCTGCCTTAGCGGCATTAGGCTTCTTCCTAACAATTGGCTTGGTTTACCGTGGTGTTCGTGGCGCGGTAATGATTGCGATTCTAGCGATCACCGCATTGGGTTTGATCGTTGGTGACGTTCAATGGGGCGGTATTATGTCAGCGCCACCAAGTGTTGCTCCGACCTTTATGCAAATGAACATTGCTGACGTCTTCGAAGTTGGCATGATTTCAGTTGTATTCGCTTTCCTATTTGTCGACCTATTTGATACAGCGGGTACTTTAGTTGGTGTTGCGACAAAAGCGGATCTGATTAAAGAAGATGGCAAACTGCCTCGTCTAAGCAAAGCGCTACTTGCTGACTCGACAGCGACCTCTGTGGGCGCAATGATTGGTACGTCTAGCACCACTTCTTATGTTGAGTCTACGGCAGGCGTTGCCGCGGGTGGTCGTACAGGTCTGACTGCTGTTGTCGTTGGCGTGCTATTCCTTCTGGCTCTGTTTTTCTCGCCACTGGCTGGCATGATTCCAGCGTACGCTACCGCAGGCGCACTTTTCTACGTAGCTATTCTGATGATGTCTGGTCTGGTTAGTGTTGACTGGCGTGACTTAACAGAAGCGGCACCGGTTGTTGTAACTTGTCTACTTATGCCACTGACTTACTCCATTGCAGAAGGTATTGCGCTTGGCTTTATCTCATACGCTGCAATTAAACTACTGAGTGGCCGCGGTCGTGAAGTGTCGATCAGCGTATGGGTACTATCAGCAGTATTCATCATTAAGTATTTAGTGGCTTAATTTCCGCCTTAGCGAATTCGTTCGCTAAATGTCGGCAGCACACTATTTTTCGCCATAACGGAGTCTCTGTTATGGCGATTATTTTTGCCACAGAGATAAATTCCCCATTGGTATTGTATAGCGCCTGCGTTAAAATAAACGTTTGCGTAGCTTTTCCCCAGACTTGCCTGTTGCAATCGTCCAAACTTCAATGACGTGTTGAGGGGATGCAGATTTTAAAACTATTAGGTTATTACAATGAGTAAAAAATTCATTATCACTTGGGACCAAATGCACACACTTTGTCGTGAGTTGGCGGAAAAACAGATGCCAGCAGAGCAATGGAAAGGAATTTGGGCGGTTAGCCGTGGCGGTCTAGTACCGGGCGCAATCTTGGCTCGTGAGCTAGGTATTCGTCATGTTGATACTATCTGTATCTCAAGCTACGACCATGACCACCAACGTGATATGACTGTTGTAAAAGCACCAGAGGGTGACGGTGAAGGTTTCCTAATCGTTGAAGACCTAGTAGATAGCGGTGATACAGCACGTAAACTGCGTGAAATGTACCCGAAAGCAAAACTGATCGCAGTATGTGCGAAGCCAGCAGGTGTTGAGCTACTTGACGACTACGTGGTTGATATTGCTCAAGACACATGGATCGAGCAGCCATGGGATATGTCAATTCAGTACATTGAGCCAATCAATCGCAAGCAAAAGTAACTGATTGAGCAACATAGCGACACTTTCTTGATAAATGACCCTTTCTTGGGTCATTTTTTTTATTACTATTTAATAAACGTAATTATTTAGGTCATCGCCCATGTCTGAGGAAGTCAGCAAGAACCTCTCGGAGTCTCTGTTTGCTAATCATAAACAAGCCAAAGAGACTTCGGCGCTCACGCAATATATGCCAACCAGTGAAACCTTCTTAGATCAAAAACGAGAAGAGGATGGCTTCAAGTGGTATCGCAATTTGCGTCGTATGCAATGGGCTTGGCAGGGCCTTGATCCTATCGAGATTGAAGCTGTGCTAGCTAAAATTGCTGCTTCTAAGCACTCACGTACCCATGATGAGTGGCTCGATACCGTGATGGGGTACCACAGCGGTAACTGGACTTATGAGTGGATTAAATTGGGCATGCTGCACCAAAAGCGCTCTGGTCAGCTAAAAGGCGAAGAGGCCGCTGATGAAATGTTTAATGCCTCTTTGTGCTTTAGTATTGCGGGTTACCCACACTTAAAGAACGATAACTTGGCGACTCAGGCTCAAGTGTTAGCAAGCAGCGCTTACACCGAAGCGACAAACAAAACCAAGTACATAGTTAAGCGCATTGAAATCCCGTACCAGCGAAAAAACATCGTCGCTCACTTACACTTAACTAGCACTGATAAGCCTCAACCTGTGGTCATGGTCAGTGCAGGTTTAGATAGTTTGCAGACGGATCTATGGAACCTATTTAAAAACTACCTCGCTGAAAAGAATATCGCGATGTTGACGGTTGATATGCCCTCAATAGGCCATAACACTCATTGGAATATGACTGAAGACACTTCTTGCCTTCATCAAGCGGTGTTAAATGAGTTGTACAACATTCCTTGGGTTGATCATCATCGTGTAGGTTTGATTGGTTTTCGCTTTGGTGGCAATGCGATGGTGCGTCTATCGTTTATCGAGCAAGAGAAAATTAAAGCCTGTGTCTCCCTTGGCGCGCCTATTCATGATGTGCTCTCTTCACCAGAAAAACTGAAGAAAATGCCCAAGATGTATTTAGACATGTTGGCATCACGTATAGGTAAGAATGCGGTTGATATTCATAGCTTGGCTGGGCAGTTAATGGCTTGGTCACTCAAGGTGCAAGGTATTCTTGGTAGTCGTAAGACGCGCGTGCCGATCTTAGCGATGAGTTTAGAGAACGATCCTGTGTCACCCTACAGTGATAACCAAATGGTGGCGCTGTTTAGTGACTATGGTAAAGCGAAGAAAATTAGCTCCAAGACAATTACACAAGGATATGAGCAATCCCTCGATTTAGCGATCAAGTGGTTGGAGGAGGAGCTAATTAGATGACATTTCGACTAATTTAGACAACACTTAAATATACGAGCTACCCAGACTTTCTAGTCCGGAGTCGCTCTGTATAAAAATAAGTAAATGAATATGGAGATTCATTATGTCTGAACAGACGAAAAGTCCGACCCATTACCGCTTATTGTCGACACTGAGAGCTATTGGCCCTTACTTACGAGAATCACAAAGTAAGGAAGACGCGTATTTATTTGACTGCTTATCCGTATGCGTCAATGACAAGAAATCACCAGAGCAGCGTGAATTTTGGGGCTGGTGGTTAGAGCTGGAGCGCAATGGTGAAGCGTTTGAAGCGCGTTATCGCTCTGGTCTATATGATTCAACCGGTGAGTGGCAAGAGAAGTCTCTGCCTAAGAAAGCGGTTGAAGATGTGACCCGAACTCAAGAGGTGTTTCACCAGAAACTGGTCGATACACTAAGCAGCGAGTTTGAAATTGCAGTCAATATGCACGAAGAATCTGTCGAATTCGTCTAAATTTCTTTGCTTATCATTCTTCTTGACCAAAAAGGCGCTTTTTAGCGCCTTTTCTGCTTGTGAATTTATCAGTAGATTGCTAAAACATCAGGTCTAATCAATCTTTCTCGCCAATGAATGCGATTCTTGATTGTGACGATTTTTATTTTTTTCATAGTAGAAAGGCAATGACTAAACAAAGCGGAAAAGCCTCTCAGTCTCAGACTGTGGTGGTTAAACTAGGTACTAGTGTTTTAACTGGTGGCACATTGGAGTTGGATCGCGCTCATATGGTTGAGTTGGTTCGTCAATGTGCTGAGCTGAAAAAACAAGGCCACTCAGTGGTTATGGTTTCGTCTGGTGCAATCGCAGCCGGACGTGAGCATCTAGGATACCCCGCACTGCCCAACTCTATGGCAAGTAAACAGTTGTTGGCGGCGGTTGGCCAAAGCCAGCTTATTCAAACTTGGGAATCACTGTTTGCTATTTATGGCCTAAAAATCGGCCAAATGTTGCTAACTCGCGCCGATCTTGAAGATCGTGAGCGCTTTTTGAATGCACGCGATACGATCAATGCACTGGTAGAAAATGACATTATTCCAGTGGTTAATGAAAATGATGCGGTCGCAACCAGTGAAATCAAGGTTGGTGACAACGACAACCTTTCAGCATTGGTTGGCATCTTATGCGGTGCAGACAAGCTTTTGCTGTTAACTGACCAGAAAGGGCTATTCACTGCGGATCCACGTAAAGACCCTAACGCAGAGTTGATCAAGGAAGTAAAAACCATCGACGATACTTTACGCAAAATTGCCGGTGGTAGTGGCACTACGCTAGGTACGGGTGGTATGGCGACCAAACTACAGGCGGCAGACATTGCGCGTCGTGCGGGGATTGAAGTGATTATCGCTGCGGGTAGTGCACCAAATGTGGTGTTTGACTCACTGGGTGACAATCCGCAAGGCACACGCTTCTTACCTTGTGCTGAAGCATTAGAAAACCGTAAACGCTGGATTCTCGCAGGCCCTGCGGCTTCAGGCGACATCGTGATTGACGATGGTGCGGTTAATGCTGTGGTGGGCAAAGGAAGTAGTTTACTTGCCAAAGGCCTAACCAAAGTCAGTGGACAGTTTGCTCGCGGTGATGTTGTACGTGTGACCGATAACAAAGGCACCTTGATCGCTCGCGGTATTGCAAGCTACTCAAGCCAAGATATGGCGAAGATAGTGGGTAAGCATAGTAAAGATATTATTGGAATTTTAGGATACGACTACGGCAATGAAGTGCTTCACCGTGATGATATGGTCGTAATCCAAGAGTAAGGAAAGAGAAAGTGGAACTGATTTCAATGGGTAAAGCGGCTAAAGAAGCGGCTTTCCAACTAGCAACAGCGTCAACAGCGCAAAAGAACCAAGCTCTGGCAATTATCGCCGATGAACTAGAAGCGAATGCTGAGACTATCTTAGCCGCTAACGCAAAAGATATTGAGAAAGGCCGCGAAGCAGGGCTGACAGAAGCGCTACTTGATCGCCTATTGTTAAATACCGAGCGCTTAACGGGCATCGCGAATGATGTGCGCAATGTAATTAGCTTAAATGACCCAGTAGGCAGTGAGCTAGACAGTAAAGTGCTAGAAAATGGCATGTCCTTGTCTCGCCGCCGCGTACCACTTGGCGTGGTGGGTGTTATCTACGAAGCGCGCCCAAATGTGACAATTGATATCGCGGCTCTGTGTTTGAAAACTGGTAACGCCAGTATTCTTCGTGGCGGCAAAGAGACCTTCTTCTCTAACATGGAGTTGGTTAAGGTTATTCAATCTGCTTTGGCAAAAGCGGAACTGCCGGCGGCTTCAGTTCAGTATATTGAGAAACCAGACCGCGAATTGGTGTCTCAGCTACTAAAACTGGATGACTACGTGGATATGATTATTCCGCGTGGCGGAGCTGGCCTGCACAAGATGTGTAAGGAAAACAGCACGATTCCGGTGATTATTGGTGGTTTTGGTATTAGTCATATCTTCGTTGATGAAAGTGCTGATCTCGCTAAATCTTTAGAAGTGGTCGAGAACGCGAAAGTACAGCGTCCTTCAGCATGTAATGCACTCGATACCTTACTTGTTCATGAGCAAGTTGCGGCAGAGTTTTTGCCTATGTTAGTGGCTCGCTTAAATGACAAGTTGGCACTGGTTGCAGAGCCGAAAGCTAAGACCCTACTTGGCGATGCGAAAGAGTTGCGTGATGCGGCTGAAGGTGACTTCGATACGGAATGGTTAAGTTTCACTTTAGGCGTAAAGGTCGTTTCTGGCGTTGAGGAAGCGATTGATCATATGCGCGTACACAATGCGAGCCACTCTGATGCGATCATGACTAACAGCCTAGAGAACTCAGAGCTGTTTATTAACTCGGTTGGCTCTGCTGCCGTTTATGTCAATGCATCAACGCGTTTTACTGATGGTGCTCAATTTGGTTTAGGTGCTGAAGTTGCGGTCTCTACTCAGAAGCTTCATGCTCGTGGCCCTATGGGTTTAGAAGAGTTAACCAGCTACAAGTGGGTAGGTAAAGCGAACTACTTGCCGCGCAGTTAACAAATCTTGCTACACATTGATTGAAAAAGGGGCTATCTAGCCCCTTTTGCTTTTGCTAGCTTTGTTTAATCCGGTAAACTGTCTGTCACTTATATGGAGGTGATATGCATTGTCCTTTTTGTTCCGAGAATGACACTAAGGTGATCGATTCTCGTTTGGTGGCTGACGGCCATCAGGTTCGCCGTCGTCGTCAGTGCTTAGCGTGTAGTGAGCGCTTTACGACTTTTGAAACGGCTGAATTAGTGATGCCAAGAGTGATCAAGTCTAATGGCAATCGCGAGCCGTTTAATGAAGATAAAATGGTCGGTGGTTTGCAGCGTGCTTTGGAAAAACGCCCAGTGAGCGCCGATGCCGTAGATGTTGCCATTAGCCTGATTAAATCTCAGCTACGTGCAACAGGTGAGCGTGAAGTGCCGAGTGAAATGATTGGCAACTTAGTGATGGATCAGCTTAAAGAGCTCGATAAAGTTGCTTATATTCGTTTTGCATCGGTCTATCGTAGCTTTGAAGATATCCGCGAATTTGGTGAAGAGATCGCCCGACTCGAAGATTAGACACGGACTCTTATGGCACAATTTACTTCCCAAGATATTCAAATGATGTCGCGCGCGATTGATCTTGCGAAAGGCGGCATTTATACCACTGCACCTAACCCTAATGTGGGCTGCGTGATCGTTAATAATGATCAGATTGTTGGTGAGGGCTTCCACTTCCGAGCCGGTGAACCTCACGCCGAAGTCCATGCAATGCGAATGGCGGGTGAGAAAACAGTTGGTGCAACTGCCTACGTGACTCTAGAACCTTGTTCTCATTACGGACGCACTCCTCCATGTGCTGAAGGTTTGATCAAGGCGAAAGTGGCGAAAGTCATTTGCGCGATGCAAGACCCTAATCCTGTTGTGGCGGGGCGTGGGATCAAAATGTTGCGCGATGCTGGTATCGAGGTTGAGGTTGGTCTTTTAGAGCAAGATGCATTGGCGCTTAACCCAGCTTTTATCAAGAAGATGAAAACAGGCATGCCATTTGTGCAGCTAAAAATGGCTGCTAGCTTAGATGGTCAAACCGCTTTGAAAAATGGTCAAAGCCAATGGATTACATCGCCTCAAGCACGTCAAGATGTGCAGAAATTTCGTGCCCAAAGTGGCGCTATCTTATCGACAAGCAAAACAGTGATTGAAGATAATGCTTCACTCAATGTTCGTTGGGATGATTTACCTCCTTCTCTCCAATCTCATTATGACCAAGCAAACCTACGTCAACCTGTTCGTGTTATCTTGGATCGACAGCAAGCTCTGACTCCCGATCTTAAACTGTTTAAGGTGGATGGAGAGATCATCACGGTCGCACCAAATGGAGAGCTCACACCTGAGCTTGACGCGAATCAGCAGTTGGATTTGAGCGCGACGTTTAAAGCACTTTCTCAGCAGCATAATATCAACCACTTATGGGTTGAGGCTGGGGCAACATTGGCAAGCAGTTTGATTAAACAGAACCTTGTTGATGAGCTAGTTATTTATCTCGCACCTAAAATAATGGGAAGCGATGGTCGTGGTCTATTTGGTGCTCTAGGCTTAAAGTCTATGGCGCATGTCCTTGACCTAAATATTCAAGATGTAAGGCAGGTGGGGAAAGATATCCGCATCATTGCTACGTTAAACAACAAAGAATCGTAATCATGTTTACAGGTATTGTAGAAGCAGTAGGCACTCTAACTGCGATAACGCCAAAAGGCGAAGACATCAGTGTGACGGTTGAAGTCGGCAAACTGGATATGTCAGATGTAAAATTGGGTGACAGTATCGCAACCAATGGCGTTTGCTTAACCGTGGTCGACTATAACGCAACAAGTTATAGCGCTGATTTGTCGCTCGAAACCTTGCAAAAAACAGGTTTTACTGACTATCAAGCCGGCGACAAAGTGAACCTTGAAAAAGCCATGTTGCCAACCACACGATTTGGTGGACACATTGTCTCTGGTCACGTTGATGGTGTGGGTGAAATTGTTGAACGTAATATGGTAGGCCGCGCAATTGAGTTTTGGGTTGCGATGCCAGCGGACATTGCTAAATACGTAGCCGAGAAAGGTTCAATCACTGTTGATGGTATCAGCCTGACGGTCAACGATTTACGTAAAAACGCATTTAAGCTGACCATTGTTCCACATACTGGCGAAGAGACAACCATTGCGGACTTCCATGTTGGGCGCAAAGTTAATCTAGAAGTGGATGTCCTTGCCCGCTACATGGAGCGCCTGCTGACAAGCCAACAAGAACAACCTGAGTCCCGTATTACCATGGACTTCTTACAACAAAACGGTTTCGCGTAAATGTCGGTGTAACTGCTGCCGACAATAAAACTTATTCGCTCAAGCTATAACAATAGGAATACCAAGATGCCAATTAGTACGCCGCAAGAAATTATCGAAGATATCCGCTTAGGGAAAATGGTCATCCTAATGGATGATGAAGATCGTGAAAACGAAGGCGATCTGATTATGGCTGCCGAGCATGTTACCCCAGAAGCGATTAACTTCATGGCGACCCATGGTCGTGGTTTGATTTGTTTAACCATGACTAAAGAGCGTTGTGAGCGTTTAGGCTTGCCGCCAATGGTGCAAGACAACAATGCTCAGTACACAACCAACTTTACGGTATCTATTGAAGCGGCTGAAGGTGTTACCACGGGTATTTCTGCTGCCGATCGCGCGCGAACTGTGCAAGCTGCAGTGGCTAAAGATGCGAAGGCTTCGGATCTTGTACAGCCGGGCCATATCTTCCCGTTAGCAGCGCAAGAAGGTGGCGTGCTAACTCGCGCAGGTCACACTGAAGCGGGCTGTGATCTGGCAAAACTTGCTGGTTTGGAGCCTTCAGGTGTGATTGTTGAAATCCTAAACGATGACGGCACTATGGCGCGTCGCCCTGACTTAGAGATCTTTGCAGAAAAGCATGACATTAAGCTCGGCACGATTGCTGACCTTATCGAGTACCGCAACAATACTGAGACAACCATTGAGCGCGTAGCTGAGTGTAAACTGCCAACGGAATATGGTGAGTTCGATCTTGTGACTTACCGCGACACTATTGATAACCAAGTTCACTATGCACTGCGCAAAGGTGATGTGGAAAATGAAACGCCATTAGTCCGTGTTCACCTGCAAGACACTTTTACAGACTTACTGCGTAGTGACCGCAATGCTGAGCGTAGCTGGACACTAGATAAAGCCATGACCCGTATTGGCAAAGAGGGTGGGGTACTGGTCATTCTTGGTAATGAAGAGTCAACCGATCTACTTATTCATCGCGTTAAGATGTTTGAAGCTCAAGATAAAGGCGAAGCGCCAACACTGGCTAAGAAACAAGGCACGTCACGTCGTGTCGGTGTCGGTTCGCAGATTCTGCAAGATCTTGGTGTACACGATATGCGTCTACTTTCGTCAACCAATAAGAAGTATCACGCATTGGGTGGCTTTGGTCTCAACGTTGTTGAGTACGTTTGCGAATAACAATTTACTCAAGGGAGCTTCGCGGAATCAAAACTTTAGCCGAAGCTCTTATTTTGTTGCTTCATTGTCAGGCAATGAAGCGAAACTTAATCTCTCGCTTGGAATTATTCGGCAACCCCATTTGTGCTAATTTCTATTAGATATTGCTCACAGATTTGTGCTAGAATCCGGCGATTCTCACTTGATGAACATAGTTAAAGGAAGGCTTATGAAAGTGATCGAGGGTGGCTTCCCAGCGCCAAACGCAAAAATTGCTATCGTTATTTCTCGTTTCAACAGTTTTATTAACGAAAGTCTATTGTCTGGTGCAATCGATACTTTAAAACGTCATGGCCAAGTTAGCGAAGACAACATCACTGTTGTTCGCTGCCCAGGTGCAGTTGAACTTCCACTTGTTGCTCAGCGTGTAGCTAAAACAGGCAAATTTGATGCAATCGTATCTCTTGGCACTGTTATTCGTGGCGGCACTCCACATTTCGACTATGTTTGTAGTGAATGTAACAAAGGTCTTGCGCAAGTTTCACTGGAATACTCGCTTCCAGTTGCTTTCGGCGTACTGACTGTTGATACAATTGACCAA
Source organism: Vibrio tubiashii (assembly GCF_028551255.1). NCBI lineage: Bacteria > Pseudomonadati > Pseudomonadota > Gammaproteobacteria > Vibrionales > Vibrionaceae > Vibrio > Vibrio tubiashii. The sequence continues at coordinate 2,521,586 of NZ_CP117029.1, read as the reverse complement.
GCAATTGAGCGCGCAGGAACCAAGGCTGGTAATAAAGGTGCAGAGGCTGCACTAAGCGCACTTGAGATGATTAACGTTCTTTCAGAAATCGATTCCTAATGGGGGCCAGTGTGAAACCAGCCGCACGTCGTAATGCACGTCGATTCGCTCTACAAGCGATCTACTCTTGGCAAATTACTAAAGAAAATGTTGCTACTATCGAGGAGCAATTTTTGTCAGGTGGTAAGTATGATGAAGAAGAACATCATGCTTCAGAGCCGGCACTTTCTACTCCAGACACAGACGTTGCATACTTCCGTGACCTACTAACAGGTGTTGTGCTAAGTCACACAGAGCTAGATAGTAAGATTCGTCCATACACAGCGCGTCCAATGCAAGACTTGGACATGATGGAGCTAGCATTGCTTCGTCTTGCTATGTATGAAATGACTCGTCGTGAAGACGTACCTTACAAAGTGGTAATCAACGAAGCGATTGAACTTGCAAAAGTATTCGCTGCAGAAGAGAGCCACAAATTCGTCAATGGTGTGCTAGATAAAGCAGCACCACACGTACGTAAGAAATAGTCGATTCAGATTATGAAAAGGTCAGCATTTGCTGACCTTTTTTATATGCAAAACTAATTCAGAAAAAGAAAGATATGTCAGGTGAGTTTAATTTAATCGACAAATACTTTGTTGGTCGCCAGAGTCAGCGTAAAGATGTCTTGCTGGCCGCAGGTGATGATTGCGCTTTGGTTAAAGTGCCACACAATCTTTCTGTCGCTATTAGTACCGATACTTTGGTGGCAGGAACTCATTTTCTTGCCAACGCAAACCCTGCATGGGTAGCACACAAAGCACTTGCTTCAAATATTAGTGATTTAGCTGCGATGGGAGCGACGCCTGCTTGGGTTTCATTTGCCCTGACAATGCCTGAACCCGACGAAGCTTGGCTAGCGCCATTTTGTGACGCCTTTTTTGCGCTGGCTGATTATTTCGGTATCCAGCTGATTGGCGGCGATACAACCAAAGGTCCACTGAGTTTAACCTTAACTGTGCAAGGCTTGGTTGATGCGGATAAAGCACTGCGCCGAGATGGGGCGCAAGTTGGTGACTGGGTTTATGTAACAGGAAATTTAGGCGATAGCCAAGCTGGGCTAGATGTTATTCTTGATTCAAACCTGCGCAGCAAGCCCTTTGCGCAAGAGCTAGAGCAGCGTCATTACCTGTCTGAGCCAAGAGTGCTGGTCGGTCAGGCTCTGCTTGATCGAGCAAGTTCGGCGATAGACATTTCTGATGGTGTTGTCTCAGACATCAAACACATTTTGCAACGCTCTCAGGTTGGCGTTAGTCTTGACGTTTCAAGCTTGCCTATTTCTAATGAACTTGTTCAATTCTTGGGTTCGGATTCTCAAGCTCAGCAATATGCTCTGTCGAGCGGTGAAGAGTATGAGCTGTGTTTTACCGTACCAGAGCAGAACAAGGGTTCAATTGAGAGTGCTTTGGCCCACTGCGGCGCTAAGGTTACCTGTATTGGGCAAATTCGCCCACAAGGAACATTTGAACTCCATAACAGCGGCCAACCGATTGATTGGGATCTGAGTGGCTATGATCACTTCAAGTAAACAGTATTAACTATGAATAACCCCTTAACTCTTATTTCTCTAAAGAACCCGTGGCACTTATTGGCAACCGGTTTTGGTAGCGGATTATCGCCAATTGTCCCGGGCACAATGGGCACCTTAGCAGCTATCCCTTTTTATTTACTACTTGTTCAGCTGCCACTGCCTCTGTATGTGATTGCTGTTATTGCCTCGTGCTTTATTGGTATCAAGATTTGTCAAATCACCTCTGATGACATGGGCGTGCATGACCATGGCTCAATTGTCTGGGATGAATTCGCAGGTTTTTGGATCACTATGCTGGTGGTGCCACTGTTTAACCTTTCTGCGACAGATTGGAAGTGGTTACTGACAGGGTTTGTGCTATTTCGTTTCTTCGATATGGTAAAACCTTGGCCTATTGGCTGGCTCGACAAGCGAGTCCACGGCGGCTTAGGTATTATGCTTGATGATATCGTCGCAGGCGTGATGGCAGGTGTGGCGCTTTATCTGGTCGGCAAATACGCGGGCTGGTTGATGTAAGGGAGCGGGCGTTGCCCTATGGAACACTTCGTTTCGGGAGAACGGGATCGGGCTTCGCCCTGCTGGAAAACTAGATTGACTACTCTGCCATCGCGGAGCAACTTTAGTTATCGAGTTATCGAGTTATCGAGTTATCGAGTTATCGAGTTATCGAGTTATCGAGTTATCGAGTTATCGAGTTATCGAGTTATCCAGTTATCGAGTTATCCAGTTATCGAGTTATCCAGTTATCCAGTTATCCATAGCGCAGCGTTCGCAAACAAAAAGGATTGATGCTCTCACATCAACCCTCTGAAATAATTAGATTTCTTGAAGCGAAGCGCTCTCGAATCCCGTAGCGCAGCGTTCTTCCATCCTATTTAAGCTTATCTAAATCCGCTTCAATCTCTGCAATCTTACTTGAAACGACTTTCTCTAGATGACGTAGGTCAGACAGTATCTTCTCTTTAACGTCAACTTCGACCGCTTTTTCAGGTTTCGTCAGTTTGTTTAACTCATCTATAACGAGAGTGAGGTTACGGTTAATTTCCGTGACTTCTTTGTACTTGTGACTGCCGCTGTCGACGAGGACATTTTTCACCTGTCGTGGGTACTTGAACTTGACGCTTTTCGCAAACAGCTCACCTTTTTGCTTACGAAAATAGATTTTTAACACATCCTTGTGCGCTTCTTGACGAAGGGAATAGCGCTCAATTTGTTTAGGATCGTGAATACCTAAACCAGTGAGGTGTGGATACATAGGCTACCTCTATTGTGTTGCAGTAATTATCCCTACCCCAAAAATGAGCAGGGAATGAACAATTCACTATTAATGTAGCAGCCTATGATCGTGGTAGACAGCGCTTTTTGAAACAAGTTGGCAACTTGTGGTCGAGATCGCTTAAGGTGCTAGTTCTGCGACGTTTTTTATGAGCTTATCTCTAAGCTCTTGTTGCTGCTCTTCATTCAATTTACCGCCACTCTCACTAGTAATGATGAATAAATCTTCTGCGCGTTCGCCTATGGTGGTGATTTTCGCGGCATGCAGGTGAACGCCCGAGTCGGCAAAAGTCGCCCCCACAGTGGCCAGTAAGCCTGGTGTATCTAAGGCAACGAACTCAAGTAGGGTACGTTTCTTACTTTTAGTCGGTAAGAAGTCGACCTGAGTTTTGACCTTGAAGTGCTGTAGGTTTCGAGGGACACGACGCGTCTTGATTTTTGTAGGTCGGCCATCTTCCAGTACATGAGCAAGGTGTTTGATAACCGCTTTATGTCGGCTTTCATCAACCACATCACCATTTTGGTCGAGTACCATGAAAGTATCGAGAACGTAGCCATCTTTACTAGTCATAACTTGCGCGTCATGGACGTTAAAGTTTCTTCGGTCAAGCTCTGCAACCACTGTAGCAAACAGCGCATGCTGATCTTTGCTATAAACAAACACTTCCGTACCGCCACGGGTCGCTTTCTTTGAAATTAAGATCAGAGGTTGTGAGTGATCATCGTGACGCAGTAAATGAGAACAGTGCCAAGCAATTTGCTTATGGGTATGGCGCAAGAAATAGTCTGCTTTAAACCTTTGCCACAGCACTTCAATTTCGCGCGCGTTAAACCCTTCTTTGCGTAAGAGCGCTGACGCCAAGTGCTGGTTGTGACGAATCCGCTCTCTAACATCAACAGGGTTTTCTAAGCCGCGGCGCAGCGCACGTTGGGTTGAATAAAAGAGCTCAGCAAGCAAGGTTCGCTTCCAACTGTTCCACAGCTCAGGGTTGGTGGCGCAGATATCGGCAACAGTTAGACAGACCAGATACTCTAAGTATTCCTCATCGCGAACTTTTTTGGCGAACTCAGTAATCACCTCAGGATCGTAGATATCACGGCGTTGAGCGGTCACTGACATCAACAAGTGATGCCTAACCAACCAAGCGACTAGTTTAGCTTCTGGTTTAGATAACCCATGCTCGATACAGAAATCGTAGGCTTCGCCTTCACCTATCACCGAGTGGTCACCGCCGCGACCTTTGCCGATATCGTGGAAAATAGCGGCGATAATCAGCAATTCTTTTTTCTGAATGCGCGGGTAGACTTCGCAACAGATTGGGTGCTTACCATGGTTGTTCGGATCGCTAAAAGTATTGATGTGCTTGAGTAGACGAACACTGTGTTCATCAACGGTGTAAACATGGAATAGGTCGAACTGCATTTGACCGACGATTTGGCTCCACTGAGGCAGGTAAGCAGCTAGTACGCCTAGTTTGTGCATCAAGCTAAAGGCTTTATGCAGCGCATTAGGGTGACGACATAAATCGAGAAACTTCTCTCTCGCTTCAGGAATCGTGTGCAGGAACTTATTCAGTCTTCGCCTTGCAGTACGCAGCTGGCGCATAGTCGGAGGGGCGACCCCTTCTATGGTGGAATCGTTGGCAATATGTAGGAACATATCCAAAATTGTTTCCGGGCGAGCTTGGAATAAGGCAGGTTTACGCGCTTCAATCAAGTGGCCGCGGCGTTGGAAATCTTCGCTGAGAACGACTGGTTCAGCCTCGACGCCATTTTCTAAGATCGCTTGGTCAAATAGCTTTAGCAACATTTTGTTGAGCTCTGCCACGCGGCGCAACGTGCGATAGAACTCTTTCATCATCATCTCAACGCCACGGTTTCCTTCACCAGCAAAGCCTAAGCTTTCGGCCACTTGTGCTTGGTGGGCGAAGGTGAGGCGATTGTCGTAACGTTTAAGCTCAATATGCAGTGCAAAACGGACTCGCCACAAGAAGTCCTGACATTCAACGAGCTCACGATATTCTGCATCGGTGAGAAAACCGTATTGGCTCATCTCAAGTAATGAAGTGGCCCCAAAATGGCGACGTGCAACCCAGCTTAGCGTATGGATATCTCTCAAGCCGCCCGGCGTGGATTTGATATCAGGCTCAAGGTTGTAGGTGGTGTCATGGTATCGCGCGTGACGGTCACGCTGCTCTTTGACCTTCGCTTTGTAAAATACCTCACTTGGCCAAAACGACTCAGAGTGAATAACCATCCTCAGCTGGTGGAAGGTATCTTCGCAACCACAGAGTAGGCGAGCTTCCTGTAAGTTAGTCGCTACGGTTAAGTCGTCTTTACCAATCTCGGCACACTCTTCAACACTACGAACGGCGTGACCAACTTCTAATCGCAAATCCCACAGTAAGGTGATGAACTCACTAACCTTGCCTTTAAGGGAGTCAGGAAGTGCTTTACGAGAGACGACAAGAATGTCGATATCTGAAAGAGGGTGTAACTCACCTCGGCCATAGCCACCAACTGCAACAAGACTGATGTTCGGCAGGTTAGAAAAACCAAAGTGGTCCCACAGGCGGTTGAGCAGTAAATCAATATATTCGGCTCGACCGAGCACTAAATTGGTCACAGGGTGATGAGCGAGAAACTCTTGCTTCTGATAATTGGCAAAATTTTCGAGTTGGTTTTTTAACTCACCAATGGAAATTTGTTGCTCTTCGAGTGTGAGCGGCGATTGAAAGGGCATACAGCGAATCCATGCAAAATAGTCCTAGTGAGAACTAATCTAACAAAATGGCATCAATAAAAAAATATCCCCGACGATGCGGGGATATTGAAAGGAGGTTAAGCGTTGTTCATCATTCGAGGGATAGTGTCATCGCTACGCAGTGTTAACACTTCACAACCTGTCTTGGTGACGAGAATGGTGTGCTCATACTGAGCCGATTTCTTACCGTCGCCTGTGTAGACTGTCCAGTCATCTTCAGCATCTACGCTCACACCGAATTTACCTGCGTTAATCATTGGTTCAATGGTAAAGCACATGCCTTCTTTTAGAACGCGGCGGTCGTTGTTCTTGTAGTGAACAATTTGCGGCTCTTCATGGAATTCGTTACCAATGCCGTGACCACAGAAATCTTTAACAATAGAGAACTTATTACGTGGGTTCTTCTTGTTGTTTTCTTTGATGTATTTTTCAATCGCAGTGCCGATATCACCCACAGTTGCGCCAGGTTTCACCTTACGCATACCAACATACAGTGCCTCTTGAGTCACCATACATAGGCGCTTATCCGCTGGAGAAACATCGCCAACAAAGAACATTTTTGACGTGTCGCCGTGGTAACCTTGTGGGCGAACGCTTAGGTCTGCACCTTCATCATCTGGAATGATAACCGTAATGTCGACGTTGATGATGTCGCCATTCTTAAGGATCGCAGGCTTTAGTTGACCGTTGCTACCCACTTCGTCCTCAGAGGCAGGGATACCATGGCAGACGATATGGTTGATTGAAGTACAGATTGATTTTGGAAATCCGTGGTAATCAAGTGGGGCAGAGTAGGCGCCTTTTTCAATCCCGTAATCGTGACAAATCTGGTTCAATTCATCTGTAGTCACACCCTCTTTGATGTGAGGTTCGATCATCTCTAGGATCTCAGCGGCCAAAGCGCCCGCGAGTCTCATACGTTCGATTTCTTCAGCTGTTTTAATCTTGATTGACATTGGCTTTCTCTACTTAATTTAGTTGCACTCTAAGGTGCGAATGGGCGCATTCTATCAGGAACACCTCATAATGAGAACGATTCTTCTAATACGTGCTGTATTGGCAATAGTGCACTCAATAGAGGTGGAAAAGTTTTTACTAGCCAGGATGGGTGAAAATATGGTATAAAGCGCGCCGGAAATGTGGTCAGTTCTCTCTGCTAAGTTCATCTCAGTGGCGAAGCTGGTTACTTCCAACTAACTTATATCTTTAAATCACACACATTCCGTCACATATTCCGGGGTGCTGGGCAGAAGCCTAGTCGGAGTTATGGGGGATGTGGAGGCCTAACCCCATAGAGGATTTTAAAATGGCAACTGTATCAATGCGCGATATGTTAAAAGCTGGTGTTCACTTCGGTCACCAGACTCGTTACTGGAACCCAAAAATGAAGCCATTCATCTTTGGTGCTCGTAACAAGGTTCATATCATCAACCTAGAAAAAACTGTACCAATGTTCAACGACGCTCTAGCTGAACTAGCTAAAGTTGGCGAGAAGAAAGGTAAAGTTCTATTCGTTGGTACTAAGCGCGCTGCATCTGAAGCTGTTAAAGAAGCTGCAATCGCAAGCAACCAGTTCTACGTAAACAACCGCTGGTTAGGCGGTATGCTTACAAACTACAAAACTGTTCGTCAGTCAATCAAGCGTCTAAAAGATCTTGAAGCTCAAGCTCAAGACGGTACTTTTGATAAGCTAACTAAGAAAGAAGCTCTAATGCGTACTCGTGAAATGGAGAAGCTAGAGAAGTCTCTTGGTGGTATCAAAGATATGGGCGGCCTACCAGACGCTCTATTCGTAATCGACGCTGATCACGAGCACATTGCGATTAAAGAAGCAAACAACCTAGGTATTCCAGTTTACGCTGTAGTAGATACTAACTCTAACCCAGACGGCGTTGACTACATCATCCCAGGTAACGACGATGCGATCCGTGCAGTTCAGCTTTACCTAAACGCTGCTGCAACTTCAGTAACTGAAGGTCGTAACAAAGACGTAGCTGTTGCTGCTGAAAAAGATGGTTTCGTAGAAGCTGAATAATAGCGGCTCCGAGTCACACTTAGATTATGTGCAACCCAGTTGTAGCATAAACTGAGTTATAGTTATCAGCAGGGGCCGAAAATGTAGGCCCCTGTTTTTTACCAAATACAGAATCAACTGAGGAATAGAGAATGGCTGTTACTGCTGCTCTAGTTAAAGAACTGCGCGAACGTACTGGCGCAGGCATGATGGAATGTAAGAAAGCGCTTGTTGAAGCAAACGCTGACATCGAACTAGCAATCGAAAACATGCGTAAATCAGGTGCTGCTAAAGCTGCTAAGAAAGCAGGTAACGTAGCTGCTGAAGGCGCAATCATCATCAAAGAAGAAAACGGTGTTGCTGTTCTTCTTGAAGTTAACTGCCAAACTGACTTCGTTGCTAAAGATGGTAACTTCACTGCATTTGCAGAGAAAGTTGCAGCTGACGCTCTAGCATCTAAAGCTTCTGTTGAAGAACTAGTAGCTAAATTCGAAGAAGAGCGTGTTGCTCTAGTTGCTAAGATCGGTGAAAACATCAACATCCGTCGCGTTCAATACGTTGAAGGTTCTGCTATCGCTTCTTACCGTCACGGCGAGAAGATCGGTGTAGTTGTTGCTGGTGAAGGCGACGCTGAAACTCTTAAGCACGTTGCAATGCACGTTGCTGCTTCTAAGCCAGAGTACGTTAACCCAGAAGACGTACCAGCTGACGTAGTTGCTAAAGAGAAAGAAGTTCAAGTTGAAATCGCTATGAACGAAGGCAAGCCTGCTGAGATCGCTGAGAAGATGGTTGTTGGCCGCATGAAGAAATTCACTGGCGAAATCTCTCTAACTGGTCAAGCGTTCATCATGGAGCCTAAGAAATCTGTTGGCGAAATGCTGAAAGAAAAAGGCGCTTCTGTTGCTACATTCGTTCGCCTAGAAGTAGGTGAAGGTATCGAGAAAGCAGAAGAAATGAGCTTCGCTGAAGAAGTAGCTGCTGCTCAAAAAGGTTAATCCTTAGAGATACGCACAAAGTTTAGACCGTAGCCAAGGCTGCGGTCTTTTTACGACTAAAGGCACCACCTTTAGCTGTGATGGATGCAGACTTTTGATAAGTCTTTATCCATGACTGTTAATCAACAACTCTCTTTTGGAAGGTAAACTCCATGACTACGAACCCTAAACCAGCATATCAACGTATTCTGTTAAAACTAAGTGGTGAAGCACTTCAAGGCGAAGAAGGTTTTGGCATCGATCCAGCAATCCTTGATCGTATGGCCCAAGAAGTAAAAGAGTTGGTTGAGCTTGGTGTTCAAGTTGGTGTCGTTATCGGTGGTGGTAACTTGTTCCGTGGTGCAGGCCTTGCTGAAGCGGGTATGAACCGTGTTGTTGGTGACCACATGGGTATGCTAGCGACGGTAATGAACGGTCTTGCGATGCGTGATGCGCTGCACCGTGCTTACGTAAACGCGCGTGTAATGTCAGCAATCCCTCTAAAAGGTGTCTGTGATGACTACAACTGGGCAGATGCGATTCGTGAACTGCGTCAAGGCCGCGTTGTTATCTTCTCAGCAGGTACAGGTAACCCATTCTTTACCACAGATTCTGCTGCATGTTTGCGCGGAATCGAGATCGAAGCGGACGTAGTTCTAAAAGCGACAAAAGTAGATGGCGTATTTACTGCTGACCCAGTAGCAAACCCAGACGCAGAGCTGTATGATAAGCTTTCGTTCAATGCTGTTCTTGAAAAAGAACTGAAAGTAATGGATTTGGCAGCATTTACACTAGCACGTGACCACAAAATGCCAATCCGTGTATTCAATATGAATAAGCCAGGCGCACTACGTCGCGTGGTTATGGGTGAAGCAGAAGGCACGCTAATCAGCGACGCTGAGTAATTCTAATCGCCGCAGCATAAATCAATTGTGCTGCGGTATTGCCTTTTGAAGACTCCCTATTAAGCTTTCTTGAAGAAAGATTTACACATTAAGGTGATATTGTGATTAACGAAATCAAACAAGACGCTCAAGAGCGCATGGATAAGAGCGTTGAAGCGCTAAAAAACAACCTTTCTAAAGTTCGCACAGGCCGTGCACACCCAAGCCTACTTTCTGGCATTTCAGTCGAGTACTACGGTGCACCAACGCCTCTAAACCAGGTAGCAAACGTCGTTGCTGAAGATGCTCGTACGCTTGCAATCACAGTATTTGATAAAGAGCTAACGCCTAAAGTTGAAAAAGCGATCATGATGTCTGACCTAGGTCTAAACCCTATGTCTGCAGGTACTATCATTCGCGTTCCACTTCCACCGCTAACGGAAGAGCGTCGTAAAGACCTAGTTAAAATCGTTCGTGGCGAAGCTGAAGGTGGCCGTGTTGCTATCCGTAACATCCGTCGTGACGCTAACGGCGAACTAAAAGCGCTACTAAAAGACAAAGAAATTTCTGAAGACGAAGATCGTAAAGGTCAAGACGAAATCCAGAAAATCACTGACGCAGCTGTGAAACAAGTTGATGAAGTGTTAGCAGCAAAAGAAAAAGAGTTGATGGAAGTCTAATTCTCTATAAACTTTCTCTATATAGAGCGCTGTGCTCGCAGCACAGCGCTTTTTTATGCTACTCTCTGTCCCCTGCTGATTATTAATCAACGTCTTATGCAAAACTCACTACTCTCTCCTGATTTACTCCCGAAACATATCGCAATCATCATGGATGGCAACGGTCGTTGGGCTAAAGCTCAAGGTAAGCCGCGCGTCTTTGGTCACAAGAATGGTGTCGCTGCTGTACGTAAAGCGATTTCGACGTCTGCAAAACTTGGTATCAAAGCGATCACATTGTTTGCGTTTAGTAGTGAAAACTGGCGTCGTCCAGAAGAGGAAGTGGGTGTCTTGATGGAGCTGTTTATTACAGTTCTCTCTACAGAAGTTAAAAAACTGCACAAGAACAACTTACGCTTACGCGTTATTGGTGACACTTCGCGCTTTAATGAGCGCTTGCAAAACAAGATTGCTCAAGCTGAGGCTTTGACCGAAGGCAATACGGGCATGGTGATCAATATAGCGGCTAACTATGGTGGTAAGTGGGATATTATGCAGGCGACGAAAGCAATTTCAGCTAAGGTTGCCGCTGGTGAACTGACTCAAGATGAGATTAGTGAAGAACTCATCACAGAGCACCTCACAATGGCAGATTTACCTGAAGTTGATTTAATGATTCGAACCAGTGGCGAATGCCGCATCAGTAACTTTATGCTGTGGCAGATGGCTTACGCGGAAATGTATTTCACACCGATTTACTGGCCAGAGTTCGATGAAAATAGCTTGATAGAAGCTGTAACTTGGTTTGTTAACCGTGAGCGCCGTTTCGGCTGTACTGGTGAGCAAGTTAAAGCTCTAATGGAAAGCGAATAAAGGATCAAAGTTTGAAACAAAGAATTATAACGGCACTTATTTTAGCGCCATTGGTAATATTAGGGATATTCAAACTTTCTCTCCCTCTATTTATGATTGCCATCGCGGCAGTGACCTTGATTGGTTTTTGGGAATGGACTCAATTTGTTGATGCTCCTTCTCGAATGATCGCACTGATTCCAACCGCATTAGTGAGTGCTGCGACAATTTGGTTAGTGCCCTCAGATGCACTGAGTCTGAATCTTATCACTCAACCCCATTACATCATTTTAGCCTTGGGCTGCATTTGGTGGTTGGCTGCCAGTGCGCTTGCCGTTACTTATCCTAAATCGTCGAGCCTATGGCAAAACTCCAACTTGCTTCGCTATAGCTTTGGCATTTTGACTCTATTGCCGTTTTTCTGGAGCGTACTCATGTTACGTGCAGAAGCGATTGAGGCTGATCCTTATCACGGTGCTAGACTGGTTTTATACGTTTGCTTTATTGTTTGGGCAGCAGACAGTGGTGCTTATTTTGCCGGTAAGAGCTTGGGCAAGAACAAGATGGCGCCACATGTGAGTCCAAATAAAACCATTGAAGGTTTAATCGGCGGGATTATTACAGCAATTCTCGTTGGTTGGGGAACGGCTTATTGGTTCGATATTCAGTTTGCCAATGGCTGGGTCATGGTCGGTATTACACTTGTTACTGTCGTGATTTCAGTGCTTGGAGACTTGGTTGAGAGTATGTTCAAACGAGTGGCTGGTATTAAAGACAGCAGCAATATTATCCCAGGGCATGGTGGCGTTCTTGACCGTATAGACAGTTTAACCGCCGCTTTCCCTGTGTTCGCATTCCTCTACTTCACATTTTAAGGCAAGCTTCGGCTTGCCCTATTCATTAACGGTTTCTTGCTATGCGTAAGTTAACGATTTTAGGTGCGACAGGCTCAATTGGAGCAAGCACATTCAAAGTCATCGAGCAAAACCCTGAAAAGTTCTCTGTGGTAGCGCTTGCTGCTGGGCAGAACGTCGAAAAAATGCGTCAGCTGTGTCAGAAATGGCAACCTAAGTATGCAGTGATGGCTGACGAACAAGCTGCATTGAAACTAAAAGCTCAGTTAATCGATCTAAAAATTAACACCGAAGTGAGATCGGGTGTTGATGCCATGTGTGAGATTTCATCTTGTGATGAGGTTGATACCGTTATGGCAGCGATTGTTGGTGCAGCTGGCTTATTGCCGACTATGGCGGCAGTTGAAGCCGGTAAGCGTGTACTGCTTGCAAACAAAGAAGCGCTAGTGATGTCTGGCAAGCTGTTTATCGATGCAGTTGAAAAGCATGGCGCTGAGCTTCTCCCTGTCGATAGCGAACACAATGCTATTTTTCAGTGCTTATCTAGTGATATTCAAACCAATCTTGGCCGTTGCGATCTAAACGCACATGGTATCTCTCATATCTTGCTAACGGGCTCTGGTGGGCCATTCCGCTATCGCGATATTGATTCGCTGGCTAGTGTGACTCCGGAGCAGGCGATTGCTCACCCTAACTGGTCAATGGGGCCAAAGATCTCGGTAGATTCTGCGACCATGATGAATAAGGGTCTTGAGTACATTGAAGCTAAGTGGTTATTCAATACCGCTCGTGAGCAGCTTAAAGTTTTGATTCATCCTCAGTCTGTGATTCACTCTATGGTGCAGTATCGAGATGGCTCGGTACTCGCTCAAATGGGCGAGCCAGATATGGCCACACCTATTGCACTCACACTCTCTTATCCTGAGCGTGTCAATGCAGGTGTAGCACCATTAGATTTCACTAAAGTCGGTGAACTGACCTTCCTTGAGCCTGATTTCGCTCGTTACCCCTGTCTTAAACTGGCGATTGATGCTTGTTACGAAGGACAACATGCGACCACCTTGCTCAACGCGGCGAATGAAGTGGCTGTTGAAGCTTTCTTACAACGCCAACTTAAATTTACCGATATCGCAGTGGTTAACGAACAAGTGTTAACCAAGCTGACTGCCTCTGTTAGCTCGTCACACTGTCGTGACTTGGAAAGCATTGTTGAGCTAGATAGAATGGCAAGAGAGTTAGCAGCCAATACCATAAGTGAGCGTAAGCTATGACGGGTATCATCTGGAATTTTGTTTCTTTTATCATTGCTCTTGGCATCTTAGTTGCCGTGCATGAGTTCGGTCACTTTTGGGTGGCCCGCCGCTGCGGAGTTAAAGTCGAAAAGTTCTCGATCGGTTTTGGTAAATCCATTTGGAGCAAGGTCGGGAAAGACGGTACTGAATACAGCATTTCAGTCATTCCGTTAGGCGGCTATGTAAAAATGCTCGATGGCCGGGTTGATGATTTGGCGCAAGGTGAGCATGAGTTTGCGTTTGACCGTAAGCCACTTTGGAAACGCACTGCTATCGTTGCAGCAGGGCCTGTCTTTAACTTCTTGTTTGCGATCTTTGCATACTGGCTAGTTTTCTTGATCGGCGTGCCTGCGGTTAAGCCGGTGGTTGGCCAAGTGACCCCATATTCAATAGCTGCTGAAGCAGGTTTAGAGTCTGGGATGGAACTAAAAGCGGTTTCTGGCGTCAAAACTGCGGATTGGGAATCGGTCAATATGGGTTTGATCTCTCATATTGGTGATAAACAGTTAACCATGACGGTTGCTCCGGCAGACGGTATCGGTGTCGAGCAAACCAAGGTTTTTGACTTAACCAATTGGAACTTTGACCCTGAGAAAGAGTCTGCTATGTCAGCGCTTGGGTTTGTTCCTTTTACACCACAAATTACCGCTAAGCTGACCAATGTTTCAGAAGGTGGAGCAGGTGAAAGAGCAGGGCTGATGAGTGGTGACTTACTGACTAAGATCGGTGGTGTCGAAATCACTCAATGGCAGCAAGTGGTTGAGAGCATTCAGAACAACCCTAACACGCCAATAGCGCTTGAAATTGAGCGTGATGGAGAGCGTTTAGTCTTAACGATTACACCAGACAGTCGTGAGCTATCAAACGACCGAGTGATTGGTTTTGCTGGAATCGCACCTGAGGTCGCAGAATGGCCAGAAAATTATCGCTTCGATCTTCAATTTGGTGTAATTGAATCAATCGGAAAGGCGGTTGAGAAAACTGGGCAAGTCATCGATTTAACCATCAGCATGTTGAAAAAACTGATTGTTGGTGATGTCGGACTGAATAATTTAAGTGGGCCTATTTCGATCGCGAAAGGAGCCGGGACAACAGCCGATTATGGCTTAGTTTACTTCCTAGGGTTCCTGGCATTAATCAGTGTGAACTTAGGGATTATTAACCTTGTACCGTTGCCAATGTTGGACGGCGGACATTTATTGTTTTTTGCTATTGAGGCTGTAATAAGACGTCCAGTTCCAGAAAAAATTCAGGAAATGGGTTACCGTGTAGGCGGTGCAATTATCTTCTCTCTTATGGCAGTGGCAATTTTCAATGATTTTGTCCGTCTGTAATCGGGTAAAGGTTGAAGAAAGGAATAACTAGAACAAAATGGCGATGAAAAATATTCTGTTTGCGACCCTGTTAGCGACAAGCGTGAGCGCAAACGGTGCCGAAAACTTTGTAATTCAAGATATTAAAATTGAAGGCTTACAGCGTGTGGCACTTGGTGCAGCGCTATTGAAAATGCCAGTACGTATTGGTGACTCTGTTGATAGCCAAGATGTCTCTGAGGTGATTAGAGCCCTGTATGCGACGGGTAACTTTGAAGACATTAAGGTACTTCGTGATAACGACGTGCTAGTTGTACAAGTCAAAGAGCGACCGACCATTGCCAGTATTTCATTTTCGGGCAACAAGGCAATCAAAGAAGAGCAGTTACAACAAAACCTCGATGCTTCCGGTATTCGTGTTGGTGAAGCGCTTGACCGTACAACGCTGTCGACAATTGAAAAAGGTCTAGAAGATTTCTACTACAGCGTGGGTAAGTACAATGCGACCGTTAAAGCGGTTGTGACGCCACTGCCTCGTAATCGTAGCGACCTGAAATTTGTCTTTACTGAAGGCGTATCTGCCAAGATCAAGCAAATCAACTTTATCGGCAATGAAAAATTTGCTGACGAAGAGCTGCTAAGCCGATTTGAGCTAAATGTGGATGTGGCATGGTGGAACTTCCTTGCTGACGACAAGTACCAGAAGCAAGTTCTTGCGGGTGATATCGAAGCGCTGAAATCCTACTACCTAGACCGCGGTTATCTTAAGTTTCAAATTGACTCAACTCAGGTTGCGATCTCGCCAGACAAAAAAGGTGTTTACATCACGCTTGGCTTGAACGAAGGACTGCCTTACACCGTTGAGGATGTGAAATTCCGTGGTGAGCTGCTGGGTAAAGAAGCTGAGTTTGAACAGTTAGTGACGTTTGAGCCGGGTGAAACCTACAACGGCTCAGCGGTAACAAGCCTAGAAGAAAACGTTAAGCGACTGTTAGGCGAAGCGGGTTACGCATACCCTCAAGTACGTACTATCCCTGAGTTCGATGATGAAAACCAATCGGTATCACTGGTGGTCAACGTTGAAGCGGGTAAACGTATTTATGTACGCGATATTCGTTTTGTGGGTAACAATGCTACCAAAGATGAAGTTCTGCGTCGTGAAATGCGTCAGATGGAAGGCAGCTGGTTAAACTCTAAATCGATCGAAACCGGTAAGAACCGTCTTAACCGTTTAGGTTACTTCGAAACCGTAGACGTACAAACTGTGCGTGTACCGGGTAGCGAAGACCAAGTCGATTTGGTTTACAACGTTAAAGAAGCCAACTCGGGTAGTATCAACTTTGGTGTTGGTTATGGTACCGAATCAGGTATCAGCTTCCAAGTTGGTCTACAGCAAGATAACTTTGCCGGTAGTGGTAACCGCGTAGGTATTAACGCGATGATGAACGACTACCAGAAAAACATCAGCTTAGACTACCGTGATCCATACTGGAACCTCGATGGCGTCAGCCTTGGTGGTAAGATCTTCTACAATCAGTTTGAAGCATCTGAAGCGAACATTGTCGACTATACCAACGAAAGTTATGGTGCGAGCTTAACTTGGGGCTTCCCATTCGATGAGCTAAACCGTTTTGAATTTGGTGTGGGCTTAACCCATAACAAGATCGGTAACGTACCAACATACGACCAAGCGCAGTTGTTTGCACAAAGTATCGGCCAACCGAACGGCGATATTATTACCAACGATTTTGATGTTAACGTCTCATGGACACGTAACAACCTAAACCGTGGTTACTTCCCAACGGCTGGTAACTATCAACGTGCCTTTGCTAAAGCGACCGTACCAAGCTCTGATGCGCAGTACTTCAAGCTGCAATATGATGTTAGACAATATGTGCCGCTAACCAAGAAACATGAATTCACCTTACTGATGCGTGGTCGTTTAGGCTACGGTAATGGTTATGGCAAAACAGATGGTAACGATAACTTGTTCCCATTCTATGAAAACTACTACGCAGGTGGCTTTACTACACTACGTGGTTTCCGTTCCAATAGTGCAGGCCCGAAAGCGGTTTACACGGTTAACGGCAACCCAGGAAGTTGTAATACAGACTCTTGTTTGACCGCAACTGATGACTCAGTGGGTGGTAACGCAATCGCATTGGCAAGTATGGAGCTGATTGTCCCAACTCCGTTTGTTTCGGATGACTTTAGAAGTCAGATTCGTACCAGTATGTTTGTCGACGCAGCAAGTGTTTGGGATACAGAATTTGTCTATGATCCTAAATACGCTGGCGATCGTTACTACTTAGATTACTCTGATCCAACTAACTACCGCGCATCTTACGGTGCTGCGCTACAGTGGATGTCTCCAATGGGGCCGTTAGTCTTCTCGATTGCGAAACCAATTAAATCTTACGAAGGTGATGATGAAGAGTTCTTCACTTTCACCATCGGCAGAACCTTCTAAATTTAAAGGAAAATACAGTGAATAAAACAATTAAAGCGGCTGGTCTTGGCCTTCTAGTAATGACGTCTTCTTTCTTTGCTAATGCTGCTGAAGCTGCGCAGAAAATTGGTTATGTAAACACTGCTCAAGTATTCCAAGCTCTTCCACAACGTGAAGTGGTAGCGCAAAAGCTACAAGATGAGTTCAAAGACAAATCTGCAGAGCTTCAAGCGATTCAAGCTAAAGGTAAAAGCAAGGTTGAAAAGCTAAAGCGTGATGGCGAACTAATGAGCCAAGATGATATCGACAAGCTACGTCTAGAAATTGGTCAATTAGAGAATGAACTTAAGCTAAAAGCTCAGTCTTTCGAAAAGCTAAGACAGCGTCGCCAAGCAGAAGAAGAGCAAAAACTGTTTAAAACAATTCAAGATGCAATTAACAAGGTTGCTGAGAAAAAAGGCTTTGATATGGTTCTAGAGCAACAAGCAGTACGCTTCTCTAAGCCAGAAAACGATATTTCTAAAGCTGTAATTGACTCACTAAAATAAACGATTTATGACAACTCTTTCTTTGGCCGAATTGGCTACGATTACTGGGGGCGAGCTACATGGTGACGCGACAGCCGTTGTCACTATGGTAGCGCCGATGGACGCTGCGCAGGAAGGTCATGTGACTTTCCTGTCCAATCCAAAATACGCCAAACATCTTGCTGAGTGTAAAGCGACACTTGTGATGGTGAAAGAAGCACAACGTGAGCTTTGTTCAGGTAATGTACTTGTGGTTGATGACCCTTACGTTGCTTTTGCTAAAGTAGCGCAAGCCCTTGATACTACACCATCGCCAGCCGATGAAATTGCTCCTTCAGCGGTCATTGCTGCTGATGCTAAATTGGGTAACAACGTTTCAATCGGTGCTAATGCCGTGATTGAATCGGGTGTCGAGCTAGGTGATAACGTTGTTATTGGCGCGGGCTGTTTTATTGGCAAGAATGCTAAGATCGGTAGTAATACCAAGCTGTGGTCAAATGTCTCGGTTTACCATCAAGTGTCACTTGGCTCAGACTGTCTGGTTCAAGCGAATACAGTGATTGGTGCTGACGGTTTTGGCTACGCCAATGAAAAAGGCGAGTGGATTAAGATCCCTCAGCTTGGCTCGGTGCGCATTGGTAATCGCGTAGAAATTGGTTCATGCACGACGATTGATCGCGGTGCGTTAGACGATACTGTGATTGAAGATAACGTCATTCTTGATAACCAGCTGCAAATCGCTCACAACGTACACATCGGATATGGTACGGCTATGGCGGGTGGTACGATTGTCGCGGGCAGTACTAAGATTGGTAAGTACTGTATTATTGGTGGTGGTACTGTGATCAATGGTCACATTGAGATTGCCGATGGCGTGACCATTACTGGTATGGGCATGGTCATGCGCGGCATTGAAGAGAAAGGCATGTACTCGTCTGGTATCCCACTACAGCCAAACAAAGAGTGGCGCAAAACAGCTGCACGTGTTCATCGTATTGATGACATGAATAAACGTCTTAAGGCGCTAGAAAAGCAGCTTGAGAGCGATAAAGACGCTTAGCTCTAGGTTGGATCAAAAAGGCTCGCGTATTGCGGGTCTTTTTCATCTATAATGCCCGCCAGATACAAAATTAGCATTCAACATAGGAATATGACTTTGACTACTGAAAACAAAACGATGAACATCACTGAAATTCAGGAATTGTTGCCGCATCGCTACCCATTCTTACTAATTGATCGCGTGATTGATTTCCAAGAAGAGAAATACCTAACGGCGATTAAGAATGTTTCAGTGAATGAGCCTCAGTTTACAGGTCATTTCCCTCAACTACCTGTATTCCCAGGTGTACTGATCCTTGAAGCAATGGCACAGGCAACTGGTCTATTGGCATTCAAATCATTCGGTGCCCCTTCAGACAACGAGCTATACTATTTCGCAAGTGTAGACGGTGCTAAATTCCGTAAACCAGTGGTTCCAGGTGACCAACTGGTAATTGAAGTAGAGTTCTTAAAAGAGCGCCGTGGTATTGCTGCATTCAAAGGCACAGCAAAAGTTGACGGTGAAGTAGTATGTTCTGCTGAACTAAAATGTGCTCGTCGAGAGTTTTAATATGATTCATGAAACGGCTCAAATTCACCCTTCTGCTGTCATTGAAGGTGATGTAAAAATCGCAGCGAATGTGACTGTTGGTCCATTCACCTATATCTCGGGAACGATCGAGATCGGTGAAGGTACTGAAGTGATGTCTCATGTTGTGATCAAAGGTCATACAACCATAGGTAAAGAGAACCGTATTTTCCCCCACGCTGTAATTGGTGAAGAAAACCAAGACAAGAAATATGGTGGAGAAGAGACTACGGTAGTGATCGGCGATCGCAACGTCATTCGTGAAGCGGTACAAATCCACCGTGGTACGACTCAAGATAAAGCAACCACCGTGATTGGTAACGATAACCTGCTGTGTGTTAACGCGCACATCGCTCATGACGTTATCCTTGGTAACCATACTCACATTGGTAACAATGCTATCCTTGGTGGTCACGTTACTGTCGGTGACTATGCCGGTGTTATGGCACTTTCTGCAATTCACCCATTCTGTAATATCGGTGCTTACTCATACACAGGCGGATGTTCTGCTGTTGTTCAAGATGTGCTTCCGTACGTACTTGCACAAGGCAACCATGCAACACCGTTTGGCCTAAACCTAGTGGGTCTTAAACGTAACGGTTTTGAGAAGCCAGAAATCCGTGCTTTGCAGAAAGCGTACAAAGAAATTTACCGTTCGGGTAAAACGCTTGAAGACGCAAAAGCAAGCCTAGTTGAAATGGCGAAAGAGTTTGAATCAATCAAACCTATGCTAGAGATGCTAGAGATTTCTGAGCGCGGTATTATTCGCTAATAACACTTGTGCAGCTGCATAAAAGATCGCAATCTTACGGTTGCGGTCTTTTTTTACTTTTTAAAGCAACAAATTAGGTAGGTCATTCAGCAATGGAAAAACCACTACGTATTGGCATTATTGCCGGCGAGCTGTCAGGAGATACTTTGGGTGAAGGCTTTATCAAAGCGATCAAAGCCCAATATCCAGATGCAGAGTTTGTTGGCATTGGTGGTCCGAAGATGATTGCTCAAGGCTGTGAGTCTCTGTTCGATATGGAAGAGCTCGCTGTTATGGGCTTGGTTGAAGTGTTGGGGCGACTACCAAGGCTGTTAAAAGTGAAAGCTCAGTTGGTAAAGTATTTTAGCGACAATCCACCGGATGTCTTTGTCGGTATTGATGCGCCAGATTTCAACTTACGCCTTGAACTTGATTTGAAGAAAAACGGCATCAAAACAGTGCATTATGTCAGCCCTTCTGTCTGGGCATGGCGTCCAAAACGTATTTTTAAAATTGATGCGGCGACCGATCTTGTGCTGGCCTTTTTACCGTTTGAAAAAGCCTTCTACGATAAGTACCAAGTGGCGTGTGAGTTTGTTGGTCATACCTTAGCGGATGCTATCCCGCTTGTACCGGATCAACAACAGGCGCGAGACTTACTTGGCATTGAGCAAAACAAGCAGTGGTTGGCTGTACTGCCTGGCAGCCGTGGTGGTGAAGTGGGCCTGATTGCGGAGCCCTTCATTCAAACCTGTCGTGAAATTAAGCAAAAGCATCCAGACATTGGCTTTGTCGTGGCTGCAGTGAATGATAAGCGTCGCCAGCAGTTTGAAGAGATATGGCGATCTGTGGCGCCAGAGCTCGATTTCGTCATTGTTCAAGATACGGCACGCAACGTTATCACTGCCTCAGATGCTGTGTTACTCGCCTCAGGTACCGTGGCACTAGAATGTATGTTGCTCAAGCGACCGATGGTGGTGGGTTATAAAGTTAATCGACTTACAGGTTGGTTGGTACAGAAACTGGCAATTACCAAATACGTTTCTTTGCCTAACATCTTGGCAGGAGAAGAGTTGGTGAAGGAATTTATTCTTGATGAATGTGATCCTGAGTACTTAGTTCCTGCCGTCGATAAGATGCTAACTAGTGATAACCAAGAACTTATCGACCGCTTTACTGATATGCACAAACTGATTCGCAAAGATGCCGATGTGCAAGCCGCTAACGCTGTACTTAAGCTCATCGGCAGAGATAAACAAGATGACTAAACAAAACAAAGAATTGCCGCCTTTTGAATATCCTGAGGGATACCTTCGTATCGCTGGTGTTGATGAAGTAGGGCGCGGTCCTTTAGTCGGTGATGTGGTGACCGCTGCGGTCATTTTGGACCCGAATAATCCGATTGAAGGATTAAACGACTCGAAAAAGTTGTCTGAGAAGAAACGTCTGGCGTTATTGCCTGAAATTAAGCAAAAAGCGCTTGCTTGGTCGGTAGGTCGTTGTTCTCCAGAGGAAATTGATGAACTGAATATTCTTCAAGCCACTATGGTCGCGATGCAAAGAGCTGTAGCAGGCCTAGAAGTTCGACCCGATTTGGTATTGATTGATGGCAATCGTTGCCCTGAGTTAGCCATGGAATCTCAAGCGGTGGTTAAGGGAGATTTGCGTGTTGCGGAGATCAGTGCTGCTTCGATTATCGCCAAAGTGGTGCGTGACCAAGAAATGGAGGAGCTTGATAAGCTTCACCCTGAATTTGGTTTCGCTAAGCACAAAGGCTACCCAACCAAGGCGCACTTTGAAGCGATTGAACAACACGGCGTCATTGATCAGCATCGTAAGAGTTTTAAACCCGTTAAGCGTGCGCTTGGCATTGAGTAGCAATACTGTTTCAGGGGTATATAAGTCGAAGTTTTTCACTTAAAATACCCCAAATATCTCCATCAATTATAACCGTTCCGGACTCTATCCATGTCAGACCCTAAGTTTATCCACCTTCGAGTTCATAGTGACTTTTCCATGGTCGATGGCCTTTCAAAAGTGCCACCCTTGGTTAAGAAAGTGGCCGAGTTGGGCATGCCTGCGATGGCGCTGACTGACTTTACTAACTTATGTGGTCTAGTGAAGTTTTATGGCACCGCCCACGGTTGTGGCATCAAGCCGATCATAGGTGCTGACTTCGTGATGCAATCACCTGAGTTTGGTGATGAGCTGACTAAGCTGACCGTGATTGCAGCAGATAACGTCGGTTATAAGAACCTGACTTTACTGATCTCAAAAGCCTACCTACGAGGCCACGTTCAGCATCAACCAGTGATTGATAAAGAGTGGCTGGCTGAGCTCTCCGAAGGGGTGATTGTACTTTCCGGGGCTAAGAGTGGTGAAATAGGTAAAGCGCTATTGAAAGGTAACCAGAAAGTTGTCGAGCAGTGCGTTGAGTTCTACCAAACCCATTTTCCAGACCGTTTCTACCTTGAATTGGTTCGTACTGGCAGAGCCGATGAAGAAACTTACCTTCACTTTGCGTTAGAGCTGGCAGAGCAACATGACTTACCCGTTGTAGCCACCAATGATGTGGTGATTCTTGATGAGACACTGTTTGATGCGCACGAGATTCGTGTTGCGATTCATGATGGTTATACACTAGAAGATCCTCGTCGACCAAAAAACTACAGCGCTCAGCAATATCTTCGTACTGAAGAGGAGATGTGCGAGCTATTCTCAGACATCCCTGAAGCATTAGAAAATAGTGTAGAGATTGCTAAGCGTTGTAACGTGACAGTCCGTTTGGGTGAATACTTCCTACCTGCATTCCCAACCGAAGGGATGGAAGAAACCGAGTTCTTGGTTAAAAAGTCTGAAGAAGGTCTGGAAGAGCGACTAGAGTTCTTGTTCCCTGATCCGGCGGTACGTGCAGAAAGACGACCTGAATACGATGATCGTCTTAAAATTGAACTGGGAGTAATCAATAACATGGGATTCCCAGGTTACTTCTTGATCGTAATGGAGTTCATCCAGTGGTCAAAAGATAACGCCATCCCTGTAGGCCCAGGCCGTGGTTCAGGTGCCGGTTCTTTGGTGGCTTACGCGTTAAAAATCACCGACCTCGACCCACTAGAATACGATCTTCTGTTTGAGCGATTCCTTAACCCAGAACGTGTTTCCATGCCCGATTTCGATGTCGACTTCTGTATGGATAAACGTGACCAAGTAATTGATCACGTTGCAGAAATGTATGGTCGTGATGCGGTATCGCAGATCATTACTTTCGGTACTATGGCAGCGAAGGCGGTAATTCGTGACGTAGGCCGCGTACTTGGTCATGGTTTCGGCTTTGTTGATCGTATCTCGAAACTGGTTCCGCCAGATCCGGGCATGACGCTAGAAAAAGCATTCAAAGCAGAACCTGCACTGCCTGAGCTGTACGAAAACGACGAAGAAATTAAAGAGCTGATTGATATGTGTCGCATCCTAGAAGGGTGTACACGTAACGCAGGTAAGCACGCGGGTGGTGTTGTAATATCGCCAACCACTATCACAGACTTTGCGCCGATTTATGCTGATGCGGAAGGTCACTTCCCGGTGACTCAGTTCGATAAAAACGACGTTGAAACCGCGGGTCTGGTTAAGTTTGACTTCTTGGGCTTACGTACGCTGACCATTATTGACTGGGCGCTGGGCTTGATTAACCCACGCTTAGAGAAGGAAGGCAAAGACCCAGTAGCCATTGAGTCTATCCCATTGGAAGACCAAGCTTCTTTCAATTTGTTGCAAAACTCAGAAACCACCGCGGTATTCCAGCTTGAATCGCGTGGTATGAAAGAGCTGATCAAACGCCTTCAACCAGACTGTTTTGAAGACATTATCGCATTGGTTGCTCTGTTCCGTCCGGGGCCGCTTCAATCAGGCATGGTAGATAACTTCATCGACCGTAAACATGGACGCGAGGCGGTTTCTTACCCAGATGAACAGTGGCAGCACGAATCACTGAAAGAGATTCTAGAGCCAACCTACGGCATTATCCTCTATCAGGAGCAGGTAATGCAGATCGCTCAGGTTCTTTCGGGCTATACGCTTGGTGGCGCAGATATGCTTCGTCGTGCGATGGGTAAGAAAAAGCCAGAAGAGATGGCTAAGCAGCGTGCGACGTTTGAAGAAGGTGCGGTCGCCAACGGCGTAGATGGCGAATTGGCGATGAAGATCTTCGACTTGGTAGAAAAATTCGCAGGTTACGGCTTCAACAAATCGCACTCGGCAGCATACGCACTGGTTTCTTATCAAACGCTGTGGCTCAAAACTCACTTCCCTGCGGAATTTATGGCTGCGGTAATGACCGCAGATATGGATAACACTGAGAAAGTCGTCGGTCTGGTCGATGAGTGTTTCCGTATGAAACTCAAAGTTCTGCCGCCAGATATCAACGCAGGTTTGTATCGCTTTAATGTCGATGAAGATGGGGCGATTGTTTACGGTATCGGTGCTATCAAAGGGGTAGGTGAAGGCCCAATCGATGCCATTCTTGAAGCGCGTAATAAAGACGGCCACTTTAAAGACCTATTCGATTTCTGTGCTCGCATCGACCTGAAAAAGGTTAATAAGCGAGTCATTGAGAAACTCATCTACGCCGGCGCACTGGATCGCCTTGGTCCACACCGCGCAGCAATGATGGCTTCACTGAACGATGCGGTAAAATCGGCGAGCCAACATCACCAAGCAGAAGCCTTTGGTCAAACCGATCTGTTTGGTGTATTGACCGAAGCACCTGAAGAAGTTGAGCACAAATATACCAAAGTTGAACCTTGGCCGGAAAAAGTGTGGCTTGAAGGTGAGCGCGATACTTTGGGCCTTTATTTGACCGGGCACCCAATAAATGCCTACATAAAGGAACTTGGTAAGTACACCAGTTGTCGACTAAAAGACGCAACACCAACCAGACGGGATCAAAGTGTCACTGTCGCGGGTCTGGTCATTGCGGCTCGTGTGATGACCACTAAGCGTGGAACGCGCATTGGTATTATGACACTGGATGATCGAAGCGGGCGTATGGAGGTGATGTTATTCTCCGATGCGTTAGATCGATATGCAGAATTGTTAGAAAAAGATAAAATTTTGGTTGTTTCTGGACAGGTCAGCTTTGATGATTTCAATGGTGGTCTTAAAATGTCCGCGCGCGAGGTTATGGATCTCGGGACTGCTCGTGAAAAATATGCACGGGGATTATCAGTTTCCATCGATCAATCTCAAATCAATGACCGATTTTTTGAGCGTTTTAGTCAAATACTAGAGCCTCATCGGGCGGGGAGCGTTCCTGTCCATGTATACTACCAACGCTCTGATGCACGAGCGCGTTTGACGTTGGGTACAGAATGGCGAGTGACGCCAAGTGACGCATTATTAGATGATTTAAAACAACTACTTGGGAAAGGCCAGGTAGAACTCGAATTTAACTAAGTTCGGTAAAACGCCACCGAATCATAAAGGATCTATAGATGAGCCTGAATTTTTTAGAATTTGAAAAGCCAATCGCAGAGCTAGAAGCAAAAATTGAAGCACTTCGTGACGTATCTCGTCATGGCGGTGAGTCTGGTGTTGATCTTGAAAAAGAGATTGAACAACTAGAGAAGAAAAGCCTAGAGCTTAAAAAGAAAACATTCAGCGATCTTGGTGCTTGGGAAACTGCCCAGCTTGCTCGTCACCCACAGCGTCCTTACACGCTTGATTACATCGAGCACGTATTTACAGAGTTTGATGAGATGGCGGGTGACCGTCACTACGCAGATGACAAAGCGATCGTAGGTGGTATGGCACGTCTTAATGGCCGTCCAGTAATGATCATTGGTCACCAAAAAGGTCGTGAGACTAAAGAGAAAGTTAAACGTAACTTCGGCATGCCTAAGCCAGAAGGTTACCGCAAAGCGCTACGTTTGATGCAAACGGCAGAGCGTTTTAACATGCCAATCATTACTTTCATCGATACAGCAGGTGCCTACCCAGGTGTTGGTGCAGAAGAGCGTGGTCAATCTGAAGCTATCGCGACTAACCTAAAAGTGATGGCGGGTCTTAAAGTGCCAGTTATCTGTAACGTTGTCGGTGAAGGCGGTTCTGGTGGTGCACTTGCGATCGGTGTAGGCGACTACGTCAACATGCTGCAATACTCAACCTATTCTGTTATCTCTCCAGAAGGCTGTGCTTCAATTCTATGGCGTGATTCAGATAAAGCGCCACAGGCAGCAGAAGCTATGGGTCTGATTGCTCCACGTCTTAAAGAGCTAGAGCTGATCGATGAGATCATCGACGAGCCTCTAGGTGGTGCACACCGTGATCACCTGCAGATGGCGCAGAACATGAAAGCGACCCTAGTTCGTCAGCTTGAAGAACTAGAAGCGTTTGATAACGACACCTTGCTAGAGCGTCGTTACCAGCGTCTAATGAGCTACGGTTACTGTTAATCGGCACAAATGTTAGAAAAAGGCTGAACTTAGGTTCAGCCTTTTTTATTGCCAGTGATAAACTAGCACTAATAACTCCAAATGTTACTCGCTATGAAGCTCGAATCTATTTTTCAACACACTCTCGACCAACACTATCAAGCCGGTAACCGAATCGTCCTTGCCCTAAGCGGTGGGCTTGACTCTCGGGTCATGCTTGAACTGATGGCAAGCTACTGTAACTCGCGCAAGCTCGAATGTCTGGCGGTTCATGTTCATCATGGTCTAAGCGAGAATGCAGACAGTTGGGCTGAGCAATGTGAACATTGGTGTCAGGAGCTTGGTATCCCATTTGTGTTAGAAAAGGTTCAACTGGCAACTCAAGGCAGAAGTATTGAAGAGAGTGCTCGTGAAGCCAGATATACCGCACTTAAAAAACATCTGCAGCCGAATTATCTACTGCTCACTGGTCAGCATGCTGATGACCAGATCGAAACCTTTTTCCTTGCTCTCAAGCGCGGTAGCGGCCCAAAAGGTTTGTCCTCAATGGCGCAGAGTATGCCATTTGGTCAGGCGAATTTGCTGCGTCCGTTGTTGACTATCTCTCGGCATGAAATTGAAGAGTTTGCTCACGCTAGGCAATTAGCTTGGGTAGAAGACGAAAGTAATCTAGACCAGAGGTTTGAGCGTAATTTTGTTCGTCACTCATTGACGCCAGCTTTAGTGGAGCGTTGGCCTCATATTAGGCAAGCGGTTCAGCGTACAGCCGAACTTTGCTCTGAGCAGGAACAGCTGTTGGATGAACTCTTGGCTGAGAAGTACCAGCAATGTTTATGTGATGATGGCAGCCTGTCTATTACGATGTTGGAAAGCGTTTCAACTCTGATCTGTGGACGATTGATTCGTATGTGGCTTGAGCAAAATCACCTGCGTATGCCTACCCGTGAGCAATTGAGTAAGGTTTGGTTAGAGGTTGCAAAGGCGAAAGCGGATGCCAATCCACAGCTGCAGCTTCCTGAGGTGCAAGTACGCCGCTATTTAAACAAGCTTTACATCGTTCGAGATTGGCAATCACTTGCCGAGTGGCAGCAACCACTCGATATTGATAAGCCTTGTCCTTTGCCTGATGGATTAGGAAGCTTGGTGCTCGTCCCTTCGAGTGAGGGGAGATTGTCTCAACAGGCGTTAGCTCAAAGTCCGCTGCGCGTCACTTTTAATCCAGAGGGACTAAGTGCGCATCCAGCAGAGCGTGGGCATAGCCGCAAACTGAAAAAGCTGTTCCAAGAGTATGGTGTGCCAAGTTGGTTGCGACGTAGAACCCCTATCTTGATGTGTGGTGATAGGGTCGTTGCCGTAGGGGATATGTTTATTGATCGCCACTTTATAGGTCAGGATTGTGAACTTGTCTGGGACAAGGGATCACGCTTTATGTAAAATTGTATACATAAAAACGTACAACTAGCATGGAATTATAAGGAAGAGCAATGAAGAAAATCGCTATAGGACTGGTAATTGGAATGGGTCTACTCAGTGGTAACGCACTAGCTGCAGGCGATGTTGCAGCAGGTCAAGCAAAAGCGGCAGTGTGCGCGGCTTGTCATGGTGCAGATGGTATCGCTGTGATCCCTGGTTATCCAAACCTAAAAGGTCAAAATGAGCAGTATCTTGTTACCTCGATCAACGCATACAAGAACAAAGAGCGTAACGGTGGTCTTGCGGCCGTAATGCAAGCGCAAGCAGCGATGCTAAGCGATGCCGATGTTGCTAACCTAGCGGCTTATTACGCTAGTTTGAAGTAGTCGATAAGATAGATTGCGAGCCCGAGCAACAAAGCTCGGGCTTTTTATTAGCCATTGAACATGGGATAATGACGCTAGTTACAATAGTTTAAGGGAAGAACATGAAAAAGATTGAAGCCATCATTAAGCCGTTTAAGTTAGACGACGTACGTGAAGCACTCGCTGAAGTGGGCATTACAGGTATGACAGTGTCTGAGGTTAAAGGCTTTGGTCGTCAGAAAGGTCATACAGAGCTATACCGTGGTGCCGAGTATATGGTTGATTTTCTACCTAAGGTTAAGCTCGAAATCGTAGTTACGGATGAAGTGGCTGATCAATGTGTTGATACCATCATCGAAACGGCACAAACTGGAAAAATCGGTGACGGTAAGATCTTTATCACTGATGTGGAGCGTATTGTCCGTATTCGTACTGGCGAAGAAGACGAAGACGCCATCTAACCCATAAGTATTGTTTAAAAAGAGCCGTAAGGCTCTTTTTTGTTTAGGTAATGCAATGAAGAAAAGCGCTTACTTCATCATCTTGTCTCTGGTCTTATCCTTAGTGGTCGTTGTCGGCTATCAATCGATCTTTAGCTTTACTCAGCAAGCTCAGATCGCGTCTATTTCAGGCAATAATGTCGCGTTATCTTTGCAATGCTATCGTAATGAACAAGCGCCTGTTTTGGATAATCGTGGTGAGCTCAAGCTACTGGTCTGGAATATCTATAAGCAAAATAGAGAAAATTGGCAGCAAAGTTTAGCCGAGCTGTCGGATGGAAAGCAGTTGGTCTTGTTGCAAGAAGCCAGCATGACACCTGAACTCATCGATTGGGTGGCGAAACAGGGTTGGTTTGGTAGTCAGGTTGATGCGTTTAAAGCGTTTGATACTTCCGCAGGGGTATTGAACCTATCCATGAATACGCCAAGCAAAGCCTGTGCCTACACTGAACTAGAGCCTTGGCTACGTTTACCTAAATCGGCACTATACGCCCTCTATCCACTTTCTTCTGGGGAGCAGTTGGCTGTGGTCAACATTCATGCGGTTAACTTCACCTACGGTACTAAAGAGTACCATCGTCAGTTAACGGCATTGACTAAAGAGCTGGGTCAGCATCACGGCCCGATAATTGTTGCCGGAGACTTCAATAGTTGGAGCGAAGAGCGCTTTGCTGTGATGTCAAAAGCGCTAACGTCACTAGGATTAGAAGAAGTCGATTATCAACCAGATAATCGCACTCAGTTTGTGACTGGCTTGCCACTTGATCATGTCTTTTATCGTGGCTTAACGCTGGAAACAGCAGAGGCGCCAATCTCTGACGCCTCTGATCATAATCCAATTTTAGTTAGCTTTCGCTTAGCACTCTAGAATATCAGGATATAAAGCGCCCAAATTAGGTAGTAAGCAAGCCAAGGCAGCGCGGAAATAACCAGTGCCTGACCGCGTTCAAATTCAGTCCAAGTACCTACCGCGGCGTAACCTAAGGCAATGTACCAAGGCAGTAATAGTGGGAATGAGCTGGCAAACTGCGACCACTCATTAGTTAGTGGCAGCTTTAACAACCCGTTAAGGCTATTTAAATCAGCGGCGTACACCATGACTTGGCCATGTTTTAGTAGCGCACTTACATAACTTGCCAAGTCACCGATAATCGCAGGGAAAGTGATCACTGCGCTAGCTGCAAACCATTTCCAGAAACCATGCTGATGCTGGCTTGGTTTTGTCGCAAGGTTAAACCAGAAAGCGAGCATCAGAATGGTCAACGTTCTACCGGCAATATCACTAATGATTTCACTCGCCATCAAGGTATTGGCATCAAGCAGTTCTAACTGTTTTGGGTTGGTTTCTGCCAGTTGCGCTGCAAGTCCTTGCCTTAGCCACTCGAAATCAACCATGTCGAAGTAAGCGCCCCAGAAAAGAAATGGCGAGAGCACTAAGAAAATGTACGGCTGCCAGCCCCAAGCACCACGTTGGTAGAGAGCTAAGAAACAGGCGCTAGGCGAACGGAAAATATCGACTAGCATAATTAACGGGTTACTTGACGGGTTCATACACTTACCTTAGTGACGTCTACATACAGCTTAAGTTTCTGACCTGGCTTAAGGTACTTTTGTCTGCTGAGATCGTTCCATTTAACGATGTCGTTCGATTTGACTTTAAATTTGCTCGCGATACCACTGATGGTGTCACCAGTGCGTACGTTGTAGAACACAGTGCGGATGATCGCGCCGTCTGAGCTGTTTTTCCAAATCACCAGTTTTTGACCAACGCGCAAGGTGTCTCTTGGTCCCATACCATTCCACTTTGCTAATGACTGATGTGAGACCTTGTTGGCGCGAGCAATCGACCATAAGCTGTCACCCGAGCGAACTGTGTGCGTGAGCTTAAATTGACCACGAGACTTAGCTTGTGTCTTAGCTAAACGGTTTGACGCGCTAAGGGCATAAGCTTTGTCGTCTCGTGTCGAAGTTGGGATCATCAAGTGTTGGCCGACACGAATATTGTTGCCACTGAGGTTATTCGCAGTGCGAATGACGTTGGCAGTGGTGTTGTACTTTTGTGCTAAGACACTCAGGCTATCGCCGGACTTCACCTTATAACGAACGACCTTCATCCCTTTACCGCGGTTTTCTGTTACCGCTTGATTGAACTTAGCGACGCTATTTTTTGGAAGAAGTAATTGGTGAGGCCCGTCCGGTGCTGTCGCCCATTGGTTGTATGCAGGGTTGAGGCCTTGCAGCTCTTTAACACTGATACCCGCGTAGTTAGCGGCTATGGCGAGGTCAAGTTGCTCTTTAGGGTCAACAAGTTCAACGACAGGCTTGTTAGCAATCGCTGGAATATTGATACCATACTTTTCTTGGTTAGCGACAACGTCTGCTAGAGCAAGCAGCTTTGGTACGTAACCACTGGTTTCTTTAGGCAAATCAAGCGAGAAGAAATCTGTAGGCTTGCCAAGTTTGGTGTTTTTGCGAATTGCACTAGACACTCGTCCGCCACCACTGTTGTAGGCAGCAATGGCGTGAGTCCATTCGCCATCAAAACGTTTGTTGAGATAGGTTAGGTAATCTAGCGCGGCATCAGTTGAGGCAGCGACATCACGACGTCCGTCATACCAAAAGTTTTGCTTAAGGCCTTGCTGTTTACCTGTTCCCGGTACGAATTGCCATAAACCCGCAGCACTGCCATGCGAGTAAGCGAAAGCATCAAAAGAGCTTTCTACCACAGGCAAAAGCGCGAGTTCTAACGGCATATCACGCTGCTCGATCTTCTCGGTAATAAGATACAAGAAAGGTTCGGCACGTTGTGAGACAGTTTTTAGGTGGTTAGGGTGTTTCAGATACCATGTACGGTAGTAATCAACGAGCTTGTGGTCAGGGATAGGCATCTCTAATTGCATAGCGATACGCTTCCAGACATCTTGTTGTGTCTGTGGAGTCACCACTGGCTCGGATTTGACGATAGGTTTTGCTGGTTGAGCGCTTGGCTCAGTTTGCTTAACTGTTGGATTGTTTGTTTCCGGAGAGACGGCTTCTCCAGAGTCAGTCGGCTGGGTAAGCTGACAACCTGATAATAATAGCGCTAATACCCAGCTGTGTTTCACTCGCATTGCACAGCCCTTTTTTTAATTGGCTGCTGATAATACTTGCCTCAATTAGTAGGTGACAAGCGGCAAAACGTTAAAATTCGTTCTTCCACTCACGTAATGCGCTAAAAATCGCGAGTGAGTCGCTTTGAACTGTACGATTTGCGACAGAACGGATGACAGTTTGCTGATCGGTACGCAGAAAAGGGTTGATCCATTTCTCGCGTCGAATCGTGGTCGGTAAGGTGGGCTTGTTCTGCGCTCTGAGTCGATTAACCTCGTCACGATACTGCTGTAGAAGCTCATTGTCGGGCTCTACCGCAAGAGCGAAAGCGAGGTTACTTGCAGTATATTCGTGTGCGCAGTAGACCTCGGTTTCTTCTGGCAGAGCGGCAAGTTTGGTGAGGGAAGTGTGCATCTGTTTCATCGTACCTTCAAAGACACGTCCACAACCGGCTGAAAACAGCACATCACCACAGAAAAGTTTACCATCCCCTACATAACCGATATGGCCGCGAGTATGACCTTCCAAGCCAAGCACAAAGAAGACCTCATCAAATAGCTCTATCTGGTCACCGGCATCAACGGCATGCGTCAAGGTAGGTACGGGCTCATTAGCTGGGCCGACAACGTCCACATCTGGAAACTGTCTTACTAATTCTGGTACACCGCCGATATGGTCATTGTGATGGTGGGTAATTAGAATCGCTTCTAAACTCAAGTTATGCGCTTTGAGATACGCCAAAACAGGCGCACAGTCACCTGGATCGACAACAGCACAACGGCGATCGCTATTTTCGATCAGCCAGATGTAATTATCATTAAATGCAGGTATGCTTTTGATATTCAACATGGTTGTGTCTCCAGTATATCGGTCAACAGACGCTTGGGTGAAGCAGGTAACTATGAAGCCAGCACGTAGCAGCAAAAAGCTTGAAAAGCCTCATTCATGGTCTCAGCTAAAAAATGGTCAGTGGGTGAATGAATCGATTCAAACCCGCGTTGACGAATGGTGCCCTAAGCTGTTCGGTTATCATTTGCTAAAGCTGGGAGGCTTGAGCTGCGAGTTAACCAGTTTCAATTGTAATATTCAACATCAAGTTCATCTAGATATCCAGAACCCGTTGCATAATGTCATCGCAGATGGCTACGATTTGCCCTTTTTAGAAAAAAGTTTCGACGCGGTTTTGATGGCACACCAGCTCGATTACTGTAATGACCCGCATCGAATGTTACGCGAAGTCGATAGGGTGATGATTGATGATGGCTATTTGATTATCACTGGATTCAACCCAATCAGCTTGACGGGCTTGGCGAGCTTGATGCCATGGAGAAGGAACAACCTTCCGTGGAGTGGCAGGATGTTTACGCCAAATCGAATTAAGGACTGGTTAGGGTTACTTAATTATCAAGTGATTGAGTGCGATAGCTATGCCCTGTTCCCGATGCAGAAATATCGGACGATGTGGACATGGCTTGAGAATAGCCTGGGTGATTGGGCGTCGCCGATGGGCAGTTTGTATTTTATTGTCGCACGTAAACGAACTTATCCACTTAAGCCGATTAAGCCACATTGGAAGTTAAAAAGAAAATTGACGCCAGTTAGCGTCAATTACAAAGTGTCGAATAAGCAAAGTCATTGAGTTTTGCTAGCTGGGCTTGTAGCCGCTGTCTTCTTCAGTCGGGTTTTCCGCAGCTGCTCGCGCTAGTTCGTCACACATTTCGTTTTCGCGATGGCCAGCGTGACCTTTAACCCAACGCCAGTCAACGCTGTGACGTTCGGTTTCTTTGTCGAGTGCTTGCCAAAGATCGGCGTTCTTGACGGGTTTTTTATCTGCGGTTTTCCAGCCGCGTTTTTTCCAGTTATGAATCCACTGGGTAATGCCTTGGCGAACATACTGGCTATCTGTGGTGAGAATCACATCGCATGGCTCTTTAAGGGCTTGCAGCGCAACAATGGTCGCAAGCATCTCCATACGGTTATTGGTTGTGAGCGTATAACCTTTGGCTAATGTCTTTTCGGTTTGTTTGTAGCGAAGAACCACACCGTAACCACCAGGGCCAGGATTGCCTAAGCAGGAACCATCAGTGAAAATTTCCACCTGTTTCGTCATGATTTGATACTATTGGGTTAAGCACATTATTGGCATAGTCTGACACACATTTTGTTATGAATACTAGCAACAATTCTAAGCAACACCGTATCGTGGTACTCGATACCGAAACAACCGGTATGAACCGCGAAGGCGGGCCTCATTACCAAGACCATCGCATTATCGAGATCGGTGCGGTTGAAATTATCGACCGCAAGCTGACTGGGCGACACTTTCATGTGTATATTAAGCCAGATCGAGAAATTCAACCCGATGCAGTAGAAGTCCACGGTATTACAGATGAATTCTTGGTCGATAAGCCAGAGTACCAAGATGTTCACGCAGAGTTTCTTGAATTCATTAAAGATGCTGAGCTGGTGGCGCACAACGCGCCCTTCGACGTCGGTTTTATGGATTATGAGTTTGGAATGCTCGATCCGCAGATTGGTAAAACGGTCGACTACTGTAAGGTGACCGATACGCTCGCCATGGCGAAGAAGATCTTCCCAGGCAAGCGAAACAACCTTGATGTGTTATGTGATCGATACGGCATTGATAACTCGCACCGTACGCTCCACGGGGCTTTGCTCGATGCGGAGATTCTGGCCGACGTATACCTGTTAATGACAGGTGGGCAGACTTCTTTGCAGTTTAATGCCGGAAATGGCAACGAAGAGGGCGGCGAAGCGATAAAACGTGCAGCAAGTGGACGAAAAGCGCTAAAGGTTTTACGTGCAAGCGCCGATGAAATAGAAGCCCATCAAAGTAGATTAGATATCGTCGAGAAAAGCGGAAGCTGCCTCTGGCGTCAATAGGAGAAAGGATGTTGAGGATTTGGATTGCCATAGTCGCTATGTTGTTTAGCGCGTTAGGTTATAGCGCTGAAGAGTCCTCAATGTCGTTATTGGATAACCGTTTTAGAGTTGATCCCTCGATCAAACAGATTACCTTCGTTATCTATCGTTCAAAAAGCTCTCAACCAGTGGTCCTTGTTAGACCGGATGGTAAAAAGTATTACGCGTGGCGCAGTCCAGATAATGTCCGTTGGTATCAAGAGTCCTCAATGGATATCGTCTCGATTGATAACCCAATGCCCGGGCCGTGGCAAGCGATTGGTCGAGTCACACCGAAGAATAAAATTAAGCTCATCTCTCACCTTGAGTTGACTACCGACCAACTCCCTAATCGCCTTTTCCAAGGGGAGTCGATTAAGTTTAACGCCAGATTGACGTCAGATGACCAACCTTTGGTACTGCGTGACTTCCTTGACCGGGTCAAACTTAAAGTAACCTTTACCAAATATATTGAAAATGAAGATGAGCTGATTAAAGAAGCTAAACCTATCCCAGAAGTGATTGGTGAATTTGCCGATGATGGGCAAGGGCTTGATGAAGTAGCGGGTGACGGTATATTCACGGTCTCTTTGCCGATTACGAGTGCTCCGGGTAAGTATCGAGTAAGAATTACTTCGGGTAATGGTGTGTTCTTGCGCGCTCAAGAGCAAGAAGTACTGGTTTATCCGACACCTTTGCAAACCACCTTTATCCAATCTCGCGACGCAATGAGTCCTAACCGTATTGTTATGGCTGGCGAGCAGGGGATGATTTTGCCCGGTTCAATCGCAGGCCATGTTGAGCATACTTCCCCTAGTGGTGAACTAACGTCTGTGCAAGGTTCGGCACAAGCGGAAAGCAATAAACTTGAACTGGAAATTCCGTATAGTGAGGCGATTGGCCTTTACTCATGGACTGGCGAAGCGTTTGCGACAGAGATGGGGTCTGAGCGACCGCTGATTTTCCCTTTAACAGATCACACCTATAGTGTGGTGGCGGAAGTTGATATGGCGGAGACGCGCCGATTGCAGGAAGAAGAGCGCCTTAAGCAGCAGAAGCTGTTAGAAGAAATGCAACTGATTCAAATGCGCGAAGAAAAGCGTACTCGTACTATGATTGTTATTGGCGTCGGTAACGTTGTGGTGGTTATTCTCGGCTTAGTGGTCTGGTTTGTTAGACGTAAGCTTAAGGCGAGTAAGCAAGCGATACCTGAGATGCAATTGGAAATGCCGAAGAAGTAACCTGTTTAGCGACCCAAGCGCCGTGTTCAATAAGTAAAATCTGACGTGGTTAAGGTCAACAGACCCTAGTTTCTCGTTCAGTTAAAATGATAAACGTTAGGGTTTACTCACTAAAAAGGGCTGCAAATGCAGCCCTTGTTCGTACTAATGTGTTCCGTCTTAATTAATGATTTACGCGACTTCATCCATTGCTGAAGAAAGCTGCGGTTGAGGCTTTGCTGCTAACTCCTCAGGGCTGAAATCATCAACATTGATGACATATAGTCGTTGCTCTTCAGCTTCACGCAGCAGTTTCGCTTCGTTAGTATCGATAATCCCTTTTTCTAGCCCGATTGCTGCCACCTCATCTAGACGCAAGAATGGGCGGCGTTTGCCTGTCTCTTTACAAATCTTATCGAAAACTGGCTCTGCTTTAAGGATGATTTCAAGCGCTTGCTCGATACGACCAACAGCATTGAATTCACTCGCTTCAAAGTACTGGTAACGGCCAATGCGAGAGCGAGTTTCACTTGGCGTTTGTAGGATCTGAGCTACTTGGCTATCTAGCTTGTCGCTCGGTGCTTTGCGTACTCGACCAAATGGCATAATTAAAACGCGCAGTGCTTTGCCCAGCCATTTATTCGGAAAGTTAGCTAAGAACTCATCGACAGCGATTTCGGTCTGTTTCAGGCTATCTTGTAGACCCCAATGTACCAGCGGAAGGTCTTCGACAATACGACCATCACTTTCATAGCGTTTTAGCGTTGCCGAGCTTAAGTACAGTTGACTTAGAATATCGCCTAAGCGTGCAGATAAGCGCTCTTTACGTTTCAGTGAGCCACCTAGAACAGCCATTGAAATATCTGAAAGGAAGGCGATATTAGCGCTGTAGCGGTTCAATTGCTGGTAGTAACGAGTGGTTGAATCTTTCACTGGCGCATCAGAGAAACGACCATCAGTTAGACCTAACCACAGGCTGCGAACAAGATTACTCATGGTGAAGCTCACGTGGCCTGCCAAAGCACTATCAAACTTATCTAGAGCATCGGAAGAATCTGAGTAGGCGGCGTTCATTTCTTCGAGTACATATGGATGACAGCGAATCGCGCCTTGACCATAGATAATCATAGAGCGGGTTAAGATGTTTGCGCCTTCAACAGTAACGGCAATTGGTGCACCTTGATAGCCACGCGCAAGGAAGTTTGCTGGCCCCATACAGATACCTTTACCACCAACAATGTCCATCGCATCAATAACGCTACGTTGCATTCTGTGAGTACAGTGATATTTGACGATCGCTGAGATAACTGATGGTTTTTCGCCAAGGTCGATACCTGCAACGGTCAAAGTACTTGCCGCATCCATTACGTAGGCATTACCACCTAAACGTGCTAATGGCTCTTCAACCCCTTCCATGTGGCCAATAGGTTGTTTGAACTGACGACGAATTCTTGCATAAGCCCCTGTTGCTAATGCAGCGGTTTTAATCCCACCGGTAGAGTTTGACGGTAGAGTGATACCACGGCCTACTGACAGACACTCAACCAGCATACGCCAGCCTTGTCCGGCCATTTTCGGGCCGCCAATGATAAAGTCGAGTGGCACAAATAGGTCTTCACCGCGTGTTGGACCGTTTTGGAATGGAACGTTAAGTGGGAAATGACGATTGCCGATTTCAACACCTTTTAGATGGGTCGGGATCAAAGCACAGGTGATACCTAGATCTTGTTGCTCGCCTAGTAATCCTTCAGGGTCACGCAGTTTAAAGGCGAGGCCCAAAACAGTCGCAACAGGCGCTAAAGTAATGTATCGCTTGTTCCATGTCAGGCGCATACCCAATACTTCTTTGCCTTCCCATTGTCCTTTACATATCACACCGAAGTCAGGAATAGAGCCTGCGTCTGATCCAGCTTCAGGGCTGGTCAAAGCAAAACATGGAATCTCTTTACCTTCTGCAAGACGAGGTAGGTAGTAATCTTTTTGCTCTGTTGTACCGTAGTGTTGCAGCAGTTCGCCTGGGCCTAATGAGTTAGGTACACCAACCGTCGAAGAAAGCACGCTAGAGACACCTGTTAGCTTTTGCAATACCAGAGACTGAGCGTAAGCAGAAAACTCAAGGCCACCGTATTTCTTCTTGATGATCATGGCGAAGAACTTATTGTCTTTCAGGTATTGCCAAACTTCAGGTGGGAGGTCGGCTAGCTCGTGAGTCACTTTGTAGTCATTGACCATAGCGCAGACTTCGTTCACTGGGCCATCTAAGAAGGCTTGCTCTTCGGCGCTTAGCTGAGGCTTTTGAATGTCGTGCAGCTTTTTCCAGTCAGGCTTACCTTTGAACAGCTCTGCTTCCCACCAAACGGTACCGGCATCAAGCGCTTCTTTTTCTGTTTGCGACATAGCAGGAAGCACTTTCTTAAATAGAGCGAGGGCTTTTTTACTGATTAGTGACTGTCTGATGGATGGGACTGCTAGGGTCGCAATGGCAGCGACGAATAAGATCCAACTAAGAGAGCCAGCACTACCAAAGATAGAGAGCACAACCATTGTGGCAGTTAATGCAGCGATGGAGAGCAGCAGTGAACTGCGGTGGTACAAGCAGATCGCGAGAACTGCGGTAAAGCCAAGTAGAGAGAGCAAGATGTCCATATTTATGTTCCTTATTACGGCGGAATTTAATCTGTTTTATGCCGATAACATGTAAGAGGTCTAACCAGTTAAGTGTAATCAAAATATTAATAAAATGTAAAACCGGTATTTGCTTAAAAAGTGATCTAAGTAGAGTGAAAAGTCTAAAAATGATGGGCTATGCGGTTTTTGTGAACCAAGATTTGCAACAAAGCGGGAATTGTTATCAGCAAGCTATCGACAGTGAGAATTGTTTGAGTAAACTCTGTAGGTAACGTTTTCTGTATTTCACACAGAACTATTTATTACAAAAATTAGAGATTAACCTATGTACCAGGACCTAATTAAAAACGAATTGACCGAAGCTGCTGACGTTCTGAATAAGTTTTTAAGCGATGAAAACAACATTGCGCAAATTGAAGCGGCAGCGAAGATGCTGGCTGATTCATTTAAGCAAGGTGGTAAAGTGCTTTCTTGTGGTAACGGCGGTTCACACTGTGATGCCATGCACTTTGCAGAAGAGCTAACGGGTCGCTATCGCGAAAATCGTCCGGGTTTACCAGGTATCGCTATATCTGATCCAAGCCACTTATCATGTGTAAGTAATGACTTTGGTTACGACCACGTATTTTCTCGTTATGTTGAAGCCGTGGGTGCCAAAGGTGATGTGCTATTTGGCCTATCAACCTCGGGTAACTCAGGTAACATCTTAAAAGCGATTGATGCAGCGAAAGCTAAAGGCATGAAAACCATCGCCCTAACGGGTAAAGATGGCGGCAAAATGGCAGGCCTAGCGGACATCGAAATCCGTGTTCCTCATTTTGGTTACGCTGACCGAATTCAAGAGATTCACATTAAGATCATTCACATTGTGATTCAACTGATCGAAAAAGAGATGGAAAACGCTTAATTGTCGTTACTGTTTTTACTTATAACTATAAGCGCTAGCGAATTCGCTGGCGCTTATGCTATTAAAGAAGAAACCGCACGCAAGGATTAAGGGAGTTTAGTAAACCATGTGTGAACTGCTCGGAATGAGCGCCAATGTGCCAACCGATATCTGTTTTAGTTTTACCGGGCTGATGCAGCGCGGCGGTAACACCGGTCCGCATCGCGATGGTTGGGGAATCACTTTCTACGAGGGTAAAGGCTTTCGTAATTTCAAAGATCCGAACCCAAGTTGCGATTCAAAGATTGCTGAGCTGGTACAGAATTATCCGATTAAAAGCTGTGCGGTGATAAGCCATATTCGTCAGGCGAATCGCGGTGCAGTGAATCTTGAAAATACCCACCCCTTTACCCGTGAACTGTGGGGACGTTATTGGACCTTTGCTCACAATGGTCAATTGAGCGATTATCAAGACTTAGTAACGGGTAGACATCGCCCTGTTGGGCAAACAGATAGTGAGCTCTCATTTTGCTGGTTGCTTAAGCAGATGGAAGATGAGTATCCAGAACCACCGCAAGATATGGTGGGGGTGTTTCGTTTTGTTGCCGAGTGCTGTGACAAGCTGAGAGAGAAGGGCGTGTTTAACATGCTGCTTTCAGACGGTGAGTATGTCATGACCTACTGTACTAACCACCTTTATTGGATAACCCGTCGTGCGCCATTTGGTAAAGCCGCGTTACTTGATGAAGATGTGGAAATTAACTTCCAAGAAGAAACAACGCCTAATGACATCGTGTCTGTTATTGTGACTCAACCGCTGACGGGCAATGAAACATGGCACCGAATGAAGCCGGGCGAGTTTGGCATTTTTCATTTTGGTGAGCTGATCGATGGTAATGCCGATGAACTGGCTGATGTCGCATATGCGCCCAAAAAAGTGGCCAGTCAGGCACCTACCGAACCGTTAGAGTAATAAACCAAATTTCGAGATGTGCTTCTAAAATCATTGAGAACAAGTCGAAAGTTTATATTTAACCCATTGATATCAAAATAATATCAATGGGTTTTTTATTATTTAAGGTAGGTGTTTATGAGAGGCTTTTTACTGTCCATTGTGCTGTTCAGCTCGTCGGTACTGGCACAGCAGCCAGAGGCATTTTCTAACTTAGTCGCCAGTTATAAGTATGCGTCTAATCCCGAGTTACGCTACTCATTAGATGAACGAATGGCCTTTTGGCAGATCCCCAGTGTGAGTGTTAGTACATTCAAAGAGGGTCAAAAAGAGTGGCAATTTAGCCATGGTTTGAGTCATGAATCAGGTCAACTAGTTAACACTGATACCCGATATCAAGTGGCCTCAATGAGTAAGCCTGTCACCACTTTGATCACTTTGAGAGCCATAGAGAAAGGTTTACTAACATTAGATGAGTACATCCAACCCCTGCTTGCACCAGAGTTTGCAAAAGCCGTGAAGTCTCCTGTTACGCTGCGTCAGTTATTGTCACATAAAGCGGGCTTTAACCATACTGGTTATATGGGGGTCGAGAGCGATCAAGCGCTCCCTAAGTTGACTATCTTTACTCGTAGCGATTCCAAGCTTGGTGTTTTAAAGCAAGAGTTTGTAGTGGGGGACTATCATTACTCCAATGGCGGTTACATTCTCGTCCAGCACATTCTTGAACAGGTTTACGATAAGCCGTTCGAAGTGATAGCGGATCAGGAAGTGTTTGAGCCATTAAAAATGGTCAACTCTAGTTTTGTTCAGCCTACAGAAAAGCAAGAGAACACAAAGTTTGCCCACGCTCACCGATATGGCGAATGGGTTGCAAAAGGGTGGCACAAATACGCGGCTAAAAGTGCGGCTGGTTTGTGGACAACACCTACAGATCTGACTCGTATGCTTCTGGCCGTTCACCAAGCCTACATTGGAGACGACGAGTCCTGGCTAAGCCAAGAGAGTATCCAGCAAATTGATTACCCTGGGACAAGCTTTATGGGACTTGGTTTTTTCCGTAATCATAGTAGCAAAGAAGGCTATGTATTCCACGGCGGCATCAACCACGGCTTTGAAGGGCACTTTGTCCTCTATCCGAAGCTTGGTACCGGGGCGGTAGTTTTGACCAATGGTCAAAGAGGCGATCAGCTTGCGCAAGAGATATTACGCGCGGTTTCGCTTACAGAAGGTTGGGTTGACTTTCCACTCTATCAAACCGAAGTGTTGAAAGTGGATCTTGAGGAGTTAAAGCCATTGATTGGAAGGTATCAATACAGTGAGGACTTTTATGCTGATGTCTTTATTCGTAATGGGTTGCTCTATATTCAAGGTTACCAGCAAGACGCCTATGCGTTACACAAAGTAGCAGAAAATCATTTCAAGCCACTGGAGTTTGAATCGACGTTTTACTTTAGGTTCAGTAAAACTGGCAAACTGACAGGGCTAACCCAAGAGGCGCCGTTTTATAATGGCTTTGCCAAAAAAGTAAAATAGAAAAAAGGCCGATGTCTCCATCGGCCTTCTGTCTTTCTAGGGGCTAACTTACGCTAGCTGAGCTTTAACATGCTCAACGATATCAGCCATTGCGACAGCGGTCTTCTCACCAGAACGGCGGTTCTTGTACTCGAAGTTGCCTTCCTTCATTGAACGGTCGCCAATGACGATAGTGTGAGGAACGCCGATTAGCTCCATATCAGAGAACATTACGCCAGGGCGCTCTTTACGGTCGTCGAATAGCACTTCGATGCCCATTGCCGTCAGTTCAGCGTACAGTTTCTCAGCCGCTTCTTTCACTTCTTCTGACTTGTGCATGTTCATTGGAACGATCGCGACTTGGAAAGGTGCAAGTGCGTCAGGCCAGATGATGCCGTACTTATCGTGGTTCTGTTCAATTGCAGACGCAACAACACGAGAAACACCGATACCGTAACAACCCATTTCTAGGATAACGTTTTTACCGTCTGGACCAAGAACGCCACAGTTCATTGCTTGAGAGTAAACATTACCTAGTTGGAAGATGTGACCTACTTCGATACCACGTTTCAGTGCGATGGTACCTTTACCACAAGGGCTTGGATCACCTTCAACTACATTACGTAAGTCTTCAACTTGGCCAAGCTCAACATCACGACCCCAGTTGATACCGAAGTAGTGCTTGTCGTCTACGTTAGCGCCTGCGCCAAAGTCACTCATTACAGCAACAGTGCGGTCAACGATGAATGGCAGTTTAAGACCAACAGGGCCTAGTGAGCCAGGGCCAGCGCCGATTAGGGCACGGATCTCTTCTTCTGTTGCCATCTCTAGAGGAGCGGCAACTTGAGGAAGGTTTTCCGCTTTCACTTCGTTCAGTTCGTGGTCGCCACGAATGATAAGTGCGATTAGGTCAGTGTCAACTTCATCAGATGCTTTAACAAATAGAGTCTTAACCGTCTTCTCGATTGGCAACTCAAACTGTTCAACAAGCTCAGCAATTGTCTTTGCGTTTGGCGTGTCAACTAGCGTCATCTCTTGAGTTGGAGCCGCAGCTTCGTCAGCCAGAGCAAGTGCTTCGGCTTTTTCGATGTTCGCTGCGTAGTCAGACTCAGTAGAGAAGGCAATTAGGTCTTCACCACTTTCCGCAAGTACGTGGAACTCTTGAGAACCGCTACCACCGATAGCACCTGAGTCAGCCAGTACTGGGCGGTACTCAAGTCCCATACGGTCGAAGGCTTTACAGTAAGCATCGTGCATTGCATCGTAAGACTTCTGTAGACCTTCTTTATCAATATCAAAGCTGTACGCATCCATCATGCAGAATTCGCGTGCACGCATTACGCCAAAACGTGGGCGACGCTCATCACGGAACTTAGTTTGGATTTGGTACAGGTTTAGCGGTAGCTGTTTGTAAGAGCTCACTTCATTGCGCACTAGGCTAGTGATCACTTCTTCAGCTGTTGGACTAAGAACAAACGGACGAGTGTGTCGGTCAGTAAAGCGAAGTAGCTCAGGACCCATCTTCTCGCTGCGGCCTGTCTCTTCCCATAGTTCAAACGGCTGAACAACGGGCATCAATGTTTCGACTGCGCCTGCATTGTCGATCTCTTGACGAACGATGTTTTCGACTTTACGCAGTACACGTAGACCAGTAGGTAGCCAGGTGTAGAGACCTGAAGCCAGCTTACGGATCATACCTGCACGTAGCATGAGCTGGTGGCTCACTACTTCTGCGTCGTTTGGAGTCTCCTTCAGAGTAGAAAGAAGATAATTACTGGTACGCATTTAACTTATCCGTTTATTAAAGTTAGATACTCAAGCCAGAATGGACAGGAGTATGGAAGTCCCACGAGGGGAAAATTGTTAGCCGCTTATA
This sequence comes from Vibrio tubiashii, assembly GCF_028551255.1. Classification (NCBI taxonomy): domain Bacteria; kingdom Pseudomonadati; phylum Pseudomonadota; class Gammaproteobacteria; order Vibrionales; family Vibrionaceae; genus Vibrio; species Vibrio tubiashii. The sequence continues at coordinate 2,477,950 of NZ_CP117029.1, read as the reverse complement.
ATATCAGCCAAATGCCATTGTCAAAAGCTTTCAATCACAGTAACCGTTATTAAGTTATCGTTAACGGTAAACTTCACATTCAGATCGAACAAATTTACCGCATATTCTTTACTATCAGGCTTGTTCTTTTTGTACGCCGGGCGAGGGTCTTGTGCTAACACCTGCTCAATCACGGTCTTTTGATAGTCAAGATAGCCTCGGGTTTCTAACTGCTCTGTGGCCAATGACGAGAACAGTACTTGAGACTTTTCAGGTTCCGCTTCTGCGTAGCTTCCTAGTGCTTGAGGAATCGAGTCTGAATAAGGGATATACGGCTTGATGTCGATGATGGGAGTGCCATCGACTAAATCAACATTGCCAAGATCGAGATAGATCTGATCGCCTTGTTTTGTGATCCCTTTAATTTCAACCGCAGACATACCAATCCCATTGGGTCTAAACGTCGAACGAGAAGCAAATACACCTACACGCTCATTGCCACCCAGTCGAGGTGGTCTGACAGTAGGCTTCCATCCTGCCGCTAAATTCTGGTCAAACAGAAACAATAACCAAGCATGGGAGAATTGCTCCAACCCGCGTACCGCTTCGGGACTATTCGCCTCTCCAACTAGTTTTACTCGCGAGCGAGCAGCTGGCACTAAGCTCGGCTGTCGAGGAACGGCGAACTTCTCTTTATATGGGCTTTCAATAAAACCGATCGGCTCTATGGAATACATCTCTTTTCTCTCAATTTGGTGATGAGGAAAAAGTATCACAAAAAAGAGTAGTAAAACTTGTTGATAATGATTATTATTTAAAACGTTATAACATAACAGTTTTTATTGAGGTAATTATGCAACCCAACATTCACCCTGAATACCGAACCGTGGTTTTCCATGATACAAGCATTGATGAGTACTTCCTTATCGGTTCAACATTGCAAACTGATCGCACTATTGAGTGGAAAGATGGCAAAACCTACCCGTACTTTACGATTGAAGTTTCTTCTAGATCACACCCTTTCTACACAGGTAAGCAGCGTGTCATTCATCAGGAAGGTCGTGTCGCTAACTTTAAGCGTCGATTTGGTCAATTTTCTAAAGGGGACAAATAAATGAAGGTCGTAAAATCTCTTAAGAGTGCTAAAAATCGCCATCCTGATTGTCAAATCGTTAAAAGAAGAGGGCGTTTGTACGTTATCTGCAAAACCAATCCAAGATTTAAAGCGGTACAAAAGTAACCTCCAATCTCAATCGGATAAAGCTCTCATTTTTGACTATCGTAGTTTGAGGCTTGTCCCCCTCTCTTAAACCACCAGAGTGCTTGGTTATAGATAAGCGTAATTTATGCCTCTCTTTGGTGGTTGAGTTTCCTCCTTATACCAATCAACGACTTAAAGGCCATTAAATAAACAGAATGAATGCATTTATATAAATTATAATTCTGTTATTTGGTTTTGTTTTGGTGATATTTGCTAATTATTTGTGCAAAATGCGTTAAATAATATGATTTGTTACACACTTTGTAACATTTTGCATTTCTAATTGAGTATTTTGTCGAGTACCCTGCGCTGGCATTTGGAACATTTTTGTCACATTTGCGCAGGAATAACTACAAGGAGGGAACAGATGAGTTCATCTGCTTCAATTAAACAAAATTCACCTAAGAAACCGCTATTTACGCGTTTCTTAGACGCTGTTGAATATTTGGGGAACCTATTACCCCATCCTATCACTCTATTCGCCATCTTCTGTTTAGCTATCTTAGTGCTATCTGGTATTGCAGGTTACTTTGAAGTATCTGTTATGGACCCGCGCCCTGAAGGTGCGAAAGGTCGTGCAGCAGATGGCATGATCCACGTTGTCAGCCTTTTAAATGCTGATGGTTTGGAGCTAATCGTTACTAACTTAGTGAAAAACTTTGTTGGTTTTGCACCGCTAGGTACAGTGTTAGTTGCTATGCTAGGTGTTGCGATTGCTGAACATTCTGGTCTATTGTCAGCGGCAATGCGCGGCATGGTAATGGGCGCATCTAAGCGCATGGTTACAGTAACGGTTGTATTCGCAGGTATCATTTCTAATACGGCATCTGAGCTAGGTTACGTGGTACTTATCCCGCTAGCGGCAATGCTATTCCACTCTTTAGGTCGTCACCCTCTAGCTGGTCTTGCTGCGGCATTCGCTGGTGTTTCAGGTGGCTACTCTGCAAACCTGCTAATCGGTACTGTTGACCCACTGCTGTCTGGTATTACAGAAACTGCTGCGCAAATGATTGACCCAACTTACACGGTTGGACCTGAAGTTAACTGGTACTTCATGTTTGTGTCGACTTTCTTCATTGCGATCACTGGTGCTTTTGTTACTGAGAAAATCGTTGAGCCTAAGCTAGGCAAATACAATGATGAAGAAGCGTCAGAAGACCTGTCTCAAGACAAGATGGGTGGTCTAACTGCTGTAGAGAAAAAAGGTCTTAAGCTTGCTGGTCTTGCGGTACTAGCGGTTTCAGCGCTTCTTGCATGGACAGTCGTTCCAGCAGACGGCATCCTTCGCTCTGACGCAGGTACTATTGCTGGCTCACCATTCCTGAAGAGTATCGTAGCCTTTATCTTTGTATTCTTTGCTGTACCTGGCTTTGTTTACGGTAAAGTTGTTGGCACGATGAAGACAGATCGCGATGTTATCGATGCAATGTCTAAGTCTATGTCTTCAATGGGCATGTACATTGTACTGGTATTCTTCGCTGCTCAATTTGTAGCATTCTTCAAGTGGACTAACTTTGGTCAAGTTTTCGCTGTTGCAGGCGCGAGCTTCCTACAAGAGATTGGTCTAACTGGCCCAATGCTGTTCTTCGCCTTCATTCTTATGTGTGGCTTCATCAACCTAATGATCGGTTCAGCATCTGCACAATGGGCAGTAACAGCACCAATTTTTGTTCCTATGTTGATGCTAGTTGGCTACGCGCCAGAAACTATTCAGGCGGCTTACCGTATCGGTGATTCGACTACTAACATCATCACGCCTATGATGAGCTACTTCGGTCTTATCCTTGCTGTAGCAACGCGATACATGAAGAACCTAGGTATCGGTACGCTGATTGCGACCATGCTACCTTACTCAATCGTGTTCATCGTGGGTTGGAGTTTGCTGTTCTACGTTTGGGTGTTTATCTTGGGTCTACCTGTAGGTCCTGGTGCGGCGACGTACTACACGCCTTAATCACACGTACTTTATTGAACGATTTAGCCGGAGCTCATTGCTCCGGCTTTTTTGTACCTAAAGGTTTTTCTGTACAGCCTGAAGAGTTGACAAGTGGTAGGGGTGAACTTTACTTATCGGTAGAGTGCCATGCCTTGGAGGTAAAATGATTCAGCAAACTCAGCTCTTTCCAATCCCGAGCTTTCTTCAGGCTCATATCATTCCGTAATTCAAGCCAACGAGCATGGGTAAGCTTTGGGCTTTGTCGCTATTGATATGGTTGTGCTCTCTTCCCGCAGTCAGTTCAACCACAGTGCAGTTAGTCACGCTTGACTATCCGCCCTATATCGTCCATCGCGAAGGGGAGTTATCTGGTGTGGCCGTCGAGCTTGTTGAGGCCGTGTTTGATGAACTCGATGTCCCGATATCAATAGAAGTTTTACCTTGGGCACGAGCCTTGAGTAATGTTCAGTTTGGTCGTGCTGACGCTATTTTTACCGCATTTAAAAATCCAACACGTGAAAAGTTTGCCGATTACTCTAATGAGATTTTGTTTACGCAGAATATCAGCCTAGTAGTAAAAAGAAGCAGTAAAATAAGTAGCTATGATTTTTTATCCCGTGATGTTTCAGCGGTCGCTATCTGCGCTGTGAATCGAGTCAGTTATGGTAAGCAGATGGATGCTTTATTGGCGGATGGGCGCTTTAGGCTAGTCTTTTGGCGCAACCGAACTGAAGATTGTGCTCGCTTGGTCAGGACGGGGCGTGCTGATGTGTGGGTAAATAATGATTTTGGTGCGCGAAGCATTCTGGCTAGTGAACAAATGGAACAAGCACTGGAAATACTCTCGCCGCCAATCGAGGCCACACCCAGCTATATCGCGTTTTCTAAGCTGAAAGAGCATCAGTGGCTTAGAGACAGATTCGACCAAGTGCTAAGAGAAATGAAGGATGATGGACGCTATGAAGCCATCATTGATGACTACTTCGATAGTCTAAAAACAGTGCCACCAAAAGAAAAGGGCTGACATTACGTCAACCCTTGAGAGCTTAAGTTAGTAAAAGTAAGTGATTACCAACCTTTAACTACGCCACCTTGGAAGATATCAGAAGCCGCTGTGTAAACTTCTTCAGTCTGGTACGACTTAACAAAGTTTTGGACGTTTTCCGCTTGTGCGTTGTCTTCACGCGACACGATTAGGTTTACGTATGGAGACTCTTTGTCTTCAACAAATACACCGTCTTTTTGTGGTGTTAGGTTGATAGAGCTTGCGTAAGTTGTGTTGATAACAGAAAGCGCAACGTCATCTAGAGAGCGTGGTAGCTGTGCTGCGTCTAGCTCAACAATAGTGATGTTTTTCGGGTTTTCAACGATGTCGCGCACTGTTGCTAGCAGGCCAACGTTTTCACGCAGTTTCAGCAGTCCTTGTTGCTCAAGTAGAATCAGTGAACGACCTAGGTTTGTAGGATCGTTAGGTACTGCGATACGAGCACCTTCTTGAATTTCGTCTACCGCTTTCACTTGCTTAGAGTAACCTGCGATTGGGTAAACAAACGTGTTACCCGCGATAGTTAGTTTGTAACCGCGATCGGCAACCTGCTGATCTAAGTATGGCTTGTGTTGGAACGCGTTGATGTCGATAGAGCCATCGTCTAGTGCTGCGTTTGGTGTTACGTAATCAGTAAAAGTAACCAGCTCTACATCTAGGCCGTATTTTTCTTTAGCGACTTTAGCTGCAACTTCAGCAACTTGTGCTTCTGCACCAGCCATAACACCAACTTTGATCTTGCTAGTATCTGCTTCTTTTTCTCCACAACCTGCTAGTACCAATGCTGATGCAGCAGCTGCGATAGTTAATAGACCTTTAAGACTGAATTTCATCACTATCTCCTTATAAATTAAATCTGTGAGTATTCTTTATTGTATTCTTAGCGGTGATCGACACGACGGACAATCGCATCACCAATGGACTGAATGATTTGAACTAGCACGATAAGCATTACCACAGTCACGGCCATAATGACCACGTCATAGCGGTGGAAACCGTATCGAATGGCGACGTCACCTAGACCGCCTCCGCCAACTGTTCCTGCCATTGCTGAGTAACTGACAAGCGTGACGAGTGTAATGGTTACCGAGTTAACGATGGTAGGCATTGCTTCAGGAAGCAGTACCTTAGAAATAATTTGAATCGGAGTTGCGCCCATCGATTGTGCTGCTTCAACTAATCCCGTTGGGACTTCAAGTAGAGCACCTTCGATAAGACGAGCAACAAATGGGATCGCGCCGATTGTAAGAGGCACGATGGCTGCTGTTGTACCGATGAATGTGCCAACTAATAGTTTGGTAACTGGAATAATGGCGACCATCAGCACTAGGAAAGGTACGGAACGACCCACGTTAACAATAGCGCCGAGTACACTGTTTAGTTTCGTGTTCTCGAGTAAGCCACCTTTCTTGGTGATATGCAGAATCACACCGAGTGGAATACCAACGGCAAAGCCAACAATGCCCGCCACAGCAACCATGTAGATAGTATCCCAAGTCGCGCCAATAAGTAGATTGCTGTTTAAGCTCAGCCACTGTGAAATTTCGTTAAAGGACATAGCCTAGCACCTCTACTTTTACCTTGTGCTCACGCAGAAACTCAATCGCTGCATTGTCATCTTGTTCATTACCAAATAGTTCTGCGACCATCATGCCGAATTTCACACCACCGGCGTAATCGAGGTCAGAGCTGAGAATGCTGACATCAATGTTGAATTTACGGGCAATTTGCGTCATCAAAGGAGCATCAACCGTTGCGCCTGTGAACTCTAGACGCACCAATGGGTAACTGCCTTCCACACGCGTTGCTTGCAAGCGAATTTGGTAATCTTCTGGAATCGACAAGTCGAGTGTAGAACGAATGAATTGATGCGCCAGTTCTGTTTTTGGATGAGCGAAAATTTCACCGACAGTCCCTTTTTCGACTAGCTCACCACCGCCAATGATCGCTACTTCGTGACAAATGCTTTTGACCACGTCCATTTCGTGAGTAATCAAAAGTATAGTGATGTTGAGTTTGCGGTTGATCTCTTTTAGCAGCTCTAGAATCGACTGAGTGGTTGCCGGATCCAATGCGCTAGTCGCTTCATCACACAGGAGAACCTTTGGGTCAGACGCAAGAGCACGTGCAATCGCGACACGCTGCTTTTGACCACCACTTAGGTTTGAAGGGTAACTTTCATGCTTATCTTCAAGGCCGACCAGTTTCAACAGCTCAGTCACTTTAGTGCTGATGTGCGCTTTATCTCTGCCTGCTAACTCAAGTGGTAGAGCAACGTTGTCAAAAACTGTGCGCGATGACAGTAGGTTGAAATGCTGGAAGATCATACCGATGTTACGGCGAGCTTCGCTAAGTTGCGATTTACTTAGTGTTGTGAGATCGACACCATCAACAACAATCGAGCCTGTTGTCGGTGCTTCTAACATGTTTACACAACGAATAAGCGTACTTTTCCCTGCTCCCGATGAGCCAATAACACCAAAGATTGTTCCCTGTGGAATATGAAGGTTGATCTCCTTTAAGGCATGTATTTCCTTACTGCCTTGGTAGAACACCTTATTTACTTGATTAATTTCAATCATCGAGAGACCCGCTATCAGATTAGATGAAGAGCAGCAGATAATGTTGAGCTACATCTCATTTAGTAGATGATGCTATGGTCTTACATGTTTTCTGTCAATAGATATTTTTACGTCTAGACGTCTAAACGTATCTTTTGCTCAATCGATTAGTAATTAGATAGTGATGAAAGAAATAAAGCGTGCAATAATTCTTGTAAAGCAAAGTACATAGAGAAGCATATTTTGGCAAAACCAGCAGTCTTTTTAGACAGAGATGGCGTGATTAACATCGATCACGGCTATGTTCATGATGAGCACGATTTTGAGTTTGTTGATGGCGTATTTGAAGCGACCAAGAAACTGAAAGATATGGGCTACCAACTGGTATTGGTGACAAACCAGTCGGGGATTGCTCGTGGTAAGTTCAGTGAAGATCGCTTTCTATCTTTGACCCAATGGATGGACTGGAACTTTGTCGATAACGGCGTTGAGTTTGATGGTATTTACTACTGTCCACACCATGCTGAACACGGTCAAGGCAAATATAAGCAAGATTGTGATTGCCGTAAGCCAAAGCCTGGGATGTTTATCTCAGCGCGTGACTTCTTGAAAATTGATATGGCGAACTCTGTTATGGTGGGCGATAAAGCCGAAGACATGATGGCAGCCGAAGCAGCCGGTGTTGGCACCAAAATCCTTGTCCGTACAGGCAAACCTGTCACAGAGAAGGGCGAAGCTATCGCGTCTGTGGTACTCGACAGTATTAAAGAAGTCCCAGCGTATTTAGCAAAATAAACTGAAAAAGGCTGCCAAGGGCGGCCTTTGTTTTGTTTGGAGGGAATCATGAGATATCGGTTGTTAATTGCACTCGCAGTAGGGCTGAGCGTGTCAGCGTGCTCTTTTACTTCGATGGAACGTGAAAACCACTATCAAGGTGATTTTCTATTCTATCAATGTAGTGGTGGCGAAACCTTCAAGTTAGCCATAATGCCCAATGATTATACGGCACTGCTAAGGTTACCTAAGAAAGACTATCGCATGATCCAGGTTCCCTCTGGCTCTGGCACTAAGTACATTCTCCACGATGGCACCGCAGAAATACAAAACCCAGTGACCCTCTATACCAAAGGCAAAGAAGCTCGCTTAGAGCTTGGCCACTTGGTGTATAAAAATTGCATTACCCAATAGATCTTTTACGATAGCGTGTCTGGAGGCGTATCGCCTCCTTGCAACGTTCAACTACTAGACCCACGATTTTATGAGAAAAAAACTAACCATTCTTGATATTGCCCGGTTATCCGGCGTAGGCAAATCGACCGTCTCTCGTGTTCTGACTAACGATCCTAAAGTTAAGCCAGAAACACGTGCTAAGGTCGAACAGGTGATTCAGGAATCTGGTTATGTTCCTTCAAAATCAGCGCAAGCGATGCGTGGAGGAAGTCAAAAAGTGGTAGGGGTCATTATCTCTCGTCTCGATTCTCCATCAGAAAACAAAGCCGTGGGCAGTATGCTTAATACCTTATATAGCGCGGGCTATGATGTTGTCATTATGGAGAGCCAGTTCGACCGAGCAAAGACTAACGACCATTTGGATGTGCTGAAAAAGCGCAATGTTGATGGCGTCATCGTGTTCGGCTTTAGTGACTTTGATATTGCTAAGCTCGCGAGCTGGCACAATCGCACTGTGGTTATCGCGATGGACACAGATAAAGTTTCGTCAATCAACTACGACAATAGACAAGTCATTGTTAAGGCGTTGCAATTCTTAGAACAAAAGAGCCTCAACAACGTCGCATTTATCGGTGTTGACCCTAGTGATAAAACCACAGGTAAGTTGCGTTTAGACGCTTACCTCGATTGGTGCCAATCTCACTCTATTTCACCGAACTATCAGACAGGGCAACTAAACCACGAGAGCGCTTATTTGCTGGTGGACGATGTCTTGAACCAAGACGTTCAAGCGATTGTTTGTGCCAGTGACACCTTAGCTTTAGGGGTCATTAAGCGTTTACAAGAGCTTAATCGTGAGGATGTGGTTGTCACTGGTGTGGGTGGAAATGAACTGCTTTCCTTCCTATTTCCCAAAGTATTTAGTATTGACCCAGGTTACTCTTTAGCCGGCGAAAGGGCTGCTAAGTTGCTGATTTCTCAAATTAATGGTGAGCTTGAGCAAGTTCATATCACTCAAGAACCTATCTCAATCTAAGCCATTATTTTCAAAGTGATTTAAAATTATACTGTGATCTCTTTCAATTAATGGGACTGTTCCCATTTTTATCTGTAAATAGATCTGACAATATAATAAGCACAATTGGGAATGTTCCCATAAGTAGAAAAACAACAAGCTTAGTCAGTTTGAATCGTCAACATTGTTGACAACAGATGAATGAGAATCCAATTAGGGTGGACATGGATATGAGTAAGATTGCGAAACAAGAAGTTGAGCGTCTGATTGAATTAGTAGGTGGTCGCGAAAACATCGCGAGTGTAAGCCACTGTCTAACTCGCCTTCGCTTTGTATTGAATGATACCGATAAGGCAGATGAGAAAGCGCTAGAGGCGTTGCCAATCGTAAAAGGTTGCTTTACCAATGCGGGTCAGTTCCAGGTAGTGATCGGTACTGAAGTTGATGAAGTGTATAAAGTGCTGATTGAGCTATCAGGTAAAAGCGAGGCGTCAAAAGATGAAGCGAAACTTGCTGCTCGCCAAAATATGAATGTATTGGAACGTGGTATTTCCCATCTTGCTGAAATTTTTGTACCGCTGCTTCCGGCAATCATCACTGGTGGTTTGATCTTAGGTTTCCGTAATGTGATTGGTGACATCAAGATGTTTGATGGCCAGTCGTTAACTGAAATTAGTCAGTTCTGGGCAACGGTTCATAGCTTCTTATGGTTAATCGGTGAAGCGATCTTCTTCTTCCTGCCTGTTGGGGTATGTTGGTCAACAGTGAAGAAGCTAGGAGGCACACCAATTTTAGGTATCACTCTAGGTGTGACTCTGGTCTCTCCACAGTTGATGAATGCCTATCTTATCGGTAAGCAAGCCCCAGAAGTGTGGGACTTTGGTCTATTCGTGATTGAAAAAGTCGGTTACCAAGCTCAGGTGATTCCTGCGATGTTAGCGGGTATGGCGCTAGCGTTTATTGAAACTAACCTTAAACGTATTGTTCCTTCTTACCTTTACTTAGTTGTCGTTCCTTTCGTTTCTATCATTGTTTCTGTGGTATTGGCGCACTCTCTAATTGGTCCATTCGGCCGTGTATTAGGCGATGGTGTGGCATTTGCAGCGAAAGCGGCGATGACCGGAGACTTTGCTGTTATAGGTTCAATGGTATTTGGTTTCCTATACGCGCCACTTGTTATCACTGGTATTCACCACACGACTAACGCCGTCGATCTGCAACTAATGCAAGACCTAGGTGGTACGCCAATTTGGCCATTGATCGCTCTATCAAACATTGCTCAAGCTTCAGCGGTTGTCGGCATTATCATCATCAGCAAAAAACATGGCGAGCGTGACATTTCAGTTCCAGCGGCGATTTCTGCTTACCTAGGAGTAACTGAGCCTGCGATGTACGGTATTAACTTGAAGTACAAGTTCCCAATGCTAAGCGCAATGATTGGTAGTGCAATTGCAGCGGCCATTTGTGGTAGTGCGGGCGTTATGGCGAACGGTATTGGTGTGGGTGGTCTACCAGGTATCTTATCTATCCAACCACAATTCTGGGGCATCTTTGCTATCGCAATGCTAGTGGCAATTGCGGTACCTGCCGCATTGACCCTGTTCTTCTACAAGCGTGCGCAAATAAAAGGCGAGTTAGAGCCAGCGAACGCGTAACCCTTCATTTTTCGGAGCGACATTTCGTCGCTCCTTTTTCAAAGTTTATTATTTTTTTGGTAAGTGAGTTTAGCAATGACAACTATCGCTAATGATGCAAATTGGTGGAAAACCGCCTCGATCTATCAGATTTACCCTAAGAGCTTTTGCGACAGTGGCAGTAAAGGAACAGGGGATATTCAAGGCATTATTTCTAAGCTTGATTACTTGAAACTATTGGGTGTTGATGCGATTTGGCTAACACCTGTTTATCAGTCACCAATGATTGACAATGGTTACGATATCTCAGACTACTACGCGATCAATCCTGATTTTGGCACCATGGATGATTTTGACCAGCTTCTTTCTGAAGCTCATCAGCGTGGTATTCGCATTATTATGGATATCGTAGTCAACCATACATCGACTGAGCATGAGTGGTTCCAGTCTGCGCTCGGTGATAAAAACAGTCCTTATCGTGATTACTACATTTGGAAAGATCCGGTTGATGGCGGAATCCCTAACAACTGGCAATCAAAATTTGGTGGCAGTGCTTGGGAGCTTGATGAAAAAACGGGTCAGTACTTTTTGCATCTCTTCGCCAAAGAGCAGGCCGACCTAAACTGGGAAAACCCGAAAGTTCGCGGCGAAGTCAAAGAAGTGATCAGCTTCTGGGCTGAAAAAGGTGTAGATGGCTTCCGTCTGGATGTAATCAACCTAATTTCTAAACAGCAGGACTTCCCCGATGATCACCTTGGCGATGGTCGACGCTTTTATACCGATGGACCTCGCGTACACGAATATCTGCAAGAGATTAGCGAGGCGGTATTCCAGAAGTACGGCAGTGTGACGGTGGGTGAAATGTCTTCGACGACCCTAGAGCATTGTCAGCAATATTCATCGCTTGATAACAAAGAGTTGTCGATGGTGTTTAATTTCCACCACTTAAAGGTCGATTATCCAAATGGTGAAAAGTGGACCAAAGCGCCGTTCGATTTCTCTCAGTTGAAGCAGATCTTTAATCATTGGCAGACAGGTTTAAATGGCAAAGGGTGGGGTGCACTATTCTGGTGTAACCATGATCAGCCACGAGTGGTAAGCCGACTGGGTGACGACAAACACTATCGTTTGGAATCGGCCAAAATGCTCGCAGCTTCTGTGCATATGATGCAAGGGACGCCATATATCTACCAAGGTGAAGAGATTGGTATGACCAATCCAGGTTACACCTCTATCGAGCAATATCGTGATGTAGAAAGCACCAATATGTATGACATCATGGTCAATGAGCAAGGCGTTGAACATCAAGAAATGATGGCGATTCTAGCACAAAAATCTCGTGATAACTCTCGTACGCCGATGCAGTGGAATGGGCAGCAGTATGCTGGCTTCTCAAAAGCGCAGCCTTGGCTTGAAGTGGCAAGTAACTATGCGGAAATTAACGCAGATAAAGCAGTAGCAGATAAAAACTCAGTATTCTACTTTTATCAGCAATTGATTCAGTTACGTAAAGAGATTGAAGTGATCACTACAGGTAGCTATGTCGATCTCTATCCTGAGCATAAGGCGGTATTCGGTTATCAGCGTCAGTCACAAAGTCAGACCCTAATTTGTTTGAATAACTATTACGCAGCCGAAACAGAATGTGTCTTACCTGAAGGGTTTGATTGCGATAAAGCACAGTACGTTTTGGGGAACTATGAGCTTTCTGGTGACAAGGTATCTCAGCATCAAGTGCTTCGCCCTTATGAAACACGCATTATTCTTTTAGAAAACTAACCCCCCTATAGTTGTTAGTTTGTTTAGCCCCGCAGGACGGGGCTTTTTTTATGCTTGCGAGAATAGAGAATAGAAGTGCGCTTAGATTTTCAATAGGTACAAAAAAACCAGCTCAATGAGCTGGTTTTCTGTGTATGGTGGAGGGGGACGGATTCGAACCATCGAAGGCAGTGCCAGCAGATTTACAGTCTGATCCCTTTGGCCACTCGGGAACCCCTCCAGGGTATTTTATACTTGGTAATGTTTTCCCAACACACTATTCAAGTGTTTCTCACAACTTATTGGATGGGTTATCCACTCAGAGTAGTCATAAGAAGAAATATGGTGGAGGGGGACGGATTCGAACCATCGAAGGCAGTGCCAGCAGATTTACAGTCTGATCCCTTTGGCCACTCGGGAACCCCTCCAGGGTATTTTATACTTGGTAGTGTTTTCCCAACACACTATTCAAGTCTTTCTCACAACATATCTAACGGTTTATTCACCGAGCAGACTATTATAAGAAAATATGGTGGAGGGGGACGGATTCGAACCATCGAAGGCAGTGCCAGCAGATTTACAGTCTGATCCCTTTGGCCACTCGGGAACCCCTCCAGGGTGTTTTATACTTGGTAATGTTTTCCCAACACATTATTCAAGTGTTTCTCACAACTTATTGAATGGGTTATCCACTCAGAGTAGTCATAAGAAGAAATATGGTGGAGGGGGACGGATTCGAACCATCGAAGGCAGTGCCAGCAGATTTACAGTCTGATCCCTTTGGCCACTCGGGAACCCCTCCAGGGTGTTTTCCTACTCTCAATCAAGGAATAGGCTTAAGTGATGTTTTCCCAACACATCTCTCAAGTGCGGAGCGCATCATAGCAAACTCGTAAAAGCTGTAAAGCGTTTTCTTATAATTTTGAATTGAATGATGCCTTTTTGGGCAAAGATGGCAGGAATTAACCATAAAGCTCAAACAATCAACGGCTTTACTTACATAATATTTCTCGCTCTTTACATTAGTTGACGTTCAGAATGCGAATTACCGGATACAATATGTCTAGTTTATCTATGCAGAATCTAACCATGAAAAATAAAATTGTTCTGAGTTTATTGTCTCTGTCTATTTTGGCTGCTGCTCCTGCATCGTATGCCAAGAGACAAGGTCCATCGAAGGTAACTGTTGTCACTGAGCAAGTACAAACCCATCAAGTATCCCAGTCTCTTGTACTCGTCGGTAAATTGGATGCAGAGCAGTCCGTTATCATTTCGCCTGAAGTGGCGGGCAAAGTTGACGTGATTGCCGTTAAAGCCAATCAAGTTGTTCGAGAAGGGCAACTGTTGATTCAACTTGACGATGACAGAGCTAAGGCTTCGGTGGCTGAAGCGAAAGCGTATCTGAAAGATGAGCAACGTAAACTTAAAGAATTTGAGCGTTTGGTTAAGCGCAATGCGATTACTCAAACAGAGATCGATGCGCAAGAGGCAAGTGTCGACATCGCCAAAGCGCGATTAGATGCCGCTAATGCTGATCTTAACGATTTATATATCAGCGCACCGTTTTCAGGAACCGTGGGCTTTATTGATTTTAGCCGCGGTAAGATGGTGAGCGCGGGCACAGAGCTATTGAGTTTAGATGATTTATCGATCATGCGCTTAGACCTGCAGGTGCCAGAGCGTTATTTGTCGCAACTTTCTAATGGTATGAAAGTCACCGCAACGACGGCAGCGTGGCAAGGTCAATCCTTCAGTGGTGAAGTGGTCGGTATAGACTCTCGCATTAACCAAGAAACCTTGAACTTGCGGGTTCGCATTCACTTCTCTAATCCAGAGCAGCAGTTAAAGCCGGGTATGCTAGTTTCGGCTGCAATGGACTTTCCTGCCATTGAAGCACCTATCATTCCGGTTCAAGCTCTCGAATATTCGGGAACCAAGCGTTTCGTCTATGTCGTAAATGAAGAGGGGACGGCGACACGTACTGAAGTTATTTTGGGTGCGCGCGTCGATAACCAAGTGGTGATTGAAGAAGGGCTTTCTATCGGCGATAAGATCGTTGTGCAAGGTATCGTCAATATGCGCGATGGTGTCGCTGTTTCTGAGTTAGGTAGCGATGGCCGTCCTAAAAACGCGCAAAAGAGCCAAGAAGGGTCTGACTAATGCTGTTATCTGATGTTTCAGTAAAGAGACCTGTTGCTGCGGTTGTACTCAGCCTTCTACTGTGTGTGTTTGGTATCGTCTCATTTAGCAAGCTTGCGGTGCGTGAGATGCCAGATATCGAGAGCCCTGTGGTCTCGATCAACACACGTTACGATGGAGCTTCGGCAACCATCATTGAAAGCCAAATAACGTCGGTACTTGAAGATCAGCTTTCGGGCATCAGTGGTATCGATGAAATTTCTTCGACAACACGTAATAGTAGTTCGAGAATCACTATTACGTTTGAGCTTGGCTACGATCTGAATACGGGCGTCAGCGACGTTCGAGATGCGGTAGCAAGGGCTCAGCGAGCGTTGCCTGATGAAGCCGATGACCCGGTTGTTTTTAAGAACAATGGATCAGGTGAAGCCTCTCTTTATATCAACCTAAGTTCATCCGAGATGGATCGGACTCAGCTAACCGATTACGTTGACCGAGTGCTACTTGACCGTTTTAGCCTTATTTCTGGGGTGAGCTCGGTTGATGTTTCCGGTGGCTTGTACAAGGTGATGTACGTCAAGCTTAAACCAGATAAAATGGCAGGGCGTGGCGTGACGGCATCCGATATTACAACCGCCTTACGCAGTGAAAACGTTGAAAATCCGGGTGGTGAAGTGCGTAACGATCAAATCGTTATGTCTGTACGTACTGCTCGCAGCTATAACCAAGCTGAAGACTTTGAGTATCTGGTCGTCAAGCGTGCTTCAGATAACTCGCCAATCTATCTGAAAGACGTAGCGGATGTTTTCATTGGCGCAGAGAACGAAAACTCGACCTTTAAAAGTGATGGTGTCGTTAACGTAAGTATGGGTATCGTACCCCAATCGGATGCTAACCCGCTTGAAGTTGCGACAAGAGTGCACAAAGAGGTCGAGAATATTCAACAGTTCTTACCTGAAGGAACGCGCTTAGCCATTGATTATGATTCAACTGTGTTTATCGAGCGTTCAATTGCGGAAGTTTACAGTACGTTGTTTATTACCGGTGGTCTCGTTATCTTGGTGCTGTACATCTTTATCGGCCAAGCAAGAGCGACGTTAATCCCAGCGGTAACCGTTCCTGTTTCTTTGATCTCATCATTTATCGCCGCTTACTATTTTGGTTTTTCAATCAACCTGATCACTTTAATGGCCTTGATCCTATCGATTGGTCTGGTTGTTGATGATGCGATTGTGGTCGTGGAGAACATCTTCCACCATATTGAGCGTGGCGAGAAACCCCTGTTAGCTGCTTATAAAGGCACACGTGAAGTGGGTTTCGCAGTTGTAGCGACAACCTTGGTCCTAGTCATGGTCTTCCTACCAATTTCCTTTATGGATGGCATGGTCGGCTTACTGTTTACGGAGTTCTCGGTACTGTTGGCGATGTCGGTTATCTTCTCTTCGTTGATCGCATTAACCTTGACGCCAGTCTTAGGCAGCAAGCTGCTAAAAGCCAATGTTAAGCCAAACCGCTTTAATCTGTTTATCGATAATATGTTTAGCCACCTTGAATCAGGCTATCGTAAGGTTCTGAAAGGGGCTTTAAGTTGGAAATGGGCGGCGCCACTTGTCATCATGGCGTGTGTTGGCGGTAGTTGGGGACTCATGCAGCAGGTTCCTGCTCAATTAGCGCCTTCAGAGGACCGCGGTGTTATCTTTGCTTTTGCTCGCGGTGCAGATGCAACCAGTTATAACCGTATGGCGGCGAACATGGATATCATTGAGGAACGCTTGATGCCTCTGCTTGGACAAGGTTTCCTCAAATCCTTTAGCATTCAATCGCCAGCTTTTGGGGGTAATGCGGGCGACCAAACAGGCTTTGTTATCATGATCCTTGAAGATTGGAATGATCGTGATGTCACCGCACAGCAAGCTCTGGGCGAAGTTCGCAAAGCGCTAGCGGGTATCGCTGATGTTAGAGTATTCCCATTTATGCCAGGTTTCCGTGGTGGCTCTAGCGAACCTGTTCAGTTTGTTCTTGGTGGCTCTGATTATGCTGAACTTAAAACGTGGGCAGAAAAACTAGAGCAACTTGCTGAAGATTCGCCGTTTATGGAAGGGGCAGACATCAACTACTCGGAAAGAACACCAGAGCTGGTTGTGTCAGTAGATAAACAGCGCGCAGCCGAGCTTGGGATCAGCGTGGAAGCGATCTCTGAAACACTTGAGATTATGTTGGGTGGTAAGAGTGAGACGACCTTTGTTGAGCGCGGTGAAGAGTATGATGTTTATTTGCGTGGTGATGAGAACAGCTTTAACAATGCCGCGGATCTGAGCCAAATTTATATGCGTACGGCTTCTGGTGAATTGGTCACTCTTGATGCGGTCACTAAGATTGAAGAGGTTGCCTCATCGATTCGTCTATCGCACTACAACAAGCAGAAGGCAGTGACGATTACTGCCAACCTTTCTGACGGTTATACCTTAGGGGATGCGCTCGATTTCTTAGACCAACAAGCGATAGAGCTATTACCGGGTGACATTTCGGTGAGCTACTCTGGTGAGTCAAAAGACTATAAAGAGAACCAGTCGAGTATCTTAGTTGTGTTTGGTTTAGCGCTGCTGGTGGCTTATCTCGTTCTTGCTGCGCAGTTTGAAAGCTTTATCAACCCGTTAGTTGTTATGTTTACCGTCCCTATGGGAGTGTTTGGTGGCTTCCTTGGGCTGTTTGTGATGGGACAAGGCCTCAACATCTATAGCCAGATTGGTATGATCATGCTGATCGGTATGGTAACTAAGAACGGTATCTTGATTGTTGAGTTTGCTAACCAACTTCGCGATCGCGGCATTGAGTTTGAGAAGGCTATTGTTGATGCGTCTGCGCGCCGCCTGCGCCCTATTATGATGACAGCATTCACGACTCTTGCTGGTGCTATACCGCTGATTATGTCGACGGGGGCGGGCTATGAAAGCCGTGTGGCTGTAGGTACGGTGATCTTCTTTGGTATGGGTTTTGCGACTTTAGTAACCTTGTTCGTTATCCCTGCAATGTACCGCTTGATTTCAGCAACGACTCAGTCGCCGGGTCATGTGGAAGCTGAGCTAAACAAAGAACTAAGCCACGATGTGAAAGCACGTGTCTCGCATGGGGAGTTGGAGTAAAGGGCCCGGAACGGGCGATGCCCTATGGAACACTTCGTTTCGGGAAAACGGGATCGGGCTTCGCCCTGCGAGAGTTTTTCGTTCCCGCATCCCGAATCCATAGCGAAGCGTTCCTAAATAAAAAGGGTTGATACCATGTATCAACCCTCAAAAACTTTCCAGTTATCCAGTTATCCAGTTATCCAGTTATCCAGTTATCCAGTTATCCAGTTTCTAACCGTAATTCACACTATAACGGGTTGGCTTGTGGTTCATTGCCAACACTAGGTTTAACGCGATAGCACCAATGATAGAAAGTACGATAACTTGCGGTGACACAAAGAAAAACGATGCGACTAAAATAGTAAAATCGATAGCTAGCTGAGATTTTCCAACCGAAATGCCGAATTTATCTTGGATAAACAGACATAGAACATTGAAACCGCCCAAACTAGAGCGATGGCGGAAGAGTATCAACATCCCCAATCCCATTAATAAACCACCTGCGACTGCACAGTAGACTTCGTTAATGGTATCTAAGCTAATCACTAAATAGAGGTGATCGGCAAATACAGAGACCAAGGCGCCAGAAATCGCACTATTAAAAGCAAAACGCGAACCGAATCGTTTCCATGCCAAAAGGTAAAAAGGACAATTGGCAATAAAGTAGAGAGTACCAAAAGAGAACGAAACAAACTGGCTAGCTAACAGTGCCAGTCCGGTTGTGCCGCCAGTGAGCAATGACGCTGATTGTAAAAAGAAAACCCCTTGGGCAACCAGAAAAGTCCCGGTCAGAATTGCGATCCAGTCTTCTCTTCTTGAGTGTTTTTCCATCAATTTTAAATTTAACTGCTGAATATTGGCGTGCATACTATTTAAAAATTGAGGATTTCGGTAGCTTGAGAGGGAAAATTAAGGTAAACCTATGTAATTATCGTTTTACGGAGTGTAAAGGATAAAATTGACACTTTTCTAAGTCATCATTTGGAGAAATGTTCAATATGACATTCCTTGTAAAGCATTATGAAAAAACTGCATGAGAAAAATTTCAATTTTCTCTTTATGACCTAGATCAAATTATGTAGAATGCGCGTCATTAGCTTAATGCAAACGTTTGCGTCAGGTAAAAACGTCGGTATTGAGGTCATAAATCAGTTTTTTTAAACTTTAAGTCTTAATCTGAGTCAGGAGATACAGATGCTAAAGCGTGATATGAACATCGCAGATTACGATGCGGAACTGTTCGCAGCAATCCAAGAAGAAACTCTTCGCCAGGAAGAACACATTGAACTAATCGCTTCTGAAAACTACACAAGCCCACGTGTAATGGAAGCTCAAGGTTCTCAGCTAACTAACAAATACGCTGAAGGTTACCCAGGCAAGCGTTACTACGGTGGTTGTGAGTACGTAGATAAAGCAGAAGCTCTTGCTATCGACCGTGCATGTGAGCTTTTCGGTTGTGAGTATGCAAACGTACAGCCACACTCTGGTTCTCAAGCAAACAGTGCTGTTTACATGGCACTTTTAAACCCAGGCGATACTGTTCTAGGTATGAGCCTAGCGCACGGTGGTCACCTGACTCACGGTTCACCAGTAAACTTCTCTGGTAAGCACTACAACGTTATTCCTTACGGTATCGACGAAGCGGGTCAAATCAACTACGACGAAATGGAGCAACTGGCTCTTGAGCACAAGCCTAAGATGATTATCGGTGGTTTCTCAGCTTACTCTCAAATCGTAGATTGGGCTCGCATGCGTGAAATCGCAGACAAAGCCGGTGCTTGGTTGTTTGTTGATATGGCTCACGTAGCAGGTCTAATTGCTGCAGGTGTATACCCAACGCCAGTGCCACACGCTCACGTTGTGACAACAACGACACACAAAACGCTAGCAGGTCCACGTGGTGGTCTAATCCTGTCTAATGTTGGCGAAGAGATGTACAAGAAACTGAACTCTGCTGTATTCCCTGGTGGTCAGGGTGGCCCTCTAATGCACGTTATCGCGGGTAAAGCGGTTGCATTTAAAGAAGCAATGGAGCCAGAGTTTAAAGAGTACCAAGCGCGCGTTGTTAAGAATGCAAAAGCTATGGTTGCTCAGTTCCAAGAGCGCGGTTACAAAATCGTTTCTAACGGTACAGAGAACCACCTGTTCCTAGTTGATCTGATCGACAAAGACATCACAGGTAAAGATGCAGATGCAGCACTAGGTGCAGCCAACATCACAGTAAACAAAAACTCAGTACCAAACGACCCACGTAGCCCATTCGTTACTTCTGGTATCCGTGTAGGTTCTCCAGCAATCACTCGCCGTGGTTTCACTGAAGACGATGCAAAAGATCTAGCGAACTGGATGTGTGACGTTCTAGATAACATCGGCAACGAAGAAGTTATCGAAGCGACTAAAGCTAAGGTTCTTGAAATTTGTAAGCGTCTACCAGTTTACGCTTAATCAGGTTTCTGCTTAATCGAAAACACCTCCAACTTGTTGGAGGTGTTTTTTTATGCCTACAATACCAACCAGAATCAATGTCTGAGCACCTGTTTTTCTGATAGGTACAAAATAAAAACGGCAGCCTTGTTGGGCTGCCGTTTCAGATCTTAGTTCAGCTTATTTGTTTACGCTGATTGTCTCACCAGATTTACAACGGAACTGGTAGTACTTAGTGCTTTCGTTGAACTTAGATAGACCTTCACCACTACAGTAGTCAGCGTTGATATCACGCATAGTATCTAGAGTTGCTTCTGTGCGAAGAGCAAACTTAGAGCCATCAGCACATACAATGCGTACTCGACCATCGTCACTGACTGAGTAAGTTTTCACTTCAGTGTTACAAAGTTCGAAAGAAGCGTCCATGTAGTTGTCTTGCTGAGTGGGTTCAGATGCACAACCTGCAAGAGTAATAGCCACAACAGCGGCAGCAAAAATGTTTTTCATGCGTCTATCCAATATTTCGAGTATTTAAGCCAATCCCATCATTTATCTGAACATAACGTTATTGGCATGAACAAAGTTTGATTTAGGTATTATATCAAACCTAGAGTTTCATTCTAGTATCAAAGTTGTTTCAATACTTGATATGGTAGTGGATTGTGGCGGGTGAGTAAAATCGCTACAAATAAAATATGCCTCACGTTCAAAAACGAGAGGCATAGATAAGTGATTGTCTTACTGTAATTTAGCTTACTTCTACGCCTTGAGCTTGTAAGTCTGCATGGTACGAAGAACGCACAAATGGACCACATGCTGCGTGAGTAAAGCCAAGCTCAAGTGCGATTTCTTTTAGCTCATCAAACTCTGACGGTGGAACGTAACGTTCAACCGGTAGGTGATGGCGGCTAGGTGCTAGGTATTGGCCTAACGTCAGCATAGTGACACCGTGAGCACGAAGATCTTTCAATACTTCGACGATCTCTTCTTTTGTTTCACCCAAGCCCATCATAATGCCTGACTTAGTCGGAATATTTGGGTGCTGTTCTTTGAATTTTTGTAGCAGCTGCAATGACCACTTGTAGTTCGCACCTGGGCGCGCTTTACGATACAGACGAGGTGCTGTCTCTAAGTTGTGGTTGAAAACATCCGGTGGATTGTCTTTTAGCAACTCAAGAGCAACGTCCATACGACCACGGAAATCTGGTACAAGCGTTTCAATCTTAATGTTCGGATTCAGTTCGCGGATCTCACGGTTACAGTCGGCAAAATGCTGCGCACCACCATCTCGGAGATCGTCACGGTCAACGGAAGTAATAACCACGTACTTCAGTTTCATGTCTTGAATAGTTTTAGCCAATTTCTTCGGCTCATCTGCTTCAGGAGTCAGTGGACGTCCATGAGCAACGTCGCAGAATGGGCAACGACGGGTACAAATTGCACCCAAAATCATAAAGGTTGCAGTACCGTGGTTAAAACATTCTGCAAGGTTAGGGCATGAAGCTTCTTCACAAACGGAGTGTAAGTTGTTTTTACGCATTGCCGATTTAATATCTTGAATGCGCTGGCTGTCCGCAGGTAGCTTGATCTTCATCCAGTCTGGTTTACGAAGAACTTCTTTTTGCTCTGTAGGCATGTTCTTTACTGGAATCAGTGCCATTTTATCAGCGTCGCGGTACTTAACGCCTTTTTCCATTTGGATTGGTTTACTCATGCTTCTCTTACTTCTCGTTATTGTTGGTCTTGTGGCCTGCTTGTGTGTCGACATTAACCTGTTCATAGTTAAGTAAATCAACCAGTTCTTCGACTAGTTTTGTCTCTACTTGAGTCATGTCGTCAGGTCCGCCAAGTTGGCTGACTTGAACCATTTCCATTCCTGCGTAACCACAAGGGTTTATACGTAGAAATGGCGTAAGATCCATATTCACATTTAGTGCTAAGCCGTGGAACGAACAACCTTTACGGATTCGTAATCCTAAGGAACAGATTTTCTTCCCATCTACATAGACACCTGGTGCATCAGGGCGTGCAGCTGAGTCGATATTGTATGCTTTTAGGGTATTAATTACGAGATTCTCAATATGAGTAACAAGATCTCGTACTCCCATTTTTTTACGACGAAGGTTAATCAGAAAGTAAGCAACAAGCTGACCAGGTCCGTGGTAGGTGACTTGGCCACCACGATCGCTCTGAACAACGGGGATATCACCCGTATTAAGTAGGTGTTCCGCCTTACCTGCTTGCCCTTGTGTGAAGACTGGATTGTGTTCAACAAGCCACACCTCGTCAGCGGTGTCTTCTGTCCGGTTATCTGTGAAGTCATGCATTGCTTGCCAAATTGGCTCGTAATCTTGTCTTCCTAGATGTTTTACAACAAGCTGGTTTTGCATTCCGCTTTCCATCGTCGGTTAATAAAGTTAACGGATTATAAACTGCTTCTGGTCAAGGGACTATATACCAGTAACACATTTTTAACCCTAGACTTTTTGTAGGATAATTATCTGTTTGATATCTAGAAAGAAAGCAGCTTTCGCTGCCTTCAAAAAAAATTGAGTTAACTCAAATTTTTTATAGCACCATGCGTACAATGTCGATCTCACCGAGCTCTTTGTAAAGCGTTTCAACTTGCTCGATAGAAGTTGCGGTGATATTGACAGACACTGAGTGGTAATTGCCCTTAGCACTTGGCTTTACGGTTGGGCTGTAATCACCTGGAGCATGGCGTTGGATGACTTCAAGAACCTTTTCAGGAAGCTCAGGCTTAGCATAGCCCATTACCTTGTAGGTAAACGAACAAGGGAACTCAAGCAGGTCTTTCAGTTTTGCATCTGAATTAATGTTCAGCATTTTGAAACTCCAAGTTGGGAAGTCGTTGTTAGCAGCGCCGAATAGTACTGTCTATCGAGGATGAACTCAAGATACCCTCTGCGCTATGTCGAAAGCGTGAAAAACAAAAAAGCCGCACTAGGCGGCTTTTCAAAGCTAAGTACTCGAATTACAAGAAGCTTTTGAACAGCATTACAATGTAATCCCATAGGCGGCTGAATAGGCTACCTTCTTCCACATCTTCTAGAGCAAGAAGTGGGTACTCTGCAATATCTTCACCTTCTAGTTGATAGTATAGCTTACCAACTACGTCACCTTTCATAATTGGGGCTTCTAGCTCTTTTTCAAGGATGAAGCTTGCCTTAAGGTTTTTCGCTTGGCCGCGAGGTAGGGTTACATAGGTATCTTGGTCCAGACCTAACGCAACTGTATCTTTGTTACCCATCCAGATCTTTTCTTCAACGAAGGTTTCACCGGCTTTGTGAGGAGCAACTGTTTCGAAGAAACGGAAACCGTAGCTCAGAAGCTTTTTGCTTTCAGATTTACGCGCATTTGCATTTTTAGTTCCCATAACTACCGCAACTAGGCGCATTTTGCCTTCTGTCGCTGAGCTAACTAGGCTGTAACCTGCGTTGCTCGTGTGTCCAGTTTTGATGCCGTCAACGTTCATGCTCTTATCCCAAAGCAGACCGTTGCGGTTGTATTGGGTGATGCCGTTGTAAGTGAACTTTTTGTCTGAGTAGATTCGGTACTCGTCTGGTACGTCACGGATCAGCGCGCTACCCAATAAAGCCATATCGTAAGGCGTTGAGTATAGGTTGGGGTTATCTAGACCATGCACGTTAGCAAAGTGCGTGTCTTTCATGCCGATAGTGTCTGCCCAAGCGTTCATCAGGTCGACAAATGCGTCTTCTGAACCTGCAATGTGCTCTGCCATGGCAACACAAGCATCGTTACCAGACTGAACAATGATACCGCGGTTTAGGTCTTCTACTTTTACCGTAGTGCCGACTTCGATAAACATTTTTGAAGAATCAGGGAAGTTCTTCGCCCAAGCGTTTTTACTGATAGTGACATCATCTTGAAGTGAGATGTTGCCACGCTCTAATTCTTGGCCGATGACATAACTGGTCATCATCTTAGTCAAACTTGCTGGAGATAACTTAGTGTTCATCTCTTTTTCAGCAAGTACTTTACCTGAATGGTAATCCATCAATACGTAGCCTTTGGCTGCGATTTGAGGTGCGTCAGGAACCACAATTGGTGATGCGAATGCAGAAGATGCGAAAGTTGCAGAAAGCGCAATAGAAGACGCAAAAGCTGATTTAATTAGCGTTGTTTTTTTCATATTGACTACAGAATTATCGTTTACTGTCCATATCTTAACAGAATCAATCTCTCAAGCCAGTGTAGGTGTTTGGATACACTGGATTGAGGACTAGTGGGATTTTATGAAAGCACTGGTGTAACCCAAGTCTTTCACTTGCTCAAGTGCTTTTTGGCTATGCATATAGTCGCTAAATGGACCTAAAAACACTCGGTGAAGCTTGTCGCCAGAACTGACATAACTCTTAACCGAAAGTTTTTGACTCAAATCTTGCGCTAAAGTTTCAACTCGGTCTTGATGTTGTGATGAAGCTACCTGTACGACAAACTTTGGCAAGGCCTCTTGTTTGTGTACTTGAGTCGGTCTGTCGACAGTAATCACTTCAATGGCAACGTTGGCGGTGCCGGTACGAATCACGTCGAGTTTTAGCGCCGCCGCGTAGCTAAGGTCAATGATTCGCCCTTCATGAAAAGGACCGCGGTCATTGACACGGACAATGGCCGTTTTGCCGTTATCCTTGTTGGTGACTTTGACATAGCTCGGAATCGGCAGCTCTTTATGCGCAGCCGACATTGAGTACATGTCATAGATTTCACCGTTAGAGGTTAAGTGGCCGTGGAATTTCTTGCCATACCAAGAAGCGATACCTTGTTGTTGAAAGCCTTTTGGCTCTTTTATAATGGTGTAATCTTTACCTCTTAAGGTGTAATTACTATTCCCCCCAAGGCTGTACGATTCATACATAGGTGTGGCATCTTCAATATGCTCAACACTGATTGGTGCATCAGGGGCAATGTCGTCGTCAATGGTGTAGCGCTTTGACGGTGCTGAAGAGCAGCCAGCCAAGATCAGGCTGGTGGCCGCTGCAGTGAGCAATAATTGCTTGTTTATCATTTAGATTGCCTTAGAGAATGCTTTTCTATGGGTATGGATCGACATCAAGATGCCAAAGCCTGCCATGAGGGTCACCATTGAAGTTCCACCATAGCTAATAAGAGGCAGTGGGACACCTACCACGGGTAATATGCCACTTACCATGCCGATGTTGACGAAAACATAGACGAAGAAGCTGAGAACAATACTGCCCGCCATCATACGACCAAATGCCGTTTGGGCTTTACTTGCTAGAACAAGCCCACGTCCAATGATAAATAGGTAGAGGCTAAGGAGAATAAGGATACCAATTAGCCCCCACTCTTCTGCTATCACCGCGAAAATAAAGTCGGTGTGGCGTTCTGGAAGAAACTCCAACTGGGATTGCGTCCCTTGCAGCCAACCCTTTCCTGAGATACCGCCTGAACCTATGGCGATTTTACTCTGGATAATATGGTAACCCGCACCGAGAGGATCGGATTCTGGGTTAAACAGAGTCCTCACGCGAACTTTCTGATACTCGCGCATCAAGAAGAACCACAGAATAGGGAGGAAAGCGCCTAATCCACACGCCGCAGCAAAGATGATTTTCCAGCTAATACCCGCTAAGAAAATAACGAATATGCCCGATGCAGCAATAAGGATTGAAGTGCCTAAGTCTGGTTGTTTCGCGATCAAGATAGTTGGTACAAACACCATCACCAACGACATGACCAGAGTCTGGAAAGTCGGGGGAAGAGGGCGTTTACCAATGTAGCGAGCAATCATCAGTGGCACCGCGAGCTTTAATAGCTCGGAGGGCTGAAAGCGAACAAAACCTAAGTTTAGCCAACGCTGCGCCCCTTTGGAGGCTTCACCAAAGAACAGTACGCCGAGTAGCAAAACAACGCCACCGACAAACATCAGGGGCGCAAGAGCCTCATAGGTTCGAGGTGGAATTTGAGCGAGGATTAACATGACGCCTAGCGAAAGCGCCATACGCATCGCTTGTCTGTCCATCATAGCTAAACTTTGTCCGCTCGCACTGTACATAACGACGAGACCAAAGCCCATTAGCACCAATATTCCCAACAACAGAGGGAGATCGAGGTGGAAACGTTCAAACAGAGCGCGGTTTTGACCGGTTGCAGGGTTCAAATCCATGGTTATTTCGCCTCTTGATTGTCTACGAGAACGTGGTCAAATAGTCTTCTTACTACCGGAGCCGCTTGAGAAGAACCACCGCCAGCATTTTCTAAAACGATAGTGACTATTAGCTGTGGATCTTCAATCGGAGCGAAACCGGTAAACAGAGCGTGATCGCGTAGGTGTTCAGCAATTTCGTCAGCATTGTATTCTTCGTCTTCACCGAGACCAAAGACCTGAGCGGTACCCGACTTTCCTCCACTCATATAAGGCGTTTTATAGAAGGCGCGGCGTGCCGTCCCTTTTTTGCCATGGTTTACCAAGCGCATGCCTTCAATAGCTAAGTCCCAGTAACGTTTTTTAACGCCTTCAATCGGAGGGTAGGTATACGTTTCTAATGTCGACAGTTCATGTCTTTCAAACTTTTCACCATTAACTATGGTCGCCCTGAGTAGGTGCGGTGCAACGCGCTTGCCTCGGTTAACCAAAACAGACGTTGCTTTGGCTATCTGCATCGGTGTTGCTGTCCAGTAGCCTTGTCCGATACCAACAGGAATCGTGTCACCTTGGTACCATGGCACACGGTGGCGAGCCATTTTCCACTCACGAGTTGGCATATTGGCTTTGCTCTCTTCGTGGATATCGATACCCGTATAGTCTCCGAAACCAAACATCATCATCCAGCGGGAGATGCGGTCAATGCCCATGTCATAAGCAATTTGATAGAAGAAGGTATCGACAGATTCCTCGATCGACTTAACGATATCAACTTTACCATGTCCCCATGCTAACCAGTCGCGGAAAGGTCGTGTTTTTGAATTTGGTATTCTCCAATAACCTGGGTCGTTACGCGTTGTATAAGGTGTGATAACCCCTTCTTCCAAAGCGGCCACGGCCATAAACGGTTTGATGGTTGAGGCCGGAGGATAAATACCAAGCGTCGCGCGGTTAACCAGTGGGCGGTTTTTGTCGTTTAAGAGAGCACTGTAGGCCTTGCCCGAAATACCATGTACAAACGCATTGGGATCGTAGCTTGGGCTCGATACCATGGCTAAAACGCCATTGTCTTTAGGATCTAAAACAATTGCGCTGCCACGACGCTCGGCAAGCAGTTCATGAATATAGAGCTGTAAATCAATATCGAGGTTTAGAACGATATCTTTACCAGGAACAGGGGGCACATATTTTAGCGTTCGAATCACTCGGCCACGGCTGTTCACTTCAACTTCTTGGTAGCCCGCTGTCCCATGCAGTAAGTCTTCGTAGAAGCGTTCAATACCTAGCTTACCGATGTCACGTGTCGCTTGATAGTTTGCTTCTTTTTCTTCACGGATCAGGCGTTGAATGTCTCGGTCATTAATTCGAGAGACATAGCCAATCACATGAGTAAGCACTTCACCGTATGGGTAGTGACGCTTAAGGGCGGCATTAATCGATACCCCAGGGAAGTTGTGCTGGTTGACCGAGAACTTCGCGGCTTGTTCTTGAGTTAACTGAGTCAGGATAGGCACGGATTTAAAGCGACGTGTCTGACGACGTTCACGCTTAAAACGCTCTATCTGTTCGGGGGTAATGGTTAGGAGCTCTTGTAGACGACGGATAGTATCGTCCATATCCTTAACTTTCTCTGGGGTGATCTCAAGACTAAACACTGGACGGTTCTCTGCCAGTAGTTGTCCGTTGCGATCATAGATCAGCCCGCGATTAGGGGCGATAGGTACAACCTTAATGCGGTTGTCGTTAGAGCGAGTTTTATAGTCTTGGTACTGATTGATCTGGATGTTGTATAGGTTGGTGATCAACACGCCTACTAGTGCCACAATACCAATGAAAGCGACGATAGCACGACTTCTAAACAGTCGTGCTTCTTCATGGTAATCCCTTATCCGGGTACGCTTCCTTAACATTAATCGTTATTCTCGATGGTAAGGGTGGTTAGCAGTGATGCTCCACGCTCTATATAAACTCTCAGCCATGACAATGCGTACTAATGGGTGAGGCAAGGTTAATGCTGATAAAGACCAGCTTTGATCGGCTGCGGCTTTACATGCTGGGGCGAGACCTTCAGGACCACCGATTAGAATCGACACATCTCTTCCGTCCAGCTTCCAGCTCTCTAATTGCTGCGCTAATTGTGGGGTATCCCACTTTTTGCCAGGGATGTCGAGAGTAACAATTCGATTGCCTTTTGGCACGGCTGCCAACATGGCTTCGCCTTCTTTTTGCAGAATTCTTGCAATATCGGCATTTTTTCCGCGTTTTCCGGCGCTTATTTCGACAAGCTCAAGTGGCATATCATGAGGAAAACGGCGGCGATACTCTTGGAAGCCTTCTTCGACCCACTTGGGCATCTTAGTTCCAACGGCAACGAGCTGTATTTTCATCGCTTAGCCCCAAAGCTTTTCCAGTTGGTAAAGCTCACGATGCTCTTCTTGCATCACATGAACAATAGTGCTGCCCATATCTACTACGACCCATTCGCCTTCGGCTTCACCGTCAATACCTAGTGGCTCCAGACCAGCTAGTTTTGATTCTTTAGCAACATGCTCGGCGATAGAAACAACGTGGCGCTTTGATGTGCCAGTACAAACGATCATGAAGTCTGTAATACTTGATTTGCCCTGAACATCGATGGTTTTGATATCTTGAGCTTTCATGTCGTCAGCTTTGTCAGCAAGGAAGTTGTTTAACTCTTCAAATTGCAAGGTGTTGTCCTCGTTGGTGTTGTGCATATACACAGGGTTGATTGTTTGCGGCGGCGAAGTATATCACGCTTTTTACAGCTTCACTTGCGGCAAGCAAATCTCAGTACTCAACTGGTGTAATAGTGGCCAGCTAGACTGGTCGTATTGTGTTTTTACCAATAGCTCAATCTTGGCGAGCAACTGGAGAAGCTGCATGATTTTTTCGGGTTGTAAGCGATTTAAAGCTGACGAGTACAATGGGCGTTTTGATTGCCAAATACGGTAGCTTTCAAAAACTTGGCCGATTGGCTTAGTTTTAATTTGGGTCGCCATGTTGAGAAGCTGAGCGAGCTCTTTTTGTATCGTACGCGCGAGTATCACGCTCTCAATTCCTTCCGCCTCAAGTTGGCGTAAAATACGTTGTGAGCGCTTAGCCTTACCCGCTAATAAGGCATCTACCCAATGAAAAGCGGTGAAGTGGTTGTGGCGGCTGAGAGATTCCTCTAAACGCACCAAATTCAATACGCCATCAGGGTAGAGTAATGCGAGTTTTTCGAGGCTTTGAGTTAAAGCAAACAAGTTGCCCTCATGCCACTGGGCGAGCATCTGTACTGCTTCTTGATCTGGCTTAAGGTTGAGTGCTCGGCAACGCGCTTGCACGAATTGCGGCAATCTTTGGATATCAGGTGTTAAGCAATTCACCCAACAACCTTGGGCAGACAGCGCTTTAAACCATTTTGCGTTTTCTTGAGCTTTGGTCAGTTTGCTACCAATGACAACTAACAACACATCGCTATGAAGCAATTCAGCAACAGCAACTAGCTCTTTAGCGATAGCGGCATTGACTCCTGACTCAGGCAGTTCCAGTTCAATGACTTGTCTGGCTGAAAACAAACTCATGGCCTGACAGCTGTCATAAACAAGATTCCAGTCAAATGAACTATCGATAGCAAAGCGGTGTCTTTCTTCGAATCCTTGTGCAAAGGCGGCTTTTTGAATCGACTGGCGAGACTCTTGGATAAGGAGTGGTTCGTTGCCAAAGATAAGGTAAGTAGGGTGGAGCTGCTTGTTAAGCTGCTCCACTAAACGGTCGGCGAAGATTCGCATAATGGTAATTAGTTAGCTGGGACTTCAGAAGTGACGTTACCCTGAGCATCTTCAGCGTAAAATGTTTTCACGCGGTATTGCTCTTCTTCCACTTTAAGTAAAGCTTCTTGCTCTTCTTCCAACAGCTCGTTTGCTTCAATGTCTGCTTTCAAGCGAGCCATTTGACGAATGATCTGTGAAGCGGCTAGCTTACGCATTTCATCTTCAATCATGTCTCGTTCTACTGACTTAGCAAGTGCGGTTAACGGGTTATCTAGGTAGCTACGCGTTACGCTGGTAGAGAAGGTCTTTGAGCCTAGCTCTGGAACCGTCACGCGGTAAGAGGCACGGAAGGTAAGCTCGATTTCCGCTGCACGTGTGTTTTGGTAAAGCGATAGTGTACGCTCACCCACACCTTCGCTAAGTAGGTGTAAGTTAGGAATGTTAGCGGCTGGCGGAACGACATCAATTTCGCTCATACGCAGTTGCCCTTTCATCATACGTGTAAAGCTGCTGTATTGGTCGTAGCTGGTGAGAGACATGGTTTCTAACTCTTCAGGAACCGAGTAGTCACCACGTAGATGGAAACCACAAGCAGACAATAAACTTGCCATTAGAACAACACTGGTGAGTTTTACAGAAGAAAATGAAATAAGGCGCGACGCACTACGAAACATGGATTTAGGGCTCTCGATTATTGGAATACTTATCTTAGGGTTCTAATACCTAGAATAGCTGATAAAACACTAAGATAAGTAAAGCAGGGTAACAATATACCCTGCTTATGACTTAAGAAGCGACGATTAGTTCGCAACTATTCTTTAATTTGCAACAATGTTTAGAAGTTTACCCGGTACGTAAATCACTTTACGAATCGTTTTATCTTCTGTGAACTTAGTAACGTTTTCGTCGTTTAGACCTAGAGCTTCAATATCTTCTTTAGAGATATCCGCCGGTACCGTCAGTTTCGCACGTAGCTTGCCGTTTACTTGAACGATGATCAGCTTCTCGTCTTCAACCAGTGCTTTCTCGTCGTGAGTTGGCCATGCTGCGTTGTCGATATCTTCTTGACCCAACGCCGCCCACATTTCGAATGAGATGTGCGGAGTGATTGGGTAAAGCATTGCAACAACTGCTTTCAGAGCTTCGTCAAGGATTGCACGATCTTGCGCTGATTCTTGAGGTGCTTTCGCTAGCTTGTTCATAAGTTCCATGATTGCTGCGATTGCTGTGTTGAACGTTTGGCGACGAGCGATATCGTCAGTCACTTTGGCGATAGTCTTGTGAACGTCACGACGAAGTGCTTTTTGGTCGCCAGACAGTGCAGATGCATCAACAGTTTCTGCCGCGCCTTTCGATGCGTGCTCGTTAACAAGTTTCCAAACACGTTTTAGGAAGCGGTTAGCACCTTCTACGCCAGATTCTTGCCACTCAAGCGTCATATCTGCAGGTGATGCAAACATCATAAATAGACGTACTGTGTCAGCACCGTACTTGTCT
Source organism: Vibrio tubiashii (assembly GCF_028551255.1). NCBI lineage: Bacteria > Pseudomonadati > Pseudomonadota > Gammaproteobacteria > Vibrionales > Vibrionaceae > Vibrio > Vibrio tubiashii. The sequence goes on along the minus strand of NZ_CP117029.1, from coordinate 2,446,482 downwards.
ACCATCTCTTGTGGGTCGATACCGTTATTCTTCGACTTAGACATCTTGATCATGCCTGAGTGTGTTACGTCACGACCTTCGTTGTCTTTAGCCGAAGTGATGCGGCCTTTACCGTCACGCTCTACAGCAACGTCAGTTGGAGCAACCCACTCTTTACCGCCTTTGTCGTTCTCGTGGTAGAACGCATCTGCTAGTACCATGCCTTGACATAGTAGTTGCTTGAATGGCTCGTCAGATGTTACGTAACCTGCGTCACGTAGCAGTTTGTGGAAGAAGCGCGAGTACAGTAGGTGCATACAAGCGTGCTCAATACCACCAATGTATTGGTCTACTGGTAGCCAGTAGTTCGCTTTTTCTGGATCTAGAATGTCATCAGCTTGTGGTGAACAGTAACGTGCGTAGTACCAAGAAGACTCCATGAAGGTATCGAACGTATCTGTCTCACGTAGAGCAGGTTCGCCGTTAAAGGTAGTCTTTGCCCACTCTTTATCAGCTTTGATTGGGCTTGTTACGCCATCCATCACCACGTCTTCTGGAAGAATCACTGGTAGTTGGTCAGCTGGTACTGGGTGAACTTCACCATCTTCAGTGGTGACCATTGGGATTGGTGCGCCCCAGTAACGTTGACGAGATACACCCCAGTCACGTAGACGGAAGTTAACTGTCTTAGTGCCTTTGCCTTCTGCTTCTAGTTTGGCTGCGATTGCATCGAATGCTGCTTGGAATTCAAGACCGTCGAACTCACCTGAATCAAACAGTACGCCTTTCTCGGTGTACGCTTCTTCAGAGATGTTCAGCTCGCTGTCGTCAGCAGGCTTGATCACAGGTACGATATCTAGGCCGTACTTAGTTGCGAATTCGTAATCGCGTTGGTCGTGTGCAGGTACTGCCATTACAGCGCCTGTACCGTAGTCCATCAGTACGAAGTTAGCCACGTAAACTGGAACTTCACGACCGTTCAATGGGTGAATAGCAGTAAGGCCAGTCGCCATACCTTTCTTTTCCATTGTCGCAAGCTCAGCCTCTGCTACCTTGTTGTTCTTACACTCTTCGATGAACGCTGCAAGCTCAGGGTTGTTCTCAGCTGCGATTGCCGCTAGAGGGTGACCTGCTGCGATACCAACGTAAGTCACACCCATTAGTGTGTCTGGACGTGTTGTGTAAACTTCTAGGTCTTGTTGACCCTTAACTTCAAACTTAAGCTCAACACCTTCAGAGCGACCGATCCAGTTGCGCTGCATAGTCTTAACCATTTCAGGCCAGCCATCTAGGTTGTCTAAATCGTCTAGTAGCTCTTGAGCGTATTCAGTGATCTTGATGAACCACTGTGGAATCTCTTTTTGCTCTACTGGAGTATCACAGCGCCAGCAGCAGCCATCTTCAACCTGCTCGTTTGCAAGAACAGTTTGGTCGTTTGGACACCAGTTAACTGAAGAAGTCTTCTTGTAAACTAAGCCTTTGTTGTAAAGCTTAGTGAAGAACTCTTGTTCCCAACGGTAGTACTCAGGCGTACAAGTCGCGAACTCACGGTTCCAGTCGTAACCAAAGCCTAGAAGCTTAAGCTGGTTTTTCATGTACTCGATGTTTTCGTAAGTCCATGGTGCAGGCGCTGTGTTGTTCTTCACAGCCGCGTTTTCTGCCGGTAGACCAAATGCATCCCAACCGATTGGTTGCATTACGTTTTTACCTTGCAGGCGTTGGAAACGAGAGACTACATCACCGATAGTGTAGTTACGCACGTGACCCATGTGCAGTCGGCCACTTGGGTAAGGGAACATGGATAGACAGTAGAATTTTTCTTTATTTGGGTCTTCACTTACAACAAAGGTCTTGTTGTTGTCCCAGTGCTGTTGAACTTTTTGTTCAATATCTTGCGGGTTGTATTGTTCTTGCATCGATGATGTCCGGTTATCTTGGAATTTGTGAGTTCGGTTAGAACAGACTTAAATAGATCGTCATAGAATACCTAAAGGAAAGGTGCACAACAATAGCCAATCCATACTCTCCTTAGCTTTAAATGGTTAGGGGGCGACCTTGAGTCGACATATCGAGTTTGTTTGTGAGATTCATTACGGAGGTCAGCGATGCCAAAAAGAAAAGCAGGTTATGAAGAGATGCTTGAAGACGTTGTGGAAACGCTCAAGCACAGCCCAGATGAAGTTAACCATGTTATTGAAACTTCTGGGAAAGTAGCACAAGCCGCCAATGATCTCACCAAAGATGAGTTGGCCTTGGTTTCAGCGTACGTGAAGTCGGATTTAAAAGAGTTCGCCGATAACTACGAAGAATCCAAAGGTGGACCATTCTATTTGATGGTCGCTGACTCGATTTGGCAGGGTCTGTTAGATATTACTGACCGGACTAAAGTGGAGTGGGTAGAGCTGTTCCAAGATCTCGAACATCAAGGTCTGTATCAGGCTGGTGAAGTGATTGGATTAGGGGTATTGGTCTGTGATGAATGTGGACATAAGACACAATATAACCACCCAACGGTGATCATCCCTTGTACCAATTGCGGACATAAAGGGTTTAGTCGTCAGGCGCTCAAACCTTAAATAGATGGAACGGACTTCGTCCTACGGGATGCGGGAACGGACCTTTGTCCTATGGAATACTTCGTTTCGGGAAAGCGGGATCGGGCTTCGCCCTGCTGGATGGCTACGTGTTGATAGCCTAGGGTGGACAACACCCTTCGAAAGGTAAACTGTCATTCCATAGACTGACGAAGGAAGGAGTAGGGAATCCCTTAATGTATTCGACTCGCTTCTAGAGATCCCCAACTCGCTCGTCCCTCGCTCTTGAGGATGACAGAGTAATTTATTGAAAACAAAAAGGGTTGATACCATGTACCAACCCTTAAAAACTATCCAGTTATCCAGTTATCCAGTTATCCAGTTATCCAGTTATCTGTAGGACGAAGTCCGTTCCTACATCCATAAGCGTAGCGTTCCCTAACTCGCTATTGCCCTAGCTCTCCAACCAACAATCAAACTCAACACAACCCAAAAATACATCGGCCATGTACCAAACTGACGGTAAGGGGTTTCACCGGATGTTGATGGGATCTCGGCGCGTAACACTGCAGTTTCGAATTGCGGTACTTGAGCTGTGATATGACCTTTATGGTCTGTTACGGCTGTGACACCGTTATTGGTGGCGCGAATAACAGGCTTACCAAGCTCAAGTGCTCGCATACGGGCGATTTCCATATGCTGCAGCGGACCAATTGAGTGTCCGAACCAAGCGTCGTTAGACAGAGTGAGGATAAAATCTGTGTCTTGATTGACGTTTTGTCTTACCTGCTCATTAAAGATGATTTCATAACAAAGAGCTGGGGCCATTTGTTTGCCATTGGCGTCAATGTTGGGCTGGATAAAATCCCCACGACTGAATGAAGACATCGGTAGATTAAAAAATGGCGCGATCGGTCGCAGCACTTCTTCGAATGGGACAAACTCACCAAACGGCAGCAGGTGATGTTTATGGTAACGAAGATTCATGTCGTAGCTGTAATCCCCATTCGGATTTTTACCCAGAGTGAGAATGCTGTTGTAGAACTTCTTATCTTCGCCTTGATTGACGATTCCTGTTATCACCGCACTGTTATTCATACGTGCTGCAGAATCGAGATTACTTAGGAAAGAGGAAATCTCATACTCAAGCGCTGGTATCGCTGCTTCTGGCCAAATGATGATGTCCGCATCCCAGTTCTCACGAGTAAGGTCGGTGTACTTCATAATGGTTGGCCAGCGTTGGCTTGGTTGCCACTTTAACTCTTGCGCAATGTTACCTTGAATGAGTGCAACTTTGGTTGTTTGCTCTGGGTTTGGTGTTACCCACGCAGCGGACTGCAAACCAAAACCTGTCATAAAGATCACTGATGGGATGAGCAGGAGTAACCATTGACGATGTAAGCTTGCATAAGCCATCGCTCCTGCACTGACAACCACTAGTAAGGTTATAAACTCGACGCCGCCAAGGGGAGCGAAATTACCCAATGGGCTGTCTATTTGGCTGTAACCTAGCCATAACCAGGGGAAACCCGTCATGACCCAACCACGGAGCCAGTCACAGATAAGCCATAGCGCAGGTGCGACCAACATGTATCGAGTACGTGTTGATGCTGGGAAAAAGCGATTAAGACTCCAAGTGAACAGGGCTGAGTAGATGGCTAAGTAACCGACTAGCAGCGCCATGAGAAAGACGCTGGCAATTTTTGGCATACCGCCAAAATTATCGATGCTGACATGGACCCAGCTGATGCCAGTCGAAAATTGACCAAGTCCCCATGCGTAACCAATCCAAAGTGCACGTTTAGCTGATTGCTGGTGGATAAGGAGCAGAAGAATGGCAGGGCTAACAATCGCTAGCGGCCATAATTGATAAGGTGCAAATGCAAGTGTGGTTAAAGCGCCAACAAAAACGGCCGCAAGCGGCCGTTTTAGGCGATGAAAAAGGGAATTTATCATCGTATATATTATCTCTTCCCCTAAGGGAGGTTAGCGTTACTCTTCAGTAGAGTCTGCAATGAGCTCTTCGTCAGGAATGGTAACTTGTAGCTGCACAACACGACGGTTATCTGCTGAAGTCACTTTGAAGTTATATCCTTCAATTTCTACCACTTCGCCACGAGAAGGTAGATGACCAAATGCTGTCATAACCATACCACCTACAGTGTCGACTTCTTCGTCGCTGAAAGAGGTTCCAAACGTATCGTTAAATTCTTCGATAGTGGTTAGAGCCTTCACTGCAAAAGTGTGTTTGCTTAGCTTGCGAATATCCAGTTCTTCTTCATCGTCGAATTCATCTTCGATTTCACCAACGATTTCTTCAAGGATGTCCTCGATGGTAACAAGGCCGGATACGCCGCCAAATTCATCAACAACGATAGACATATGATAACGTTCCTCGCGGAACTCTTTGAGTAGGCGATCGACACGCTTACTCTCAGGAACAACGACCGCAGGGCGGATAACTTGCTCGATATCAAATGGTTCGCTGCCAGAACCTAAGTATTTAAGTAAGTCCTTCGCTAACAGAATACCTTCAACATGGTCTTTATCTTCACTGATTACTGGGTAGCGCGAGTGCTGAGCATCAGTGATAAGGTTGATCAGTGCGTCTAAATCGTCACTGCGGTCAACCGTAACCATTTGCGAGCGCGGTAACATGATGTCACGCACACGCATTTCAGAGATCTCCATAACACCTTCAAGCATGTCTCGGGTATCGTGGTCGATCAGGTCATTTTCTTCAGAGTCGCGGATAACATCCACAAGCTCTTGGCGATCTTTTGGTTCACCTTGAAAAAGTTGACCTAGGCGTCCGAAGAAGGACTTTCTACTCGGACCTTCAGATTTTTCTTTCTTACCTTCTAGAGAAGAGGGCGAATTGTCTTCGTTCATTGTTTCTCATTTAAGTAACGCTATCAGATGTGTGATAGCTCACGTTGGTAAAACCGAGTTGAAAACAGTCTCGATTTTACGCTTTCTCATCAATGTAGGGGTCTTCGAAACCCATACTTTGCATGATTTCTGTTTCGAGTGACTCCATCTCTTCCGCTTCGTCATCATCGATATGATCATAACCTAGCAGATGCAGGCTACCATGTACAACCATATGCGCCCAGTGAGCCATTAGAGGTTTGTTTTGCTCTACCGCTTCACGTTCTACAACTTGTCGGCAGATGATCAGATCGCCGAGCAAATCCATCTCAATACCTGGAGGCGCTTCAAATGGAAAAGAGAGCACATTGGTCGGCTTATCTTTGCCACGGTAGTCATGGTTTAGTTGATGGCTTTCTTGTTCATCAACCAAACGCACAGTCACTTCGGCTTGCGGTTGGAATTTTGTCACCGCTGAGCTTAACCAAAGATGAATATCCTCAAAACTTGGTAAGCCTTTTTCATCTTCGACCGCTAATTGTAGATCTAGTTCGATACTCATGACTTACCTTCAGCGGTTTCTGCTTGTACTTTTTTTGAAAGCTCAGCTTTAGCCGTTTCGATCAATTGTGCTTCGCGCTCTTCACGACGTTTCTTTTCGAACTCTTTGCGTTCTTTTTGATCTTTCGCTTCCCATTTCTCATACGCATTGACGATACGTGCAACAACTGGGTGGCGAACAACGTCATCAGACTGGAAGAAGTTAAAGCTGATGTCATCAACTTCGCTCAACACCTCAATGGCATGGCGTAGCCCTGACTTAGCCCCGCGAGGCAAGTCGATCTGGGTGATATCACCTGTGATCACGGCGCGCGAGTTAAAACCAATACGCGTTAGGAACATTTTCATCTGCTCCACGGTAGTGTTTTGGCTCTCATCCAAAATGATGAAAGCATCATTGAGCGTACGACCACGCATATAAGCCAGTGGCGCAACTTCAATTACGTTGCGTTCAATCAGTTTTTCAACCTTCTCGAAGCCGAGCATTTCAAATAGGGCGTCATAGAGCGGACGAAGGTACGGGTCTACTTTCTGGCTCAAATCACCCGGCAAGAAGCCGAGTTTCTCACCCGCCTCAACTGCAGGGCGAGTCAGCAAGATGCGACGAATTTCTTGACGCTCTAAAGCATCTACCGCTGCCGCAACCGCAAGGTAGGTTTTACCTGTACCCGCAGGACCGATACCGAAAGAGATATCATGAGTCACCATGTTCATCAGGTACTGACCTTGGTTAGGTGTACGCGGTTTGATGACACCTTTTTTGGTCTTGATGAACACTTCTTTACCGTGCTCGAAGCTTGACTCAAGGTCTTGCTCTAAAACACCTGTCTCTTTGATCGCAAGATGAATTTCATCGGGTTCTACGTCTGGGATATTGCCACGAACAGGAGCGGTATTGACGTAAAGTGTTTTGATGATTTCAAGTGCTGCAGCGCTAGTATGTGGTTTACCAACGATAGTAAAGAAGTTGCCACGGTAGCTGATTTCAACGCCTAAACGACGCTCTAAGTGCTTGATATTGTCATCGAAAGGACCGCACAAACTGGCTAAGCGGCGGTTATCAGAAGGTTCTAGATTGATTTCTAGAGTTACAATTTTATTGCTCAAAGTTGCCTCTCAAAATATGCCATTCGAAAGAAGCCCGATTTAGACCGGGCTTCTAATGGCGATCGTTACCTATCTCTAAGATGGTAACTTATACAGCTATTTTCAAGCTTAAGGCGTAAAAGTCGCTACACCTAGCTCATCTTCACGTTTGGTGCGAGCCATCATTTGTGTTGGTGAAATGATAGATCGTAGGTCCATATCTTTTTCAGTACGAACCAATTCGCCACGTAGTGAGTTAGCGAAAACGTCAGTGATCTTCACGTCAACAAACTGACCGATTAAGTCTGCGCTGCCTTCGAAGTTAACCACGCGGTTGTTCTCTGTACGTGCGCGAAGTTCCATTAGATTCTTTTTCGATGGACCTTCAACAAGAACGCGTTGTTCAGTATCGAGCATCAAGCGAGAGTAACGCATAGCTTGCGCGTTTACGGTTTGCTGCAGTTCGTATAGACGTTCTTTCTTTTCTTGCTCTGGTACGTCACATGGGTAGTCCGCCGCTGGCGTTCCCGGACGAGGAGAGAAGATAAAGCTAAAGCTCATATCAAAATCAACGTCTTTGATTAGCTTCATCGTATCTTGGTGATCTTTCGCCGTTTCGCCAGGGAAGCCAACAATGAAGTCAGAACTGATTTGAATATCAGGACGCGCTTTACGCAGCTTACGAATGATCGACTTGTATTCAATCGCTGTGTGTGGACGCTTCATCATAGTTAGAATGCGGTCACTACCACTTTGTACTGGTAGGTGCAGGAAGCTCACAAGCTCTGGTGTATCTTCGTAGACGGCGATGATGTCGTCAGTGAACTCTAGTGGGTGGCTAGTCGTAAAGCGAATGCGGTCAATGCCATCAATAGAAGCAACAAGGCGTAGCAATTCTGCGAAAGAGCAAATATCGCCTTCGTGGGTTGGGCCACGGTACGCGTTAACGTTTTGACCTAATAGGTTTACTTCACGTACACCTTGATCAGCAAGCTGCGCGATTTCGAATAGTACGTCATCCATTGGACGGCTAACTTCTTCGCCGCGAGTGTAAGGTACTACGCAGTAAGTACAGTACTTAGAACAGCCTTCCATGATTGAAACGAACGCTGTTGCACCTTCAGCACGAGGCTCTGGTAGGCGGTCAAACTTCTCGATCTCTGGGAAAGAGATATCCATAACAGGCGCTTCATTTGACTGTGACTGTTTGATCATCTCAGGCAGACGGTGCAGAGTTTGTGGGCCAAAGATAACGTCAACAAATGGCGCACGCTCGCGGATGTGGTCACCTTCTTGAGTAGCAACACAGCCGCCAACACCAATTACCACACCTTCTTTTTTATCTTTTAGCGTTTTCCAACGACCAAGCTGGTGGAATACTTTTTCTTGCGCTTTTTCGCGAATTGAACAGGTATTAAGAAGTAGTACATCTGCCTCTTCTGGTTCTTCCGTCAGCTCATAGCCGTTAGCCGCGTTCAGTAGATCCGCCATTTTTGATGAATCGTATTCGTTCATCTGGCAGCCCCAGGTTTTGATTAGCAGTTTCTTACTCATTTTGTTCGCTCGATCGTTAGTTTAAATTAAGGGAGCAAATCGCCCAATGTTTCCAGTAAGTCATCCATTTGAGTTTAATGTATGACTAAATTTTGTGCCTATAGATTGGCAAGCGGCGTATTGTACTGGTTTAAAAACCTACTGACTAGTGTTGCTGTAAAATCTATTCAAAGCGTTATTAATCAAGGGATTTGCCCATAGTGCTCCTGAGGTTTTTCGTTACATTTTAGTAATGAAAACGTACAATAAAAAACAGCCAAATAATCAATATGATGAAGTATAAATTATGACCAAGTTTGATGTTGCAGTGATTGGTGGTGGCATGGTTGGAGCGGCTACTGCTATCGGGTTTGCCAAGCAGGGTAGGAAAGTCGCGCTTGTCGAAGGTTATGCGCCAAAAGCTTTTTCTCCAGAGCAGTCAATGGATATTCGCGTTTCTGCTATCTCTGAGCATTCTGTTTCCATACTCGATGAACTTGGCGCTTGGCAAAAAATTGAGCAAATGCGCGTCTGCCCATATCGCCGCTTAGAAACGTGGGAACACCCTGAATGCCGCACTCGTTTTCACTCTGATGCTCTAAACATGCAGCAACTTGGTTATATCGTTGAAAATAGACTGATTCAGCTTGGTTTGTGGCGACAACTAGAGCAGTTCGAAAATATTACGCTGTATTGCCCAGACACGTTAGAAAGCATCAAGTTTGATGAGGTCAATCGAGTCGAACTCTCGTCTGGAGAGAGCTTTGACGCTGAATTGATCGTTGGTGCTGATGGAGCGAATTCTAAAGTACGTCACTTGGCAGGAATCGGTATTACCGCTTGGGATTACAGGCAGCATTGTATGTTGATTAATGTCGAAACGGAGCTTGCTCAACAGGACATTACTTGGCAGCAGTTTACCCCGCATGGGCCTCGCTCTTTTTTGCCTTTAGCGACATTAGCTTCTCAATCACAGGGAACAGGACAAGGTTCATTAGTCTGGTATGACAGCCCGAAGCGCATAAAGCAGCTCTGTTCGCTGACGCCTGAACAATTGAGAGAAGAAGTCTTAACCCATTTTCCTGCTGAACTTGGCGATATCAAAGTGCTGCAGTTTGGTTCTTTTCCTTTAACTCGTCGTCATGCGCAAGCCTATTCCAATAAGAATTGTGTGCTGGTGGGTGACTCTGCACACACCATTAATCCATTGGCAGGGCAAGGCGTCAATCTTGGATTTAAAGATGTCGCAATCTTGCTTGCGGAGTGTGAGGGTAAAACCTCTATTGATGACTCTGTGCTGAAGCAATATGAGCGCAAACGCCGACCAGATAATCTGTTAATGCAATCAGGAATGGATCTGTTCTACAAAGGGTTCAGTAACGATATTGGTCCACTAAAACTGCTTCGTAATGCGGCACTTAAAATCGTGGAGAATACCGGGCCTCTTAAAACACAGGTTCTCAAATATGCCTTGGGTTTGAAGTGATTAAACGTGAGAGAGATAGAAAACAAAAACGCAGCCTATTGGCTGCGTTTTTTGTGCGTTGCTAAGTAGGAATTACTTAGTTACACGTAGTACTGGAGTTTCACCAACAGTTACAGAACCAGAAAGCTTGTTCAGCTCTTTGATTTCGTCCATGTTAGAGATAACAACAGGAGTTAGAGTAGACTTTGCCTTCTCTTCTAGTAGCGCTAGATCAAACTCGATGATAGTGTCGCCAGCTTTAACTGATTGACCTTCTTCAGCGATACGCTTGAAGCCTTCGCCTTTTAGCTCAACTGTGTCGATACCGAAGTGAACGAATAGTTCAACGCCATCGTCAGACTCGATAGAGAATGCGTGGTTAGTTTCGAAGATCTTACCGATAGTACCGTTTACAGGAGCTACCATCTTGTTGCCAGCAGGCTTGATCGCGATACCGTCACCAACGATTTTCTCAGCGAAAACAACATCTGGCACATCTTCGATATTTACGATTTCACCAGATAGAGGTGCGATAATTTCGATTGCACCTGCTTCTGCGCTGTCGTCAGATACTAGCTTCTTAAGTTTGTCAAACAGACCCATTGTGTCATGCTCCTAACGTTTTATTTAATTCTGTCGAATTATAGTATACCAATCTCAGAAGATAGACGACAATTTTTGCCGCCTATCTTATTGGAATTAGCTGATTATTGAGTTTTCTCTGCGATGAATTTTTCTACAACCGCTTCAATCTCTGCTGCTGTTGGTAGTGAAAGCGCTTCTTCAGCCATTGCTTTCACTTCAGCAAAGTTAGAATTACGGATGACTTTCTTCACTTTAGGAATAGAGATGCCGCTCATTGAGAACTCGTCTAGACCCATACCTAGTAGAAGAAGCGTTGCGCGCTCATCACCTGCAAGCTCACCACACATACCAGTCCATTTACCTTCAGCGTGAGACGCGTCGATCACTTGCTTGATTACAGTCAGCACTGCTGGTGATAGTGGGTTGTATAGGTGAGAGATCATCTCATTACCACGGTCTACCGCTAGCGTGTACTGAGTTAGGTCGTTAGTACCGATAGAGAAGAATGCCACTTCTTTTGCTAGGTGGTGCGCGATAGCTGCTGCTGCTGGAGTTTCAACCATTACACCGATTTCGATTTCTTCATCGAATGCGTGGCCTTCAGCGCGAAGCTCTGCTTTGTACTCTTCGATTGCTTTCTTAAGCTCACGAATTTCTTCTACAGAGATGATCATTGGGAACATGATACGCAGTTTACCGTGTGCAGAAGCACGTAGGATGCCGCGTAGCTGGTCACGAAGGATTTCACGACGGTCTAAGCTGATACGTACTGCACGCCAGCCTAGGAATGGGTTCATCTCTTGTGGAAGATCCATGTATGGAAGATCTTTATCACCACCGATGTCCATTGTACGGATGATTACTGATTCACCGTTCATTGCTTCCGCAACTTCTTTGTACGCTTGGTACTGCTCTTCTTCAGTTGGTAGAGCATCACGGTCCATAAATAGGAACTCAGTACGGTACAGACCAACACCTTCACCACCGTTACGGATGATACCGTCACAGTCTTTAACAGTACCGATGTTACCGCAAACTTCTACGCGGTGACCGTCAGTTGTTTCAGCGTGTAGGTCTTTCAGCTTCGCTAGCTCTTCTTTTTCAGCGATGAAGGCAGCTTTTACTGCTTTCGCTTCTGCTAGTTCGCCTTCAGAAGGGTTGATAACGATCTTGTTGTTCATCGCATCAAGAATCAGCATGTCGCCGTTCTTAACCTGTTTAGTGATGTCGTTAGTACCCACAATCGCTGGAAGCTCAAGAGAGCGCGCCATGATAGAAGTGTGAGAAGTGCGACCGCCGATGTCACAAGCGAAACCAAGAACGTAGTCTAGGTTGATTTGTGCTGTTTCAGATGGCGTTAGGTCGTAAGCGACTAGGATAACTTCTTCGTTAATATCGCTAAGAGAAACGATATTGATACCTAGTGCGTTTTTAACAAAGCGCGTGCCGATATCACGGATATCTGTTGCACGTTCTTTTAGGTATTCGTCGTCTAGAGATTCTAGAGCAGATGCTTGCTCTTCGATAACTGTGTGGATAGCGTTATCTGCGTGCATCTTGTCATTTTTGATTAGCGCTAGGATTTCTTCCTCTAGCTCTTCGTCTTCAAGAAGCATGATGTGACCTTCAAAGATCGCTTCTTTTTCTTCACCGAAGGTTTCAAGTGCTTTCTGCTTGATAGTTTCAAGCTGAGCAGATGATTTGTTACGCGCGTCGAAGAAACGGGCAACTTCTGCTTCTACTTGATCATCAGAAATAGTGTTTGTGTTTAGGACAATTTCATCTTCTTGAAGTAGTAGTGCTTTACCGATAGCAATACCAGGAGATGCTAGGATGCCTGAAATCATAGCCTTACCTTAAATTGGTCAACTTTAAAACGGGAGAATAATGAGTGCGCTAACGAATATTTGTAGCTTATATTTGGCCCTATTTCCAACAAAGCCATTTTGCTTTCACAAAATGGCTTTGAAAATAGGAGACCGGATTAGTGTAGTTGATCCATTAGAGCAACTAGGTGGTCAACAGCTTGTTGAGCTTGTGGGCCCTCAGCTGAGATAGAAACTACTGTACCTTTTACTAGGCCAAGAGTTTGTAGCTTGAAAAGGCTCTTCGCGCTAGCGCTTTTACCGTTAGAAGTCACAGTGATGTCCGCGTCGAATGCTTTAGCTTCTTTAACGAACTGTGCAGCTGGACGAGTGTGAAGACCGTTTTCTGCAGTGATTTCTACTTGCTTCTCGTACATGTTATATACCCCAATTGATTTATATTTTGATAGTTTCTTAACCAGATTTAGCTTAACGGTAAATGAACTATTCTGCTAGGCGCATAACGTTCATTTCGTGTCAGAACTGATACTGGTTGTAAATTTAACAATCGCGTCGCCAGTCTATGCTGTTGTTCGCCATTGAGAGAAATTCTCATCTAGCTCTTTATTTTGATGCTAGAAATAAAACAGTCCTGATATTACCAAAGGTGAGGCAGGGATCAACAAAAAAGCCCCTGAATGGGGCTTTTTTAGACGAAAAATTGATTTGAACACATATTACTGTTCGTTCTCTTTCTCGGTAAAGATGCCCGCAAACAGGGCTGTGCTTAGGTAACGTTCACCTGAACTTGGAAGAACTGTAACAATTGTTTTCCCAGCAAATTCAGGGAGTTCTGCTAAGCGGTTTGCTGCAACAACAGCTGCACCTGATGAGATACCGGCTAGGATACCTTCTTCTTCCATTAGGCGACGAGCCATCGCGATTGCTTCTTCTGATGTAACCGCTTCAACACGGTCTACAAGCTCTAAATCTAAGTTGCCAGGGATAAATCCAGCACCGATCCCTTGGATTTTATGCGGAGCAGGTTGAATTTCGTCACCTGCAAGCGCTTGAGCAATCACTGGAGACTCTGCTGGCTCTACGGCAACAGAAACAATGTTTTTGCCTTTTTCGCCTTTAATGTATCGGCTTGTACCTGTGATAGTACCACCTGTACCCACACCCGCTACGAATACGTCAACTTCACCGTCTGTTGCATCCCAGATTTCAGGGCCAGTCGTCTTCTCGTGAATTTGTGGGTTTGCAGGGTTGTTGAACTGTTGTAATAGTAGGTATTTTTCAGGGTTGCTAGCAACAATCTCTTCTGCTTTAGCAATCGCGCCTTTCATACCTTTTGCTGCTTCTGTTAGCTCAAGGTTTGCACCTAGTGCTTTAAGTAGCTTACGACGCTCTAGGCTCATTGACTCAGGCATTGTTAGCGTTAGCTTGTAACCACGCGCAGCAGCAACGAAAGCCAGTGCCACACCAGTGTTACCACTTGTAGGTTCAACAAGCTCTACGCCAGGCTTAAGTGTGCCAGCCTTTTCCGCTTCCCAAATCATGTTGGCACCGATACGACATTTAACGCTGAAGCTAGGGTTACGTGCTTCAACTTTTGCTAGCACTTTGCCGTTACTAACTTTGTTTAGGCGTACAAGAGGTGTGTTACCAATAGTTTGAGAATTGTCTTCGTAGATTTTACTCATGGTGTGATCCTTCATCTCTGTTCTGTTTCAAGTCTATTTCAAAGCCAATGCTTCAAATAGATGCAGTTCTAGTGAATTGATTTGTAGGATAGAGATTAGGCTAGGTTAAAAAACGAGAAAAGGATTAAATAGTTATATGATATGAAAGGGGAGATTCTGGGAGCGGACTTCGTCCTCCGGGATGCGGGAACGCTGCGCTTCTGGATAGCTGGACTGGGCTTCGCCGTAGTGGAGGGAAACCTTATCTCCCGTCATTCCATAGAGCGACGGAGGAGCGAGTAGGGAATCTCATTCAGTTTTCGGCTCGTTTCAAGAGATCCCCAACTCACTAGTCCCTCGTTCTCGGGGATGACAATAATAGAGGCTGACGCTACGTGCTAACCCAAGAGCATTTCTCTAGCTCTTCAGCTCTTACTTCTTAAACTCAGCAACCCACATTGAGGTGGCACCGCAGACGGCAATTGGCATCACAAACAAGTTCAAAATTGGAATTGTGGTGAAAACAGAGACCAAAGCGCCAAAGCTATAGGCTTTGCCTTGTTTTTGTTTCAAATTGTTTCGCATGTCATTAAACGGCACTTTGTGATTATCAAATGGGTAGTCACAGTATTGAATCGCCAAAATCCACGCCGTGAAGATAAACCATAGAAACGGTCCTACGGTTTGACCCAGAGCTGGGATGAGCAGCAACAGGAATAGACCGATGGCTTTAGGTAGCACGTACACCAGTTTACGCCATTCACGAGCCATGATTCTTGGTGTGTCTTTAATGACTGCCATCATGCCATCTTCATTGACTTTCTGTTGGGTTAGATACTCTTCGACTTTTTCAGCCAGTAATCCATTGAATGGGGCAGCAATAAAGTTGGCCAAGGTACTGAAGAAGTATGAAAACGTTGCGAGTATTGTCAGGACTAACAGAGGCCAGAGTAGGTAACTAAGCCAAGACAAAAACTCGGGTAACTGTCCTATCAGTTGTCCTATCCAAGCATCTAGGTTGGAGAACAGGTAGTAGAGGGCTCCACCAACTAAGATAATGTTGGCCAGTAGCGGTAATATAACAAATTGGCGAATGCCCGGAGTGCGTGCCAGTTCTAAACCGTGGAAGAAGTAGCCAAAGCCAGAACGCTGTCTAATCTGTGTATTCATATTTTGCTTTTGTGGTGTAAAAACGAACGTTTTCTATCTTAACAAGAAAAAAGCGTGTTCAAAATCACAACATTTCAGGAACTTCTCACATTAAGTTGTTCTAAAACAGGGGCGAGTTTTGGTAGAGTAACTCAAAGTTAGGTTTAAACAGATTCGATGTAACCCGTTTACTATCGAGCAAATGAGAGCTAAAAATGCAGGAACTGCGATTTGTACTCATAATTGTTGGAGCTTTGGCGATTGCCGCTTTGCTGTTCCACGGTTTATGGACGAGTAAAAAAGAAGGGAAAGCCAAGTTTGGTAGCAAACCGATTGGCAAGCTGGATGTCGACAATGAAGACTCGGACCTAGTCCCTGAGCGCGCTTTTGCTCCAGAAGATGATTTTGAAATCATCAAGAAAGAGCGTAAAGAGCCCGGCTTTATAGACCGAGATGAAGTCATCGCAGATCCGCTCATCGATACTTACCAAGAAACATCACCAGAAGTTAATCCATCTACGACTGATAAAGATGACGTAGATTTGGATGTGCCTTCTTTCTCAAGTAAGTCATTGGATGAAGTTGAAGAGGTCGTCGAAGTCGCACACAAAGAAGTGCTTGAACCTATTGCCGAGTCATCACCAGTGCAAGAGCCTGAGACGCAACCAGCGGAAGAAGAAGCGCCGTTAGAAGTTATTGTCCTCAATGTACATTGCTCCGGTGAAGAACCTTTTGTTGGTACTAAACTGTTCGACAGTATGCAGCAAAACGGCCTGATTTACGGCGAAATGGACATTTTCCACCGCCATGCTGATCTATCAGGTACAGGCAAAGTCCTATTTAGTGTTGCCAACATGATGCAGCCGGGGACATTAAAGCATGACGATCCTGCCGAGTTCTCTACTAAGGGGATCTCTTTCTTTATGACCATGCCTTGTTTTGGCGATGCAGAACAAAACTTCAAGCTGATGCTTAAGACGGCTCAGCAAATTGCTGATGACTTAGGTGCTAATGTTTTAGATGATGCGCGTAACTTGATGACGCCAAATCGACTAGACAGCTACCGAGCTCAGATTCAAGAGTTTAAGGCGGCGCAACAAGCCTAAACATTCCTATTCGTCAGAAAGGCTCCGTATGGAGCCTTTTTTCATTCATTCTCAGTTGCGAACGTTGCAAGGCGTGTTCATACTGCCTGCATTGGCCGCTAAGAACGAGCCGTTTTTAGCACCGTTAGAAGTAATAATTATAGAGTTAGCTATGTCTACAGAGATTCAAGAGAAGCTTAATCAATTGCGTCAAACGCTGCACTACCATGGAGTGAAGTACTACGTTGAGGATAATCCTGAAATACCGGATGCTGAATATGACAGGCTCATGCGCGAGCTTATGGAGCTTGAGTCTCAAAACCCAGAACTTGTCACCATAGACTCACCAAGCCAACGAGTCGGCGGCGCGCCATTAGATGGCTTTGACTCGGTCACGCACGAGATCCCAATGCTTTCATTAGATAACGCTTTTGATGATGGTGAGCTAGAAAGCTTTCATAAGCGTATGGGCGATCGTATTCCAACGGCCAAGTTTGATGTTTTCTGTTGTGAACCCAAGCTAGATGGCCTCGCGGTTAGTCTGCTGTATGAAAATGGGGTTCTGGTCCAAGCAGCAACACGCGGCGATGGTGCAACAGGCGAAAATATCACCGAGAATGTTCGTACCATCAAAGCCATTCCCCTGAAGCTTCAAGGTGAAGGTTGGCCGGCACGCATTGAAGTGCGTGGCGAAGTGTTCATGCCTAAAGCGGGTTTTGACAAACTTAACGAGCAAGCACTAAAGAAAGGCGAAAAAGTTTTCGTTAACCCGCGCAACGCAGCGGCAGGTAGTTTGCGTCAATTGGATTCACGTATAACAGCAACTCGCCCATTGAGCTTCTATGCCTACAGTGTCGGTGTGGTTGAGGGTGTTGAG
Organism: Vibrio tubiashii; assembly: GCF_028551255.1. Lineage (NCBI taxonomy): Bacteria > Pseudomonadati > Pseudomonadota > Gammaproteobacteria > Vibrionales > Vibrionaceae > Vibrio > Vibrio tubiashii. The sequence goes on along the minus strand of NZ_CP117029.1, from coordinate 2,429,267 downwards.
CTTTCTTCGAGCCACTATCAACGATTCATCCAGCTGAAAGGCTGGGGATTGCCAATGTGCCCAGAGACGAAGCGAGTAAACAATCTCGATGAAGTGAAAGCTTATTATCAAGATATCCTCGAACGACGTGAGTCATTAGCGTACGAAATAGACGGGGTAGTGATTAAAGTTGATGAGATCGCTCTTCAAGAACAACTAGGCTTTGTCGCCAGGGCACCACGTTGGGCTATTGCTTACAAGTTCCCTGCTCAAGAAGAAATCACTACGCTAAATGATGTCGAGTTCCAAGTTGGACGTACAGGCGCTATTACGCCTGTTGCTAAGCTGGAGCCTGTATTTGTGGGTGGCGTCACCGTCAGTAATGCAACCCTTCACAATGCCGATGAGATAGAGCGCTTGGGCGTCATGGTTGGCGATACGGTTGTGATACGAAGAGCGGGTGACGTTATCCCTCAGATTGTTTCTGTGGTGACTGATCGTCGTCCAGAGAGCGCCCGAGCGATTGTTTTCCCGGAAAACTGCCCTGTGTGTAAATCACAAGTGGAACGAGTAGAAGGCGAAGCGGTTGCACGCTGTAGTGGTGGTCTCGTTTGTCAGGCGCAACGTAAAGAAGCATTGAAGCATTTTGTATCACGTAAGGCGCTAGATGTTGATGGGCTAGGTGAGAAAGTGATTGAGCAGCTTGTTGATCGCGAAATGGTAGAAACACCTGCAGACCTGTTTAAACTATCTGCCGGTGTGATTACTGTACTTGACCGAATGGGACCAAAATCTGCGCAAAATGTGGTTGATGCTCTGAACAAAGCTAAGCAAACAACCTTAGCTAGGTTCTTATATTCATTAGGTATTCGTGAAGTAGGTGAAGCAACCGCGGCAAACCTTGCGCAACATTTTAAAACTTTGGACTTAGTTAAAGCTGCAAGCCATGAAAAGCTTGTCGAAGTTCAAGATATTGGCGATATAGTTGCGAGCCATATCACGGCATTTTTTGCTCAAGATAAAAACCAAAGTGTGATTGATGAACTGATCGAACAAGGGGTGAGCTGGCCTGACATAGCAGAGAAAGATGAAGACGCCCCTCAGCCGCTTGACGGTAAAACCGTAGTCTTAACTGGCTCACTATCTCAGCTTACTCGTTCTGATGCAAAAGCGGCTCTGCAAGCACTAGGGGCAAAAGTAACCGGCAGTGTTTCTAAGAAAACTGACATTCTTTTTGCTGGTGAAAATGCGGGCTCTAAGCTTGCTAAAGCGCAAGAGTTGGGCATTGAAATTCGTACCGAAGAAGACCTCATTTCATTAATGTAACCGACTAAATCCTATCTTAAAGCCACCACTTTTGGTGGCTTTTTTTTGTCATAAATAAAGTGCCTTTTTGAACCTCATAATATGCTCAGATCTTCTGTGATGAGGATCTTGTTAGATGTAATTATGTGAATCTTAAATAAAATTATGCGACGCACTTCAATGTGATTTAGAAATTTTTTATCTTTAAGTATTTGTTTTTTATTGCTTAAATATTTTTGGAACTTGTGGTGGGAGTGATTGTCGATCTGGATCACTGGAATTATAAAAATTTGTAGCGGGTCATATTTTTTTACATGAAAATTAAGTTCTGGTTGATGTTTTTTGTCGCGAAGTTAGTCTGAGACACATGGATACACGGTGTGTATGCAGGAAATAGAAAACTAAGAATTAATGATTAATCCAAGGTTTTCACATAGGAAATGATTTCTCCCTTCGGCGGCCAACTTAAGGTGAGAAAAATGAAAAGACAGCTATATCCATTTTTAGGAGTTTTTCCATGGACAAAATGTTTAAACGTACACTTTTAGGTGCAGCAGTGGCAGTAGCGTCAACTGGTGTAATGGCTAAGCAAGTTGGTGTTAACAGTGACTTCCAAGTAGAAGCGTACGGTGTAGCAGCTATTTCGGTAGTTAACTACGACACTGATGAAACAAATATGAGCACTGGCGTTGTAACTGATAAGAGTACTGGTTACGACTACGAAAACGAATCTCGTATTGGTTTCCGTGCTAGCAAAGACATGTTTGATGACCTTAACGTATTTATGCAGATCGAATCTGGTTACGTGGGTGAAAACGGTGATGGTGCTACATTAGGCAACCGTGATACGTTCCTTGGTCTTCAAGGTGATTGGGGTAAAGTTCGCTTTGGTCGTATGCTAACACCAATGTACGAAATCATCGACTGGCCATACTCTAACCCAGGTCTAGGTGCCGCCTTTGACTGGGGATCAACAGTTAAGTACAACCGCGATCGTCACGGTGATATGGCTCGTTTTGACTCAAAAGATTACAATGGCTTCAGTTTTGCTCTTGCGGCGGGTCGTGGTGAATCTAGCGTTAAAGATAATTACTTCTACGGTGCGAATGCTCACTACAAACTGGGCGATAGCTTTACGATTCATGCTGGTGTAGAAACTGAAGACGATCGTAAGATTTCAGACAGTGTTGCTGCAGCGTATGAAGTGTGTACGGTTGCGCCAGGTAAGACTTGTACAGATGTAAATAAAGCGACCTTTAATCCTGGTGATGTTTACCAAAGCACAGCAGCGGCAGCTCAAGTTAATGCTGATACGTTTGGTTATATCTTAGGCTTTGAAGCTTCACTTCCAGCAGGTTTCGGCTTGGCCGCAGCATACAAAGCAGGTGAGTCTAAAGATACAACTGGCGTTAAATCTGAGCAAGCTTCTTACTCTGTTATTGGTCAGTACTGGAATGGTCCATGGGGCTTCAAGCTAGGCTATGCAGCTAACATGGAGTCTGAAAAAGCTGGAGTTAAACAGAATGATGAAGATAGCATCATTTCTGGTCAGCTAATGTACGTTCACAACGGTTTTGTACCGTACGTACGTGTCGCACAACGTGACCTTAAGGATGACAAAGGCGTTAACTCAGAAATCTTTGTTGTTCGTGTAGGTCTAGAGTACGGCTTCTAATAGAGTACCAGAACCCTACTGTTTTTACGCTGGCCCCTGAGGCCAGCGTTTTAGTCTCTAATATGTGGAGTTACTCTCTGTCGAAATTAGTTAAATGTTTGTAATATAAAAAGAAGTTTTCAAATAGGGAATTAATATGAAAAAATGCGTAATCGCGTCTTTAGTCGCATTGATGGTTGGTTGCACCACACTGGATTCAGACAGTAGCTTTACTGATGTTGTAGCCCAAGTTGAAACTAAACAAAACTATTATTTGGTAGAGGGCAAGAGCTTTTTGCCTGATGTGGAAGTTAGTAAAGGTGCGCAGCTTACGCAATCCAACTTAGCATTGAACTATGTCGCACCTCATGGTCAGTCAGCAGTTCCTAGCTCGTTTATCGTCATGGAAGTAAAGTATTTTAAGAATTACAGTGAATACAAATATGTTGAAATTGACGGTAAGAAAATTCCTCTGAAGTCTTTAGCTCCTACAGCTGAAACATGCAGTGATATTTGTACACAAAGGCAGTTATTTAGGTTTGATGTCTCAGAAGAGTCTTTATCTAAGGGTGAGCTGCAAGGGTTGAGATTTGCTTTAGCTTCATCTGATCAAAATAAAGTCTTCTTTGACGTCGCCGCAGGCTACATCAAAGCAATTAGAAATAGTGTAGATAATAAGCCAGCGCCTAGTGCAGCGACTATCGTAGCGCCAGTTGTTGCAACAACTGCAATTGCCCAAGACTCAACTGAGAAGTCTAAGTCACAAGAGATGGCAATGTATTGGTTTGAACAGCTTGACGACAAGCAGCAGGAAAGCGTAACTAATTGGGCGGTTTCCAATCGTAAAAACGCAGCGGCTAAACTAGACACCGCCGATCAGGCTGAGCAAATGTTCTCTTATTGGTTTAACAAGGCCAATGAATCTGAAAAGAAAACGATATTGGTTGAACTGATCAATAAATAGATTAACTGATATAAAAAGGAGCCAATATGGTTCCTTTTTATATTTAGGTGAAGCGTGAGTATTCTATTTTAATGGGATGAAGATTGGTCTATAAGACCTTCCCACCTTCGGCTTTGCAAATCATGATAGGGATGTACCGAACCTTTCCATCTTTTAATTCACACTCTACATTTGGTCCTGTTTGACCACTTCCGTTACCTGCCAAAACAGCAGCGCTAAACAATAAACCGACAAATATTGAAGCTAGTTTTCTCATAACATTTCTCCTTGTGTCTTAAAATCTCCTAGTCAGAGATATTGACTAGTATGGCAATAGACCACGAAGGATCAAAAATAATTGCAAGAAATCAAATTTTTTAAAGTTTATTAAGTTGGAAGGGGAAAGAGGGAGCTATTTTTAAATGTATGAAAGCTCTGGTTATTATTTTTTAGGGCTTAATAGTTCTGATAAATGTATTTGTATGTTTTGATAACTAGTTAAATACTTTATTTCTCGAATTAAACTTAAAAAAATAGAGTTTATTTAACTAGTTACCGATTTTATTTTAATTAAAAACGAATAAAGTGCGTCAATTGAAGTGATTAGTCTAATTATCTCGTGGTTTTATGGTTAAAATAATTCCGCTCACTTTGGTAATTTCAACCTGTTGACCTGCACTAATCGCGCTTTCTGCCTGAGCACTCCATGTGGTGTCACCCACCTTTAAGCGTCCTTTCCCGGCTGGAAAATCTTCATTGAGGCGAATGATTTGACCAACTAACTGCTTACTTTTCTGATTAAGTTCACGGTTGGCGTCGGATTGTCTATCTGATTTAAATTGTCTGCGCCACCACAACCAAGTGGTTACCAAAGCAAATGTGGCAAAGGCGACCCACTGTAGCTGCCAACTCATAGGAATAAATGTGAGCAAAATACCCACGATTAAGGCTGATAGCCCAAGCCATAAAAAATAACCTGCGGTGCCGAGCAGCTCGATGGCAAGTAAAGCTAGCCCGAAGGCTAGCCAATGCCAATGATTGATACTATCTAGTAATTCAAACACATTAGCCTCTACTTAGTTGACTCTTTCGACTGCTTAAACATTTCGGCGATACCCGCGACAGAGCCCATTAGGCCAGACGCTTCAAGTGGAAGCATGATGATCTTGCCATTCTCAGCTTGGCCGATTGACTTGAGTGCGTCGGTATAGCCTTGAGCAATAAAGTAATTAACGGCTTGCATATCACCTTTAGCGATCGCTTCTGATACCATAGTGGTTGCGCGCGCTTCCGCTTCAGCCGCACGCTCCCGAGCCTCGGCTTGAAGAATAGCCGCTTGTTTATCACCTTCCGCTTTAAGAATCTCGGATTGCTTGTGGCCTTCTGCTCGTAAAATCTCTGCCTGGCGGATACCTTCCGCTTCGAGTACTTCTGCGCGCTTGTTTCGTTCCGCTTTCATTTGAGCGTTCATTGCAGCGGTAAGATCTGACGGTGGCTGAACATCTTTGATTTCGATACGCGTGACTTTTACGCCCCAAGGGTTGGTCGCTTCATCAACAATAGAGAGCAGTTTGGTATTGATCATATCGCGCTGACTGAGCATTTCATCTAGCTCCATGGAGCCCAGAACGGTACGAATGTTCGTCAATGTTAAGTTACGAATCGCGTGCTCTAAGTCGTTAACCTCATAAGCCGCTTGGGCTGCATCAATCACTTGAACAAAGCAGACCGCATCGATGGTGACATTCGCGTTGTCTTTAGAAATAACTTCCTGAGCAGGAATATCGAGCACTCTTTCCATCATATTGATTTTATGACCAATACCATCAATAAATGGAATGATGATGTTTAAGCCTGGCTTTAAGGTATGGGTATAGCGACCAAATCGCTCAACGGTCCAGTTGTTGCCCTGAGGGACGGTTTTTACGCCGGCGATAATCAGCGCAATGACAACAACGAGAAACACGCCGATAGTAATCAATGAATCAATAGCCATATCTGAGTTCCTTATGAGAATAGTCTATTGATTGTTGCCTATAGAGCCGCTTGTGACAATGGCAGAAGTGAGAACTTTTGCGAAATTTGGGCAAAATTAAAGCCGGACAGTGCCGACTTTAAGTCTATGATTTAGAATGAACTAATAAAGGATGGAGTAAAGTTGACGGCGGTATTTACCCGCGATCGGGTTACCTTGCCCAAGCGCGGCGAGTATATCCATAAATGACTTTTTCATTTCGCCATCTAGCGCGTTCAAATCTGTACGTAAAGCATTCCATAGAATCTCTAATGCTTCTTCGTCGCGATTGACTTGGTGGTAGTTAAGCGCCAGTTCGTTAGCCAGTTTTAGGTCACTTGGGTTCTGTGCCAACGCTTCTTCTAAAGACTGAATCTCAGGGCTGTTTGCTGCTTGCGCATGAAGCTCTAATTTAGCCACCAGGCCTTTGTAGTAATTATCTTGGTACTCAAGAGGAATATTTTCCAGCAGCAATTTAGCTTGGTCAAAATTTTGTGTTTCTAAATAGCAATCTGCTAGAGCAAGTTTTACATCGCCCCTTTGTTTCAATTCCTCGGCGATAGCTTCTAGAAGCGGGAGAGCTTGGGCATGTTGACCTGCTTGGATGAGCTCAAGTGCTTGCTTTAAGTTTAGTTCGTCTTGGCTAGGGAGATGTTTCGCTAGCATCTGTTGAATAGCAGCAACTGTTTGTGGACCACCAAGACCATCGACTGGCTGGCCATTTACGAATAAGGCAATGGTAGGCAAGGCTTGAACACCAAACTGGCTTGCAATCGCTTGTTCTTGCTCGCAGTTCAAAAGAGCTAATGTGAAGGCTCCGTTATATTGCTGCGCTAGCATTTGCAGGTCAGGTATCACTTGCGCACTTTCTTCGCTCATTGGCGCCCAAAAGTGGATTAGCACTGGGGTCTGCATTGACCCTTCTAGCACTTGACGGAAGTTTTGTTCGTATAGCTCAACAATAAATGGAGACTGCATCTATGAATTCCTTGCGACTTGTTCTATGGATCAAAGATATGGGCTAGGAGAGGAGAGTTCAAGTTAAGAGCTTGAATTTGAGATTATATTGTTGGCAGAAACAAAAACACCGCCTGCTGTGGCGGTGTTAATGTTCTCCCGAAAGGGTAAGCGAAGGTGTCTATAAAACGATAAACAACGTTAGCGCAACACCCACACTCAGCCAGTTTAACTGGTTTAAAGTCATATTATTATACCGAATGTAGCGCTTGAATTTTATAATTAGGGCTTGCCCTAAGTGTTAATCTAACGTCTTATTGTTACGGAATAATTACAAAGTTGCAGAAAATATCATGCAGCTTGTCGCAATATTTTGTCTAGAGCTCGGGTTGGCAGTAGGCGCTTTAAGACAGCAAACACCTTAGTCGGCGTAGTAATACGGTAACGAATCTTAGGCCTTTTTGCTTCTAGCGCATGAACAAGGGGAGCTATGCACGATTCTGCTGGCAAAACAAACGCATTGCTTGAGGTGTCGTTGTTCAGCCTTTCCATTTGTTGACGGTACTGCTTTTCATGGGCGCTGCCTTCAACTGTGATCCATTTCTTAAAGGCGATAAGGGCATTAGAGCGAAACTCGGTTTCAATTGGCCCTGGCTCTATCAGGCTTATGTGGATATCGGTATCCATGAGTTCGAGTCTTAACGTATCACTCCAACCTTCAATCGCAAACTTAGAAGCATTGTATGCACCGCGATACTTCATCGCCGCAAAGCCGAGCACGGAACTATTTTGGACAATTCGACCATAACCCTGTTTGCGCATAGTTGGAAGGAGTTCGCATACCAATTGATGCCAACCAAAAAAGTTGGTTTCGAACTGTTCTCTTAAACCATCAGTAGGTAGGTCTTCTAACGCACCAGGTTGGCCATAAGCCCCATTATTAAACAGAGCATCAAGCTTGCCATTGGTGAGTGCTAATGTTTGCTCTACCCCTTTGGTAATGCTCTGGCTGTCTGCGAGATCAATCTGGATGCAGGTAAGCCCTTCTGCTTGCAGTCTTTCAACGTCTTGTTGCTGGCGACAAGATGCAATGACTTGATAGCCTCGCTGATGAAGAGCGTGGGCACAGACATAGCCAATTCCGCTTGAACAGCCCGTAATTAATATCGATTTATCCATCGCGATCTAACCCATTGATTCTTTTAACTGGAGTTAGGTTACTGGATTATTCGTGGTGTTGTAACAAGTTTTTTAGTGCAGGCTCAAGGCGCGAGTAACTGAAGCGGAATCCGAGTTCAGTTAACTTCTTGGGTTTGGCTCTAATACTATCAAATAGCAGTACAGAGCTTTCTCCCATCGCCACTGACATTACCCATTTAGGTGTGAAAAGAAGGTGTGGACGCTTGAGTGTTTTAGCCAATGTTTGGCTGAACTGCTTATTCGACACTGGGTGCGGCGCACAGAGATTAAATTCCCCGTGAGCATGGGGTGTGTCGAGCAAGTAGATAATACCGCGGACCATATCCAACATATGAATCCAAGGCATATATTGGCGACCATGCCCCAGTGGTCCGCCTAAGCCCAAACGGTAAGGTGGAAGCATTTTCAATAGTGCTCCCCCCTGTGGAGCGAGCACCACGCCAGTGCGTAAAATACAGACGCGTGTCATCTCAGAGCGGGCTCGATTTGCAATCTGTTCCCACTTACTGCATACGTGGTGTGGAAAGCCCTGGCAATTTACATGCAGGCTTTCATCAAAAGGGTGCTCTTGTTGATCGCCGTAGTAGCCTACCGCAGAACCACTGATAAAAACTTCAGGTGGGGTAGTACTAGCATGAATAAGCTCAACTATGGTTTCAGTCAGTTTCCAGCGACTGTCGCAGATGGTTTGTTTCTGCTTTTTGGTCCAACGTTTATTGGCTATCGGTTCCCCTGCGAGGTTGATGACGGCATCAAAATCGTTGAGGTGATGAAAATCATCCAGTGAGGAAATGTAAGTGACGTTGCCCCTGTCGGTGTGGCTAAGGAGCATTTTGGCATGCCTAGGCTCACGAGTAAGCAAGACTACTTCATGAGTCGTCAAATGCTTAAGCAACTCTCGGCCGATAAAGCCAGTTCCCCCAGTGAGCAATACCTTCATTCCTAATCCTCTTATTGTGCAGAGCAGACAAGTCCAATCTTAACCATAGTGAACTATTGTTACTAATTATAGTTACTTAGCAGCAAATGTGATCACTAGTGGCAATATCACAAAATTCACATTTTGTTACGTTTATCCTTATCGACGTTGCGGGTATCACATAAGAAAGCGAAATTGTTTGCCATGCTAGAGAAAAGATTAGCGATTAACTGACTTGCAAGGAGGTTCAGTGGAAGCAGCGACGGCGTTGTTTAAAGCGCTATTAGGAAGTTTACGGGATCTATTACCCATTATTGTTGTCATCGCTTTTTTTCAGCTTGTTGTATTGCAAGAGCCTCTCCCCAATTTACTGTCTATTTTGCTTGGTCTTGTATTAGTTGTCTTTGGCTTAACGTTTTTTATCTTTGGCCTAGAGATGGGTTTATTCCCTATCGGTGAAACCATGGCTCAAGCGTTTGCTCGTAAGGGGAGCGTGTTTTGGCTGCTCATATTTGCATTTTGTTTAGGCTTTGGTACCACTGTCGCAGAGCCTGCATTAACTGCTGTTGCCGATGAAGCGGCAGAAGTGGCTGCAGAAGGAGGGATGATTCTCCACAACGAGGAGTCTATGGAGGAGTACGCAAACGGATTGCGCTACACCGTCGCATTGTCGGTCGGGATTGCGATTTTACTCGGCGTGTTGCGCATTCTCAAAGGGTGGCCCATCCAATATATGATCATTGGTGGCTATATCGGTGTGGTGGTCCTAACTATGTTTGCACCACAGAGCATTATTGGTGTCGCTTATGATTCAGGCGGCGTAACGACTTCAACCATTACTGTGCCTCTAGTGACCGCGCTTGGTGTCGGACTTGCTTCGGCGATTAAAGGACGTAATCCAATGATAGATGGATTTGGGTTGATTGCTTTTGCCTCCCTGTTACCCATGATGTTCGTGATGGTCTATGGAATGGTGGTGGCATGATTGGCTGGACACATTTCTTAGATACCTTTATTGGCACTATTACCGATGTATTGCCGATCGCTACCATCATTTTTGGTTTTCAGTTTGCCGTTCTCAGACGACCAGTGACTAACCTGCCAAAAGTGATTCTTGGTTTTTTCTACGTCATTCTTGGTCTATCACTGTTTTTACTTGGCCTCGATTTGGCCCTGTTTCCTCTTGGCGAAACCATGGCGCAGCAGCTTACCGCTCCAAGCTTTATTCAGCAGTTTAAGCTTTCTGCAGGAACCGTGTTCGAATGGATGGATTACTACTGGGTTTATCTGTTTGCCTTCTTCATTGGCTTTAGCACCACGATAGCAGAGCCCTCTCTGATAGCTGTGGCGATTAAAGCCAATCAGGTTTCTGGTGGGAGTATCAGTGTCAATGGATTAAGGATTGCAGTGGCGATTGGCGTTGCGGTGGGCATTTCTTTAGGCAGCTACCGGATTGTCGTTGGCGATCCCATTCATTACTACATTATCGTCGGTTACATCGTAGTAGTAATACAAACCTTTTATGCACCAAAGCTTATTATTCCCCTTGCTTACGACTCTGGCGGGGTGACGACTTCTACGGTCACGGTTCCGTTAGTGGCGGCGTTAGGTTTAGGGTTGGCCTCGACGGTTCCGGGGCGCAATCCAATGATAGATGGTTTTGGACTGATAGCGTTCGCTAGTTTATTTCCCATGATTTCGGTTATGGGGTATGCACAAATCACTCAGCGACTAAACAAAGGTGCTGAGCGGGAGGATGAAGAAAATGCGCTTTAAATTGTTATTGGCTTTCGTTGAAGACAGTAAAACAGACGTGGTGCTTGATGCCGCTCGTAAGGCTGGAGCGACAGGCGCAACAGTGATCAATAACGCGAGAGGGGAGGGGCTGAATCAAAAGAAAACCTTTTTTGGCCTCACCCTAGATGTACAGAAAGACGTTTTGTTGTTTGTGGTTGAAGAACATTTATCCCGACATATTTTAGAGACGATTGGCGAAGTCGGAGAGTTTGACCAAGAGTCAGGCCAAGGGATTGCGGTTCAGATTGATATTGAAGATGCCGTTGGAGTCGCGCATCAAGTCGAGAAGTTAACCAAAGTGGTAGAGGATGAGTTATGAGCACACACAAAAAGGTTCGAGTTCGGGATGTAATGACCAACAACTATGTCGTCATTGATGGCCTAACAACGGTAAAAGAAGGTATTCAGCTAGCTCGTAGCCACGAAGTGAAAGCGCTGGTGGTCAATAAGCGTAATGAAGATGATGAGTACGGATTGGTATTGATGAATGACATCGCTAAAAAAGTGCTCGCGCAAAACCGTTCTCCAGATCGTACTAACATCTATGAGATCATGACTAAGCCCGCGTTATCGGTCGATCCTGATATGAATGTAAAATACTGCGCCCGTTTGTTCGAACGCTTTGGTATTAGCCGCGCGCCAGTAATTGAAGCAGGTAAAATCATCGGAATGGTCAGTTACAACAACATCGTCATTAACGGCATGGTACATGATGACTAATAGCCGGAGAGTGCGTAGAATCTCCTCATTAATTTTGAGGAGATGATGTCGTGAAACTCTTTTTTGCCTCTGACTTGCATGGCAGCTTGCCTGCAACCCAGCAAGTTCTTGCTGAATATGAAAAATCTGGTGCTGAGACGCTAGTACTACTTGGTGACATATTAAACCATGGCCCACGTAATCCTGTCCCTGAAGGTTACAACCCGCCAGCGGTGAGTGAGCTGCTCAATCAATATGCTGACCAAATTATTGCGGTGCGTGGTAATTGTGACAGTGAAGTCGATCAGATGCTGCTCTCGTTCCCAATGATGATGGATTACGCTTGGGTGTTATTAGAATCTGGACAGCGACTGTTTTTAACTCATGGTCATCTCTACAATTCCAGTAAGCGTCCTGCGCTAAAGCAGGGAGATGTGTTGGCTCACGGGCATACCCATATTCCTGTTGCTCAGCGAGAGGGGGAGCAGTTTATATTTAACCCGGGCTCAATCACCTTTCCGCGCAATGGATTTTCTGCCAGTTACGGCTTGTTAGAAGGTAATGAACTTAAAGTAGTGACGTTTTCTGGTGAGGTACTGGTCTCGGTACTAATTAATTAAGTACTGAGCCAAAATGAAACAAAGGCAGCTCAGTGAGCTGCCTTTGTATTTAACTTCGCACTATTTCGAATCTGAATGACCTAAGTCTCTTTCTGGGTCGATGATATCGCGCACTTTTTGCTTCAGTACTTTCGCTTCTGGGAATCCACCGTCGCGTTTGCGTTCCCATATAAGCTGACCATTACAATGAATTTCAAAGCGGCCCCCTGTGTCTGGGTGGAGAGATACTGTCTCTATCTCTTCGCTAAAAGTATGCAGCAGCTCTTGAGATAGCCAGGTAGAACGTAGCATCCAATTACATTGGCGGCAGTAGTAAATATCTATGATGGCTTTATCCATGAAAATTCCCTTAAAACAAAAGCTTGATACCAACGGCGAAAGTCAGTATTTCAAAACATATCTTGATGAACTGATTGCTGTAACGAGTGGTTAGGTAAGCGCCTAAGCTGCCGCCAATGAACGAGCCTAGCAGCAGAGCAGGTAACCAAGGCCAATAAACCGGAGCGCCAGCCTGCACCATCGCTATGCCGCCAATGCCATTCCAGAATAGGCCGACGCATAACATGGTGAGCGCAACAGCCTGCTTATAGCTGTAACCGAACCAGCGGACTAAAAACAATGTGACCAATAAGCCCGAGCCTGCCGTCAGCGATCCGTTAATCACCCCAATGAGCATTAAGCCTAATCCACCAATTATCCAACCTTTGGTATCGCGATTTAGTGGCAGTTCTTGTTGTCCAAGCTGCTTTTTAAAACGTGAATAGATACCAAGGCAAAGTATCATCCCACCCAGCAGTTTCTCAGCAAGGTCACCGGGAATCAGCAAGACAATATTGGCGCCAATAATGACCCCTATGCTTCCCACACTAATAAGATACAAAGCTACTTGGTAGCTGAAGCTTTTCTGTTTGATGTGGGTGTAGGCAGCCCCGAGACCAAGGGCGACACTGGCGATCTTGTGGGTAGCCAAAGCGATAGAGAAAGGCAGGCCGAAGAAAATCAGTAGTGGAAATTGCAGTAAACCTGCGCCGCCACCAGAGAATGAGGCGAGAGTGTTCGCAATAAGTGAGCCCAATAATAGGCCGAAGGTGTTTATCCAATCCATATGAAAAAAGAAAAGGGGCATCATGCCCCTTTATCGAATCTAATTAGAAAATAGAACGGTAGAGCCGTGACTTAGGCTCGTCAGTAGCAGTGTCTTTTCGTTAACGATATCGATACGACGGCTTTGCTGAGCATCCATCTTAAAGATCTGAGTAATCAAGTCTAACTGCTCGGCGGTGAAGTCTTTACTTTGCGCAGAAGAGACATCTTTAAACTCTGTCGGAGAGACCAATAGGTAATTATCACTAATGTCCCACTCACCAGTTTCAGAAATGTTTATCACGCTCTCTGTCTTAGCATTGAAAGGGTACAAACGTACTGTCGCTACACGAATGTAAGTATTGTTTGGTAAGTACTTAACGTTAGATACCACATCGACTTTACGAAGTGAGCCAACAGATTCTTCTTGAAGCGGCTCGGTGATAACCGTCACCATTTTCGATTGCCACTCGTTTGAAGTAAGAACCTGTTCAACTTTAAGATCGCTGCCCCAGTATAACCAAGCGCTAAATACAGCGGAGATAACAAGTAGGCTAGCTGCAATTTTTTGATTCATCGGTGTTCTTCCTACTGGCAAACTTTACTGAGATCTTGCTGCTCTGCGAAGATACGCAAAGTAATGTTTTCACCTGAATTATCCAAAGAGTGGATGTAGTTCAGGATAAGTTGATTGTTCTGACCACCTGTTGCGATCACTTCCACTGGAGCCAGTGCTTCAACATGTGTTTCATTGTACTTTTTCACACATTGCTCAATGGACGGATACCACTTGCTAAGATCTGGATGATTCATAGGTGCTTTGACAACTGTGTTATCGAAGACACCTAACTGTCTGAACTTAGACTCAGCAGGATTAGTGAATAAGATTACACACAATGGAATCAGGATCGCCAACAAAACAAGCAGCTTAGAAAGTAGCGAACTTGATTTACGTGCTGGAGTTTGTGTTTCAGCTGTCTCACTAACAGGGCTAACCGTCTTTGGTGCTACAGGCGTTTCAACTGTCTCTTCGACTTTGATTTGCTCGGTAACCTCAACGGTTTCAAGCTCTGAGTTTTCTTCCTCAAGTGATTCACCACTCATTAGTGTAGTTGCGCGCTCTACAGAACAAATCAATTGATAACCACGTTTTGGCACCGTTTTAACGAACATCGGTGATTTTGTAGAGTCTTTGAGTAGTTTTCGCAGCGTAGAGATTGCTTGAGTCAAGCTTGAGTCATCAACTTCGAAGCCTTGTTTGCGCCAAACAAAGTCATGCAGATCGTTACGAGAGACAATCTCGCTAGGCTTCTCACACAACAACAGCAGGATACGGCTTTCGTTACTACCTAAACGAATTAGCTCGTTGTTATTCTCTTTGTCGACGAGAGAGTTAGTGTTTGGGTCAAAGGTAAATCTATTATCAAGATTAAACTTAGTACCTATGTTACTCATTAATTGCGGCCACTATATTAGAGGTTTCAGACAGTTAAGTTGTTAAAGCGCTCAATACAACCAATTTCGGTGAAATCAGTTTATATTTTTTGATTTTTTGGCGTGGCAAAGGATAGTCAAAATAAAACAAAAAAAACACTGTTTTTATGATTCTTGACCTTGAATTTACATTTGTCACCCTCATGTTAATTGGCAGATTTAGGCCAAATAGACATCATTATTATGAATGTATTGGCTTGATAAGTATAGAACTTATGGAGTTATCATGAGCGATACAGCAACTCAAAACAAAGAAACTCGTGGCTTTCAGTCTGAAGTAAAACAATTACTTCACCTTATGATTCACTCTCTTTACTCAAACAAAGAGATTTTCCTTCGTGAGCTAATTTCAAATGCGTCTGACGCTTCTGACAAACTGCGCTTTCAAGCTTTGTCAAATTCAGAACTGTACCAAGGTGATGCAGACCTTGGTGTGAAGCTTTCTTTCGACGAATCAGCGAATACTCTGACAATCTCTGACAACGGTATTGGTATGAGCCGTGAGGATGTGATTGAGCATTTAGGCACTATCGCAAAATCAGGTACGGCTGAATTCTTCTCAAAGTTGTCTGAAGATCAATCGAAAGACTCACAGCTAATTGGTCAATTTGGTGTTGGCTTTTACTCAGCATTCATTGTCGCTGATGCAGTCACGGTTCGTACGCGTGCAGCAGGCTTAGATGCTCAAGAGGGCGTTCAATGGCATTCGGCGGGTGAAGGTGAATACACCATCGAAACTATCTCTAAGGAGAGTCGCGGTACAGACATCATTCTTCACATGCGTGAGGAAGGTAAAGAGTTCTTAAACGAGTGGCGCTTGCGTGAAGTGATCAGCAAGTACTCAGATCACATCGGTATTCCTGTGGCTATTCAGACCGCTGAGCGTGATGAAGAAGGCAAAGAAACCGGTGAGAAAAAGTGGGAGCAGATCAACAAGGCTCAGGCACTTTGGACGCGTAATAAGTCGGATATCTCTGAAGAAGAGTACCAAGAATTTTACAAGCATGTTTCTCATGACTTCGCAGATCCACTGGTATGGAGCCATAACCGCGTAGAAGGTAAAAACGACTACACAAGCTTGCTATACATTCCAGCGAAAGCACCTTGGGACATGATGAACCGCGACCACAAATCTGGTCTTAAACTGTATGTGCAGCGCGTGTTTATTATGGATGATGCTGAGCAGTTCATGCCTTCATACTTACGCTTTGTTCGCGGTCTAATAGATTCAAACGATCTGCCACTCAACGTATCGCGCGAAATTCTGCAAGACAACAAAGTTACCCAATCGCTACGTAATGCTTGTACTAAGCGTGTGCTTACTATGCTTGAGCGTATGGCGAAAAACGATGAAGAGAAATACCAATCGTTTTGGAAAGAGTTTGGTCTGGTTCTAAAAGAAGGCCCAGCAGAAGACATGAGCAACAAAGAGAAAGTCGCAGCACTACTTCGTTTTGCGTCTACTGACGTTGACTCTGCTGAGCAAACTGTTGGTCTAGCGTCTTATGTAGAACGCATGAAAGAAGATCAAGACAAGATTTACTACCTGACTGCAGACAGCTACGCAGCAGCTAAGAACAGCCCTCACTTAGAGCAGTTCAAAGCCAAAGGCATCGAAGTAATTCTGATGTTTGACCGTATTGATGAGTGGCTGATGAACTACCTGACCGAGTTTGATGGTAAGCAGTTCCAGTCAATCACTAAAGCGGGTCTTGATCTGAGCAAGTTTGAAGACGAAGCAGAGAAAGAAAAGCAGAAAGAGACCGAAGAAGAGTTTAAGTCTGTCGTTGAGCGCACCAAAGAGTATTTAGGTGAGCGCGTCAAAGAGGTTCGCACGACCTTTAAGCTAGCCAATACTCCAGCGGTAGTGGTGACGGATGACTTCGAGATGGGCACACAAATGGCTAAGCTACTTGAAGCAGCAGGTCAGGCCGCTCCAGAAGTGAAGTACATCTTTGAAATTAACCCTGAGCATGCACTTGTTAAGCGCATGGCCGATGAAGCCGACGAAGAAGCGTTTGGTCGCTGGGTAGAACTGCTGTTAGGTCAAGCGATGTTGGCTGAACGCGGTTCGATGGAAGATCCATCGCAGTTCTTAGGTGCAATCAACACGCTTTTGACTAAGGGCTAATAGCCTAAAAACACCAAAAAGCTCGCATCTTGCGGGCTTTTTGATTTATTTGCGTTAATCATGAATAAAACCGCGAGAAGTTGCAGACTTGTGTGAGTGTTTAAGCATTCTTTAGTCGTAATTCGCGCTTTGGTTTTAAATTGTATGATAGAATGCAACCTTGAAACCCAATGAGCAGGCGTGTAATGTGCACGCCTGCTTTATTGTTAACTGTAGAACAGTTATACCGAAACTTACCGTGAGCGCTAGATGTGTTCATTTGGTCACCCCATAGTGAGCTTCGGTATAAATCATTATTATCTTAAGAGGATTCAACATGCGCATCATTCTTCTAGGTGCTCCAGGTGCAGGTAAAGGCACACAAGCTAATTTCATCATGGAAAAATACGGTGTTCCGCAAATCTCTACTGGTGACATGCTACGTGCTGCTATCAAAGCAGGTACAGAGCTTGGTAAACAAGCTAAAGCTGTTATTGACGCTGGTCAGCTAGTTTCTGATGAAATCATCCTTGGTCTAATCAAAGAGCGTATCGCTCAAGATGACTGCGAAAAAGGTTTCCTACTAGATGGTTTCCCTCGCACTATTCCTCAGGCTGATGGTCTGAAAGAAATGGGTGTAGATGTAGACTACGTAATCGAATTTGATGTTGCTGACGACGTAATCGTTGAGCGTATGGCTGGTCGCCGTGCTCACCTACCTTCTGGTCGTACTTACCACGTTGTTTACAACCCGCCTAAAGTTGAAGGCAAAGACGACGTAACTGGCGAAGATCTAGTTGTTCGTGATGACGACAAAGAAGAGACAGTACGCGCTCGTCTAGGTGTATACCATGAGCAAACTGCACCGCTTATCTCTTACTACGGTAAAGAAGCTGAAGCAGGTAATACTAAGTACCTTAAGTTCGACGGTACTAAGCAAGTTGCTGAAGTTAGTGCAGATATCGAGAAAGCACTAGCATAAATAGCTAACCGCGAATTTTGAAAATTTGCTATAGTGAAGCGATCCTTTTTAGGGTCGCTTTTTTTATGCTCTTAGTTTGATCCATTTCTGAGATAGGTACGTAGAGAGCCTTTTTAGTGTCGATAGGAAGCTATGCAAAATAACAAAAAACAAGGTGTACTCCTGGTTAACTTAGGTACGCCCGATGAGGCCACCGCTCCTGCGGTTAAGCGCTTTTTAAGTCAGTTTCTGCATGACAAGCGTGTCGTCGATATGACGCGTTGGTTATGGTGTCCAATCTTGCATGGTGTGATTTTGCCAATTCGCGCGCCAAAAGTAGCGAAGCTATATCAAACCGTATGGATGGAAGAGGGCTCTCCACTTCTGGTTTACTCTAAGAAGCAAGCTGAAAAACTTCGCCAGCAGCTTGATATACCGGTTGAGTTAGGGATGACTTATGGCAATCCGAGCCTAAAAGTTGGCGTAGAGACTTTACTAGCTCAAGGGGTAGAAGAGATTATCGTCTTGCCGCTATACCCTCAGTATTCTGGAACAACGTCGGCTACGGTATCTGATGGATTAACTAAAGCATTCAAGCAGATGCCTGTAATACCTAGTTTTCAGTTTATTCGCGACTACCACGAGCACCCTCTGTATATCAAAGCATTGGCTGAAAGTGTTAAGCGTTCTTGGCAAGAGAACGGTCAAGGAGATTATCTGCTTTGTTCATATCATGGCATTCCTAAACGCTTTGCCGACAATGGTGATATTTATCCTCAACATTGTGAGCGAACAACTGCGCTTCTTGGCGAGGAACTCGGTTTGTCACCTGACAAAATTGGTATGACATATCAATCGCGTTTTGGTCGTGAGGAATGGTTACAGCCTTATACAGACAAAACATTAGAAACCTTGCCAGCCAAAGGGATCAAAAAACTCGATATTATGGCGCCAGCCTTCTCAGCAGACTGTCTGGAAACATTAGAAGAGATTTCAGAACAGTGTTGTGAGCTGTTTATGGAGCATGGTGGTGAGCAGTTTACTTATATCCCGTGCCTAAACGACGATGAGCTGCATATTCAGATGATGGTGGATTTGATTTCACGTCATTAAAGGTAGCGATTGTATGCTTAAGAAGGCCGCGTTAGCGGTCTTTTTTGTATCTAGTCATGCCATCTAACGTCAATTTTCCCATAGCCTATCGTTAAAAAACGACTTTACTAGTTATTCGCCTGATCGATGTTTTGGTGATCAAGATCAGATTATTATTATCGAAAATTAATAAAAAGCTAAAAGCTGTGTGATCTCGATACTGTTAATCTGATTAATAAAGAAACTCTAGGTGATAGTGATCACCAATCTCTATTTTATTAATTTTTTTGTTTTTGTAAGGGTATGAAAATTAAGAATTAAATTACTTTTCTCTTTTTTACGTTGAAGTGCGTCGCACAAAAAATGGATTAATTTTTTATCGTGAATTAAATCCGACATTATGACTGCCAAGCCAGGAAGGCAAACCTATTTAGCGGTTAACGGTGAAGAACTACCAAGACACAGCCGCAGCACATTTTAGTTATTAAAGGCAGACTATAATGAAAAAACTACTAACTCTTAGCGCAATCACGCTTGCTTTCGCATCTACTGCATACGCAGGTTCTTCTTACGTAACAGGTAATGTCCAGTTCCACAGTGAAAACAAAAACCCTAATGCGACTTCTACACTAGAAGCAGGCCACACATTTGATACTGGTACAACACTACTAACAGAGTTTGATGGTATTTCTCTAGGTAGCTACGAAGGTGAGTTCAACGAAGGCGCAGGTACAACGCCTTACATCACGCTAGGTATTGAGCAGAGCTACTCAATCAACGATAACCTATGGGTTGCTGCAGGTTACCACCACCTACTAAACAACGGTGAAACGGTACAAAATCGTCCACTAGTGAAAATTGGCTATAACTTCGACAACGGCCTAGCAATCAGCAACCGTACTCGTTACCATAACGTTAAGAACAGCGACAATGACCAACTGCGTTTTGACAACCGTATCGGTTACGCAGTAGCCGATATGCCTCTAGCTCTAGCGTACAACAACGTTTACGTACGTAACGATAAAGCTGAAAACACAATGGACCACGAGTTCCGTGCAACTTGGACTCGCGAAGGCGTTCAACCATACTTCGAGCTACGTAGCCAAGGTCACGGTGCGAAAAATGCTGACGGTTCTGACAAGAAAGAGAACACAGCATTCGTATTCGGTGCTTCTTACGGCTTCTAAGTCAGCCTAAATCTACTGTCCTAACACTAAGGCCCAGTTGTTACTGGGCCTTTTTCGTATCATGCTGTTTTGATTGGTGCGCAGAAGCGTTCTACACCTTGCCAAAGTATACTATCCGGCATTTGCATGTATTCTATGTTTGATAGCGCGTCTTTCCATAAACCTAAGCAGGCGGCTTGCTTATTGTCACTCGTATAGTGCGCTAAGACTTGCTTAGCCGAAATGCTACTGGTGAGTGCTGCTGTCGCTTTTAGGTAGTTACTTAAATATTGCTCTATATTGCGTTTTTTACGGCTAATATTGGCTTGCAGCATTAAGATAAGTGCGTTGTTTGGAATTTCTGCCACATACTCCCGCTGTAGCATCTGTAAGCTTTTCTCTATCTCACCAGATCGATAGGTAAGTAGTGCGAGCAGCATATGCAGCTCAGGAGAAGGTGTTGGCGTACTTTGTTTAACCTTGTCAATCCAATGGCGAAGCACATCAGAGGGTTGGTCGCTAAATAGTAGCTCTCGGGTATAGAAGCTAATCTCTGCGCCACTCATATTTTGCTCAATTAACTTATCGAACTCAGCTTCAGATAGTTGA
This sequence comes from Vibrio tubiashii, assembly GCF_028551255.1. Taxonomy (NCBI): domain Bacteria; kingdom Pseudomonadati; phylum Pseudomonadota; class Gammaproteobacteria; order Vibrionales; family Vibrionaceae; genus Vibrio; species Vibrio tubiashii. The sequence continues at coordinate 2,408,665 of NZ_CP117029.1, read as the reverse complement.
GTGAGACTGGTTTTAAGTTCCTGATCGATGCGCAAAATAGGCGTTGGTAGCTTAAAGTATTCGGTCAAATCAGAGTTTAATTCGTTAACTGTTGCAACCAACTCACTGTCTTCAAGCGAATATAAGTTACGCCACGCAACACGAGCGGACGCCGAATGGTAAAGGATGACCTCTAGTGTATCTGTTGCCTCTTTGTCCTTTATCAGGTTAAACGTCAACTTATAATCCGAATCATTGATTGCATCTGAACCCGGGAAGTGATGGTGCTCGCTTAAGCTCATCAAGTAGTAACTCGGTGAGCGCATATTGGCCAAGTGGATATAAGGAGAATGGCTGTAAGCATGGAGTAACAATACTTTGAGCTTTAAAGCATCTTCCTGCATTGATTGTCGTGACGAAGAGATTTGATCGAGCAGCAAGCGAACTTGAGGTACGTACAGAGCCTGATCTTTTGACTCAAGCTTTACATCAAAAAATGTATTGACCAAAGTTACTGCCGCTAATAGAACCGCAATAACAAACGCCGAGCTCCAAAAAGCAAACTTTGATGGTTTTAGCTTTCGTTGATGACTTGCAGAGGTCTGTTTGTCTGAATCTAGGTTTACATTAGATGAACTGACCAATTGCACATGACTGTTTGGTATGTAGTAGCCTCTTTTAGGATAGGTCACGATCAATTTGGTCGAGTCAATATCAGGGACATGTTCTCTTAGCAGGTTGCGTAGCAAACTGATGCGGTTTGTGACCACATTTTTTGAGATGTACTGATTTTCCCAAACTTGCTCAATAAACTGCTCGATGGAGGTTGGCTCACCGACATTGGATAGCAATACCTCTAACAAAGCGACATTACGCGGCTCTAGCGCAATTTCATTGCCGCCATTGGTCAGCGTTTTATGTTCAGGATCATAGAGTAAGTGAGCAATAGCGATGAGTTGGCCGCTTTGCTTGGCTTGAGCGAGTATATTCATACGAGTCACAGGGGAGCGAAAAGACGCCGCGCATTCTACAAAAATATTCTTCCGACTTATAGATCCCTTCATAAGTAAGTTTGGCTGTATCATTTGTGAGAAACTCGGTGCGTTAGGGGTACACACACCGAGTTAACTTCAATAATTAGAACTTGTAAGTCGCGTTGATGTAGCCTTGGTTTGAAGACTTAAACTTACCAAGCACTTCGTCATCTACTTTATGCTCGTTGCCAGTAAAGTAGTTGAATCGGTAGCCAGCTTCCATGCCAAAGTGGTCAGTAAACATGTAGCCTAGACCTGCATTTAGGCCATAGGTTAAGCCTGAGTTTTTGCTCGTTGTTGAAGCGCTCAAGCCCATAGCTGGCGTCACTTTAGTTTCAAGTTCACTGTTGTAGTAACCTAGTGAACCGCCGGCTAGTACATAGAAACTTTTGTCAATGTGATAAACGTAGTCAGAACCTGCGCCAAACTGGTATCCATCTAGCTGAAACTTAACTTGAGCATTTTCTTCAGGATCGATGATGCTCAATTCTGACTCGCCGTTGTATTGCAAGTAACCATAAACACGTACATTCTCAGTTAGGTAAGAGCCGCCTTTAATTGCAAAAGAGCCTGCATTGTCAAGTTTATCAACGATAGTTTTGCTTTCGGCATCTGCCGCTGAAGTGCTGTATTTACCGCCAGCAAGTTCTACCGCAATGTAAGGTGAATTAGCGAAAGTTGGTAGTGAAACCACAGCAGCTGCCGCTGCAATCAGTAGATGTTTACGCATAGTGCTTCTCAATTTTGTTAGGTAACGAGTACTCATTGCTGCCTTCCGGTACAAGTAGACGGGTTGCAACTAGAGTTGATTGAACGCCATTTACTGGGCGTCGTTAAGTTGGCGAGAAAGTTATCTGAGAGAGAGGAATAATGCGAAAAACAAAAGTAAACGTAGTTACACTTGATGTTAATTTAGATCTATATTTTTGATTTAATTGGATCTTTATTGCACTTTAACTCGTCAAACTGAATTAAAGTGCAACACAAACTGAGTCAACAGAATCCGTTATTTATTACCTTCGTAGTGTCGGTAAGCGAATACTTGACCCTTTTCATTAAATGCATAGACGGAATACTCATCTTTTTCATTGCCATATTCCATACCTGGAGAGCCCATCGGCATGCCTGGAACCGCAAGCCCTTTTGCATTACGTGGTGGGTTTTCTAAGAAGGCTTTAATGTCTTCGGCCGGGATATGCCCTTCAAATACATAGCCATTGATCTCAGCTGTATGACACGAAGCAAGCTCTGGTGTAATTCCGAGTTTCTGTTTTATAGGGTTCATGTTTTCATGCAGTTTTTCATCGACATTAAACCCAGCATCTTGCATGTGTTTGGTCCACTCCGTACAGCAACCACAATAAGGTGATTTATGGTTGATGACATCAGCAGCTAACGCTTGACCAGACAAAAGTGCAAGGGTAGCCAAACTTAGAGCTTTTCTATTCATAGTGACCTCTCGGAAGTGTTAAATAGTCTTAGACGGTTGGCGTTACTCACCACCGTTATTGATGATAGGGCCATTGCTGCACCTGCGATAACAGGGCTGAGCAAAAAGCCGAAAGCTGGATAAAGTACCCCGGCGGCAAGTGGGATACCTAGTGAATTGTAGATGAATGCGCCAAATAGGTTTTGTTTCATGTTACGCAGTGTTGCTTTCGACAACTCAATGGCCTTGATAACAGAGACTGGCGATGAGTTGATCAAGGTAATTTGTGCGCTTTCAATCGCGACGTCGCTGCCGCTGCCCATTGCGATACCGATATTAGCTAAAGCGAGAGCGGGTGCATCGTTGACGCCATCACCAATCATGGCAACCGTACGACCTTCACTCTGAAGTTGTTCAATATGGCTCGCTTTCTGATCTGGCAGCACCTGAGCGATGACGCGTTCAATACCTAATTGAGTCGCGATGGCTTGTGCGACGGATTGGTTGTCTCCTGTGAGCATGACAGGTGTAATACCCATTGCTTTTAGCATGGAGACCGCTTGCTTTGCGTCTTCCTTAATCGGATCGGCAATAGCGATAGTACCAACGACTTCAGCGTTCACCGAGATAACCACCGGAGTCCAAGCGTTATCTAAGTAATGACGAATTTCTGCCTCTATAGAGGACATTTCCCACGACTGCGCCTGAGCATAGTTGAGTGAGACAATCGCAATCTCTTCGTGTTGATACTGGGCAAAAACACCTTGCCCACGGCGACTCTCAAAGTTCTCTACATCAACGAGAGTGAGTTGCTTCTCGTTGGCTTGATTAACAATGGCTTTAGCCAGAGGATGCTCTGATTGTTTTTCAACTGAAGCGGCCAAGGCAAGTAGGCGGTCAACGTCATTGGAGACTGAATGAACGGCTTGAACTTGCGGCTTCCCTTTGGTCAAGGTTCCGGTCTTATCAAATACAACCGTATCTATTTTGCTTGCGAACTGAAGGACATCGGCATCTTTGATTAAAATACCCATCTCAGCAGCTTTACCTATTCCAACTGTAACTGACAATGGTGTTGCTAGCCCTAGCGCACAAGGGCAAGCGATGATTAGCACTGTGGTAGTCACTACTAACATATAACTGGCTTTTGGCTCTGGACCAAACATAAACCATACAAGTGCAGAAACAATCGCGATGGCAACCACAACCGGTACGAATATCGATGAAATTTGATCGGCGAGCTTGGCAATTGCAGGTTTACTGCTTTGAGCTTCTCGAACCATAGTGATGATTCTCGACAGCATGGTATCGCTACCGATGCCTGAAGCGGTTATCACTAAGCTGCCATCTTGATTGATGGTGCCTGCTGAAACTGTCTCACCTAATGCTTTGTATACTGGAACTGGCTCGCCGGTGAGCATAGATTCATCCAGATAAGACTCGCCACTCTCGACCACACCATCTACGGGCACCTTCTCACCGGGTTTGACTCTTAGTTTCATGCCTAAGGTGACTTGCTCAAGCGGAATCTCACGTTCACCATCCCCAGTGACTAGAGTGGCGTTCTGTGGTTGAAGATTCACTAAGGCTTGTAGCGAGCGGGTCGTTTTAGCTTTCGCTTTAGCCTCTATATAGTGACCGAGTGAGATTAATCCGACGATCATCGCGCTCGCCTCAAAGTAAACGTGTCTTGAAGAAAGTGGAAACCATTCTGGGATAGTGACTACTAACATGGAAAACAACCAAGCTGCGCCTGTACCAAGCGCGACTAAGGTATCCATCGTCGCTCGTTTGTGAGTAAGCGCTTGCCATGCATTAGTAAAAAAGCTTCGCCCTGCGGTTGCTAATAGCCAAAAGCAGATAACACCAATGACTCCCCAAGCCAGTTGGTCTTGGCTGTTGCGAATCATCATGTTGCCGCCAAACACTCCCCAGAGCATCAGTGGAGCACCGACAACAATACCTGCTAACGCACTTTTTCTATGCTGTGTTTGCGCCTGCTCTTGTTGCTCAATCTGTTTTTGTTGCTGCGTTGCTGGGTCATCAATGATTTGAGCTTGATAACCTGCTTCTTTGACAGTGGTAACAAGCTCGGCTTCAATCTGCTCTTTTGGTTCTGTACTAAAAACTAACGCGCTTTGCTCTGCTAAATTGACCTGAGCTTTTTGAACGCCTTTAACAGAAATCAGAGCCTTCTCCACGGATGAGACACAGCTCGCACAGGTCATGCCGGATATAAGTAGATGGAAGGAGTGAGCCGATACTTCTTCTATAGGGCTGACAGGGATATCTGCCTCAGTGGTAGAAGTTTCAATTTCATCAAGTTCAATTGTCTCTTGGTTAGCTTGATAGCCAAGTGATGCAACTAACTGTGTAACTTCGTCAGCTGTTCGTAGGGTAGTAATGGCTAATTCTGTTTTCGAAACTGCGAATGTGCCATTGAGCGGATCTTGTGCCAATGCTTGCTCAAGTTTGGCGACGCATTTACCACAATTTAGTCCAGTTAAGAAAAAATGATGCTGATTGCCTGCTGAATAGCCGAGTTTCTCCACCACTTTCGCGATTGATGAGAATGAACTGTCGGTATCCAACGAGATAAAGGTTGGGGACAGCTGGTGAATCTGTACTTGGTGTTCTGCGGTAAGGGCTCGCTCTACATTACGTGCGCATCCCATACAGTTTAATCCTGACAATGGAATATCAAACTTAGACATATCAACACCTCGAAAAATGGAACTGTTACTTAGCCTAAACCTTACCTCAAGGGTAAGGTCAAGCCTTTAAACCAAAACGTCAAAATTAGAATTATTTGAAAATTGTTAGCTCAGATGATTGCGAGAGATTTCAAACTTTTACTGGGAAACTTGTTAATACCTATAAAGGAATAAAAATTTACGGTGATCTGCGCCGAAAATTTCCCTTAGTTAACTGGTTGATTTGATTGTAACTGAGTGTTTTGACGTTTTTGTTTATTGATTTGTGATTTTAACTTGCTGTTTTTAAATGTTTTATCTTGTTTGTGTTTTTTTTGATTTGAACGTAGTCAGATTATTTTTCGCCTCGTTTTTTGCAGCGAAAAAAGTTTGTCACCATGCCCCTGTCCATAAATAGTTCCCCTCGAACACCAATTGATAAGTGGGAGAGGGGTACTAAGAAAAACGACCAAAATGAATAATTACTAGGGGTTAATACTATGTCTATGTTCAAAAAGACACTTCTTGGCGCAGCGGTTTCTACCGTTGTATTAGGTTTCTCTGGCATGGCCGCCGCAGATACGAACCTGAATCCCGCAGAAGCTAAATATGAGCAAGGTATCTATGGTTTGATTGCTATGCAGGTAGCAAACCGTGATTACGACAACTCACCACAGAACGATGGTGTTCAGTTCAACAACGAATCTCGCCTTGGTTGGCGTGGTACAGCGAAGTTCGATAGCTGGGATAACTGGACATTCTTGTGGCAAATCGAGTCAGGCTACGTTGATGAGTCATTTGCAGGTGAAGATGGTGGTAATGGCTATCTAGGTCGTCGTGATACCTTTGTTGGTTTTGAACATGACACGATTGGTAAAGTTCGCCTAGGCCGCGTACTAACGCCAATTTACGAATTGATTGACTGGCCAGCGACCAACCCAGGTATGGGTAACGTTTGGGACTGGGGTGGCAATATTGGCGGTAACAACTTTAATGACCGTCAATCCGACACCATTCGCTGGGATACCAATGAGTTGTGGAAAGGCTTCACCATGGATATCGCAGCAGGTGCTGGTCAAGATCGGGCGGGCGGTACAAGTAGCACAAAAGCGGGTAGCAACTACTGGCACGGTATGGCTGCTCACCAGCAGTTCAACGGTGACTGGGGTTGGGTTCAGTTCGACTTAGCGTACGAAATGAACTACGACACAATGGAAGGCAAGAACGAAAAGTACTGGGATAACCAAACTTACCTATTGGGCTCTCAAGGTGGTTTCTCTAACGGCTTAGGCTACTTTGCTTACTACCGTATTGCTGAAGCGCAAGATACCAAAGGCAGCGATGAGACAGAGCACTCTTACTCAGTGGGTCTAACCTACAACTTTGGTGAAGGTAACAAGTGGCAAGCGAAGATCGCTCGCGCTGAAAACCTTGGCCTAGAAGTGGACGGTAAAGACATTGAAGGCACTAAAGACAACGTGACTTCGATGCAGTTAATGTACTCGGTTGATACTAACGCGGTTGTGTACGCTCGTTACGCAATGAATGACCTAGAAAACACTGGTACTACTGGTGAAGGTTACCAAGGCCGTTGGAAGTCAGACAGCTTTGATGAAGCGTCTGTCGGTATCGAATACTGGTTCTAACTATTAATTAAAATTATATGGGCGGCTTTATGCCGCCCTTCGTTGTTTACTATTCGCTTTGACGTCGAGGAATCTATGAAAAAACTAACAAGCGCACTTTTATTCGCTGCGATGGCACTGCCAGTGGGAGCGGCTGAGCTGACTATTATTAACGAGATTGAGCCGTTAGTGCTAAATGGAAAAGAGCTGACTCGTAACGATTATAAAAGCGCTCAAGTGATTAATTTGCAAGAGGGTCAAAACCAGCTCTTGTTCGCCCTTGACCAACTGGTTGTTGAAGATGGTCGTCGAAACAAACTGGTGTTTCCGTCAGTCGTAATTAAATTTGATGCCGCGTCTGCTCCGGTCACCCTTAGCTATCCGGTTTTTCGTCATGTTGACCAAGCAAAAACGTTCCGTAAAGCATTGGATTTCTCACTATTGGATGCTCAGGGTAAGGCTGTTGATTATCAGGTTGATCTGCTACACATTAAAGGCTTTTCTCAGTTCAATGATTATGAAGCGGCAGTGGCTGAGTATAACCAAGTTGGGGGCATTGCCTCTATCTCCCACACAGATGCTGTAGCACCTCACGCAAGCCACACTGAGAAAATCAAGAGCACAGGTGCTCAAGCAGAGATGAAGACAGCTATCTCGACTTCAAGCAGTTCAATTAAAAGCGACTTCTTGTCTATGACGCCGACTCAGCGTCAAGAGTTTATCTCTTGGGCAGTCAAACACATCAATGAATAAACAAAACATGCTGTAGATGGATTGTAGATTTGCATATCGGTGCTAAAATAACGCGCAATTTTGGCACCATCCTCATTTGAATAGAGTGGTGCGGTCATTTAGACAATCAAGGTATTTTACATGACGGTTAAAACTCGTTTTGCTCCTAGCCCAACAGGCTACCTACACGTTGGTGGTGCTCGTACTGCACTTTATTCTTGGCTTTACGCTAAAAACCAAGGTGGTGAATTTGTTCTACGTATCGAAGATACGGACCTAGAACGTAACTCTCAGGAAGCGGTAGATGCGATCCTAGAAGGTATGCAATGGATGGGTTTAGAGTGGAATGAAGGTCCTTACTTCCAATCTAAGCGTTTTGACCGTTACAACGAAATGGTTGATAAGCTGCTAGCTGAAGACAAAGCATACAAGTGTTACGCATCTAAAGAGCTATTAGATGAGATCCGTGCTGAGCAAGAAGCGGCGAAAGAGATGCCTCGCTACGATGCAAACCATCCGAAAATCGTTGCTGCAAACGCAGAAGCGAAAGAGGGTGACGCGTTTGTTATCCGTTTCCGTAACCCAAAAGAAGGCAGCGTGGTATTTGAAGATCAAATCCGTGGCCGTATTGAAATCGCAAACAGCCAGTTAGATGATCTGATTATTCGTCGTACTGATGGTGCGCCAACATACAACTTTGTTGTTGTGGTGGATGACTGGGATATGGGTATTACTCATGTTGTTCGCGGTGAAGATCACATCAACAACACGCCTCGTCAAATCAACATTTATGAAGCGCTAGGTGCACCTGTACCAACATTTGCACACTGTGCGATGATTCTTGGTGATGATGGTGCCAAGCTGTCTAAGCGCCATGGTGCGGTCTCTGTGATGCAGTACCGTGATGAAGGTTACCTCCCGAATGCACTGAACAACTACCTAGTACGTCTAGGTTGGTCTCACGGTGACCAAGAGATCTTCTCAGAGCAAGAGATGATTGATCTATTTAGCTTGAGCGCGATTTCGAAGTCAGCATCTGCCTTCAATACTGAAAAGCTACTTTGGTTGAACAACCATTACATCAAGACTTCAGCTCCTGAATACGTAGCTGAGCATCTGCAATGGCACCTAGATAACCAAAAACTAAACGTTGAAAACGGCCCAGCAATCACGGAAGTGATCACTTTAGTTGGCGAGCGTTGTAATACGCTTGTGGAGCTAGCTGAGCAAATCCGTTACTTCTACGAAGATTTCTCTGAGTTTGAAGCGGGTGCAGCGAAGAAGCACCTTCGTGGCGTTGCTAAAGAGCCTCTAGCACTAGCATTAGAAAAAGTTGAAGCGCTAGAAGAGTGGACAACGGACAACATCAAACAAGGCGTGATCGCAGCGGTTTGTGAAGAACTAGAGATCGGCATGGGCAAAATCGGTATGCCACTGCGTGTTGCGGTAACTGGCGGTGGTCAATCTCCATCAGTTGACGCAGTAATGGAACTCGTAGGCAAAGAGCGCGTTATTGCTCGCATCAAGATGGCACTAGAGTTTGTTGCTGAGCGCGAAGCTAACGCATAGCAAGCTCGCCTGAATCGAAACCAAAACCGCAGCAAATTGCTGCGGTTTTTTTGTTGCCTGAGAGATGACCCAATATCTGTTACTGGTTGTAGTGATGTCTTATTTGTAAGACGGTTAAGCCAATTATAATGACGCAGGTAATCTGGCTTGCAATTTATTTTGCTTGGCATATGCAATAGTAATGCTATCGTCTAGTTCTATGACTAAACTAGAGCAGTTGGTCTAAAGTAGTTTGATTGGCATAAACATAATGAAAAATGGGGAAGGACTCATGAAAAAGTTAGCAGTGGTAATTTCAAGTACGCTTGCACTGGCATCAATGAATGCAAACGCAGATTTCTATTTAGGTGGTAAAGTCGGTAAGTCATGGTTGGATGACGCTTGTACTTCAATTACTGCCAATTGTGATGATGATTCAATGACAGTAGGTGTTTTAGCGGGTTACCAGTTCATGGATTTCCTATCGCTAGAAGCGGGCTATGACTATCTAGGTGAATTTACAGCAGACGGTTTAGCTGATGAGAAAGTAAAAGCCTTCACTATAGCACCTAAGCTCAACCTGTCTTTGACTGAAGATATTTCTCTTTACGGCAAGTTCGGTGGCGCACGTGTCGATTACGGCAACAAGAATGACAACTCATTTCTTGGTGCGGTTGGTTTTGAGCTAGACTCGCACAAAAACGTGACAGTTCGTCTTGAGTATCAGCGCTTAACTGACGTAAACAACGATTATGTACGTGCGGCAGTGAACTCAGCGACGCTAGGGTTTGTTTATAAGTTTGGTGCTAGTGAGCAGCCTGTTTCTGAACCGTATGTGGCAGAAGAGAAAGTAGTTGAAGAAGTTGTTGTTGAAGAGACAGTGGTTGTCACGCCAGTTCTGAAGACTTTTGAAACTAAGGTGGTTGACTCTGGTGCGTTTGCTTTAAATAGTGCCGAACTAAAGCCTGAAAGCTTACCGATGCTAGAGGAATTAGTGCAGTTTATGAAGCAGTACCCTCAATCAAATGTTGAAATCACCGGTTACACAGATTCAAGTGGTGCGGCTGCATACAACCAAAAACTGTCTGAAAAGCGTGCTAAATCGATTGAGAATGCATTGCTAGAAGAAGGAATCGACAGTTCACGTATTACGGCGAAAGGTGAAGGTGAGAACAACCCAATCGCTTCAAATGACACCGTTGAAGGTCGCGCACAAAACCGACGTGTTGAAATCATTGTCCCTGCGTTTGAATACGAAGCAGAGTAACCTCTATAAGATCCAAAAAGCCTTGGCGTTGTGCCAAGGCTTTTGTTTCAATCCACTCGGGTATCACTTCAAATCGATACTGTTTAATCGACCCATAAACTCTAGGATTTCTAGATTCTCTTTGTTAGCTGCCAATAAGGCTTTTTTCGTTTTCGAGTAGGCGGCTAATCGACCATGTTTTTTGATTGAACACACCACACTCTTATAGATCAGTTTGCCATTCTCATCATAATTACGCCAAGCAGCGATGTAGCATTCGTCTTTGGCAGTTGGGTTATCTTTCGTTGGTCTAGGTTTAAAGATGATCTTAGGCTCTAGCGAATGTGGCAGACGAGTCATCAAATAAGGGTCTTTGAGTAACTTACGCCAAAACTTGCCCCACATTTCTGAACCAAGTTCGTTGCGAAGTTTGATCGCTTTCTTTAACCCTTTTTTCTCACCAATACGTACGTATCCCACTGAGCGATGAAGAACTTTGTCATCAGGAGTGTGGATATGAATCTTAAATGCTGTCTTGGCTTTTGAAATAAAGCGGTGACCAGTGTTAGTGGTCAAGTTACTTTTGGTCATTCATTTTTTATAAATAGTTTTATTAATAGCTATTTTAGTTGAATGTCCACAAATGTAGAAGGTTTGATTTTTAATGGCCGCCTTTTTGTATCATCTGAGCTACAAAATAGCTGTTGCCGAACCTGACAAAATGCAAAAGGGGCTAAATAATGATTATTTAGCCCCTTATAATATCTGGCGCTCCCGACAGGATTCGAACCTGTGACCTATCCCTTAGGAGTATATTTTTCAATTGTTTATGTATAAACAGCGATGTACAAGGGTGAGCTATAACACATTGAAATATATAAATTAACTTTAATAATCTTGTTCTTCATTGTTCATCTTTGTCGATGGAACTACGCTTCATCTGCTACATATTTGCTACATGGAAATCGCGTAATGCCAATCACGAAGAAGATAACAGTTTCAACGATTAAGAGTCTTCGTATCGAGGATAGGAGAATTAATGATACCGAAATTCACGGTTTTCATGCACGCATCTCATTGCAGGGGAAAGTGAAGTATTACTTCTACTACCGTGTCGATGGTAAACAACGAAACTACTTTATTGGCTCTGGTTCTGTACTCTCGCCGAATCAAGCAAGAGACAAGGCAAAAGAAGTTGCTGGGCTTGTGGCTAGTGGTGTTGATGTTCATATCGACAAGCGAGAGCTGAAAACCGCAAAGACAATTAAACTAACACTTGGGGCTTACCTTGAAGAAACGTATTTGCCCTATCTTGAATCTTTAAACCCCAAAACATCTCGCCATGCTTATCGAGTTATCACGTCTAGTTTCAAATCAATCCTCAAGAAACCGCTGGCTGAGGTTAATGCTTGGGACATACAGAAATGGGTAACGGAGCGGCGTAAACTTGGTCGCTCTCCCGCCACTATCAGCTACGCCGTTAATCGATTAAAAGCCGCGTTCAACCGTGCTGTTGAATGGGAGTGGATTGAATCTCATAACTTGAACAAAGTTAAGTTAGTAAGAGAAGAAAACACACGTGTTCGGTATTTGTCAGAGACGGAGGAACGAACACTAATGCGAGCTCTTAGAAATAGAGACGAGCAAATTAGAGCTCAGAGACGTTCTGGAAATCGACACCGACAAGAGAGAAATCAACACCTTTACCCAACTTTTGATAACGTTAGATTTGTCGATTACCTAGAGCCCCTTGTAATCACGGCAATAAACACCGGTTTACGCAGAGGAGAATTACTGGCTTTGAAGTGGGACGATGTTGATTTTGAGCAGCAATATCTTTCCGTGAGAGCCCAGAACGCAAAAGCTAAAAAAAGTCGCAATATCCCTCTCAATGATACCGTCTTAGAAGTTTTGGAGTCTTGGCAGCTTCAAAATAAGAAGCGCGAATATGTGTTTGCATCTAGGTCTGATGTTCCTATCAAAGATATTAAAAAGCCATGGTTAAGGGTTCTTCGGGAAGCAAAAATAACCGACTTTCGATTTCATGATCTCCGTCACCACTTCGCTAGCAAATTAGTCATGGTTGGAGTGGATTTAAACACGGTACGTGAGCTATTGGGACACTCTGATCTGAAAATGACCTTGAGGTATGCCCACTTAGCACCGGAGCACAAAGCCGCAGCCGTTAGTCTTATAGGCTAATTGATTATGTTGGAATCAATCATGGAAGATAAGCGCGAGTTTATAAGGTTATCCGAGCTAGAAAAAATAACTCCGGTCAGTCGTGAGCAAGTGATGGATGCGATTGAGTACGACAGATTCTGCTTGAACGCACTAGTAAATTTACAGGGTGCAGGTGGAGTTTCTAGCGACAACACGTTACTAGCGATTTTTGATTTTAGAGGAATTGTAAAACTTACCAATAAGCAGTCTCTCTCTTTAATCAATGACGGCAGCTTGAAGCTGACAACGTTGGAAGTCGTTAAATTTTTGAGTTGTTCAAAACACAGATTAGTTAGTGATGTTTTTCCCAAATGTGCAGAGGGTTGTTTTAATCGTATTGCTACTTCCTTAGATGAGCTTGAAGGCCTTGAATACATTGTTTCACGTGTAGTACTCGGGATTCCTGAACAATCGAGCCTCAAGCATTCCTTTGAGAAAGAAATGGGGTGTAGATTGGATGAAAAGCCAAATGAAGTGGGCTTTGCGGCAGCGCTGAAGATCTTTGACTCAGGGATCAGTGCTTTTTCTAAGAGTACTCGTAATTTAATGCTGCAACCTATTAGTTTAAAAACAGAGTCTATTAGGTTAAGCCGTCAAGCTCTCTATCAGCATTTCGATTTAGGTAACCATTTAGATTCGGTTACAGTAACCGAAGCAAACCAAGTGAATACTGGCGCTGTAGGAAGTTATCAATCTCCAGATTCTATGCGGTTAGCTAACCGAAACGACAACCTAAACCTAACCGAGTTTAACCAATCGGTAGAGACACATCCTATAAAAGAAATTCAGAAACGAGTTTTAGAGAAGTATCCAGATGCTCAGTCTAGAGAAGTCTGGAATCGCATTCGTCAGGATATTCGGACAGAAGTCTATGAATTCGATATTGATATGGTTGTAGATGAGATCAGTGATGAAAGGTTGATATACAAAAGTTCTGGAGAAGAAGGGCTGTCCTACCGACGTTTTCAAAACATTTTGAGTGAGGTTAGGAAAAACATGCACGGCTAAATGCACGGTTTTATGCACGTGAAGATAATCCATTTTCTTATTGTTCCGTCACGAACAACGAAGGAGATGAGTGTTATGTCAGTCTACTTAAACAAACGAGCATATACAGAGCAGGAAACCGCAGAATACATTGGAATGAGTCGTTCTTTTCTTAGACAGGCGAGAATGGAAGGACTGAGAGGCAATCGAACTGCAGCACCACCATTTATCAAGATTGGCCGTTCCGTCCGCTATCTAAAAGAGGATCTAGACAGCTGGTTAGATAACCATTCTAAACTGGAGCATGTTCTTCAGGGGGAGCTGAGCAATGTCTAATGATGGGGAAACACTTCAATTTCCCCATGTGAAGTATACGGATTCAGGAAAGCTAATCGTACTCAATACAGCCAGCAACCTGAAGGCGTTACTCGAATATGCGGGATACGAAGCAAAACACAACAAAATGACATTGGAGCAGGATATCTATAGTGGTCAGGAGTGCATAGGCACTCCTGAAGTCATCAGAAGTGAATTGATATCCCTAGCCTCGATTCACTCTCTACCTAGAGCCTCAATTGATGACCACTTTGCAGCAGTGGCACTGGAAAATAGTTACCACCCTATAGAGGAATGGTTGAATGACTCATGGGATGGAAAAAAGCGAGTAGACAAAGTTATCAGTTGTTTGAGAGCCAAAAACAACGGACTTGCTTCAGTTGTTATAAAACGATGGTTAGTTGGATGCGTTGCATCTCTATACGTCCCTAACTTTAAGTCGAAGTTAGTGCCAGTTCTACAAGGGGAACAGTCGTTTCGAAAAACAGCGTTTGTAGAGCGTCTTGCTACTGTGATGCATGGTGCCTTTTTAGAAGGCTCGGAGCTTAACCCTGACAATAAAGATAACGTTCTTTCGGTAATTCGGTCATGGATTGTTGAACTCGGAGAGTTAGAGCGTTCGACGCGAAACTGTCAGGGAGCGTTGAAGGCTTTTATTACGCGCTCATGCGACACGATAAGACCACCGTATGCGAGAACGGATATTAAGAAGCCCAGACAGACGAACTTAATCGCCACCGTAAATGGTACCGACTTCCTTAAAGATGAAACGGGAAACTCAAGATATGCGGTGATTGAGTTAGTGAAAGAGATAGACATGTCATTACTCAATGAAGTTTTAGGGTGGCGCTTTTCTCGCTCTGGAGAGTTGGTGCTAATCAATCCCGAACGGTTGAAGCAGTTTTGGCTTGAGGTAAAGCATCTACTTTTAAACGAAGGCTATGCTTGGACGTTGACTAGAGATGAACAAAGGCTTATTGCAGAAGAATCCGAAAAGTATGTTGATAAGGGTGTTTGGTACAACATGCTTTCAGAACATATCAACGCTTGTGAAGACAAAGCGCGAGAGTGGATGACGACCAAACAGATCTGCGAGTTTATAGGCATAAATGTCTCTAGAGGTAATGCAGTGGGTAAAGCGTTATCCCTGTTAAGTAAGGAAGGAAAATTAGAAAGGAAATTACTCAATGGAACGAATAGATATTGTTTTCCCACCGTGACTCCTTTGGAGTCTTTATGAAGGTTTGAACTCCAATCCACTTACCCCACTTGGCGGCTATTGAGGTGGGGGAAGTGGAGGAGGTTTACAGGGATTTTAGGTGAGAAAAACTGCCTGTCTGAGCAAGTTTTTACCCTGAATATTAGTAGTGTATGCTACGCCAAAACGTTAGTTGAACTGGTATTAAAATCATGTCGTTAGAAGAAGAATTCTTTGGCAAGAAATTAAAGAATACAGACTTATATCGTGATATAGGAACACCTATGGGTTTCGGCCCTCGTGAACTTGCCCCTAAAGAAGAAGTAAAACCAAAACTAAGCACTAAAGAACGTTTAGACCAGCAGCGAAGAGAGAATCACGCTGCGAGTGAAAATAACTGGAATCAAATTCAAGCTAACAATACGGAACAGGAAAAAGCTGTCGCATTTGCGTTAGGTTGGATGCAGTGCGAGGCTACCCAATCCCAAGGTGAGCTTTGGGAAAGTTTATTTACTTCTGAAACGACGCCAGAACAAAAACAATTGGTTAAAAAGGCTAATGCTCACCTAAATAATCCAGTACGCCAAGGTGAGATAGTTGTTCTCCCTACAGTAGAGCCGACAGATGCGAATGAGCAAAAGCAGTTATATGCGCTAATAGAAGAGGCTAGTGCAGCAAGTAAAAGCTTAAATGCTCTCAACGATGAAGAGCTTACAACTGTAAATAGACATTTCGAGGTCTTGGATTACTATGTTTCAAATGCACTAGAGCGTTTCAAAGCGGATGGGCTTCCTAGTGACTATTATGCATATAGCTCTGTTGGTGTAGGTGCTGTAGCGACAGGTGTAGGACAACACCTTACCAACATTAATAACGTCTTGCAGGAAATTAACGATTTATATGTAGCCCAAGTTGCTATGGCGAGTAGAACTGGTGGGGTAAATTACGGAGAGTTTACATCTCAACGTGCAACTCTATTTAAGAAGCTTGACGGTTCTTTTGCTAGTCTTTCCAAACGAACGGTTCAGTTACCACCTCAATCTCAAATACGTAGGGCACTGAATTTATCAACAAAGTCTGTTGTCCATAATGCTGAGCATATTATTGCTAAAGGTGTCGTACCAAACTTAGGTAAACGCATAGCGAACGTTGCAAAAGGCGTCTCTAGTGCGAAAGGTGTTGGGTATGTCGGTTTAGCTCTAGGCGCTGCAAGCGGCGCTAAAAATGTTATTGATGCTTGTTCTATAGATGGACAAGGCGAATGTGGAAAAACGGTTTCAAGAGAGATTGTTGGTTTCGGTGGCGGTTGGCTCGGTGGTTGGGTTGGCGGTGAACTAGCTGCAGCAGGTACAGTTCTTATTCTAGGTGTTGTTGGAGTTACTTCGGCTCCTGTTCTCGCGGTTGCAGCTATTGGGGGAGCGGTAGTTGGTGGTGCTGCAGGTGGCTTTGCTGGATCTGCGGGTAGTAAAGCTTTAGCTGATGTTATGTATGAGTTTTCTGAAGAAGTATATGATTCATTTATTGGGCAGGAGTAGCTGATTTGGGTTCATTAGATTTAGCATTAAAAATAATTGCAGTGGTTCTCTGGGGGTATGTGATTATCTGGACTCTACCTTTTGTGTTTATTTCGGCTAGGACAATACTTGGTGATTCAGAGAGAATGAAGTTCATGGATGAACAGCTATCATTAGAACCCCGTAAACTAGAATCCAGCTGGTTAAGTAAGTCACTTGTATCCGTTGGTGGGAGATACCATCGTTATTGTATTGCTTACCCTTTTATAAAACATAGAGTCAAGACTGACTCGACGAAATTTAAAGTAATCATGTTCCTTAACTCTTTGTGGTGTTGGAGCTTTTTTGCCTGTATAGCCTTAGCTCTAGCTATCTCACTATAAGCTGTCACTATGTTCGTGATGGTTATCCTAATCGTATTGGTAGCAACTATCCCAATGTGAAAAACCTATACCACGCACCACGAGCGCACTTATATTTCGCATAAGCAATAAACGGTAACTCAATGAAAAGGTTTCTACTAGGTCTTCTTATGTCTTGTTCTGGGTTTGTATTGGCGGGCGAACAAGCGCCAGAAATGACCGATAAAAATGGTTATATAGAACCATTCAAGATGTTCGATAATTTGTATTACGTTGGTGATAAATGGGTTTCTTCTTACGCGGTAGAAACCAATGACGGGTTAGTGATAATTGATTCTCTTGACTTCCCTTATTCTAAGTGGATTCCTATAAACCTTAGAAAGCTAGGACTTGAAGATAGGGGAGTCACGCATGTTCTAGTGACTCATGGTCACTCAGATCACGTTGGTGGAGCCCAGTATTTACAAGAAATGTATGATGCGAAGGTTGTAATGACAAAGAGTGCTCACGAACTGTCTCTACAACAATCGAAGGGAGTAAAGGAACAAAACAAGTTCATACCCCCCAAGCTAGATATTGTTATCAAAGACGATGTCTCAATGGAATTTGGCGGTAAAGAATTCAAGTTTTACCTTACTCCTGGTCATACTCTTGGCGACTACTCATTGGATTTCACTGTCGAGGATAGCGACAAAGAATATAGAGCCTTCATTGTTGGTGGTCATAGCTACAGTGGTAAAAAACCAGAGATGATTGGAATGTTTTTGAACAGTATGGGTAAGATAAGAAAAATCGCGCTTCAGCCACCAATTGTTAGCGTGAACCTTTCCAATCATCCACACAAAAACTATCTGTTTGAGAACAGAGATAAACTTGGCAATAACGGAAATCCATTCATTAGTGAAAGCAATTTTTTTAAATTCATTGAGCAACAAGAAAGCTTAGCTAAAGGAAAGGTGACTAAGCTCAACTAAGCACTAAACTATCTCCTATCCAACTTCGAGTCAGTAGGATCTCAGTTGGCTTATCTTTGCCCCATTACGTATTTCACACATCTTAAAACTCAAATCATTAGGGCTAATTTGACTTAGTTTTTCTTATACTAGTAATGTATACCGACAATCAAAAGCTATGTGACTAACTAATGGATATCAATAAGATAAACAAAAATAGAAATGCTAGAAACAGTAGGAATCCAAGGCCTTTCGCTACATTTATGGATATATCACAGGCAACTACAAATGCGATGGAAGAGATTGCAACGTTGGATCTATCTGTCAATACTATGAACACGCTCAAAAACAATCAGATTATAAATATGGTAACTGCTGTAGAGGTTTACTTTAGAGACATGATTGATGCCATATTTAGAATGTGTGACCGAGAGGTATTTAACTCGAAATTAAGAAAGCTTCACGACAAAAGTTACAAAATTGATGAAGTAATCTCCATTTACGAAAATAAAATACACCCTCTAGAGTTGATCGCAACCTCTCACAGTTTCCAGAGCACTGAAAATATTAATAAGGTATTCAGTATCTTAATTGATGATAGATTCATCGCGAAACTATTAAAGCTAAAGTGGAAAATGAGTGAAAGCGACGATAAAGACGCTCACCAGCTATACAAACATGATGTGGATAATCTACAAGAGCTTTTTGAAATTCGACACTTCCTTATCCATAACCCACATAAGACGGAGTCAATTTCTGAAGAGAAATTTGAAGAGTTAATAAACTCTATGTACGGGGTTATCATGGCTGCGGATTTGTTTTTCACACAATTCATCAACAGTAACTCAAAGCTAAAAATTAATGACCCAGAACCAGTTATTGTCGAGTGATCTCAACAGGTATGACGCTCTCATATTGAGAATTGAATTATTTCAGTCGCTTTTGCTTGGATTGATAGCTGATAACTGTAATCTGTGTCATTGGTATAGTAGAGGTTATCTAAAAGCGATGCTCGAGAAGCGTTTGTTTATAGAGTCTAAACAAAACACCCAAGCAACTGCTTGGGTGTTTAGAGGATTGATTATTGGGCTGCCATTTCTGCTCTGTAAGCTTTTCTGGCGGCAGCTCTTGCTAATGCAGCCTGAGAGTTAAACTTAGAGCCATTGACGCCGAGAGATGTTTTACGTACTGATTTTAAGGCCGCTTTGCCTTTAGATTCTTGCTTATTCATATCTTCTTCCTGCTCATTGGCAAATTGAATATATTCTTTAATCTCTTGCTCTATTCGCTGTTTATATCTTACACAGACTGGTTCTAGATTGTCAATTTTTGAGGACTCATCTCCCCAAGTTTTTAATGACAATGGGCCACCAGAACATTGATCTGCTCCGAATGCAGCAGTCATAGATGCTTCAACTCTCGTAGATTCATTTGCAAAAGGTATTCCCCAACTATTTACATAAAATTCGGCAGCAGGTTTTCCACCAGTCCCAGCGTGCAAAACTTCGCCTTCAAGATCAGAAGGTAGTTTTATGAAGTCCCAATCATTTGACATCTGTGGAAGGAATTCGCCGCTAGAGCTAAAAGCTATAGAGGCTGCTCTTTCATCTTCATCTAGATGTTTACATAAATAGTCAAAAACATTGTCATCAATAATCTCAAGTGCAAGAGCTTTCTCTAGTACGATAGGACATTCATCACCTGCATAGAACGTTATGATATCAGGCTCACTAATATACTTTCTCCAAGGGCTATACACAGGTTGGTTATCCATACCTGTCCACAATGTGTCGCCAATGATGAAATGAAGATGTCGAGCGAGTAATGTTGTCATTAAGATTATGAACTGTAGATTAGATGGAAATGCCGGATTATAAGGAGATAGATACGATAATTCAATTAATTGAAAGGCTTAAACATGCTTGAGAGCACTATTTGTAAGCCTAAGCTTCGGCTAACTTATCTCTGTCTAGAGCAGAACCACTAGGGCATGTAACATGAAATTGTCCCACAGTTTGTTTTGTCTTCTTCGGGGGGGGGGCATACAAATATCAATGCTATTATCGCCATTGTTGTTTTTTAGGGTATTAGGTGATAATTTGAACTATAACGAATTGATATGCATTTTAACTCATAATTAAATGTACGGGTTTGATCCGTAGATAAGCGTTATGCTGCATGAAGAAGGAAGAGCATGTACTTCAAAAACATAAGCCTAAATGAATGGCAACAATTTCAAACCATAGACATCGATTTTCATGATCGCGTTACTATTCTAACGGGAGGAAATGGAAGTGGTAAAACAACTATTCTAAATATATTGGCGAGACATAGTGGTTGGAATAGCGTTTCTTTAGCCACTCCTAAAGCTGAGTCTAGTACTGGGGTAATAAAATATTTCTCACGTTTTTTTTCAGGTAAAGATAAAGGCAGTAATAACTCGATTGGTAGTATTATTTATTCTAATGACATTAATTCCCCTTTAGTAGCTAACAACGGAAATTCTGCTCAATATCATGTAGCAATTCAAAACCAGCAAGGCATTCAATCTTTTTATATTCCTTCACACAGGTCAATTTTTAAGTATCAGCAAGTAGGAAGTATTCCTACAGTGAAAAAAAATAAACAAAGTGCCTTTCAAGAGGTTTCTCAAAGCAATATCCAGAGATACAACGGCAACCACAGTCAATCTAGTAGTTTCTTTATGAAGAATACTCTGATTGGCTGGGTCATCCAAGGGTACGGTGTTCATAACGCCAATCAAGCCATAATGCCTTCAGATCAGGAGCAAATTCAAAATTTTGAAGGGTTCCAACAGGTTTTGCGAGAGATACTTCCTCAAAATATCGGATTTGAGCAGATCGAAATTAGAAATATGGAAGTCGTTTTTGTATGCAATGGTGGTGACGACGAATTTGTACTTGAGACTGCTTCAGGTGGGATAAGCGCTTTAATTGATATTGCTTGGCAAATTTATATGTTTTCAACAAGTGAAAAATCCGATTTTACAGTACTAATTGATGAAGTTGAAAACCATTTGCATCCTATAATGCAAAGAAGAATTTTACCCGATCTTGTAAACGCATTCCCAAAAGCTCGGTTTATTGTTTCTACTCATAGTCCTTTAGTTGTTGGTTCTGTAAAAGAGTCTTCTATTTATGCACTAAAAAACAATTCGAATGGAAAAGTTGATTCACATAGGCTTGACCTTAATAATCAAGCTAAGAATGCTATCGAAGTATTAGATGAAATATTAGGTGTATCTTTTACCATGCCTATTTGGGTAGAAGATAAATTAAACTTCATTAATGAAAAATATTCTTCTGGTGCAGAAGATCCGAGAATATTTTCTCAAATGAGACAAGACTTAGCAGAGTTAGGACTTGAAAAGCTACTCCCTCAAGCAATTGAGAAATTATTGGAGAGTAAGCAATGATTAGATTAACACGACCAGCATGTCCTCACCCTGAAGCGTTGGCCTCCAATAATTATAAACATCCTATTAATAAAGAAGCGCTTAAAAATGCAAGCAATGATAAGTGTATGTACTGCGAATGTAAGATATCACATATTGACTTTGCACACGTAGAGCACATAAAACCGAAAGCAGAAGGAAAATATCCAGAGTTAGAATTTACTTGGAGCAACCTAGGTTATGCTTGTCCAAAGTGTAACAATGCTAAGTCTGATAAGTATTATGAGGATACACCATATATTAACCCATATGATGAAGAACCTGAGAATTATTTGGTTGCATTTGGGACTTATTTGTTTTCTAAAAATGGGTGCGAAAGAGGTGATTTAACTATCTCTGATTTACAACTTAATAGACCTGATTTACTAGAAAAAAGGCAATTGAGAATTGAGGAATTTAAAAGCTCAATTGACGCTTGTTTCAGAACATCCTCTCAGGTATTGCGAGAAGCGGCTTTAGCTGAACTGCGAAAAGAGAGTGAGGCAGATAAAGAACTGTCATTATTTGTTAAATCCTTTATGGCGTTAAATGCAGCCTAAGTGAGCTCGTTGTACTGATTGGCACCAGTAAGACTGGACAATGTATCAAGTGACTATGCAATAACTTAAGTTATCCATATCAAATTAGTAGTTAATTTGACTTAGAAATGTCTAGAACCTTCATAGTTGGCACTTTGTAACTCAAAAGTGCCCCATTATTGGCTAGACTTTTTACTCATTCACACCCTATTCACGGTTTTTTGCAATACTAAAAATTATCGACTCTTCCCATGCTATTGGCTGTTAGTCCCCGAGATGTAATACGGGGCGAAAGTTCAAATATTACTCGCTTTTCTTAAGCTTAGCCGAGTTAACGTTTATTGTTGCAAGTGTGTCAGTTCGAATCTTTTTTAGAAAATTGATGTGGTCTTCGATTGCTTGCTGTCGCTTTGTAAGTGCTTCTTTCACATCATGTTCTTTAACATAATCAGCCTCCGCATTAATCAGGTCGCTTTTGTACCTTAATGCCTCTATTTCTTCCGTTAAATCCCACATCCTCCTTTGCGCAGAACGAATATCTTGAACAGATGGTTGTCGTTCATAATCGGATGAAAGCTTGTACAAATATGGAATCAATATACATAATAAGAAAAATGCGACTAACACATAAGTTGACATGTAATAAAGTAAGGCCAAAACAGAGACTAACCCTATTAATGCGCTAATACTTGGTATCCACCTTATGTAGCCCATAGTAAAGTGTTCATTAAAGCGCCTAACGTCATTGTCATAAATCATTGCGACAAACCAAACGAATGTATTCGAGATTAATGAAATAGCGAATGAAAAATTTAGTAGCTCCATCCAATGGCTGCTACTTTTATCCGCCCCTAAGCCATAGCTTGCTATGAAATAGCCAAATGAAATGGTTGCTAAGCCTCTTGACATCCACAATGTTGTTTTAACCGTGTTGTTCATTATTGTTATTTTGTTCATTCAATCCTCTGAATTTCCTAGCATGTATTTTCGCGCAATTTTATCACTTTTATTGTTCTTACATATTTTAGTTGTTGTATTTATCTCTAATTCGGATTGAATTTCTCGTATCTCGTAAAGCGATTCCAGTAACCACTTCTTGTGGTGACACTTTTTTTCTCCAGAATCAATGGCTTGTCACCGTGCAATTCAACCCATTGCCACTCTTTTGAGACAGAGAGTTCTTTAACTTTTGACATGCGCATATGGGGGGTATTCTCGAGGTATTATTCTGCCTTTGTCCATTCCTTGACTGTCCTCACACTCTTTAAACAAAGTTGAGCAGTCTGTTCTACAGACAATCCACATTCAAATTCACGAAAAAAGTAGTTTTTAGTCATTTCGTGATACTTCGTGATTTACTCTCGCTAAAGTGCAAGAGCTCATAATTTAATGCGATACCAGTTCCATTAAACATAAACACGCTAAGTGCGTACTGTACGAAGGAGTATTGACTTGCAATGTTTGCCTTGTGAAAAGTTATTAGTGAGTTGCTAATATTCGATTTTTAGTAACGCATTTATGTCCAAATCCATGCAAGGTGACTTCCTTCAAGTACAATCATTTGCTACATATTTGCTACACATAGATCAAAATACCAAAAAGGCCTGACAGAAAAATTGCTCTCAGGCCTTTATTTATATGGCGCTCCCGACAGGATTCGAACCTGTGACCTATCCCTTAGGAGGGGATCGCGCTATCCAGCTGTGCCACGGGAGCTTTATTCTTATGATACTGATTTCAAATCATAAGTTAAGTCCGAAGTGGTTTTTTATAGTAGCTTGTGCATGACATCGCCGATTTGAATGCTTCCTGAAAGCTCTGCTTGGTCAACAGTAAGCTCCGCTTCGTTTTCGTATACGCGAGATACCGTTAGTGTAATATCGGTTTCAGTGACCTTGTTTCGTGGTAATCCACGTTGGTCGATGAATGAACCTGTATGCCACAATTGCAGTTTGTCGCCTTCCATTACGCCGTGAATGCGCCCGAGATCGATTGTGATGGTGTTATCCCATTTGGCCACCACTTCTGGCAAGGTGATTTTACAAGAGACTTCTGACTCTAGGTCTAACATAATATTGCGGCTTACGCGCAGCATCATGTCGCCATAGGTCGAAGCCCAAAAGCGCGCACTACGAGTGTCGACCTGACTGGTTTTAGCAAACGGCCAACGTGCGACTTCGCGATAATTACGGTTATAGACTTCGTTGCCTGTCTTTCCGTCAAATACTTGCATCTCCAAAGCAAACTGGCGGTTAATCACGTCATCACTGAGTAAACCACCCGCTTCAATGGTGGCAGTTAAATCTGTAATCACACCCCCAATGATGTATTGAGCGCCAGTGTCTTCAGCGATCATTTTAAGTCGCTCTGGGTAACGCTTGTTAATTTCAAAATCTGTGGTGCCAACAGAAACGAAGTTGGCAGATTGCTGATCTAACTGACGATTGATGACATTAGCGAAGTCATCACCCACGCTATAGATTTGCCCCATTACCGCTTGTTGAGGAGAAGCAATGTCTATATTGCCGACTAGAAACGTCTTCTTATACTGGCTAACGTGGCAACCCGTTGCCGATGGGTAAATATCAATGCGAGCTTTGACAAACATAACGCCACTGCGCGTTTTTTGCTCATCAACTAATATGTAGCGCACTTCGCTATTGGTAAACTGATACTCTTTTCTATCGCTTTCTAATAGTGGGCGTAGATTCGCAATACTACCAATATCTGCACCTGAGAAGCTAACGGCTTTGAACAGAGCATCCTCCAAGGCATGGATACGTGCGACTTCTTCCGAAGAGACAACAGTGGCAGTCCCTGTCACTTCGAACCACGCCGCAGATGCCGTGGTAGCAAATACGCTTAGGTAAAGTGTGGAGAAGAAGAGAAGAAGCGATTTTTTCATATCTAGTTACCAAGTTGGTTCATTTCTTGCTAGTTAAATCTTAGCTGATTTAGGCATTGCCTTTCTAAATAGTTGCAAACTTAGAAAAGCAAGGAATGTTCCACTTTTAGAAGAGAGCTAAAAGATCTGACATTTTAAGCCTTAATGTATCGGAGATTTGAGAATGAAAAAATGGCTATCGCTAGTCCCTGTGGTGTTTCTCACTGCTTGTGCCTATGCTCCAATATATAACGGTAAAGAACCGTACCCAGGCTCGCAGTTTATGCTTATGGAGAGCCCGCGTCATACTCTTGACTTCTTTGTAGAGAGTATGACGGAAGATTTAATGGTTTCGAACACCAGTGTGTCTGCGCGCACGCCAATTGCCGTTACCTCGTTCGTTGACTTACAAAATATGGATGCGACCAACTGGTTAGGTAACTCTGTGTCTGAAGGTTTTATCCATCAGTTCCAACGTCGCGGCTTTAAAGTGGTAGACTTCAAAACAACCGGGTCTATTCAGGTAACGCATCAAGGCGATTTTGCCTTTAGTCGCGATTGGAAAGACTTGGCGCAAGAGCAAGATATTCAATACGTACTAACGGGTACGATGTTACGCCAAGAAGGTGGTGTATTGGTAAACGCTCGTGTTGTAGGCATGCAGTCGCGTGTTGTGGTTGCTACGGCGCAAGGTTTCTTACCAGCGGATCGTATTGGTCGAGATCTTGATACCCTTAATAGTATTCGTACCCAAGATGGTGTTTTAATCCGTTCTGATCCAACAATTACTCAGCCTTACACGGTTATATTGCGTCCATAGGAGACAAGATGAAAAAGCTATTACTCCTGATTGTTGCTTTAGTTATGGTCGGCTGCCAACCATTGAGCGATATGCGTAAAGATGACTGGTTAACAGCTGTTGGCTATGCGAGCATCAGTGAACAAAAAGGTCGCAATGAAGAAGAGAAACAAGTTCGTGCGATGCGTGCGTCTAAAATCGATGCTTATCGTGAGTTAGCTGAGCAAGTCTACGGGATGCGCGTAAGTGGCCGAGCGGATCTTCAAGACCAACGTCTTGGCACTGAACTGACATCTGGTGCGGTTGATGGTGTGATACGTGGTGCTGAAGTCGTGCGCAGTTATAAAGTCGGCGATAGCTATGTCACAGAGTTAAGACTAGATATTCAGAAAATGAATAAACTGCGTGACTATGGTGAGGTGCAAACCGTTCCTGAAAAACGTCAACAGACACTATTTTAAAAACTCGAATCTCCGAACAAACAAAAAGCGGCAACCATTGGTTGCCGCTTTTTGTTTTCTGTTGCTAAGCTTTGATATTAGTGCCTAACGTGGTGACATTCTTAGTTTGACCTTCCGCTGTATAGGTCATACCTAATTTGCCTTGAGATTGCTGCATTAAGTTATTGAGTTTATTAAAGCTTAGCTGCGCACGTTGCAGTGCTTGGCCATTGACTTCATTGGCTTGTTGGCAATCACTGACTAAAGCGCGAATCTGATCAACCAGAGGGCTCAACTCTGGATCACTCGATAAGCTGTCTACTTCAGGGTGTCGACGAAGACGTTCGTCAGTGGTCTGCAACTGCTCAATTAAGACTATTTTCTTTTTGGCGATGGCTTCGATATCTTTTGATACTCGATTCGCAATCGCAGCTCTTTCTTGCTCAAGAACATCAGTCAGCTCTTGGGCATTTTTTAATTGAAACTCGATCAAACTTAAAATTGCAGCCATGGTCAACAATCTCGCAGATTATAATCCGCCAAGCTCTTTTTCGAACTTAATCATATTGTCGGCAAGTTTTTGAGGATCGACATTGTATGAGCCGTTGGCAATCGCTTCTTTGATTGCGGCTACTTTAGCTTTGTCAAAGCTAGGTTGGCTGACCATTTGATTATGCATTTCTCCCACCGCCTTGCCTTGTGAGCTGAGTGAAACTGCATCCTGAGCAACATCAGACTTTTTTGCTGAATCTGAGCTGCTTGTTGGACTGCTTTCGTTACGAACAGAACTACGCGTCGAAGTCGATAGCGTTTGCCCTGAGCGTATGTTGTCAATACCTGCCATAATTGTTGAGCCTTTTGAAGATTTATCGATATGTACTGTCAATATCGACGAACACGGTTAAAACTTTAGCTTTTTTTAAAAAGTTCTAAAAGATGACCGTCACTTCTGAAATTCCAGTTACACGTCCTTCAATTATACGGTTGGATTTACTATTTTTCACTCTAATCTGTTCACCATGTGAACCATCTGTGAGCGCAACGCCTTTTGTGGTGATCGTCATACCAGACTTTACCGCTTTAATTGTGACGGTTTCATTGCGACATACGACGCAAATATCTCTAGCTTCTATAATGTCACCAGAGCGAAGGTTTTTCTTTGCTTTTGCGCCTATTACAGCATCAATTGTGGAAAAGCCTTGCCGCCTAAAGCGTTGTAAGTCTACCATATTAATAGTGATGTCTTGAGCACCAATAATTTGCCCACGTGATAGTGGCGTAGTGAGTACAACTTGTGGTCCAGTGCGAGTTAAACGTACCGGAACGTAAACTCGCCAATCATCGTCGGGGCATTCCACCAGTACGGTAATATTACTGGCGTTGGGGTTAGTAGATGAAGACGAGCTATTCAGTGAGCTTGGGCAATCTGTTGCGAAAATTCGGCTATCTAAATTTGCCGCTTTGGCCTCTAGTGTGCCACCTGAAGGCCACTCAATAGTTGCAAGAATGTACTCTTCTGCAGCTTGTTGAATAATTTGAATTTGGTTTTCTGTTGCAGATGTCGCTGAAAAACTAAAGAAAAACAACAAAAAGCCGATAGACTTATAAAACTTTTTATAGAAAGCTCTACAATTAGTTATGGAAAATGAGCATAAGTGTGATTTAAAGTATGTCATTCTGTTTCTCTAAAGTTTTACATGGCCGTTAGTAGACTACCATTTTTTTTAGCATTAAAGTTTGAGATGGAGATGAGCTTATGTCGGGTATTCTTGATTCTGTGAATCAGCGTACGCAACTCGTCGGACAAAACCGATTAGAACTCCTAACTTTTCGCCTGATGGGGCGTCAACGTTATGGAATTAACGTATTTAAAGTAAAAGAGGTACTTCAGTGCCCTAAGCTTACTTCAATGCCAAACTTACACCACTTGGTTAAAGGTGTGGCTCATATTCGTGGCCATACTGTTTCGGTTATCGATCTGAGTTTAGCGATTGGTGGCCGCCCAACTGTTGATGTTGATAAAGCGTTTGTTGTTATTGCTGAGTTCAACCGAACTATGCAGGCGTTTTTAGTTACTTCTGTCGAGCGTATTATTAATATGCACTGGGAAGAGATTTTGCCACCTCCAGAAGGGGCAGGCAAAGCGAACTATCTAACCGCGGTAACCAATATTGATAACGAACTCGTAGAGATTCTCGATGTAGAGAAGATCCTTGCAGAAATTGCGCCAATCGATGAGACGATGGATTCTTCAATCAGTGAAGAGATCGCTCAGGTTGAGACAGAGAAAGAAATTGTTCGTCGTATTTTGATTGCGGATGACTCGACGGTTGCACGTAAGCAGGTAGAGCGTGCAATTACTTCGCTTGGGTTTGAAGTCGTTTCGGTCAAAGACGGCAAAGAGGCATACGATAAATTGATTGAGATGGCGTCTGAAGGAAGTATTTACGATCAGATCTCTTTGGTTATCTCAGATATCGAAATGCCAGAGATGGACGGCTATACTCTTACAGCAGAGGTGAGGCGCCATCCTGATCTTAAAGATCTGTATGTTATTCTTCACTCATCACTCAGTGGTGTATTTAACCAAGCGATGGTTGAGCGTGTAGGAGCTAACTCCTTTATTGCGAAATTCAATCCAGATGAGCTTGGTAATGCGGTGAAATCCGCACTTACAGAATAAAAAGAGTAGTTAATGACAGCGATAACTATAAGCGATCAAGAGTATCGTGATTTCAGCCGATTCTTAGAGTCACAATGTGGCATTGTGCTTGGTGATAGTAAGCAATACCTAGTAAGAAGCCGACTAAGCCCACTGGTCACTAAGTTTAAGTTAGCGACTTTGTCTGACTTGCTTAGAGATGTGGTGACTGGGCGTAATCGTGAATTGCGTGTTGCCGCTGTTGATGCAATGACCACCAACGAGACGCTGTGGTTTCGTGATACTTACCCGTTTGAAGTGTTAGCTAATAAGCTGTTACCTGAAGCGGCGGCAAATAAGCGCCCAATTAAAATCTGGTCTGCGGCAAGCTCTTCCGGTCAAGAACCGTATTCCATGGCGATGACGATACTTGAGACTCAGCAGCGTAAGCCCGGCATGCTACCGAGCGTGTCTATTACTGCAACTGATATCTCAGCGAGCATGCTTGATATGTGTCGCGCTGGTGTCTACGACAATCTGGCGTTAGGTCGAGGTCTCTCACCTGAACGTCGACGCAACTTTTTTGAAGATGCCGGCGATGGCCGAATGAAGGTCAAAGACAATGTGAAGCGTCTGGTTAACTTCCGACCGCAGAATTTAATGGACAGTTACGCATTGCTAGGTAAATTCGACATTATTTTCTGTCGAAACGTACTTATCTACTTTTCGCCAGATATGAAGTCGCAAGTATTGAACCAGATGGCAAATAGCTTAAACCCTGGTGGCTACTTGCTGTTGGGGGCATCTGAATCTTTAACGGGTCTTACTGACCGGTTTGAGATGGTTCGATGTAACCCAGGTATTATCTACAAACTCAAATAATCGAATCGAGTCTTAATCTTTCAAATGCCCAGCTTTATGCTGGGCATTTTTGTACTTAATCCCTATTTAACTTGTATACTTTTTTACGAGTCATTCCAAACTCTCTAGCATGCTGGCGCCATATGAGTTGGCGTACTTATTGCTAAATATCCAATTGAAAGCAACGGTGGAACAAGTTTTTTCTAAAGTTGGTACGCTAATTGCTTTTAGATTTAATAGTAACGGTCAGTTCTTGAGTAGAGGTTAACATGGCTATTTCTTTCGACAACGCATTAGGTATCCACCAACACACGGTGGGCGTACGTGAGCGCAATGCTGAGGTGATTTCCACCAACATTGCTCAAGCGAACACGCCAGGCTACAAATCGAAAGGAATGGACTTCCAAAAGGCCTTGCAGGCGGCAACATCAGAGGCAAGCATCGGGCTTAGCCGTACTGATAGTCGGCATATTCCTGCCTCTACTAGGGTGACAGGGGAAGTCTTGTATCGTCTTCCTACACAACCTGACACAGGTGATGGCAACACGGTTGATGTGGATTTAGAGCGTAACTTGTTTATGCAAAATCAAATCAGACACCAAGCTTCACTTGACTTCTTAGGAAGTAAATTCAAGAACTTAACTAAAGCAATTAAAGGTGGTAACTGATGAGCTTATTTAACGTTTTCAATGTAACTGGTTCTGCCATGAGCGCTGAATCTGTTCGTCTAAATACGACCTCAAGTAACTTAGCCAATGCGGACAGTGTCTCTAGTTCAGCGAAAGACACTTATAAAGCCCGCCATGCTGTGTTCGGTGCGGAGTTAAGTAAGGCAAAGTATGGCCGCGATCATACGGTGCCAGTGAAAGTGATGGGTATTGTAGAAAGCGATAAGCCGCTAGATGCGGAGTACAACCCTGACCATCCACTCGCAAATGACGAAGGGTATATCTACAAACCTAACGTTAATGTGATGGAAGAGATGGCTAACATGATTTCTGCTTCACGTTCTTACCAAACGAACGTTCAAGTAGCAGATGCAAGCAAACAAATGCTGCTGCGTACGCTGCAGATGGGTCAATAAGGATAGGAGGTAACTATGGCCGATGGCATTAATAATGTTGGTCAAAGCGGCTTGTCCTATGTAGACCAGCTTAAACAGCTTCAGGACAAGAACAAGCCCAACGAGACAACAGGTAAGCAGGATCTTAAACAAGAAGACTTCTTATCTCTGCTCACTAAGCAACTTGCCCAGCAAGACCCATTTAAGCCGGTTAGCAATGACCAGATGATTGCACAGATGGCGTCATTCGCGACGGTGGACGGAATCGGCAAAATGAACAATCAGTTTGAAACACTGAATGCGTCGATGACTTCTAACCAAGCGCTTCAAGCTTCTTCTCTTGTTGGTCGAGACGTTCTCGTCCCTGGTGCAGCAGGAGTTAAAGCAGATGACGGCTCAATGGCTGCCATGGTGAAACTTCCTCAATCTGTCGATAACTTGATGGTGCGAGTGGAAGATCAAATGGGTCAGCTAATCCGTACCTTTGATGTTGGCTCTAAACCACCAGGTGACAGCCGAATTGAATGGGACGGTAAAGATCAAAACGGTAATCCATTGCCGGCAGGTAAATACAATGTGAAAGCATCGGGTTTACTAGATGGCAAGGCCAAAGAGTTTGAGGTTTCGACCTACGCTAATGTAAACAGCGTTCTCTTAGGTAAAGGCGATGGTAACGTACTACTCAATCTGGCTGGCTTTGAGTCGCCAGTTCGACTTGCTGAAGTACTAGAAGTTGGCAAAGCGTAACTCATAAGTAGATATGCTAGCTAGATAGGAGATTTTGGAATGTCATATGTTGCACTAAGCGGTTTGTCCGCAGCTCAGTTAGATCTGAACACAACCAGTAACAACATTGCGAACGCGAACACGTACGGCTTTAAGGAGTCTCGTGCTGAATTTGGCGATGTTTACTCAAATTCACTTTTTACTCATGCGAAAACAACACCCGGACAAGGTGTGCAAGCGGCTAAGGTTGCTCAGCAGTTCCACGAAGGCTCTAGTATTTATACTAACAACCCGATGGACTTGCGTATTAGCGGCACTGGCTTTTTTGCAGTAGCAAAAGATCGTCTAACACCAACGACCAATGAGTTAACGCGTAATGGTGCATTCCACCTAAACAAAGATAACTACATGGTCACGGCGAACGATGAGTTTTTGCTAGGCTATCAGGTGAATAAAGATACAGGTGATGTTCTTTCTTATGAGCCTTCGCCAATCAACATTCCAAAAGAGTTCGGTAAGCCAAAGCAGACATCAAACATTGATGTAGGTGTTAACCTTCCTGCTGGTGGTGATCTCAAAGATCCTGCGCTATTTGATTACACCGACCCTGAAACTTACAACCGTTCAACTTCATCGACTATTTATGACTCTATGGGTCAATCGTACAAGCTGACGACTTACTACCTCAAAGATCAAACTCAACCAAACACTTGGCAGACTTACTATACAGTCACCGATAGTGCGGGTGAGAAGCCGATCAATATTGTAGGTGGTGATGCGACAGCACCTACAGGCCATATTGGTCATACGATGAGATTCAATAATGATGGTACTTTAGCGAGTCTTAACAATGGTCAAAACATTGTGTCTGAGCCTCTAGGTACAGGTGCAAATCCAATTGAGCTTAACGGTGCTGACGTAAACCAGACTCTTTCATTCGGCCTACAAGATGCGACTCAGTTTGCTGCTCCATTTGAATTGACTAAATTCGATGAAGATGGTGCGACGACAGGTTTCTTAACTAAGGTTGACTTCGATGAGAATGGTAGCGTTTTAGGTACTTACTCTAACGGCGAAAACATCGTTCTAGGTCGTGTTTCATTGGTTCGTGTAGCGAATGAGCAAGGGCTAGATAAGAAGGGTGGTACTCAGTGGGATTCTACTCAGTTCTCTGGTGACAAGATTTGGGGTGAGTCCAATAAAGGTTCATTCGGTACGATCAGTAGCGGTACTCTAGAGCAGTCGAATATCGACATGACTCAAGAGCTGGTTGACTTGATTTCTGCGCAACGCAACTTCCAAGCTAACTCTCGCTCGCTAGAAGTTCATAACCAAACGCAACAGAACATCTTACAGATTCGTTAATCTTTGTAAGGTATTCCTAGCGAGATGTCGCAATCATCTGAATAGCAAGCTGGTGGCAATGATCAGCTTGCTATTGTTGCCACTACGGCAAAACCCTCCGTAAATCCTCTTATTCTCTTGCCGTTTTTTATTTAATATTCTGATTTTTAAGTAAAAATAAAACTGGCACGCCAATTGCTTTTATTGATCTGAATTGTGATTTTTGGAGCAAATTATGGATCGTGCACTGTTTCTCGCTATGAGCGGCGCCAAGCAAAATATGCAGGCTTTGCAGCTCAGAGCAAACAACTTGGCGAACGTCAGTACCACGGGTTTCCGTGCTGATTTGGCGCAAGCTCGCTCAATGCAAGCGTACGGCGATGGTCTACCAAGCCGTGTGTTTAGCATGACAGAACGTCCGGGACATAATTTCCAACAAGGCAGCGTGATTACCACTGGGCGTGACTTAGATGTCACCATCCAAGGTGATGGCTGGATCTCTGTACTTGATAAAACGGGTAAAGAAGGTCTTACGCGCAACGGTAACCTAAAGATTGATGTCAATGGCTTGCTGGTTAGCGGCAACGGTAATCTTGTTCTAGGTGAAACGGGTGCACCAATCACATTGCCTATCCCAATCAGTAAAGTTGAGATTGGTAACGACGGTACGATTTCAGTTGTTCCTCAAGGCGCTCCAGCCGATGCAATTGAAGTTGTTGACCGTATCAAACTCACTCGCACCAACAATCAATCACTATTCAAAGATATTAACGGCTTGTTCCGTGCAAAAGATCCTAATGCGGCATACGAAGCGGATGCCAGTGTAAAACTGCTCACAGGCGCAATTGAAGGTAGTAACGTCAATGCTATTGGCGAGATGACCAATCTAATTGACTTGCAACGTCAGTTTGAAATGCAAGTAAAAATGATGAGCACAGCAGAAGATATGGACAAAGCGTCTGATTCTCTGCTTCGTATGAGCTAACAGATTCTAGGAGAGAGCTATGCATCCGGCACTATGGGTAAGTAAAACGGGCTTAGACGCTCAACAAACCAATATTTCAACCATTTCAAACAACTTGGCGAACGCTTCAACCGTTGGTTATAAAAAGAGCCGCGCGGTTTTTGAAGATTTGTTCTACCAGAACATCAATCAGCCAGGTGGTCAGTCTTCTCAGAACACCGAACTGCCAAGCGGCTTAATGCTAGGCGCAGGTTCTAAGGTTGTTGCGACACAAAAAGTCCATACTCAAGGCAACACTCAAACAACTAACAATAGCCTGGATATGATGATTGAAGGTGACGGCTTCTTCCAGATTCTGATGCCAGACGGCAACATTGGTTATTCTCGTAACGGTCAATTTACTGTTAACGACGAAGGGGTCATTGTGACTTCAGGTGCAGGTTATGCCCTTGAGCCTGAAATTGCTATCCCAGAAGATGCGATTAGCATTACGGTGGGTACGGATGGTGAGGTCTCTGTTCGCGTTCGTGGTCAGCAAGACAACCAAGTGGTTGGTCAGATTGCAACGGTGGATTTCATTAACCCAGGTGGCTTAGAGCCAATTGGTCAAAACCTTTACTTACCAACAGGTGCGAGTGGTGATCCTCAAGAGGGCGTACCGGGTTTTGACGGTTTTGGTGAAGTCAGACAATCGATGCTAGAAACCTCCAACGTTAACGTGACCGAAGAGCTAGTGAATATGATCGAAGCTCAGCGTGTGTATGAAATGAATTCTAAAGTCATCTCTGCTGTCGATAAGATGATGAGCTTCGTGAATCAGCAGCTGTAATCATTGTTTAGGGTGGAGAGAAATAATGAAACGCATAATCGCACTTTTTACAGTAGCAGTGATGTCTGGATGCTCGATGTTAGAGCCGCCAATTGAAACCCCAGATGTGACTCAAGGCACGACGACTGTCGATGCTGTTGAAGGGGATAAATCGGAGCAGGAAAGTTCTGGGCTAATTGATTCTCTACGTAACCGTACAGACCCTGTCTCAGGTGATCCGGCTTGGGCGCCAATTCACCCTAAGCACAAACCTGAGCACTATGCAGCGGCAACAGGTTCACTCTTCGACACGGCAAGCACTAATAGCCTATATGATGACTCTAAACCGCGTGGCATTGGAGATATCATTACCGTAACACTTGATGAGAGCACCAAAGCAGCGAAAAGCTCGGATGCAGATCTATCGAAAAACAATGATGCGTCAATGGACCCACTAGAAGTTGGTGGACAACAACTGAATATTGGCGACTACAATTTCTCTTATAACTTAAGTAACGACAACAAGTTCAAGGGCAGTGCAGCAGCCAACCAGAGCAACAGTATTTCTGGCTCAATTACGGTTGAGGTTATCGAAGTACTGGCCAATGGCAACTTGATTATTCGCGGTGAAAAGTGGCTTACACTTAATACTGGCGATGAGTACATTCGCTTGAGCGGCACTATCCGTCCGGATGACATTAAGTATGATAATACGATTGCATCGAACCGAATTTCTAATGCTCGTATTCAGTACTCAGGCACTGGAACGCAACAAGATATGCAAGAACCGGGATTCTTGGCACGATTCTTTAATGTCTCCCTATAAATCCATCTGATGCCGCTTTTTTGGCAGCGTGTAAAGTGGGCATAGAGATTAGAACAAGGGTATGATCATGAAAAAGTTGTTTCTCCTTTTAACCAGTATGATGTTTGTCGCGACGTCGGTCCAGGCCGCACGTATCAAAGATGTCTCGCAAGTTGCTGGTGTGCGTAGTAACCAATTGGTTGGCTATGGTTTGGTCACAGGTTTACCTGGCACCGGAGAATCTACACCTTTTACTGATCAAAGCTTTAATGCAATGTTGCAAAACTTTGGCATTCAAATGCCACCGGGCACAAAGCCAAAAAGTAAGAACGTTGCTGCCGTGATTGTGACTGCTGAGCTGCCTGCCTTTTCAAAGCAAGGCCAAACCATTGATGTGACCGTGTCCTCGATAGGTTCGGCTAAAAGCCTACGAGGCGGGACGCTTATGCAGACAATGCTTAAAGGTCTCGATGGGCAAATCTATGCCGTAGCACAGGGCAACCTTGTCGTCAGTGGTTTTAGTGCAACAGGGGCGGATGGCTCAAAAATTGTCGGCAATAACCCGACAGCGGGCATGATTTCTAATGGCGCTATGGTTGAACGTGAGATACCCACTCCGTTTAGCCGTGGTGACTACATCACGTTTAACCTGCTTGAATCTGATTTTACCACTGCGCAGCGCATGGCTGATGCGGTAAACAATTTCCTTGGTCCGCAAATGGCCGCTGCGGTTGATGCGACGTCTGTGAAAGTACGTGCTCCGCGTGACATTACTCAACGCGTGGCTTTCTTATCTGCAATTGAAAATATCGAATTTAATCCTGCTGAAGGCTCGGCAAAAATCATTGTCAACTCACGCACTGGTACGATAGTGGTGGGTAAGCATGTGCGTTTGAAGCCTGCTGCGGTCACTCATGGCGGTATGACGGTGGCGATCAAAGAAAACCTCAATGTTAGTCAGCCTAACGCGTTTGGTGGCGGAGAAACCGTTGTCGTGCCTGATACGGATATCGAGGTAACGGAAGAGCAAGGTAAAATGTTTAAGTTTGAGCCGGGTCTGACATTGGATGATCTGGTTCGAGCGGTGAATGAAGTTGGCGCAGCACCTTCGGACTTAATGGCAATTCTGCAAGCGCTTAAGCAAGCAGGGGCGATTGAAGGTCAACTGATCGTTATCTAAGGAGTAGAGCATGATTAACAATGGTAATGACATCGGCTTTATTCACGATATTGCAGGCTTAGATAAGTTACGTAAGCAAGCAGTGGAAGGTGACGAAGGTAGTGAAAAAGCAGCGCTAACCGCGGCAGCCAAGCAATTTGAAGCGATTTTTACCTCGATGCTGTTCAAATCCATGCGTGATGCCAACTCGACTTTTGAGTCGGGTTTGATGGACAGTCAAAACCAGCAGTTTTATCGACAAATGATGGACGAGCAGATGTCCAGTGAGCTAAGCGCTTCAGGTTCACTTGGCTTGGCCGATATGATTGTCGCTCAACTTTCTACGGGCAGCGTTGAAAATCAGAGTGCCAAAGCGCGCAATGAAGATTTTGAAGCTGTGATGGAGAAAATTGACCGTATTCGCCATGAACGTGCTGATGCAACTAGCGTTGAATTACCTTTACAGCCTCAACCATCTCGCTTTGAGTCGCCGGAAACCTTCGTCACGTCAATGAAGCCTTATGCTGAAAAAGCGGCAAGAGCGCTTGGTATCGACTCATCGCTTCTACTGGCTCAAGCCGCGTTAGAAACGGGTTGGGGGCAGAAAGTAGTTAATAACTCTCGTGGCAGCAGTAATAACCTATTCAATATTAAGGCAGATCGAAGCTGGTCAGGTGATAAAGTTTCTACTCAAACTTTAGAGTATCACCAAGGCGTGCCAGTTAAAGAGAATGCCGCTTTCCGCTCGTACGCTAACTATGAAGAGAGCTTTAACGACTACGTGCGTTTTCTTAATGAAAACCCTCGCTATACCACAGCTTTACGTCATGGCGGCAATAACGAAGAATTTATTCGCGGCATCCACCAAGCAGGCTATGCAACCGACCCTAGATACGCAGACAAAGTTCTCAGCGTAAAAGCGCGTATTGATCAGATGTAAGGCGAAAGGACGGATTGCGTCCTGAGATACTGGAACGGGCTTCGCCCTACAGATATCGGAACGGACTTCGTCCTACAGAACACTCCGTTTCGAGAGGCGAGAGGAGCTATTGACAGGGCTTCTCTCTAACTAGATAAAATCATCCCGCATCCCGCATCCCGCATCCCGCATCCCGCATCCCGCACTTGGCACACATATTGCTATTCTTATCTCAGATGTTCAGTTAACGCTGATTTTAAAAGGTTTCTTGGGGGCAATATGTCGTCTGATCTTCTGAATCTTGGTTCGCAAAGCGTTCTCACAGCTCAGAGACAATTAAACACCACCGGTCATAACATCTCTAATGTGAATACAGAGGGTTATAGCCGTCAGTCGGTGATACAAGGCACAAATATGCCACGCCAATATGGCGGGGAAACCTATGGTATGGGCGTTCATGTGGAAAAAGTTCGCCGCTCTTGGGATCAGTTTGCCGTTAATGAACTTAATGTCTCCACCACCAATTACGCCCATAAAGTCGATGACGAAGCCAATTTGGAAATGCTTTCCAATATGTTGTCATCGGTTGCTTCGAAAAAAATTCCAGAAAACCTCAACGAGTGGTTTGATGCCGTTAAGTCATTGGCTGACAGCCCGAATGACGTGGGTGCGCGTAAAGTTGTGCTTGAAAAGGCAAACTTGATTACCCAGAACCTAAATGACTTCCATGAAACGGTTCGTCGTCAGTCTGATGTGACTAACAAGAAGCTTGATTTAGGTATCGAGCGTGTAAACCAGCTTGCTTTAGAGATCCGAGATTTACACCGTCTTATGATGCGTACACCTGGTCCACATAATGATTTGATGGATACGCATGAGAAGCTTATCGCAGAACTCTCTGAGTACACCAAAGTTACCGTAACGCCGCGCAAAAACGCAGAGGGTTTTAACGTTCATATTGGTAACGGCCATACCTTGGTTTCAGGTACTGAAGCCAGTGAGCTAAAAATGATTGATGGCTATCCAGATGTTCATCAACGTCGCTTAGCCATGATTGAAGGTAAGGGTATCAAAGCGATTACCACCAAAGATATTGATGGAAAAATCGGTGCCATGCTAACAATGCGTGACGAAAAGATTCCTCAGTTGATGGATGAACTTGGTAAGCTTGCAACTTCCTTCTCTTACGAAGTCAATAGCTTACAGTCCCAAGGTCTAGATTTACGTGGAAACATTGGTGGGTTGATGTTCACTGATGTGAACTCCGATTTTATTGCAGAGTCCCGTGTTGTCACTTCTTCTAACTCAAAAGCGGACTTGGCGGTTTATATCGAAGACACCAGTCAGCTCGTTGGCGGGCAATATTCTTTGCAATATGTGGGTGGTGATTATTATGTCACCCGTCCATCAGGTGAGCAGTTTATTGTTCCGGTTGTCGATAATGCTATCGCTTTAGATGGTTTGAGAATTGATATTCGCAACGGTTTAGAGGCCGGTGAAAGAGTACTTATTCGTCCGACTCGGAGCGGCGCCGCTCAGATGCAAATGGCTACCAATGATCCCAGTGATATTGCCGCGCAAAGTTATGAAGCCTCTACGACTTTTGCTCAAGGCAGTGCGCAATTTAGCATTGCTCAAGCAGGCGATTTGCGAGAGTTTGAAGTGATTATTTCACCTGATGGTCAGCAGTTTGCAGTAACGGATACTAAAGGGAACATTTTACTTCAACCACAAGCTTATCCACCTAGTGGCGCTGTAACGGTTCAGGGTACCTCATTTGAGCTTACTGGAGGCGCTCTGCCAAATGATAAGTTTACGGCAAATCTTGTCCCCTCTGAAGGTGACAACGGCAATCTACTAAAAATGCAAAACATCCAAACGGATAAGAAGCTTAATGATGGTGAGTCGACCATTCTCGACATTTACCACAACCTCAATACCGATGTCGGTCTTCAAATGTCTACGGCTTCGCGCTTAACCGATGTTTCTCGTTTGGAGAAAGAAGCCGCACAGGAAAGAGTTGCATCGATTTCAGGTGTTAACCTGGATGAAGAAGCGGCCAACATGATGAAGTTTCAGCAAGCTTATATGGCGTCGTCGCGCATCATGCAGGCGGCTAACGACACTTTTAACACCATTCTTGCGCTGAGATAAGGAGGCATAAATGATGAATCGTATTTCTAGCTTCCATAACTATCAGTCGGTGCAGAACGACTTACGTCGCTCGGAAGCAAAAGTGCATCACAACCAAGCGCAATTAGCATCGGGTAAAAAGTTAATGAAAGCGAGTGACGATCCACTCGCCACGCATTACATACAGAACATCGGTCAGCAGAAAGAGCAACTGCGTCAGTTTACCGATGCAATTACTCTTTCCCGTAATCGCCTAGAGCATCATGAAGTCATTATCTCCAATGCGGAAGATTATGCTGATGAAGCAAAACGAACCGTAATGGAAATGATCAATGGTTCGTTGTCACCGGAAGACCGTTTCGCGAAACGCCGTGAAATGCAGGAAATTGCCGATAACTTCTTGAATCTAGTAAATGTTCAGGATGAGTCTGGGAACTATATTTTTGCTGGAACTAAGCCTAAGAATCAGCCTTTCTTTCGTGATAAAGATGGTGACGTCGTATATGCAGGCGATGATTATCAACGCAAGATGAAAATCTCTAACAGTTTAGAAATGCCAATCAACGATCCAGGCAGCAAATTGTTTATGGAGATTGATAACCCGTTTGGTGATTTTGAGCCTAAATACACTCTAAACGAGACTTCAGAGCTCTTACTTGAGCGCGCGAACAATATCAACCCTGATGATACCTCTACTTACAAGGTGACATTTGTTGATATGCCTGATGGAAAATACGGTTATCAACTTGAGCGTGATGGTGCAGTGGTAAAAGCCGATACCTTCGATCCTGCCGTGGGTATCAAGTTTGAAGATGTGTCGATTCAAGTAAAAGGGCAAATTACTAAAGGTGACCAAATTACTTTAGAGCCCAAACGCACTTATAGCATTTTTGAAACCTTTCAAGATGCGATGGCACTGTCGCAAGGCTCTGTATCTGACACATCAAACACCGCTCAGTTACACCGAGTTGTGGAAGAATTTCACTCTGCTTTTATTCACTTGAACAAGGCACGTACAGATGTGGGTGCTCGATTAAGTACGCTAGACATTCAAGAAGAGCAGCATGATGACTTCAATATGACATTGGCCAAGTCCAAAAGTAATTTTGAAGATCTTGATTATGCTGAAGCGATCATTGAGTTCAATGAGAACTCTCGTGCGCTCCAGGCATCTCAACAGGCATTTGGCAAAACCAAAGACCTGACACTATTTAATTATATCTAAGCTCAAAGCCTTATGTGCAATGCCATAAGTGCGAGATAGAAACAGCTATTGGATAAAGCGGCCAAGGTAGTAGTGGCAATCTAGTGGCAAAAGAGCGGCAATCAATTTGCCGTTTTAAGTGAGTAATATTTGTTCAATGCGAGTGAATAATAAACTTGCTTTTTAAGTTGCTAATAAATAAAAGGAAATTAATTTATTTGGTGACTAATTTAAAATTGGCACATAACTTGAATTGGTTAGTGCAGAGTTAAACAAATTAGTTTTAAGTAGGCAATAGATCTACTTAGCAAGTCATTTACGGTCAGTGCTTCCAAATGAGACAAAGCTGGCCGCTTCGCAAGCACTTGCGAACTCAATAGGAGAGCAAAGTATGACCATTACAGTAAATACTAACGTGTCGGCGATGACCGCTCAGCGTTACCTGAATAAGGCGACTGGAGAGTTAAATACCTCCATGGAACGTCTATCTTCAGGTCAAAGAATTAACAGCGCGAAAGATGATGCGGCAGGCCTACAAATTTCGAATCGATTGACGGCTCAGTCTCGTGGTTTAGATGTGGCTATGCGCAACGCAAATGACGGCATCTCGATCGCTCAAACAGCGGAAGGTGCAATGAATGAGTCGACGTCGATTCTTCAACGTATGCGCGACTTGTCACTACAGTCGGCTAACGGCACTAACTCAGCTTCTGAGCGCCAAGCACTGCATGAAGAGGTATCGGCGCTACAAGATGAGCTTAACCGAATCGCGGAAACAACATCATTTGGTGGTCGAAAGCTACTAAACGGTTCATTTGGTGAAGCATCATTCCAAATTGGCGCGAGTTCTGGTGAGGCTATTATTATGGGCTTGACCAGTATCCGTGCGGATGATTTCCGTATGGGTGGTCAATCCTTTATATCTGCACCTGAACAGGCGAAAGATAAAGACTGGGGCGTACCTCCAACGGCCAAAGATCTGAAGTTTGAGTTTACAACCAAAGATGGTGAAGCTGTGACATTAGATGTTATTGCCAAAGAGGGTGATGACATCGAAGAATTAGCAACCTACATCAATGGTCAAACAGACAAACTAAAAGCATCTGTAGACCAAGATGGTAGACTGCAAATCTTTGCCGCGGAACCAAACCTTCAGGGTAACTTGAATATTTCAGGTGGCCTTGCTGGCGAGCTTGGTTTAAGTGGTGGTCCAGGTGTTCAAACCTCAGTACAAAACATTGATGTTCGCTCTGTAGGTGGCGCGCAAAATGCGGTAGGCATTATTGATGCGGCTCTTAAGTATGTGGATTCACAACGTGCGGACTTAGGTGCGAAACAAAACCGTCTGAGCCACAGTATCAACAACTTAGCTAACATCCAGGAAAACGTTGAAGCATCGAACAGTCGAATCCGCGATACAGACTTCGCGAAAGAGACGACGGCGATGACGAAAGCACAAATTCTGCAACAAGCGGGTACATCAATACTTGCTCAAGCAAAACAGTTGCCTAACTCTGCAATGTCACTATTGCAGTAATAGTCAAACTTTACACTGACATTAACCTAGACGTAGGGGCAGTGTGATTTTGACGGCAAACATAGGTGATCAGGTAATGGAGCTCTCTCTCACACCTGCTCCATAACTGGAGTCACTTATGTAGCACGGCAGCCAGGCTGTGATCATTTCTCTCGATCTCCATATTGGCATTGGCTACCAAATAGCCCCGGTTCTCTCAAAGGAAAGGGGCTTTTCTTTTGCCTAAAGAAAATTCCATCTACTTCCTATCCCCCACTCAACTCAAAACCGCGCAGCATCGGCAGACGATTGAAAAACTTTAGCAATTGATTTCATATCTGTGGTCTGTGTCAATATCTCCTTCTAATCCTTGGTTTTTTAAAATATTTGCCAATTTAGCTCTAAAGATAATCAATTTTACGTCGTTAATAAGGTTACTTTGAGAGAACTAATTGGTTTACCGAGACGTCGGAAACCCTTTACCTCCGGTGTACGGAAATCAATAGGAGAAACCACTATGGCGGTTAATGTAAATACAAACGTTTCGGCAATGACAGCACAGCGTTATTTAAACAGTGCGACTACTGCCCAACAAACGTCGATGGAAAGACTTTCATCTGGCTTTAAGATTAACAGCGCAAAAGACGATGCGGCAGGTCTTCAGATCTCTAACCGTTTGAATGTGCAAAGCCGTGGCTTAGATGTCGCAGTACGTAACGCGAATGACGGTATTTCAATGGCACAAACTGCTGAAGGTGCTATGAATGAAACGACTAACATTCTGCAACGTATGCGTGACTTGTCACTTCAATCTGCTAACGGTTCAAACTCTAAGTCTGAGCGTGTTGCTATCCAAGAGGAAGTAACAGCGCTAAATGATGAGCTA
Organism: Vibrio tubiashii; assembly: GCF_028551255.1. Taxonomy (NCBI): domain Bacteria; kingdom Pseudomonadati; phylum Pseudomonadota; class Gammaproteobacteria; order Vibrionales; family Vibrionaceae; genus Vibrio; species Vibrio tubiashii. The sequence continues at coordinate 2,365,661 of NZ_CP117029.1, read as the reverse complement.
AACCGTATTGCTGAAACCACTTCATTTGGTGGTAACAAGCTACTAAACGGCACATTTGCTACCAAATCCTTCCAGATTGGTGCGGATAATGGTGAGGCAGTAATGCTAACCATGAACAACATGCGCAGTGATAATGCAATGATGGGTGGTAATAGTTACGTTGCCGCAAACGGTCAAGATAAAGACTGGAGCGTACAAGCGGGCGCGAATGATCTGACCATTGCACTGACTGACAAGTTTGGCCAGGCTCAAAACGTTACCATTAATGCCAAAGAAGGTGATGACATCGAAGAGCTAGCCACTTACATCAACGGTCAAACAGACCTAGTAACAGCGTCTGTTGACGAAGATGGTAAGCTACAGTTATTCACGGATAACAACCGAGTTGAAGGTGTTGCGACTTTTGGTGGCGCACTTGCTGGTGAGTTAAGTATTGGTGCCGCGCAAGCAGTTACAGTCGATACGATGGATGTTACAACTGTTGGTGGTTCGCAACAAGCCGTAGCGATTGTCGACTCAGCACTTAAGTTTGTTGATAGCCATCGTGCTGAGCTTGGTGCATTCCAAAACCGTTTCAACCATGCGATTAACAACTTAGACAATATCAACGAAAACGTGAATGCGTCTAAGAGCCGTATCAAGGATACAGACTTTGCGAAAGAGACAACGGCACTTACTAAGTCTCAGATCCTATCGCAAGCATCAAGTTCTGTTCTTGCACAAGCAAAGCAAGCGCCCAACTCAGCGTTGGGGCTTTTAGGCTAAAGAGTTAGTCTCTTAGCACAAAAAAAGTCATGACTTAATTAAAATCCAGTTTCGGCTGGATTTTTTATGTTTGCAGCTGTTCAAAAAGCGTCGTGTAGATACGTAGTGGCGATTAGCAGAATCGTGGTGATACCACCAGAATAAATATCTGATCACCTATTAGTCCAATAGGTATGAGATGTAGAGGAGAGCATATTGCAGATAAAAGAAAACCCAGCTAAATAGCCGAGTTTCTTTAAATAATGGTGCGGAAGGAGAGACTTGAACTCTCACACCTTGCGGCGCCAGAACCTAAATCTGGTGCGTCTACCAATTCCGCCACTTCCGCAACAAATCTATATTCATATTGCTAATTGGTAAAAGCAATACGAAGTTGTAAATGGTGGCTACGACGGGATTCGAACCTGTGACCCCATCATTATGAGTGATGTGCTCTAACCAGCTGAGCTACGTAGCCAATGGTGCGGAAGGAGAGACTTGAACTCTCACACCTTGCGGCGCCAGAACCTAAATCTGGTGCGTCTACCAATTCCGCCACTTCCGCATAAATATGGCTGTAGTCTTCAAGATGGTGCGGAAGGAGAGACTTGAACTCTCACACCTTGCGGCGCCAGAACCTAAATCTGGTGCGTCTACCAATTCCGCCACTTCCGCATCTTGAAACTACGTGATCATGTGTATAACCACAAATGATCGAAACTAATGGTGGCTACGACGGGATTCGAACCTGTGACCCCATCATTATGAGTGATGTGCTCTAACCAGCTGAGCTACGTAGCCAAATGGTGCGGAAGGAGAGACTTGAACTCTCACACCTTGCGGCGCCAGAACCTAAATCTGGTGCGTCTACCAATTCCGCCACTTCCGCATCAATTTTTTAGTCTTAGCTGATAATTGGAGAATCAACTAGACGTTGTAATGGCAGGTCTACCTGGATTCGAACCAGGGAATGGCGGCATCAAAAGCCGCTGCCTTACCGCTTGGCGATAGACCTGCAGTGCTCTAATTAAAGAGACTTCAAATAATGGTGCGGAAGGAGAGACTTGAACTCTCACACCTTGCGGCGCCAGAACCTAAATCTGGTGCGTCTACCAATTCCGCCACTTCCGCATCAATTTTTAGTCTTAGCTGATAATTGGAGAATCAACTAGACATTGTAATGGCAGGTCTACCTGGATTCGAACCAGGGAATGGCGGCATCAAAAGCCGCTGCCTTACCGCTTGGCGATAGACCTGCAGTGCTCTAATTAAAGAGACTTCAAATAATGGTGCGGAAGGAGAGACTTGAACTCTCACACCTTGCGGCGCCAGAACCTAAATCTGGTGCGTCTACCAATTCCGCCACTTCCGCATCAATTTTGTATTCATACCGCTAATTGGTAAAAGCCATATGAAATTGTAATGGCAGGTCTACCTGGATTCGAACCAGGGAATGGCGGCATCAAAAGCCGCTGCCTTACCGCTTGGCGATAGACCTGCAGTGCTCTAATTAAAGAGGCTTCAAATAATGGTGCGGAAGGAGAGACTTGAACTCTCACACCTTGCGGCGCCAGAACCTAAATCTGGTGCGTCTACCAATTCCGCCACTTCCGCATCAATTTTTTAGTCTTAGCTGATAATTGGAGAATCAACTAGACGTTGTAATGGCAGGTCTACCTGGATTCGAACCAGGGAATGGCGGCATCAAAAGCCGCTGCCTTACCGCTTGGCGATAGACCTGCAGTGCTCTAATTAAAGAGACTTCAAATAATGGTGCGGAAGGAGAGACTTGAACTCTCACACCTTGCGGCGCCAGAACCTAAATCTGGTGCGTCTACCAATTCCGCCACTTCCGCATCAATTTTTAGTCTTAGCTGATAATTGGAGAATCAACTAGACATTGTAATGGCAGGTCTACCTGGATTCGAACCAGGGAATGGCGGCATCAAAAGCCGCTGCCTTACCGCTTGGCGATAGACCTGCAGTGCTCTAATTAAAGAGACTTCAAATAATGGTGCGGAAGGAGAGACTTGAACTCTCACACCTTGCGGCGCCAGAACCTAAATCTGGTGCGTCTACCAATTCCGCCACTTCCGCATCAATTTTGTATTCATACCGCTAATTGGTAAAAGCCATATGAAATTGTAAATGGTGGCTACGACGGGATTCGAACCTGTGACCCCATCATTATGAGTGATGTGCTCTAACCAGCTGAGCTACGTAGCCACTCGTGAGCGAGACAATATAAACTCTCTAGCCCTTAGTGACAAGCCCTTTTTTAATTAGGCTCGACACCTTGAATAGTGGCAGGTCTACCTGGATTCGAACCAGGGAATGGCGGCATCAAAAGCCGCTGCCTTACCGCTTGGCGATAGACCTGCAGGCATAGCTTTAAAAGCTATAAAATATGGTGCGGAAGGAGAGACTTGAACTCTCACACCTTGCGGCGCCAGAACCTAAATCTGGTGCGTCTACCAATTCCGCCACTTCCGCATCAATTCCTAACGACTTTAAAAAGAAAAGTGTTTAGGAATGGTGGCTACGACGGGATTCGAACCTGTGACCCCATCATTATGAGTGATGTGCTCTAACCAGCTGAGCTACGTAGCCATACCATATTTTTGTTCTCTCCGATTCGTTGCCTTATCGTTGGGAACGGCGCGCATTATGCGAAGTTGAGGCAAAGCCGTCAATAGTTTTTTTGAATAAATCCTCAGAAATCAACCGTTCGGTTTCTTTTTAAACAAAGAGGCGTGTTAATGATCGAAAACTGATAACAAATTGACATCACTTGGAAGAGTTAATTTGTTTCTTTGTTAAAGGGCAATAAAAAAGCCAGCGTAAGTGCTGGCTTTTAAAGTCAATGACTTGGACGCAAATTAAACGTTGAAACGGAAGTGAACAACATCGCCATCTTTTACGATGTAATCTTTACCTTCTAAACGCCATTTACCTGCATCTTTCGCACCGCTTTCACCATTAAACTGGATAAAGTCATCGTAACCAACAACTTCAGCTCGAATGAAGCCTTTCTCGAAGTCAGTGTGGATCTTACCCGCTGCTTGAGGCGCTGTTGCACCTACAGGGATCGTCCATGCGCGAACTTCTTTAACGCCAGCAGTAAAGTAAGTGTGCAGAGTTAATAGCTCGTAGCCTGAACGGATCACACGGTTAAGGCCCGGTTCTTCGATGCCCATATCTGCAAGGAACTCTTCACGATCTTCATCGTCAAGCTCAGAAAGTTCTGATTCGATTGCTGCACACACTGCAACAACGACGTTGTTCTCTTTCTCTGCGTATTCACGTACAGCGTCTAGGTACGGGTTGTTCTCGAAACCATCTTCGTTAACGTTAGCGATGTACATAGTCGGCTTAAGCGTTAGGAAGTTTAGGTAACCCACTGCTGCTAGTTCTTCTTTAGATAGCTCAACGGTACGCGCCATGCCACCCTCAGTTAGAACTGGAAGTAGCTTTTCAAGAACAGTCAGTTCAAATTTCGCGTCTTTGTCGCCACCTTTAGCTTTTTTAGCATTACGCTGAATCGCGCGCTCACAAGAATCTAAGTCAGCCATTGCAAGTTCTAGGTTGATCACCTCGATGTCTTCGATTGGTGATACTTTACCTGCAACGTGAACGATGTTTTCATTTTCAAAACAGCGTACAACGTGACCGATCGCGTCAGTTTCACGGATGTTTGCTAGGAATTTGTTACCTAAACCTTCGCCACGTGAAGCACCAGCAACGAGGCCCGCGATATCAACGAATTCCATTGTGGTTGGTAGTACTTTTTGTGGGTTAACAATCTTTGCTAGTGCGTCTAAGCGCAGATCTGGCACAGGTACTACGCCTGTGTTTGGCTCGATAGTACAAAACGGGAAGTTTGCCGCTTCGATACCTGCTTTAGTGAGTGCATTAAACAGAGTTGACTTACCAACGTTTGGTAGACCAACGATGCCACATTTAAAACCCATGATAGTAACCTTATTCAGCTTTGAACGTGTGTAAACGATTTTGCGCTTTTGATAGACCATCCTTAATCAAGATGTCTAAACAACGAACAGATTCATCTGCCGCTGCATCAAGAAGCTCTTGTTCTTTCGCTGGAGCTTTGCCTAAAACAAATCCAGCGACTTTGTCTTTGTGCCCAGGATGGCCAATGCCGATCCTAAGGCGATAGAAATCTTTGCAATTACCAAGCTTACTAATGGTGTCGCGTAAGCCGTTATGTCCACCGTGGCCACCGCCTTTCTTAAACTTTGCGACACCTGGTGGTAAATCTAGCTCATCGTGCGCAACCATGATCTCTTCAGGTTTAATTTGATAAAACTTCGCTAAAGCAGCAATTGATTTACCTGAGAGGTTCATAAAAGTGGTTGGGATAAGCAAACGGAGATCCTGACCGTTAACCATAATTCGCCCTGTCATTCCAAAGTACTTGGCTTCGTTCTTTAGAGTGACGTTGTGAATACGTGCGAGTTCTTCTACTACCCATGCTCCCGCATTGTGTCGAGTTCTGGCATATTCAGGCCCAGGATTAGCAAGGCCGACAAGAAGTTTAATTTGTTGACTCAAGGTTAGGATCTCTCTTGGAATCTCAAAAAGCGCAGTATGATAGCATACAATTCTTGCCTCGGGCGAGACGAGCAATAGACGCAAATAAAAAAACACCCCAAGAAGGGGTGTTTTCAATTCGATTTAACCGCAGTGGCGATTAGTTGAACATCGCTGAGATTGACTCTTCATTGCTGATGCGACGAATTGCTTCAGCAAGCATGCGAGAAAGGCTTAGACAAGTCACTTTACCTGTCGCTTCCATTTCTTTTGGTAGCGTGATTGAGTCAGTCACGATAACTTGGTCTAGCACTGAGTTACCGATGTTTTGAGCTGCGTTGCCTGAGAATACAGCGTGAGTTGCGTAAGCGAATACACGCTTAGCACCGCGCTCTTTTAGCGCTTCAGCTGCTTTACATAGCGTACCACCTGTATCGATCATGTCATCAACGATCACACAGTCGCGACCTTCTACATCACCGATTAGGTTCATCACTTCAGAAACGTTAGCACGTGGACGGCGCTTATCAACGATAGCAATATCGATGTCACCTAGTGCTTTTGCAGTTGCACGAGCACGAACAACACCACCTAGGTCTGGAGATACCACTACTGGGTTCTCTAGACCGCGAGCTTCCATGTCTTCTAGCAGTACAGGTGTACCGAAGATGTTGTCAACTGGAACATCGAAGAAGCCTTGGATTTGCTCAGCGTGAAGGTCGATGGTTAGAACGCGGTCAACGCCAACGTTAGAAAGGAAATCTGCAACAACTTTAGCAGTGATTGGCACACGAGCAGAACGTACACGACGGTCTTGGCGAGCGTAACCAAAGTAAGGGATAACTGCTGTAATACGGCCCGCTGAAGCGCGGCGCATTGCGTCAATCATCACTACAAGTTCCATTAGGTTGTCGTTAGTTGGTGCACAAGTAGATTGGATGATGAAAACATCACTACCACGTACGTTTTCGTTGATTTGAACAGCGACTTCGCCATCAGAAAAACGAGAAACAGTAGCATCACCAAGAGAGATGTATAGACGATCAGCAATACGTTGGGCTAGTTCAGGTGTAGCGTTACCAGCAAATAGCTTCATATCAGGCACGGTGGAAACCTCAGGGTTGCGTCCAGTTTTTAAATAGATTGTGAGTGGGCTAAGCGATACTTAGCCAGTGTCTCGTATAAAGGCGAAATATTCTTGCCTTTAGCGACAAATGCGGAGACAGTGTCTGGCAGTTTCCCGAGAGTAGTTTCAGCTTCATTTTTGCTCGAAAATTCGGCAAAAACGCATGATCCCGTCCCGGTCAACCGCGACGGCGCGTATTGTAGCAGCCAAGAAAGTTGCTTATCAACCTCTTGGTACAGCATTCGAACAATTTTTTCGCAATCGTTTCCGTAATCACCCTCAAGAAGGGCTGCTAGCGTACGTTTTGGCGTATTTCGCGTTAAATCAGGGTGAGTGAAAATATCGACAGTGGCAATCGAGACATTCGGTCTGACGACTAAGTACCATTTTTCATCAGGCTGTGCAGGAGTCAGCTCTTCACCGACACCTTCCGCAAACGCCGAAAATCCACGTGTAAAGACAGGGACATCCGCCCCAAGCTTTAATCCGATCTCTGCCAGTTCATCTTCAGAGAGGTCTGTTTGCCAAAGATGATTCAGGGCGACAAGCGTCGTTGCAGCGTTTGATGACCCGCCACCAATACCGCCTCCCATTGGAAGGATCTTGTTAAGTTCAATATGAGCACCGAAAGGACAAGCTGACTTATGCTTCAGAGCGGTTGCGGCTTTCCAGATTAGATTATTTTCAAGGGCAACACCTGGTATCTGTGGGGATAGTGTAATTTCGCCCGTATTGTTCGCTGTGATTGTGAGATCGTCGCCGTGATCAAGGAACTGAAATAAGGTTTGCAGTTCGTGATAGCCATTGTCACGGCGTCCGGTGATGTAAAGAAACAGATTGAGTTTTGCTGGAGAAGGCCAGTGAGTGGTTTCCGAGATCATTGGTTTGCATTCCACTTCGAAATAATGATGTTTATAGAGATATCGCCTTGTATGAGCTTCATCTTTTTCGGTAATGGGAGAGCAATACCGTCAATGAGCACATCTTGATAACTGGCGTAATTGAGCTGCCATACTTGGGTACCCACTTGCTTGGTTAAAGAGGCAAGTGTGTTGGTTTGGTTCAATTGGTAGTCATCGGCTTGAGTTGGTCGACCTAACATCCAATCATTGAGTTGCTCTACTGGAATGTTTAGACCCGTTAGCTGCTTAATCAGTGCTTCTGGGCTTGAAGCGTAAAAGGTTTGATCATCATAAGTTTCGACGCTAGCACCATCCGGAGTGGATTTTAGGTTAAGCGCGGTTTGACCAAGAAAGGTGGTCATTCGTAAATGGGTTAATGTCGGTGAGTGAGCCCATTGGAAGTTAAGTGACTGTCTTTGCTCTGGGGCAATGTAGCCGAGTTTGCCATTGGCTCGATAATCTTGAATGGTGGCTAAGCGTTGTTGATGAGTTTGCCACTCGACATTAGTGGTACTGTCAATGGTTGCACAACCATGTAAAAACAGTGTGCCGACGAGCAAGAGAAAAATAGATCGAAAATGTTTCACCATTGCTGATTATTTATCCAGTTTTAGCCAAAGTATCTGCTCACTATATCATTGAAATCACGAACTCAAGAAAACATATCCTGATTCCCCTTTCAATAAACGGGGGCATCAAGTAAAATTCCGACCTTATTTGTCCATTGTCTGATTCAGAGAACCAACGATACATGTCTTTGCTTGCTATAGGTATCAACCATAATACGGCCTCAGTCGAACTTCGTGAAAAAGTCGCGTTTGGTCCGGAAAAGTTACCTGAAGCGTTAGACCAGCTCGGCCAAAACCAAAACGTAAATGGAAGTGTGATTGTTTCTACATGTAATCGCACCGAAATCTATTGCGATGTGAAAAGTGGTGGCAAGAGCAAAATCATTGATTGGTTAAGTCAGTTTCATCAAGTTAGTCCTGAAGATCTTAAACCCAGCCTTTATATCCATGAAGAGCAAGCTGCGATTCGTCATCTAATGCGAGTCTCGTGTGGCTTGGATTCTTTGGTACTGGGTGAGCCTCAAATCTTAGGACAGGTGAAACAAGCCTATTCTGACTCAAGAGAGAGTAAAGCAGTGGATGCGGCAATGGAGAAGCTGTTTCAAAAAGCTTTCTCGGTTGCTAAGCGAGTTCGTACTGAGACAGACATTGGTGGTAACGCTGTTTCTGTTGCTTATGCAGCATGTACTCTCGCAAAGCATATTTTTGAATCGCTAGAGAAGTCGACAGTGTTACTGGTTGGCGCAGGTGAAACCATTGAACTGGTAGCTAAGCACTTAGCGGGCAACGGTTGTAGCAAGATGATCGTTGCAAACCGTACTAAGGAGCGCGCGCTTCCTTTGGCCGAGCAGTTTGGCGCTGAAATTATTGGTTTACCTGAGATTCCTGAGCATCTCCCTCGTGCAGATATCGTGATCAGTTCAACTGCCAGCCCGCTGCCTATTATTGGTAAAGGGATGGTCGAAACGGCATTAAAAGCGCGTCGTTTCCAACCTATGCTGTTGGTCGACATTGCTGTCCCTCGTGATATTGAATCGCAAGTGGGTGAGCTAAATGACGCTTACCTTTACTCTGTTGATGACCTGCAAACTATTGTTGATAGCAACATGGAGCAGAGAAAAATCGAAGCGATTCAAGCGGAAGCGATCGTCAGTGAAGAAAGTGCGGCATTTATGTCGTGGATGCGTTCTCTACAAGCTGTAGACAGTATTCGAGAGTACCGTCAGTCAGCGAACGACATTCGAGAAGAGCTTCTCAATAAAAGTTTACAGTCTCTCGCAGCGGGTGCGGATGCAGAAAAGGTTCTGCTAGAGCTGAGTAATAAATTAACTAACAAGTTGATTCATGCGCCAACCCGCGCACTACAAAGTGCTGCCGAGAAAGGCGAGCCTGCAAGGCTGGCTACAATTAGACAAAGTTTAGGTCTTGATCATTCTTAGGTATAAGAGTGACAGACTTCATTAGACCCCTGAGTTAAAGAAAACTATGAAAGCCTCTATTTTAACTAAGCTAGAAACCCTGGTTGAGCGTTACGAAGAAGTTCAACATCTACTTGGCGATCCTGATGTGATCGGTGACCAAGATAAATTCCGCGCGTTATCAAAAGAGTACTCTCAGCTAGAGGAAGTCACTAAGTGTTTCCAAGCTTATCAGCAAGCCCAAGAAGATCTGGTCGCTGCTGAAGAGATGGCAAAAGAAGATGACGAAGAAATGCGCGAAATGGCTCAGGAAGAGATCAAAGAAGCGAAAGAGACGATTGAGCGTCTAAATGACGAACTGCAAATCTTACTGCTACCTAAAGATCCTAATGATGACCGCAACTGTTTCCTAGAAATCCGCGCGGGTGCGGGTGGTGACGAAGCGGGTATCTTCGCCGGCGACCTGTTCCGCATGTACAGCAAGTTTGCTGAAAAGAAAGGTTGGCGCGTAGAAGTGATGTCTTCAAATGAAGCAGAGCATGGCGGTTATAAAGAGATGATCGCAAAAGTCTCTGGTGATGGCGCATATGGGGTATTGAAGTTTGAGTCAGGCGGTCACCGTGTGCAACGTGTTCCAGCAACAGAATCGCAAGGCCGTGTTCATACTTCTGCATGTACTGTAGCGGTTATGGCAGAGATTCCAGAAGCGGAAATCCCAGAAATCAAAGCGGCAGACCTTAAGATCGATACTTTCCGTGCATCAGGTGCGGGCGGTCAGCACGTTAACACCACGGACTCAGCAATTCGTATTACTCACTTACCAACAGGTACGGTAGTTGAGTGTCAGGACGAACGTTCACAGCATAAGAACAAAGCAAAGGCGATGGCTGTTCTTGCGGCTCGAATTATTCAAGCAGAAGAAGCGAAGCGCGCGGCTGAAGAGTCAGATACACGTCGTAACCTTCTAGGTTCTGGTGACCGTAGTGACCGTATTCGTACCTATAACTACCCTCAAGGCCGTGTTTCAGACCACCGTATTAACTTAACCATCTATCGTCTAAACGAAGTGATGGAAGGTGAGGTAGCAAGCTTGATTGATCCGGTTATTCAGGAACACCAAGCAGATCAGTTAGCTGCGCTAGCAGAGAACAACTAAACCCATGTCGGCTGACAACAGTGTTGAAAGCACACTAAAAAAGGCCGTACAGCAACTTCAGGAGAGTGGCAGTGATTCGCCCTCTCTTGATGCCGCGGTGCTACTTTGCCACGCCTTAGATAAACCCCGTTCGTTTCTGTTGACTTGGCCTGACAAAATTCTTGAGGCTGAGCAGCTCAGTGATTTCCAAAATCTATTGCAGCGCAGATTAAGTGGCGAACCGATTGCCTACATCACGGGTGAACGAGAGTTTTGGTCATTGCCGCTAAAAGTCTCGCCGACGACACTAATCCCAAGACCAGATACAGAGCGCTTAGTCGAAGTTGCTTTGGATAAATCGTCATCAAATCAGGGAGATATTCTCGATTTAGGGACAGGGACTGGTGCGATTGCTTTGGCGTTAGCCTCAGAGCTGCCAAGCAGGAAAGTTTGGGGTATAGACCTCAAAACGGATGCCCAGCAACTCGCTCAATCTAATGCGACAGCCCTTAATTTAACCAATACCCAATTCTTAGCGGGCAGTTGGTTTGAGCCTATTCCGAGTGGCACAGAGTTTGCTCTGATTGTATCTAACCCTCCTTATATTGAGAAAGAAGATCCACATCTGACTCAAGGAGATGTGCGCTTTGAACCGTTAAGTGCTTTGGTGGCTGAAGAGAAAGGTCTCGCAGACATCAGACACATCGCAACACAAGCGAGATCCTATCTCATCAATGAGGGGTGGCTGATGTTCGAGCATGGCTTTGAACAGGGTGAGGCGGTAAGGAACTTATTATTATCACTTGGCTACGACCAAGTGGAAACCTACAAGGACTATGGTGACAACGACCGAGTAACTATCGGCCAATACCACCACTGAAGTAAGAGAGACTATCAATGTACGAAGGTTTAAAACATTTTCACCTGCTCACTATCGCCATCAGCGCTACATTATTATCGGTACGATTTGCCATGATGATGGCGAATTCACAACTGTTAGAAAAGAAGTTCTTCAAAGTATTCCCGCACATTAATGATACGTGCTTACTGTTGTCAGGTATTGGCCTGATCTTCATTACTGGTTTTATTCCATTTACCCCAGCCGCACCTTGGCTGACGGAAAAGATCACTTGTGTTTTGGCCTACATCGCACTTGGTTTCTTCGCCTTAAAACTTGGTAAGAATAAGCTGCTAAGAACCTTCTCATTCTTTGGTGCATTAGGATGGCTAGCGATGGCGGGTAAAGTTGCTGTCACTAAGACGCCGATGTTCTTTGGATAATATTTTTTGGTTAACGAGGTTATGACAACCCATATGCTTGAGTTATTTGATGAAGATTTTGATGCGATGGAGCTTGCTGAAGGCGCACTAGCATTAAATAAAGCGATCAATCCTCAAACCCAAGTCCATTGGGCAGAAGCAGAGTTAAGTCGACTGGTTCAAGAAGCTGAACTTGCTCTGGTTAATGAAGTGAACGACAAGCAGCGCTTTGAATCCCTATTGCGTCTCTTCTATTACGAGTGGGGATTCCAAGGGGATAGAGAAAGCTATTTCCATTCAGAAAATGGTTTTGTCGATAAAGTACTTGAAACTCGTAAAGGCATTCCCGTCAGCTTAGGGGCAATTTTACTCTATATTGCCCGTAAACTCGGCTTTCCTCTGGTAGGGGTGACTTTCCCAACTCAGTTTCTTGTGAAGCTTGAGTGGTATGGTGAAAAGCCGCTGTACATTAATCCGTTCAATGGGGAGTATGTGACAGAGCATACGCTCGGTGCTTGGTTAATTGGCCATAAAGGCCCGCTTGCTAAGTTAGAATCGAAGCACCTACTAGAGACGGACAACCCAACGGTTATTGGCCGATGGTTAGCCTTACTGAAAAGTGCTCTGCTGCGAGAAGAACGCTATACTTTGGCGTTAAAGTGTACCGATCTTGCGCTGACCTTCGTCCCTGATGACCCGTATGAAATTCGCGATCGTGGATTTATTTATCAGCAGCTTGATTGTCATCAAATTGCATTGAGTGATTATCAGTATTTTATCGACCAATGCCCTGATGACCCAGCGGCAGAGCTGCTCAAAAATCAAGTCAACGCCATGAGTGAAACTCAGGTAACCTTACATTAAGCCCATCTCTTAGGAGCTGGCATGACATCGAAATAGAGAGAAGAACATGGAACAGAAAATTGTTCACGTTGGTGATATTCCAGTAGCGAACGACAAGCCATTCACGCTGTTTGCAGGTATGAACGTTCTAGAGTCGCGTGATCTTGCAATGCAGATTTGTGAGCACTACGTAAAAGTCACAGAAAAGCTAGGTATTCCTTACGTATTCAAAGCGTCATTTGATAAAGCAAACCGTAGTTCTGTGCACTCTTATCGTGGCCCTGGCTTAGAGGAAGGGATGAAAATCTTCCAAGAGCTGAAAGACACCTTTGGCGTTAAGATCATCACTGATGTTCATACTGAAGAACAAGCGCAGCCTGTGGCTGACGTGGTAGACGTTATTCAGCTCCCTGCGTTCTTAGCTCGTCAAACTGATCTTGTTGAAGCAATGGCAAAAACAGGTGCAGTGATTAACGTTAAGAAGCCTCAGTTTATGAGCCCAGGTCAGGTTGGTAACATCGTCGACAAGTTCAGCGAATGTGGTAACGAGAACATCATTCTATGTGAGCGTGGCTCTTGTCATGGTTACGATAACCTAGTTGTTGATATGCTTGGCTTTGGTGTCATGAAGAAAGCGTCTAACGGTAGCCCAATTATCTTTGACGTAACACACTCACTTCAGATGCGTGACCCTTCAGGTGCTGCTTCAGGTGGCCGCCGTGAGCAAACGGTTGAGCTGGCAAAAGCAGGCTTAGCGACAGGCATTGCAGGTCTGTTTATCGAGGCGCACCCGAACCCAGATCAAGCACGTTGTGATGGCCCATCTGCTTTACCGCTCGATAGACTAGAGCCGTTCCTAACGCAAATGAAAGCACTTGATGATCTGATTAAAGGTTTTGACCATATCGATATTAAGTAGTGCTCAATATTGAATTTAAACAAGCCAGCTAATTTGCTGGCTTTTTTACTCGATTTTTCATCAATTAATAAATCTTACTTAACTAACGACAATCCAAATATAACCAGACAAATTTGATTGTTATAACATAACAATTATCTGCACAATTAGATCTTGGTCATTCAATAAAAAATCACATCTTGTTGCCATTCCCATATTAAATTTCCGGTATTTGTTTTGTTATAACATAACGAAAACTGGTCGCGTTCGGTTGTTAATATTCGCGAAGTTCGCCTTTTATGTTGATTAAATAACCTAAGTCACAATAGCGTCTAAAACGTTGTTTATCTCAGACAAACGTTTGCTTGTGATCTTATATTTGCGCCTGTGTAATTCTGAGCATTTATTACATGATTAATAGTTATTAAGAGTGATCTAGTCATCATAAATATGAAATTCAAGTGTCACTTTCGTCACCTTAATTTAAACTAGTTCAAGTTTTACTGCTCTCTCAGCCTGTTATTTTCCAAGTCTGTCTATTCACAGAGAGCAGTATAAAAAAGCAGTGGAAACCCCTAAAAGTTCAAAAGGTATGACAATGAAGCAAGGCCTGATCGTAAAAAGCGCTATTAGCGCAGCTATCCTGGCAACTCTAGCTGGTTGTGCAACGGCACCACAACACGAGTGGGAAGCAGACAAAACTTATAAGTTGACTGTTCTACATACTAACGACCACCACGGTCGCTTCTGGCAGAACAAATACGGCGAGTACGGCATGGCTGCTCGTAAAACACTGATTGATGAGCTTCGCGCAGAGATTGCTGCAGAAGGTGGTAGCTCGCTACTGCTATCTGGTGGTGACATCAACACTGGTGTTCCAGAGTCAGATCTACAAGATGCTGAACCAGATTTCAAAGGCATGAGCAAAATTGGTTACGATGCTATGGCACTTGGTAACCACGAGTTTGATAACCCTCTTGAAGTTCTGATGAAACAGAAAGAGTGGGCGAATTTCCCAATGCTTTCTGCAAACATCTACGACAAAGAGACTGGCGAGCGTATGTTCCAGGCTTACGAGATGTTTGACCTACAGGGTATTAAAGTTGCTGTTATCGGTCTAACGACAGAAGATACGCAGAAAATCGGTAACCCAGAATTTATCGGTGGCATCGATTTCCGTGACCCTAAAGAAGAAGCGAAGCAGCTAATCGCTGAGCTTGAGAAAACTGAAAAACCAGATCTTATCTTCGCGGTTACTCACATGGGTCACTACGAAGATGGTAAGCGTGGCGTAAACGCACCTGGTGATGTAGCACTAGCTCGTTACCTAGATGAAGGTTCTCTAGATATGATCGTTGGTGGTCACTCGCAAGAACCTGTATGTATGGAAGCGCCAAACGTTGTTAAGAAAAACTTCAAGCCTTCTGATGAGTGTAAGCCAGACCTACAAAACGGCACCTACATTGTTCAGGCGCACGAGTGGGGTAAATATGTAGGCCGTGCTGATTACGAATTCCGTAACGGCGAGCTACAAATGGTGAGCTACGACCTAATCCCAGTTAACCTGAAGAAGAAGGTTAAAATTGACGGTAAGAAGCAGCGTGTTCTTATCGAAGATGAGATCGCAGAAGATACAGAACTGCTAGAGTTCTTACGCCCTTACCAAGAAAAAGGTAAAGCGCAGCTAGACGTTAAGATTGCTGAAACTAACGGCAAGCTGGAAGGTGACCGTAACGTAGTTCGTTTCCAACAGACTAACCTAGGTCGTCTAATCGCAACGGCTCATATGGAGCGCGCGAAAGCTGACTTTGCTGTAATGAACTCTGGTGGTGTGCGTGATTCTATCGCTGCGGGTGAAGTGACATACAAAGACGTACTGACGGTACAACCATTTGGCAATATCCTGACTTACACAGACATGTCTGGTCAAGAAGTGATGGATTACCTAAACGTTGTTGCAACTAAGCCGGTAGACTCTGGTGCATACGCTCAGTTCGCAGGTATCTCGATGACAGTTGCTGATGGTAAAGTTTCAAACGTGTTCATCGGTGGCAAACAACTTCGCCTAGACGAAACTTACCGCTTTACAGTGCCTAGCTTCAACGCATCAGGCGGTGACGGCTACCCTAAACTAATGGGTCACCCAGGCTTTGTTAACACTGGTTTCGTTGATGCAGAAGTACTAAAAGAGTACTTAGAGTCAAACAGCCCAATCGACGTGAACAAATACGCACCATCAGGTGAGATTGTTTACAAGTAAGTTGACACCAACTTATAACGGTCTTTAAGCTAAAGCGCTGCTCATTTGGGCAGCGCTTTTTGTTTGTCTACAGTTGGAGGGAGTATGACTCCTGCAATAAATCTCGCTAAGAAGAAAAAAATTGCTCACACCATTCACCAATACCATCATGACCCTAGAGCTGTAAGCTATGGTTTAGAGGCGGTAGAGGCTCTTGGTCAAAATCCTGAACAGGTGTTTAAAACCTTGCTATTTTGCCTAAATGGAGAGGCGAAAAACCTCGCGGTTGCAGTGATCCCAGTTGACCAGAAGCTTAACTTAAAGCAGGCAGCCAAAGCGGCAAAAGGCAAAAAAGCAGAGATGGCTAATCCGGACATTGCGCAGAAAACCACAGGGTATGTCGTGGGAGGCATCAGCCCACTTGGACAAAAAAAGGCTCTACCAACGTTTATCCATCAAAGTGCCGTTGGACAAGAAACGATCTGTGTCAGCGCGGGTAAACGAGGTTTAGAAATTGAGTTATCACCGCAAGATTTAGCAAGCCTAACCCGCGGTCAGTTTGCCGAGTTGTGTGGGTAGGGAGTTAGGGAACGGACTTCGTCCTTCGGGATTTTGGAACGGGCTGCGCCCTATGGAACACTTCGTTTCGGGAAAACGGGATCGGGCTGTGCCCTGCTAAAAGTTTTATAGAGTGTTGACAGGACTTGTCCTTTGGAAGACACAGTTTTCTAGTTTTCTAGTTCTCCAAAAAAGGGTTGACGCAAAACGCCAACCCTCCAAAACTGTTCGATTCTCGATTCTCGATTCTCGATTCTCGATTCTCGATTCTCGATTCTCGATTCTCGATTCTCGATTCTCGATTCTCGATTCTCGATTCTCGATTCTACTTCGTTTCTTCTTCCATCTGAGCATTATCCACGACGTGGTTCTCGCCCAAATCTCTTGGTAGAACAAGGTTAAGTAGAATCGCCACGATACCACACAGGCTGACACCTTGTAGGCTGAATTCACCGATACCGAAAGCCATACCACCGATACCAAACACTAAGGTAATAGCAACGATGACTAGGTTGCGAGACTTGTGAAGGTCAACATTGTTTTTAATCAGTGTGTTTAAACCCACCGTCGCAATCGAGCCAAACAATAGGATCATGATGCCGCCCATAACAGGCATAGGGATGGTTTGTAGCACAGCGCCGAGTTTCCCAACTAAAGCGAGAACAATGGCACTTACCGCTGCCCATGTCATGATGACTGGGTTAAATGCTTTAGTCAGCATGACCGCGCCTGTTACCTCAGAGTAGGTGGTATTTGGTGGTGCACCAACCATTGACGCTGCGATGGTCGCCACCCCGTCACCGGTAATTGTGCGGTGCAAACCTGGTTTCTTAATGTAGTTTTTGCCCGTCACGTTCGAAATTGCTAGCATATCGCCGACGTGTTCTACAGCCGGAGCAATCGCGACCGGGATCATAAATAGGATCGCGTTGATGTTAAATTCAGGCGTTGTAAAGTTTGGTAGAGCGAACCAAGCCGCTTCTTGTACTGGTGTGAAATCGACAATGCCGTAACCAAGGCTCAAAGCGTAGCCGACAACAATACCGCCTAGAATAGGGGTTAGTTTTAGGAAACCTTTCGCGAACACACTTAAAACGATAGTGGTAAGCAGAGAAGCAACTGAAATAACCAGTGAAGCATCTGCGTCGATCACTTGAGAGCCGTCTACTTTACCTAGCGCCATGTTGACAGCGACTGGAGCTAGACCCAAACCGATAACCATGATTACCGGGCCGACCACAACCGGTGGAAGCAGTTTGTGAATGATTTCAACGCCACGTACTTTGATCAGCGCACCCATCGCAACGTAAACACAACCCGCTGCCATTAGGCCGCCCATGGTTGCTGGGACTCCCCAAGTTTGCACACCGTAAAGGATAGGAGCGATAAAAGCGAATGAAGAAGCAAGGAAGATAGGAACAGAGCGGCGGGTAACAAGTTGAAATAGAAGGGTTCCGACACCTGCACCAAATAGAGCAACACTAGGATCTAATCCTGTCAGCAATGGAACTAATACAAGAGCCCCAAATGCGACAAACAACATCTGCGCACCTTGAATGGCGTTTTTCATGGGTTATTCCTTTAAGTGGCAAAGCTAAAAGCAGTATGAAACTGCTCAACAAAAATAAAATTCGCGGGATTTTATCATTATGCCAAACGTTTGCAATCTGAACTGGATCAAATAATTCACTATTTATCTATTCGTCAATGTGATGGCTTTGTGAAGGGAAATTTAGAATCAAGCTAAGTTTCTAGACCTTTAGTTGCTCCGGTCTCGATAGTTGCTTATCATCAACGTTTAACGTGTAAGAAACTGATCTTAGGAAGTGTATGCGTCATCTAGCTTTGTTCATTTTGGGTCTGGTCGCTCTACCTGCATTGGCTTTAACCAATGTCGACCTATACCAAACGGAAGTTGTATTAGACCAAGCGGCTGACAATGCCGATGCTAAAGCGCGAGCTGAAGGCATGAAAGAAGTGATAGTGCGTGCTTCAGGTGACCGTAATGCGGTGTCTAATGAAGTGGTGCAAAAGGCGCTTAAACAGAGTTCTCAATACGTGGCTCAACTTAGCTACGGTCAAGTTAATGAGCAGCAATCATTACGCATGGTGTTTAGTGCGCCTCATATACGTTCACTATTGAGTCAAGCTCAGTTGCCGATTTGGCCTGCCGCTCGTGCGAATCTATTGGTTTGGTTAGTCGAAGAAGGGCAAGCGGATCGCAACATCATTTGGGAGCACTCACCATCATTGGTGTTAGACCAAATGAAGCAGCAAGCACTAAAACGCGGCCTGCCACTCACCGTACCTGTCGGTGATTTCGATGATATCACAGGTGTTGCTGTCTCTGATTTATGGGGTGGTTTCATTCAACCTGTAGGCCAAGCGAGTCAGCGTTATCCAGTTGATGGTGTGCTGGTGGTGAAAGCGCAAGGCAATAGCTTAAGATGGACCTTATATGATCAGCGTCCTGCTTCAATTGGTGTTACTCGTCAGGCTCCTTTAGCAGGGTCTAACAATGGTATCGATGCTGCGGATAAAATGATCAACCAGATCAGTGATTACTATGCCAAGAAGAGCGCAGTTGTTGTTGCAAGTGAGTCTTCTGAAGCGGTAAAAGTTCGCTTTACTGAGCTTAATGATGCAGTGAGCTTTTTTACTTTAGAGAACCAACTGAAGAAGCTAAGTTCAGTGGCATCGATTGATATCCTTAAAATTCAAGGTAATCAAGTGACATTCAACGTGCACCTACTGTCTACTCAACAAGAGTTTGAACAAGAAGTGCGCCGTATGCGCGATGTGACTCAGCTAGAAAGTGTCACTGATGAGCCGCAAGTTATCGCTCCTGAAGTGATTGAACCTTCTATTGAGACATTACCTGTCGAGGTTGATAACCTAGCTCAAGGCAACGAGGTAGAACCTTTTGAGCCAGTACAGGCTATTGAAGCTGCGCCGGAAGTGATTCCAGCGGAGATGATTTTACTGTTTGAGTGGCAAGGTAAGCCGTATGTTGCTCCGGCTGCTGAAGAGGTTCAAACAGACGCCTCAACGGACAGCGAGATAACTGAGCTAGAAGTTACCAGTGAGCAGTAATAAATAGAGAAAGGGTCTGGAATTCCAGACCCTTTTTTACATCAACCAGAAGAATTATCTATTTAATTCGATAGGTACTATTCCGACTCGAAGCGTGCTTTTTCTTCTTTTTCGACTTTGGACAATCTTTTCAATTTCATACCTAGCTCTTTACCTCTCTCTCTGGCGTAAAGAATATTGCCGAAGAAAGCGAGTGTAGTAAGCACAAGCTCAACAACCGCTAGCCAACGTTCACCATCATCGACGTACAAAATCGTAAAGCCATGCAGGAAGTAGAGCATTAAAACAAAGTTTGCCCATGCGTGAGTGTATGGCTTTCCGGCTAAAATGCCTGGTAATGGAAGCAGAAGCGGCACCGCCCAAGCAATCGCTAGCGTAGTACTACTGATATGTGGGTGTGGAGAAAGCGATAGCTGCCAAATCATGATCCAAGCGAGTAGAGCAAGATTACCAAACAGAGCCAATAGGCGATAAAGCTTAGTTGTTGATTGCATCTCTTGCATGATTATTGATCCTTCAATTTTAAAGCAGTTTGAGCTAAGCGCTTGCCGAGTTGTTGCGATAGTTCAATTTCATCTTCGCTGAGTGTCGAACCAGAAGAACTTACCGACGTTGCTCCGTAGGGAGTTCCCCCACTTTGCGTGGTATGAAGCTTAGGCTGCGAGTATGGGATACCCATAATCATCATGCCGTGGTGCAACAAGGGAAGCATCATGCTTTGCAGCGTGGTCTCTTGGCCGCCATGCAGGCTAGATGAGGAGGTAAACACACACGCAGGCTTGTCGATCAGGTCTCCAGATATCCAAGCAGAGGTGGTCTTGTCCCAGAAATGCTTAAGCGGAGCCGCCATATTGCCAAACCAAACAGGGCTACCCATCGCTAGGCCGTGGCAGTGCTTTAATTCATTGAGCGTGATGATAGGGTCATCCGCGGTGCTTTGGCCTTCAATTTCATCAACCGTGCGCAAAACCGCTTCACACTGAGGGATGGACTCCACCCCTCGCGCTATCTGCCGAGCAATAGCTTGTGTCGAACCATGTCGACTGTAATACAAGACGACGATTTGGCAACTCATAGAATGTCTAGTACTTGCTCCGGTGGTCGACCATGCTTCGCCTTACCATTCGCGACAACAATTGGGCGCTCAATCAGTTTTGGGTTTTCAACCATAGCTTTAAACAAGGTCTCATCATCGGCAGACTTGAGTTCCAGTTCTTTGTAGATATCTTCTTTGGTGCGCATCATATCGCGTACTTGTGAAACACCCAGTTGAACCATCAGTGTTTTCAGCTCATCGATACTCGGTGGCGTATCTAGGTATTTAACGATTTCTGGTTGAATGTTCTTTTCTTCTAACAGAGCCAGTGTTTGACGGCTTTTAGAGCATCGAGGGTTGTGATAAATCACGACTGACATAGAGTTTTCTCCATTTATTATTGTAGAGCAAAGAAACGATCCCTTTGAACCATGAGCTGGTCAATGCGGGCATCATATCTTGCTTGCTTCAAGCTTCCTAGCTCAGCGATTTGGCTAGCTTGGGTGTAATACTGAATGGCTTTGTTCCAATTTGCTTTTAGCGCGAGGATTTCAGCGCGTGCGGCTAAGTCTTCGTCACTGACACCTAGGTGAATATTGGCTTCAGACAGTAAGTGCCAGCCATTCACATCTTTTGGATTATCATGGGTGTAACGCTGTAGTACTTTTATCGCTTCTTCGTTTTTATCTTGCTCCATCAAAACGTTAGCGTAGTTGATCGTCAGTACCGCATTGTTAGGTGCCGATTTTAAAGAGCGCTTAAGCATTTGTTCTGCTTTCTCGGGTTGTTTCATTGCGATATAGAGGTCAGACATCGCATCCAGATAAAAACGGTTATAAGCATCAAGCTTTAATAGGCTTTGTAAAATGGTGTGCGCTTCTTCAAGTTGATTAGTGTCTAAGTAAACTAAAGCTTTACCATATTGAAGAGAAGGCTTGATATTCTCTGGTGCTCTTTTCTCTTTACGATTCATCCAATCGAGGGCGGCTTTACCTTCGATACCCGTATAGCGAGCCACCACTCTAGCGCGGGCAAGGTGGTAATTTAACGAAGGGTCGACTCGACGAGCAGGGTAGTTTTGCGCGCGGGCACGGCTGTCGGTAATACGATCTTCAGGTAGCGGGTGAGTCAGCAGCATTGGTGGTGGCTTACTCGCATAGCGGAATTCATCGGCTAGGCGGCCAAAAAATCGTGGCATGGCATTTACATCAAAGCCCGCTTTCGCCATGGTGCTGATGCCAAATCGGTCAGCCTCTTTTTCGTTGCTGCGAGTATAGTTGATTTGACCCTGCATATTACCCGCAGTGGTTGCAGTAATTGCCGCCATACCGGCTTGCGGTGATGCGATCGCTAATAATAAAGAACCCGCTAAAGCGGCCAATGTTGCTGGGGAACGTCTTGCTTGCTCTTCCATACTTCGCGCTAAGTGGCGTTGGGTTACATGAGCAATTTCGTGTGCGACAACAGAAGCCAGTTCACTTTCACTTTGAGCGTAAAGAAACAGGCCGGAATGAAGCGCGACATAACCACCGAAAAACGCAAATGCGTTGATATTACGGTCGCGAATCATGAAGAAGGTAAACGGCGTTTTCACATCTGACGCATTGGCGACAAGGCGGTGGCCTAAGCTATCAATATATTCATTCAGTACCGGGTCATTAATGATTGGCGAACTGCTACGAAGCATACGCATATAGGCATCGCCGTATTGCAGCTCTTGAGCGATAGTCAAAGTGCCGCTAGCCGCCGTGCCGATATCGGGAAGGTTTAAATTGTCTGCTAGAGTTGGAGCCGGAGTGCTTAAAGCGGTGGCGAGACAAAGACAAACGAGTGAGCGCGTATGTTTAAACATATTGGACAGGTAATACTCCGTTGATTTTTTCATCCTTGCTAAGCTTATATTAGCAAGACGGGTATACGCTTGGACACCATATCGTAGAGATGGTTTCCAATTCGTTAAGTGATTCATTCAGTGAATGCAAAAACAACCATTCACTAATAGGTAACAGTCGTGAGCTTGCCGCCATTATTTGCACTGACGCCTGCAAAAAAACACTATACAATACCTACCTGTAATAATAAGCATCGAGCGAAAGAATGGAACCGAATATTTTGGATTTACGCCAAGAACGTTGCCCTATGGCACTGTTACTTGCTAAGCGTCACACAAAAAATTTGGTTGCTGGAGAGCAAACTCTACTGCTGGTTTCTGATACCAGTTCTTTCGCAGATATTACTCAGTATCTTCAAAAACACTTATTTGAACTAATCTGTGAAGAGAAGGATGGTTATTATCGAATGCAAGTCAGTCGAGCTACAAAACCAAAGGAAGTATGTTGAATGTTTGAAATGGTAAGTCGCTGGTATAAGCGACGTTTTTCTGATCCACACGCCGTAAGTCTTGTTGCGATTCTTCTTTTCGGCTTTATAACCATCTACTTCTTCGGCAATTTGATTGCACCGCTGCTGGTGGCAATCGTACTTGCTTATTTGCTTGAATGGCCTGTGGTGCAGCTTTCTCGCTTAGGCATTCCAAGAACCTTATCGGTTATCTTTGTTATTCTCGGCTTTAGTAGCCTGATGTTGGTCGCCATTTTTGGTTTGGTGCCGACAATTTGGGAGCAGGTCGGTAACTTAATTAATGATATTCCGACCATGTACGGCGGGCTACAAGCCTTTATCGCCGAATTACCGCACCGTTACCCAGAGCTCGAGAATTTCCAGATTGTAGAGTCGTTAGTCACCAACGCCAAAAACCAAGTGATAGTGATGGGCGAGACGGTAGTGAAAGGCTCACTTGCTTCACTAGTTAGCTTGGCAACCTTAGCGGTCTATTTGATTTTGGTTCCACTGTTAGTCTTTTTCTTACTTAAAGATAAAGATGAAATGATGGATATGACCAGTGGTGTTTTACCACGTAACCGTCGTTTGGCCACCAAAGTATGGGATGAGATGAACGAGCAAATCTCTAACTACATTCGCGGTAAGGTGATGGAGATCCTTATTGTCGGTGGCGTTAGTTATGTTACCTTTGCCATCCTTGACCTTCGCTACTCAGTACTACTGGCTGTTGCAGTCGGATTCTCTGTATTGATCCCTTATATTGGTGCTGCGGCGGTAACTGTGCCTGTGGCCATTGTTGGTCTGTTCCAATGGGGCTTAACGCCACAGTTTTATTGGCTGCTGATTGCTTATGGCATCATTCAGGCTCTTGATGGTAACGTTCTGGTTCCCGTTTTATTCTCAGAAGCGGTAAACCTCCACCCTGTGGCAATTATTGTTGCGGTCCTAGTATTCGGCGGTCTATGGGGATTCTGGGGCGTTTTCTTCGCAATCCCGCTGGCGACTTTGGTGAAAGCTGTCTGGAATGCTTTGCCAAGCCATGATGATGAAGTACCGACATAGATAGTCTCGGCAGATGCAAACGATTACATATAAAGCCCTAAAGTTTTCACTTTGGGGCTTTTTATTTGTGCTCTAGTTGGCATTTTTATCAGTAATAGAATTTACTTAAGCAGTGAATTGTAAGAAATTTCTTAAGTAAACGTTATCTGGGACGATAACTATACTAATTACAATAACAAAAAGCTTGCTGACTAATTGAGGGAAAATATGAAATTTAGCCAAAAAATCGTTGCGGCTTCATCAGCGCTATTGCTGGTAACTGTAACCCTGTTGTCGATTCAACAGCTAAGCACGGTAAAGCAGGAAGTCGAGGCACTCGTCGATACTAGTCTCACAGAGATGGTAAAAGGGGTGAAAAATACAGTGGTGTCAGAGATGGAGAGTAAAAAATCTCTGGCTCAATCTACGACAGAGGTTCTTGAACTTGACCCTCAAAACCGCCAACTTGTGAAACAGATTCTCGAAAAACCAGAATTGAAGGGAAGTTTCCTTGCGGTAGGATTTGGCTACGAAGCGGATGGTTTCGTAGTAGAAAATGATGATGGTTGGGAAGCAGGGCCTGACTATGATCCTCGTGTACGCCCTTGGTTTAAAGATGCAAAAGCGCAGGGTAAGCTAGTCGTTACTGACCCGTATGTTGATGTCTCTTCCAAGAAGGTGATCATTTCTATTGGTACGCCAGTGAAAGAGAATGGTCAGTTTATGGCTGGCATGTTCTACGACATGGAATTAGGTGGTTTGGCTGACCTTGTCAACAGCGTGAACCTCCTTGATGCTGGTTACCTATTCATTGTTACCGCAGATGGTACGACTATTGCTCACCCACAAGCGGAAAATAATGGTGAGAACCTAACCAAATATTTGCCGCAAGCAAAAGTTCAGGAAGGCAACCAGAAGTTTGAGCAAGATGGTCAACGCTTACTTGTTCACTTTACTAAAGTCCCTTCAGAGAACTGGTACATTGGTGCTGTGGTTGACGAAGACATCGCTTTTGCTGCTGTAGACGACATGCGTAACAGCTCAATCCTTTACGTCGTGATTGGCGTGATATTAAGTGTGGTTGTCTTAAGCTTCTTAATCAAAGCACTGATGAAGCCACTTGCGACGCTAAACGATGCTATTCAGGATGTCGCATCAGGCCAAGGTGATCTAACTAAGCGTTTGGATACCAATACTGATCAAGAGTTCGCCCAGTTAGCGGAAGGATTTAACACCTTTACTGAAACTTTGCAGAAACAGATTCAACAATCGAAAGCGATTGGTGCAGAAATCTTACGTGGCACTGAGATGACCGTCGTCGGCGCGCAGCACTCTGCTGGGGCAATGCGTAGTCAGCTTGAAGAGCTAGAGCAGTTAGCGACCGCGATGAACGAGATGGCGGTAACGGCAACCGAAGTGGCAAACAACGCACAAGGTGCGGCTGCTGCGGCCAAAGAAGCGGATGATGCCACGCAAGACGGTTCATCGGTAGTGAGTGATACGACTAACTCGATAGATATGCTCTCCTCTCGTATTGACCAAGCTGTGGAAGAGGTTCAAGGCCTTGAATCGGCAACTGCAAACATTGAGACCATCTTGAAAGTGATTAATGACATTGCTGACCAGACCAACCTATTGGCACTGAATGCGGCAATTGAGGCAGCTCGTGCTGGTGAGTCTGGACGCGGATTTGCGGTAGTAGCAGATGAAGTTCGCACCCTAGCGCAGCGCACTCAAGAATCAACGACAGAAATTCGTAGCATGATCGAACAGCTCCAAGCAGGTGCGAGTTCGGTATCTGCCGCGATGAATGAAAGTAAAAACACGGCAGTGGATGCGGTAGATAAAGCGCAAGCGGCCGATGGTGCATTGCAGCGCATTCGTGAAGCGATTCAACGTATCAGTGATATGAACATGCAGATCGCATCTGCAGCTGAAGAGCAGAGCTTAGTTGCTGAAGAGATCAACAGCAATACGGTGAAGATTAAAGATCTGTCTACTCAAGTCGCGGACTCAGCAGAAGAAGCGAACATGGCAATGCAGGTTCAAACAGAAAATGTTCGTGAGCAAGACGCCATCCTAAACAAGTTTATTGTCTAGCGAGTCTAATGCTCCCAAGAAGCAAAAACGCCAGCGATGCTGGCGTTTTTTATATCAAGTAATTTACTTGTTTTCGTTCAAGTAATCTAACACCACTTCATGGTGTGTCTTTGTCTTGAACTTATTGAAGACATGCTCAATGACGCCTTCTTCGTTGATCAGGAAGCTAATACGGTGCAAGCCATCGTAAACCTTACCCATAAACTTCTTCTCACCCCATACGCCAAACTGGTCGGCAACTGCATGGTCTTCATCAGAAAGAAGCGTGAAGTTAAGTTCATCGCGTTCAATAAACTTTCCTAAACGTTTTACAGGGTCGATGCTAACACCTAAAACCACAACGTTGTGAGCATCAAGCTCAGCTTTAACATCGCGTAGGCCTTGTGCTTGAACAGTACATCCCGGAGTCATGGCTTTAGGATAAAAGTAAAACAGTACTTTTTTACCTTTGAAATCACCGAGAGAGACGGTTTCGCCATTTTGGTCAAGTAAAGAGAAGGCTGGCGCTGGTGCACCGGCTGTGAGCGTGTTCATGAAGAATCCTTTTTATTGGCTGTTTTTTAAGAAATTTAGTGAGCCTTGTACGCTTAAGTCTTGACAAAGAGTATCGAAGTCTTCTTGCAGCTGCATCAGATTGCAACCAGAGTCTACTGACGCAGTAATCGCGATATGGAACTGATCGTTATCTGAGTTGATTTTTTCTTTATCAATGGTTTGCGCACTGAGTGACGAAAGCCCAATGTTCTTCGCAGCGAAAAAATTGGTGAATTTTTCTGTCAGTCCTGGCCTGTCATCTGACTCGACAAACACTTCTAAGGTGTAGGTATTATCAAGATGAGCGTGAGTAGAAGTACGCTTCATAATGGTGATCAGATCATGCTCTTGACCAAGCAGTGGTAAAGTGGTTTCAACGCGAGTCACTGCTGCGTTGTTGCCGGTGAGCAGCATGATAAGGGTAAATTCATTGCCAAATAGGGCGATACGACTGTCAACAATATTGCATCCAGACTGAGTGACCAGGTGTACAACTTGATTGCATACGCCTGGGCGATCTGTTCCTACCGCAGTAATCACCAGATGTTGAGTCATAGAGTCACTTCTATCAAAGTTAGGTTTATTAATCAGATAGCTTAGCACAGTTGCTTGGCAGAAAAATGGCCTCTGTGCGCTTTTCTATCTAGCTTTGAACGTATTTTAGTCTAACTCGTCGCACTCGGTTAATTCCTAACTTGATACTGACACGGGCTGAAATGAAAGGAGTAAGTTGCCAAAGTTCTAACATCTGATAAATATTCATTCATTTAGGTGATTTAAGCGGCTTTAAGTGCTTGTCTTCATCAATCGCCTTACAGTACCATGCGATTAGTATCTAAATTAGGGAGAAAGACATGTTTTCAGGAAGTATAGTAGCGTTAATTACACCGTTTAATCATGATGGCGAAGTAGACTACGTGAGCCTGAAGAAACTGGTGGAGTACCATGTAGCAGCAGGCAGTGATGGCATCGTTGCAGTGGGCACCACAGGTGAATCGGCGACGCTGACGATTGAAGAGCATGTCAAGGTGGTAATGAAGACGGTTGAGTTTGCAGAGGGCCGTATTCCTGTTATTGCAGGAACAGGGGCAAATGCAACTCATGAATCGGTGACGTTCAGCCGCCTATTAAACAACTCTGGTATCGCAGGTTGTTTGAGCGTGACTCCTTACTACAACAAACCAACTCAAGAAGGTTTGTTCCAGCATTACAAAGCGATCGCAGAAGAGAGCGATGTACCACAAATTTTGTACAACGTACCCGGTCGAACTGCGGTAGACTTGCTGCCAGAAACAGTAGCTCGCCTTGCAGAGATTGAAAGCATTGTTGCACTTAAGGATGCGACAGGTGATTTAAGCAGAATTGCAATTCATCGTGAACTTTGTGGCGAAGATTTTATCTTACTAAGTGGCGACGATTCTTCAGGCCTAGATTTTGTTAAGCAAGGTGGTAATGGCGTTATTTCTGTTACCAACAATATTGCCGCTGAAGATATGGCGAAAATGTTCAGACTTGCAAGTGAAGGTAAGTATGAAGAGGCAGCAATCATCAACCAGCGTTTGATGCCTCTGCATAAAAATCTGTTCGTTGAATCAAGCCCAATCCCAGTGAAATGGGCTGCGCACAAATTAGGCCTAATTGATCACGGTGGTCTGCGTTTACCGCTGACAGAGCTATCTGAAAATGCTCGCCCAATTGTGGCTCAAGCAATGACGGAAGCTTGCATTTACTAAATTTAAAGATGGATTGTCGGAGTGAAACCACTCCGGCATGTACGTATCAGGAGTTTCAATGAAATTGTCTCACCAGCTAGTCGTCAGTTCACTAGCTGTTTTTGTTTTAAGTGCTTGCTCAGGCAGTGCAGCGCAGCGTCGTCAGGCGAAGGATGACTTCGAATATTTGAACACGCCACCTTTAAAAGAGTGGCAGCTAGCCGAGGGCGCGACGCCTCAGTTCTACACCAACTACGATATTCCTCAAGGTAATTTTACTGGGGGAATCGGTAAAGAGGTGGATATTCGTTCTCCTCAGCAAATTCTTGAGCTTATTCCTGGTGCGCGTGCTGAACGTAAACAAGGTGAAACAACGCTTTGGTTACTTCGTGAAGATGAACTGAATAAAGTTTGGCAAACTGCACTGAAGATGCTTCAAGAGCAGGGAATCACGATTCGTGAACAGACTGAAACTCGCCTAGAAACGGATTGGGTGACATGGACAGAAGAAGACGAAGAGGTTGAAGTAGGTTCACGTTATGCCATCGAACGTATCTTGGTTGGCGGTCGTCATGGCTTCAAGATCTCTCTTATCGATTGGCGTGAAAGTGGTAAACAGGTACCTGTTACCGCGACTAACAAAGAGCGTTATAACGCGTTGATGACTAATTTAGTGACTGCACGTTATGACCAAGACCTTCGCGAAGAAGCGGCGCGTAAAGCGCAAGAGTTGGTGAAGCAGATCCCTATATCTATGGGCTCTGACCGCAGTGGCTTCCCAGTTATTATTGCTCGTACACCATACAATGTACTTTGGTTACGTCTGCCAACGCTACTTCCAGAGATGGGCTTTACTATTGAAGAGCGCAATCAGTCTCAAGGCACAGTGAAAGCGAAGTACGCGACACCTGATGACGAGTTTTGGACTAAAATTGGCGTGAAACCAATGGAGCTAGCGTCAGGAACTTATACTTTCTTACTTGGTGACCTCGGCAACCGTACTTCAATTAACGTCACTGACTCGGCGGGTAAACCGGTAGAAGAAGCTTTACTAGAAGATATGGTCCCTGTTATTGCAGCAGTTGCTGAACAAACAGAACAGTAAAGCGCTGATAGAACCCACAAAAAAAGCTGACACGATGTCAGCTTTTTTTATACCTATCCACCAGAAGGTGGAAAAGGTTAATTACAGTACCATAGCGGCAATCCAGCCAAATACAATCAATGGAATGTTGTAGTGGATAAAAGTCGGTACTACCGTTTCCCAAATGTGCTCGTGTTGACCATCTGCGTTTAGACCTGACGTCGGACCTAACGTTGAATCTGAAGCCGGAGAGCCTGCATCACCAAGTGCTGCTGCTGTACCAACTAACGCGATGGTTGCCATTGGTGAGAAACCAAACGCTGCCGCTAGAGGCACATAGATGGTTGCAAGGATTGGAATGGTCGAAAATGAAGAACCAATACCCATAGTTACCAGTAGACCAACAACCAGCATTAGCAGAGCCGCTAACGGTTTGTTGTCACCAATGCTTGTCGATAATGCTTCAACTAGCGACTCAACGCCACCCGTTTGCTTCATTACCGCGGCAAAACCCGCTGCTGCGATCATAATAAAGCCAATCATCGCCATCATGTGGACACCTTTAGTGAAGACGTCGTGCGTCTCTTTCCACGCAATAACGCCACCAAACGTAAATACCATAAAGCCTGCTAAGCCACCGATGATCATCGAGCCAGTAGAAAGCTGTACGCTCAATGCGGCGACAATACCTGCTGCTGCAACAAGAATGTTCTTCTTGTTGATTGATTTAGGGTTCTCTTCTACATGAGTCAGTTCAGTTTCTTGGTACTGACGAGGTTTACGGTAGCTAAAGAAAATCGCCGTAAGCAGGCCAAAAATCATCCCAGCCGCAGGAAGTAGCATCGCAACGGGTACTTGGCTAGCCACTACGTTGTCTAAACCGTTTTCGTGTAGGTTCTTAAGCAGAATGTTGTTGAGGAAAATACCACCGAAGCCAATTGGTAGAACCATATAAGGTGTCACCAAACCGAACGTGAGTACACAGGCAATCATGCGTCGGTCTAGGTTAAGCTTGGCAAAAACGCCCAATAGTGGCGGAATGAGAATCGGGATAAAAGCAATATGGACAGGAATAACGTTTTGCGACGACATAGTTACGAGCACTAGAGCGACCAGCACTGCGTATTTTAGACCAGTTGAAGCCGACGCATTCTCTTTGCCGTGGATACGTTTGATAACGCTATTTGCTAAAAGGTCGGTAATTCCAGAGCGAGAGATAGCAACAGCGAAAGTACCAAGCATGGCGTAGCTAAGTGCGATGGTAGCACCTCCTCCAAGTCCGCTTTCGAAGGCAGCAACTGCTTGATTAAGTTCCATGCCAGAAACCAAACCACCTACAATAGCGCTAAATGTCAGTGCAACGACGACATTGACGCGCATCAGTGCTAAGGCAAGCATGACACATACAGAAATGACAACAGGGTTCATAATTTACTCGTGTGTTGTGTTTACATTTATTCTTTTATTTCTTCTTCAGTAGCATCAATCAACGGCCAACCACCGAGGGCTTTCCATTTGTTGACGATACCGCAGAAGAGCTCTGCCGTTTTTTGGGTATCGTATAGAGCAGAGTGGGCTTCTTTATTGTCAAACTCCATCCCTGCGGTCTTACATGCTTTAGCTAGTACTGTTTGACCATAAGCCAAACCACTTAACGTTGCAGTATCAAACGTTGCGAAGGGATGAAAAGGGACGCGTTTAAGTTTGCTACGCTCGCTCGCTTCCATCACGAAGCTGTGATCGAAATTTGCATTGTGAGCAACCATGATTGCACGGCTGCAATCTGCGGCTTTTTGCTCTTTGCGTACCAACTTATAAATTTCTTTAAGGGCTTCAGATTCTGTCACTGCACCACGAAGTGGGCTAAACGGGTCACGAATACCGTTAAATTCAAGGGCTTCTTTTTCTAAGTTAGCGCCTTCAAATGGCTCGACATGAAAGTGGATAGTAGAAGCAGGGACAAGATCGCCGTTTTCGTCCATCTTTAAGGTAACGGCACAGATTTCGAGTAGCGCATCGGTCTTTGCGTTGAACCCGGCAGTTTCTACGTCAATAACGACTGGAAAATAGCCGCGAAATCGTTTTTTTAGCGTCAATGCTTCGTTTTCAATAGTCATGTGTGCTTAAAATAATGTGACAGGGCAGGCATTATTGCAGATTCTTTAAGCGAGAAAAACCGTTAATGCTGATTGAAAATGAATCATTGGTAATTTGTCCTATACAAATCAGTTGGCGGGATTTTTGCATTACTGCTTGTGAAGGTAATCGGGTGGCAAAAAACGGCTGCCCAAATCGAGTTAAGAGATGAAGTATTGTATGAAGAAGTGGTTGGCTCCTAGTATTGCAATGGCAATAACAGCGTTTACTCCCAATGCCTTAGCGTTGGAGAAACACTATGTGGCTAAACCTCAGCAGTCTATGTGGCAAATGGTTGCCAATACGCCACTAGAATGCCGTCTTGTTCATCCAATTCCGAATTATGGCGATGCGGTTTTTTCATCGTATGCGAGCAAAAAAATTAATCTCGATTTTGAGCTTAAGATGAAGCGTCCAATGGGACAAACTCGTGACGTAAGTTTGATCTCTATGCCTCCGGCTTGGAGACCGGGAGATAGTGCCGATAGACTCACCACCATCCGCTTTTTCCAACAGTTTGATGGCTATGTTGGTGGCCAAACCGCTTGGAACATTTTGGGAGAGTTGGAGAAAGGTCGTTATCCAACATTTAGCTATCAAGAGTGGCGCAGTCGTGATCAACGCGTCGAAGTCGCGCTTTCTTCAGTGCTGTTCCAGCAATCATATAATGTGTTTAGTGACTGTGTTGCCAACCTGCTTCCTTACAGCTTTGAAGATATTGCCTTTACTATTCTTCACTATGATCGTACTAGTGTTGAACTCAATAAGCAGTCGCAGAAGCGATTGGCACAAATTGCCGAGTACATTAAGCATAATCAAGATATCGATCTGGTCTTGGTGTCGACCTATACTGATGCAGAAGATGGTAAAAGTGTCAGTCAAAGTCTATCTGAGCGCCGCGCTGAAGTCCTAGAAGAGTACTTTAAATCTCTTGGTTTACCGGATGACCGAATTCAGGTCCAAGGATATGGTCGTCGACGTCCAATCGATGACAATGCTTCACCAATTGGCAGAGATAAAAACCGACGCGTGGTTATTTCGCTCGGTAGAACACAAATTTAATTTCTATCGGATATGAGAAAGGCCAGATAGTATCTGGCCTTTTTTATTCCGATTGGTGTGCATATACCAGCCCAAATAAATATCTGTTCATTCTTGCTGGTGAAAATCGCTGATAGCGTCGTTATAGATTTTGAAGGTATATTTACTAGCTGCAATCTATGCCTTGCTCTAAGCGATTTTTCCTGCGCAATTATCTGTACACCTATTTATCTCGATTGGTATTAGTTCAAACGGAATTTAGCAATGAGGTTACAGTTGGTCGCGGTATCGATATCTTGTACCAACTGGGCAATCTTGGGATTGGGGTGTCTTTTCATAAACTCAATCAGAGCCTTCTTACAGCAGCCCATAGAGTCGATAAACGCGTCGCAGTCTGTATTCGGACATTGTGGTACTAGCGTCAAAACTTTCTCAGAAGCGAGTTGGAGATATTTTAGTTCATACTTTACATCACCGACGTTGCGCCAAAACATCGCCATATTGTGGCAAGAAATCACAGAAATCATCAGACGATCTTCGACATCGATCTCTTCAGTGTCTCCAATACGTTCACTTA
Organism: Vibrio tubiashii; assembly: GCF_028551255.1. NCBI lineage: Bacteria > Pseudomonadati > Pseudomonadota > Gammaproteobacteria > Vibrionales > Vibrionaceae > Vibrio > Vibrio tubiashii. The sequence continues at coordinate 2,332,721 of NZ_CP117029.1, read as the reverse complement.
GCGTAAGCGCTTGCTGATAATGAAGGATACCTCTTAGGTGATCTTCATCGTTCATTGCCATGTCTGCTAGTAAGGTATGTTTCTCCCACTCTTGGATGCCCATTGTTCTAATCTCCTAACCGCGAATAGGCTTGAGATTAAATGATAATTATTATCAAGTAAAGCTAAAAAAATAGGACAGTGTGATACTGTCCCATTTTCAACATCACTTGAAGTGATGATTAACCTTCTAAGCCCGCGGATGCTTGCTTGTTCTGGATGAGTTCTAACATGTAGCCATCAGGGTCTTTGACGAAAGCAATATGGGTTGTACCGCCTTTAACTGGGCCTGGTTCACGAGTTACATTACCACCCGCTGCTTTGATTGCGTCGCAAGTGGTGTAGATATCATCAACCCCAATAGCGATATGACCAAAAGCACTGCCTAAGTCATACTCTTCTGTACCCCAGTTATACGTTAGCTCAATGACGGCACCTTGAGACTCATCGCCATAACCAAGAAAAGCCAGAGTATATTCATACTCTTTATTTTCGTTGGTACGAAGTAGCTGCATGCCCATTACATCAGTATAAAATTGAATTGATTTGTCTAGATCACCTACGCGAAGCATGGTGTGCAGGATACGTCCATTTGACATTGTCGTGCTCTCCTAATTTTCTGGATAAACTTTTTCTTTGTATTCGCAAAGGTCTTCAATGATGCAGCTACCACAGCGCGGTTTACGCGCAACACACGTATAGCGACCATGTAGGATTAGCCAATGGTGTACATCTAACTTAAACTCTTTAGGTACGACCTTAAGCAGTTTCTCTTCTACTTGGTCGACATTCTTACCCATTGCAAACTTAGTACGATTTGAAACGCGGTAGATATGCGTGTCCACAGCGATAGTTGGCCAGCCAAAAGCGGTATTTAGCACCACGTTTGCGGTTTTACGACCAACGCCGGGTAATGCTTCGAGAGCCTCACGGTTCTCAGGGACTTCGCCATTGTGCTGTTCGAGTATGATCTTACAGGTCTTAATGACGTTCTCAGCTTTTGAGTTAAATAGACCGATGGTTTTAATATACTCTTTGACACCATCAACCCCTAAGTCAAATAGACCTTGTGGGGTGTTAGCGACAGGATAGAGCTTGTCCGTCGCTTTGTTCACACTTACGTCAGTGGCTTGAGCTGAGAGAAGTACCGCAATCAGTAATTCGAAAGGTGTACTCCAATTTAATTCGGTTTGAGGGTTAGGGTTATTTTCCCTCAGTCGCTCCAGTATTAATCGTCGTTTATCTTTGTTCATTTGAGGCTGCTTTCCAGTGCTCCGTTTGATGCGATACGCTCAAACTGTTGTTATTGATTGGTCACCCGAGCTCGCTCAATGGCTTGTTTTTGTTTTTTCGGCTGGCGAGCTTCTAATTGTTTATCTATGACATTTTTCGCGGCAATGAGCAATCCGACGCCGATGAAAGCACCTGGTGGAAGCAGGGCGAGCAGGAAGCTGTTGTCGAACTGAAACACCTCGATTCGTAACGAGGTTGCCCATTCACCGAGTAATAGGTCTGCACCGTCAAATAGCGTTCCGTTACCAATAACTTCACGCATTGCCCCTAAGACGACCAGTACGCTGGTCATTCCGAGCCCCATCCAAAAGCCGTCTTGTGCTGCAGGAAGTAGGTCGTTCTTAGACGCAAAGGCTTCGGCGCGACCAATGATGATACAGTTAGTTACGATCAAAGGAATAAAGATACCTAGAGAAAGGTACAGGCCGTACGCGTAGGCATTCATCAACAATTGAACGCAGGTTACCAGTGCGGCGATGATCATTACGAATACAGGGATACGTACTTCTTTCGGTACATAGTCACGCACCAATGAAACGGTCACATTTGAACCGACCAGAACGAGTAGGGTAGCAATTCCCAACCCAAGCGCATTGGTCACGGTCGATGAAACAGCAAGTAATGGACACAAGCCTAGTAATTGAACTAGAGCAGGGTTGTTGTCCCACATGCCGTTCTTAATTAAGGTCTTATGCTCACTCATGGTTGCCTCCACAGTTTAGTGGTTGTGCCAATATTTGTTCACGATGGGTATTAACGTACTCAACAGTATTTTTTACCGCTTTCACCACAGCGCGAGGAGTAATTGTCGCCCCTGTGAATTGATCAAACTGACCACCATCTTTACGTACTTTCCAGTCGGATTGATTATCTTCGCTGACCGTTTTACCTGCAAAACCGAGGATCCAGTCGGTGATACGTAAATCTATTTTATCACCCAACCCTGGTGTTTCTTGATGGCTTAAGACCCGCGTTCCGGTAATGGTTCCATCTTGTTGGATACCGACAATAATCTTGATAGCGCCATTATAGCCGTCTGGTGCAATGGCTTCGATGGCTAAAGCCGATGGTTCATTATTGATGGTTGCCATATAGACGGGCATCGGTGAGTCGGTGCCAAGTGCTGGGTCACTGACTAAGGTACAAGCTTGATAAAGATCGTTATCGTGCATTTGGTGAGGAATCACTTGATTGAGCACCGAAAGCAGCTGCTTTTGTTCCTGCAGCTGAATCTGATCTTTAGTTAAATAGTTGGTCAGCGCCACTACACCGGTCGAAGCACAGGCAAACACCGCTAGAACCACACCATTTTTTCTAATCGCATTTAACATGATGAAACCTTAGTGACCGTATGTTCTTGGTTTGGTGTAGTAATCGATAAGAGGTACACACATATTACCCAGCAATACCGCAAAGGCCACACCATCAGGGAAGCCACCCCAACTGCGGATGATAAATACCATAGCACCGATAAATGCGCCAAACACCAATCGCCCTTTAACTGTCGTTGAAGCCGAGACTGGATCAGTGGCAATAAAGAAGGCACCCAGCATGGTTGCACCAGATAGAAGGTGAATAAGCGGTGACGCCGTCGTTCCCGGAGTCAAAATCATGAACAGGCTGCTGATTAGCGTCAGGCTCAACAAAAAGCTCACCGGAATATGCCAATTGATCACTCGTACTTTGATCAGAATGAGACCACCAACAAGATAAGCAAGGTTGACCCACTCCCAGCCGATACCCGCTAGGCTACCAAATTGTGGTTGGGTTAAGGCTTCACTGGCCGTGTTGCCCGTGGTCAACGCAGTCTTAAAGGCATCCAAAGGTGTTGCCATGGTGACGCCATCAATGCCGGTGCGGATTTGTTGAAGAGAGAGCCCTTCTAGGTTAAATCCGGTAAAGATAAGCGAAAAAGCATCTCCACTCGAAATCGCCGTTGCTTGCAGTTCATTGGGAGAGATCCAGCTTGTCATCTGTACTGGGAAAGAGATCAGCAGTACCACATAAGCGACCATCGCTGGGTTAAATAGGTTTTGACCAATACCACCATAGAGGTGCTTGGCAATTACAATGGCGAAAATAAGCCCGATAGTAATGATCCACCAAGGTGACAGCGGAGGAATCGCAATAGCAAGCAGCCAAGCCGTGACTAAGGCGCTGTTATCGCGTAGTGCTGACATCGGGTGACGTTTTCTGGCCAGCATGACCAAGGCTTCTAAACCCAGACCGATCACAATCGCAAGAATAAGCTGGATTATTGTGCCCCAGCCAAAGAAATAGGTTTGTGCTGCCAATCCTGGCAAGGCGCAAAGCGCTACCCATTTCATTAGATCAGGAGTGCTTCTGCGGCTATGCGCATGGGGTGAGCTGGCAATAAAGAAGGCCACTACTCTTTCTCCTCAAATTGTTTTTGTTGTTCTTTTTCAGCTTTGCGTGCTTTAGCGCGAGCAATAGCAGCGGCAACGGCGGCTTTCTTCGGATCTTCGTCAGTTGCTTCCGGTGCAGGCGCTTGCTCAGCAGGCTCAGATTGCTCTTGCTGCTTGGCTTTACGTGCTTTTGCTCGTGCAACTGCGGCAGCAACGGCAGCTTTCTTCGGATCTTCCTCTGCTGTTTCCGCAGTAGGTGCTTGTTCCACAGGCTCAGATTGAGCTTGCTGCTCGGCTTTACGTGCTTTAGCTCGTGCAATCGCGGCAGCAACGGCAGCTTTCTTCGGATCTTCCTCAGCTACTTCTGCAGCAGGCGCTTTCTCAGCAGGCTCAGATTGCTCTTGCTGCTTGGCTTTACGTGCTTTTGCTCGTGCGATAGCAGCGGCAACAGCGGCTTTCTTTGGATCTTCTTCAGTTGCTTCTGTTGCAGGCGCTTGCTCAGCAGGCTCAGATTGAGTTTGCTGCTCAGCTTTACGCGCTTTTGCTCGCGCAATAGCGGCAGCAACGGCGGCTTTCTTCGGATCTTCGTCAGTTGCCTCTGCAGCAGGCTCATAAGGCTCAGATTGAGTTTGTTGCTCGGCTTTACGTGCTTTCGCTCGCGCAATTGCGGCAGCAACAGCAGCTTTCTTATCTTCAGCTGGTGGCGCTTGGTCAGTTTCTTCTGTTTGCGCTTTCTTCGCTTTAGCTCGGGCTATTGCTGCAGCGACGGCGGCTTTTTTATCTGTAGCGGGTGCTTGAGCGCCGTCAGAGCCAGCTTGCTGTGCTTTTTTCGCTTTAGCTCGCGCTATCGCAGCAGCGACGGCATCTTTTTTGTCGTCTGTTGACGTGTGTTCAGATTGCTGGGCTTTCTCTGCTTTGCGCTCTCTCGCTTGACGTTTACGCTCTTCACGCAGCTTGGCCATTTCGCTGTTATCAGGTTCAGCTTGGCCGCTTTGCATCGCTTCAGCCTGTTTTGCTTTCGCTCTTGCAATTGCCGCTGCAACAGCAGGTTTAACGGCTTTCTCTTCTGTGGCAGGCTGGGCTTTTTGTGCCTTAACTCGTGCAATGGCGGCTGCAATCGCATCATCGCCACCAGAAGATTTCATCTCTTTACGGCGGTCATCTGCGGCTTTCTTGAAACGATTTTCGCGAGCGGCTTTATCTCGCTCTAGACGCGCTTTCTTCTCTTCAAAACGAATCTTCGCGCGCTCTGCCGCTTCTGCTTCTTCTTTACGAGTACGGATCTCAGCTTTTGCTTGGCGGTAGTATTGAACCAGTGGGATTTCACTCGGACAAACGAAGGCACAAGCACCACACTCGATACAATCTTTAATGTTCAGCTCTTCACATTTATCAAGCTCTTCTGCTTTGGCATGCCAAACCAGTTGCTGAGGGAGAAGAGAGGCAGGGCAGGCTTCGGCACACTGACCGCAGCGGATACACGCCATTTCATACTGATTCGGTGAAATCTCTTTGCGAGTGGGAGCCAGAATACAGTTGGACGTTTTGGTGATTGGCACCTGCGCATGAGGCAGAGTGAAGCCCATCATAGGACCGCCCATAATTAGGCGCGGTAATTTCTTATCTGCTTTGTAACTAAACTCATCCAACAGAGCCTGCACTGGCGTGCCAAGTAGCGCCCAAACGTTTCTTGGCTGTTTAAAGGTATCACCGGTTAATGTCACGATACGTTCTACAAGTGGTTCGCCATCGCAAACCGCTCGTTTGATCGCATGCAGTGAGCCGACGTTTTGCACCAATATCCCGATATCTGCAGGAATACCGCCATTTGGCACTTCTTTGTTGGTCAGGATTTTGATCAGCTGCTTCTCACCACCTGAAGGGTATTTAGTCGGGATAACACGGATGACAATGTCTTTGTGCTCGGCGGCTTGTTGTAGCGCTTTGACTGCTTCAGGTTTGTTATCTTCAATGCCAATAACCGTTAGTTTCGGCTTGAGGATATGTTCAACGATCTCTATACCCTGAATGATCTCTTCGGCATGTTCACGCATCAACATATCATCGGCAGTAATGTAGGGCTCACACTCTGCAGCGTTGATGATCAGAATCTCTGTTCTTGCCAGACCCGATTGAATTTTCTTCGCTGTTGGGAAGCCTGCACCACCCATACCAGATACACCAGCTTGGCGAATCTTTTCAATCAGCTCGTCAGGAGTGCGCTCAGTATAATTAGACCAGCCATCGCGTTCGATCCAGTTGTCAGCCATATCAGGCTTAATAACAATACAGGTTTCACTTAAACCAGAAGGGTGCGCAGTGGTTCTTGGCTCAATAGCAACCACAGTGCCTGAAGTTGGCGCATGCACAGGCAGCATAAAGCTAGTGTCGTACTTAGTCAGTGACTGACCTTTAAGTACCTGCTCGCCAACTTCAACGGTAATGGTGCCAGGCTTACCAATGTGTTGTTTGACCGGCAGGACAATTTCTTCGGCAATAGCCGCGCGCGAAAGTGCATGACTGACCGACTGAGATTTGTTTTCAACTGGGTGAACACCACCCGGGAAGGTCCACAAGGCGCCAGTTTTGATTTGTTCGATTAATGACAGCATACCAGTCCTTAACTCCCGCTGTTCTGCTTGGCCGCAGAATCGGTAATATCAACAACAGGAATGGCGTCCATCTGCCACTTCCAGCTCGCTGTAGTGGTTTCTACAGGAATCATTTCAATACAGTCTGTTGGGCAAGGAGCAACACATAAATCACACCCAGTACATTCGTCCTTAATCACGGTATGAAGTGCTTTTGTCCCACCCACAATGGCGTCTACTGGACAGGCTTGAATACACTTAGTACAGCCAATACACATATCTTCGTGGATAAATGCGACGGTTTTTACTGCGTTTTCAAGGTCGTGTGCCGAGTCGGTTGCTTCGACTCCCATTAGGTCCGCAAGCTTTTCTATTGTTGCCTGACCACCCGGAGGACATTTGTTGATTTCATCACCATTGGCGATAGCCTCAGCGTATGGTCGGCATCCGGGGTAGCCACACTGACCACATTGGGTTTGCGGTAGAATGCTGTCTATTTGATCAACAATAGGATCCGCCTCAACTTTAAAGCGAATCGAAGCGAAACCAAGGATCGCACCGAAAATAGCGGCGAGAACCGCGATGGCGATTATTGCGATTACTATTGAGCTCATTACAGTTTCACCAAACCAGTAAAGCCCATGAATGCTAGAGACATTAATCCAGCGGTAATCATCGCAATTGATGCGCCTTTGAATGGCATAGGGACGTCAGCAGCGGCAAGGCGTTCGCGCATAGAGGCAAACAACACCAGTACCAATGAAAAGCCAACCGCCGCACCGAAACCATAGATGATCGATTCGATAAAGTTATGGTTTTCGTTAATGTTAAGTAGCGCTACACCCAGAACCGCACAGTTAGTGGTGATCAGAGGAAGGAAAATACCTAATAGGCGATACAGAGTCGGGCTAGTTTTATGTACGACCATCTCCGTAAATTGAACCACAACCGCGATCACCAGAATAAAACTCATGGTGCGCAAATATTGCAGGTTGAGTGGATCTAAAATGTAATTCTCTACGAGATACGCGCACACGGATGCTAAGGTCAAAACGAACGTTGTCGCTAACCCCATTCCGATAGCGGTTTCTAGTTTTTTAGAAACACCCATAAATGGACATAAGCCCAGAAACTTCACCAGTACAAAGTTGTTGACCAGCACAGTGCCGACCAACAACAAAAGATATTCGGTCATAGTTATATAATTTAGAAATTCCGATCCCGACATTATCCTGCTTTGCTTGTTCAATAACAACCAAGGAAAGATAAGGTTTTATATTATTGAATAAAAATTATACGAGATTGTGCTAAAAAAGTTGAATAAATACGACTTAGTAAAGGAAAACTGGCATTTAGATTTTGCCTAGTGAATGTTTGGCTGAGGAGAGAGAAAAGAGCAACACGAGGTTGCTCTTTGAATTTGGGTTATTCCATTGTGATGTGTTCAAGCAAAACCTTGGCGTTAACCCCAATTAAGTATGGTCCAATTTGGTTGGTTCGCGTGTGCTTTCAAACGAGGGCATGGATTGACCAAATAAGCGTAATCAGCGTACTCGCACAGTGGCAAGTCATTGATTGAGTCAGTGTAGAAGTGCAGTTCAGAATACGACTCTGAACCTTCTTCTAACCACTGCTTTAAGCGAGTGACTTTGCCTTCACGATAACTTGGTACACCTAGTATCTTGGCGGTGTAATGATCGGCCTTTGAAACGAGATCGATACCAAGTGCGGTGTGAATGCCTAGCTGACGCCCCACCGCTTCAACCAAGAAAGTCACACTGGCAGAGATAATTAGCATATCAATACCATCACGAGAGAGTTGCTCGATTAAGGGTTTAGATTGAGGGAACTGTTTATCTAGAATGCGAGTTTTTACACACTCTTCTACCAGCAACTTCACTTGTTCTACAGGCATATCCGCTAATGGTGCCATAGAGAAGGTTAAGTAGTCTTGCATATCTAACTTACCTTCGGCATACAAACTCATTAAACGTCTGTCTTCATCGATGAAGTTCGGCTCAGTCGCGATACCTTTGTCAACCAGAAACTCATTCCAAATCATTGCACAATCAGCATTGATTAAGGTCTCGTCTAGATCGAATACGTACAAAGGTTTAGACATGGTTAGGCTCTCACAGGTTGAATTTCATTTAGGTTAAACAGCAGTTCTAGTTGGTTGCCGTTGGCGAGTAAACGCTCTGATGAACGATTGAGTAGATCAACGGTGAGCTCACACTCATCAACTTCCACTTGGTAGCGGATAACATTGCCAAGCAACTGGTGGTTCTTGATTGTGCCGGTTTGTGGCGCAGAGATATGGCTACCGTATTTTCGGCCTTGTTCTTTGACGTAAATTGACTCAGGTCGAACGGCGACTTTCCACTCCGTGTCTATGTTGAATAGCTGCTTCGCTTTATTGGCGTCGACCAAGTTGTAATGCCCCATAAAGCTTGCCACAAACTCGTTGGCAGGATGAGTGTAAATCTCTTCCGGTGTCCCTGCTTGTACAATCTCGCCTTTGTTCATCAAGAAGATCCGATCCGACATGATCATCGCTTCCTCTTGGTCGTGAGTAACGAAAATAGTGGTTAGATTCATCTCTTTTTGAATATCACGAATTTGCTGACGAAGATGTTTACGGATCTTAGCATCGAGTGCAGAGAGCGGTTCATCAAGGAGCAAAATACGTGGCTTGACGACTAAAGCACGCGCGAGTGCAACACGTTGACGTTGTCCGCCAGAAAGCTGATGAGGGTAGTGCTTTTCTTTGCCCTTTAACTCAACCAGTTGGATAACCTTAGCCACCTCGCGCTGAATCTCATCAATGCTGAGCTTCTTCATCTTTAAGCCGAACGCGATATTGCCTTCAACCGTCATGTTGGGAAACAATGCGTAAGACTGAAACACCATGCCAATGCCACGTTCTTGTGGCACTTGGTGAGTGATGTCCTCACCATTAACCCAAATTTCGCCGCCATCCACAGGATTTAGCCCGGCAAGACTGCGCAGTAGGGTCGACTTACCGCAGCCACTTGGGCCCAACAAAGTGATGAATTCACCTTGCTCAATGGTGAACTGAATCTGTTCAAAAACCGTGTTATCACCAAAGCGCTTGGTCAGGTTATTCGCGGTTACGTAACTCATTATTTGACTCCTCGGCTGAAACGACTTGCCATCCAAGTCAGTAAGAAAATAAATAGGAAATAGGTCATGACTAATGCGGAAGTAAAGTGACCACTGGTTTGACGCATGTTGTACAAGTAAATTTGTAGGGTTTCATAACGAGTACCGACCAAGATGTTGGCGAACACAAATTCCCCCAGTAAGAACGAGAATGAAAGGAACAGCGAAGCCATTAAGCCTTTCTTCAAATTTGGCAATATGATCAATAGGAATGCTTTGCTTGTACTTGCGCCTAGTAGGTGGGCTGCATCCATTAAGTCATGCAGATTAATTGCTTCGAAGCTGTTCGAGATCGCGCGATACATAAATGGCAGTGCGATAGTGAAGTAAGTACCAATCAAAATCCACGGGGTTCCGATCAGCGAAATGTCGCTATCGGCATAGAGCTGGAGTAAGCCCACAGAGGAGACCACTGGTGGCACAGCAAAAGGTAGCAAAATCATGATATTCATTAGCTTGTCGAGCTTAGGGAAATAATAAAACACCACAAATATTGCCGGGAGTATCAAAACAACGCTTAACGCTAGCGCGGCGATACAGATAAACAATGAACGCCCAAAGGCTTGCAAGAAGCGAGGGTCAGTCAGCAGCTTGATGTACCAATCAAAAGTAAACCCGTCTGGCAGAATGGTTGCGCCCCAACGTGATGAGAGCGAGTAAACTAAGGTCGCCAAAATAGGAATCAACATGATACCTACAATGGTGTAAACCACAGATTTATGGAATCGAGTATTCACGTTTTGCATTACTTCCTACCTGCGTAGCTTTTTGAAATAAGCCATTGGTTGATGACGGTGATAAAGGCAAGCAGAGCCATAAGAATCACGGAAATGGCGGCGGCTAGATTTGGCTCAAGGAACAAGTCACCGGATACCAAGCTTGCGATACGAATGGTAATAACGTTGTAGTTGCCCGACGTTAACGCGTACACACTGGCGTAGGCACCAATCGCGTTGGCGACAAGGATGATAAAGGTGCCAAATAAGGCGGGGGAAAGGACAGGCAGAGCGACCTTTGTCCAATACTGTGAGGTGCGTGCCCCAAGCAGTGCAGCGGCGGCTTGCCAATCATCACTTAATGCATCAAACGCAGGATAGAGGAGTAACACCGCGAGTGGGATCTGAAAATAGATATAAATCGCCAGTAAGCCCCACTTTCCATATAAGTCAAAATCACCCAGCAAACCGTATTGTTTGAGCAGCAAGGTAATGGCTCCGTTTGTCCCCAAGATAATGATGAAAGCAAAGGAGAGTGGTACGCCAGCAAAGTTGCTGCTCATGTTAGTAAAGGCAATAACACCATCGCGGATTTTACTGTCAACGCGGCGCAATGAAGAAACCAATAAGGTCGCAATCGCGAGCCCAACAACGCTTGACCAAACTGCTAACCATAAGCTGTTGCCAAATGCCTGCATCATAAATGCTGAGTCGAGCACTTCCAGGTAGTTATCGAAAGCAAACTCATCGTCATAGATAAAACTATTGATCAAGACCCAAATCATTGGGGCTAGCTGAAACAGATAGAAAAACAGTGCGAAAGGTGCCAACCAAAGAGCTGGCTTATAGCGACTCAGCCATTGCATTGATTTCGGTTTTGCGGAGTTCGATTGGCTCGAACTCGGAGTGAGAACAGAACTGCTCATAAGGCTAACAATTCCTGAGTGTAAGGCTTAGTGTGGTCAAGGTTTAATAGTTGGCAAACAAGTCCGCAAAGGTCGGTTTGCTTAACGTGACATTCTTGATGAGTAAACAGATCGCCAATCACAAACAGAGGCACTTCGCGCTCTTCAGGCAATATGCCCCCATGAGAGAGATCGTTGTTCATGCCATGGTCACTGGTGATCAAAACTTGGTAGCCGTCTGCTAACCAATTCTCAATGTAATTGGAAAGAATAATGTCCGCACCGCGAGCACTATTGCGATACTGGCGAGAATCTAGCCCGTGCTTGTGGCCCATATCATCGATGTTCATTGGGTGAATCAGCAGAAAGTCGGGTTGATAAGTACGACGTAAATGCTCTGCATCTAAAAATAGTGCTTCGTCTGGGTAGTGGTCCCAGTGGTAGAAGCAGCCATGCTGGATATTGAGTGATTCATCATGAGTAAAGCGATCGGTGACTGGATTAAACGGCGCTCGATTATAGAGTTCACTCACCCAGTGATAAGCGGCAGCGGCTGTCACTTTACCTTGTGCCTTCGCCAAGCTGAAGATGGATTCATGGTTTGATAAGCGCACGATATCATTGTTGACGATGCCACTTTCTACCGGGCGAATACCAGTTAGAATGCACTCATACAATGGGCGAGACATCGACGGTAACTCACTTTGGACTGGGTAAAGTGATGCGCGCATCGCTGGATTCGGATGGGGTTGTTCTAGAAGACCATTTAGGTAGCCCATGCAGTCACGGGCTACCTGATAGTTAAGTCCATCTAAAACAACAAGGATAACCTTATTGCTCATGGCAACTGACTCTTATTGCTGGTGGATTAATACGTTTTCTTGCCACTGACGTGGTAGCTTACGAGCTGATTTTTCCCATGCAGAGAAGTCTGTTACTGGGTGCACATTGCTGTACTGGTCGTTGGCAATCAGTTTGGCTTGAACTGATTTTGGTAGGGTAATGTTGCTGCGAATTGGGCGCGCATAGCCTTCAGCAAGATTGATTTGGCCTTGGTCACTAAAGATGTACTCACGAGCCAGTTTGGCTGCATTTGGGTTTTTCGCGTACTTGTTGATGATGGTGGTGTAACCAGAAATCACAGAGCCATCTTGCGGAATATTGACGGTAAAGCGCTCGCGGTCGATCTTATCGCGGTAGTTAAGTGCGTTGAAGTCCCACATAATCGCGACTTCAACTTCACCTTTCTCTAGGTTAGCTATATTGGGATCGGTGAACGACAAACGACCTTGTTTTGCCAGTTGAGCAAAAAACTTGATGGCTGGCTTTAGGTTCGATTCGTCACCGCCATTAGCGAAAGCGGCGGCAAGAATGGCATTGTTTGCTTGTGCAGCAACACCAACGTCTCCAACGGTAACTTTGTAATCACCTTTTAGTAGATCATCCCAAGATTTAGGTGCGTCTTTAACAAGATTGTTGTTGGCGATAAACGAAATGGTGCCAGTGTAAGCTAAAGCCCAGTGACCCTCTTTATCTTTAGCCCAGTCTGGAATATCGCTCCACGTTGTTGGTTTGTATGGTTGCGTAACGCCTTTCTTTACAGCAACTCGTGCAAAGGCGAAACCTACGTCACCAATATCTGCTGTGGCGTTTTTCTTCTCTGCTTCGAACTTAGCAATCTCTTGTGCTGAGCTCATGTCGGTATCTTGGTGCTTTAAACCGTAGTTTGATTTCAGGTCTACCCAAGTATCTTTCCAGTTTGCCCAACTGTCTGGCATACCTACGCTGTAAACGGCGCCTTCTTTTTGCGCGGCTTTAATCAGTGTTTCTAGGTCTGCGTCATTGGCCATTGCTGGCATTGACAGTGTTGCGACCATCAGTGCTGCTGGCGCGATTTTCTTTACAGAAAAAGTAGTTGAACAACTTAGCAAAGTTTTCATTGTTTCCATCCTTCTGGACTAGGTCAGTAAGTTCGTTTTGTATGCTATGGAGAAAATGTGACGGTTTCGCTCAAGTTATTTGACAGTTTTAATGAGTTTTAATGGCAGTAATATTTCATTTGTTGATTAGTTCAGCAAATAGGGTATGTCATATTTCTGTTACCTCTACGACTTAGATTGTTCATAAACCAACTAATGGACTAGGTCAGTAATGAGAGTAGTGGCAACTAGCCAATCCAGAACTCAGCTTGGAAAAATTAAAGCGAGCTTAAGAGAGCAGATTGATTCGGGATTCATGTCTGAGGGACAAAAGCTTCCTTCAGAAAGAGAGCTTAGTGAGCTGTTCTCGACAACCCGAATTACGATTAAAGATGCATTAGTTTCTTTGGAAACGGAGGGATTAATCTATCGCGAGGAGCGTCGCGGTTGGTATGTGTCACCAGAGCGCATTTGCTACAACCCGTTATCACGCTCGCACTTCCATCAAATGATTCGCCAGCAAGATCGCATTGCAGAAACCAAACTGGTCAGTGTTCGCAGTGAGATGGCAGCAGGTGAATATGCCCAAGCATTAGACATCGATCAGATCACCCCGATTCACGTTATTGAACGCCTTCGATACATAGATGGTCGAGCCGTTCTATTTGTTGAGAACGTATTAAAGGCGACTTTGTTCACTGATATTTTGTCGGAAAACTTAACCATGTCGCTTACCGGTATTTACCAAGATAAGTACGGTTATGAAACCAAGCGTTCTCGTTTTGATGTAATTCCAACGTCTGCGCCTGCTCATGTTGCTAAAGCACTGAACTTAGCGGAAGGGCAGCCCGTATTGAAAATATGCCGAGTCAACTATAAACAAGATGGCGAGCTAATGGATTGTGAGTTGGAATATTGGCGCCCCGATGCAGTAATGATACGCATCGACAGTGTGGGGTAGGTCTGAGACATTGGTTTGGCACAAACCAGGAGCATTAGATACGAAAAAGCCGCGTCTTACGACACGGCTTTTTCTAAATTTGGCATCCCGCTGTCGGGACTCAACGCAGCCGGCCAGCTCTGAGAAATTTGCTTGGAACAAGCAAGTCGCAGCTAAAAACGAAAAAAGCCCAGTCTTTCGACTGAGCTTTTTTCTGAATTTGGCTCCCCTCTGTCGGGACTCAACGCGGCCGGCTAGGTCTGAGACATTGGTTTGGCACAAACCAGGAGCATTGGATACGAAAAAGCCGCGTCTTACGACACGGCTTTTTCTAAATTTGGCTCCCCCTGCGGGACTCGAACCTGCGACATACGGATTAACAGTCCGCCGTTCTACCAACTGAACTAAGGGGGAATTGCTTTGAGCGAGGCGAATATTAGCGATCAGCTAGAGTAGTGTCAATATGAAGAGTGCGATTGTAACGAAAAAAAACACATAAAAAATACTTTACTTTCCTGAAGCCCTTACCAAATAAGGGGTAGATTTACTTATCCACCAAAATTGTGGATAACTATGTGTGTGAAATTTGAGTAAGTCAGAGAATTGTAAAAATAGCAGTCATTCTCATTGAGCAGAGTTGGGAATGCTGACCAGTAAAGTGTTGTTATATAGCGATTTAAACGTAAAAAGGTTGAGAAAATTAGCGACTCGACGATATTCGAATTGTGTGGAATAAACTAAAAATAAGATAAAAATGTGGATAAGCTGTGGGCTTGTTTGGGTTTGTTTTCGAGGTGGATCTCTAGCAGGGCGAAAGATAATATCAGGATTAAAGGTAATGATCTAGCGGCAAAATGCCACTTTATGCAAAACAGAGATTAATTTTTTCGTTATCGCTTGAGTCTGTATATATACACAGCCACAATAGAGTCTACAACGTATGACTAGACAGAGATGAAGTATGAGTAAAGTTTTTGATTTAGTGTCTGATTATAAGCCCTCTGGCGATCAGCCTACCGCGATTGAGCAACTGCTTGATGGTCTTGATTCAGGTTTAGCCCACCAAACTTTACTTGGCGTAACTGGTTCAGGAAAAACTTTTACACTTGCCAATGTAATTGCGAGCGCGCAGCGTCCAGCTATTCTACTTGCTCCGAATAAAACGCTAGCGGCTCAGCTTTATGGTGAGATGAAATCTTTCTTCCCTAATAATGCCGTTGAATACTTTGTTTCTTACTACGATTACTACCAGCCTGAAGCTTATGTGCCAACGACTGATACCTTTATTGAGAAAGATGCTTCCGTTAACGCGCATATTGAGCAGATGCGTCTCTCTGCGACCAAAGCCCTGTTAGAACGTAAAGATGCCATTATTGTCGCTTCTGTGTCGGCGATTTATGGTTTGGGTGACCCTGAATCTTATCTGCAAATGATGCTACATATCCGCCGTGGAGATGTGATGGATCAGCGCGATATTCTGCGTCGTCTGGCCGAGCTGCAATATAGCCGTAATGACGTCGCATTTGAGCGCGGCCAGTTCCGCGTGCGTGGCGAAGTGATTGATATTTTTCCGGCTGAATCCGATCAAGACGCGGTGCGTATCGAGATGTTCGATGATGAGATTGATTGTATTAGTGTGTTTGATCCGCTGACAGGAGCAGTCAAACAGCGTGACTTAGCACGTTACACGATTTATCCCAAAACCCACTATGTTACGCCAAGAGAGCGAATTCTTGATGCGATAGAGAAAATTAAAGTGGAGCTTGAAGGGCGCAAGAAGCACCTACTTGATAACAACAAACTGCTTGAAGAGCAGCGTATCTCGCAGCGTACTCAGTTTGACATTGAGATGATGAACGAGCTGGGATTTTGTTCAGGTATCGAAAACTACTCACGCTATCTAAGTGGTCGTAGTGAGGGTGAGCCGCCACCAACCTTGTTTGATTACTTGCCTCACGATGGTTTGCTGATCATTGATGAATCCCACGTTACCGTGCCTCAGATTGGTGCCATGTACAAAGGTGACCGCTCGCGTAAAGAGACGCTGGTGGAGTTTGGTTTCCGTCTGCCTTCGGCACTCGACAATCGACCAATGAAGTTCGAAGAGTTTGAATCTATTTCGCCTCAGACGATATTTGTCTCTGCAACGCCGGGTAACTATGAACTAGAGAAATCGGATGGTGAAATTGCGGATCAAGTTGTTCGTCCTACAGGCTTGCTCGATCCTCAACTTGAAGTGCGTCCGGTCGCCACACAGGTGGATGATCTGCTGTCAGAAATTCGTATTCGCGCTGCTAAAGATGAGCGAGTTCTGGTGACGACGCTAACCAAGAGAATGGCGGAAGATTTAACTGAATACCTCACTGAGCACGATGTTAAGGTTCGCTACCTCCACTCAGATATTGATACGGTGGAAAGGGTCGAAATCATTCGCGACTTGCGTCTTGGTGAATTTGATGTGCTAGTAGGGATCAACTTACTCCGTGAAGGCTTAGATATGCCAGAAGTCTCCTTAGTGGCGATTTTAGACGCTGATAAAGAAGGTTTCTTGCGTTCAGAGCGCTCGCTCATCCAGACGATTGGCCGTGCAGCACGTAATGTGGCGGGTAAAGCGATTCTGTACGCTGACAGCATTACCAAGTCAATGGACAAAGCGATGGGAGAGACCAACCGTCGACGTGAAAAACAGCAAGCTTACAACGAGAAGATGGGCATTGAGCCTCAAGCGCTAAAACGTAATGTTAAAGACATTATGGAGCTAGGTGACATTACCAAGAGTAAGAAGCAGCGCGCTAGCAAGACTGTCCCATTGTCTAAAGTGGCTGAGCCTTCGCAGAGCTATGATGTGATGACGCCTCAACAACTTGATAAAGAGATTAGCAAACTAGAAGCGCAGATGTATCAACATGCCCAAGACTTAGAGTTTGAACTTGCAGCGCAGAAGAGGGATGAGATAGATAAGCTTCGCAAGCAGTTTATTGTTAATAGCTAACACGAATTTAAGACGAAAAAATAGCCAGTAGAAACTTGGTTCTACTGGCTGTAATTTGTGAATACTAAGTTCACTAACAACGTCAGTTGGCTAGGTGACCCATGAGGGTCATAGTAGATTTAGCATATAGCGTGCCAAATTAAATTGGCCTCAAAATGCGTTATTCATCACCCTATTCAGGACTATTTCGTGTTTTAAATTGCATAATGCAAAGCGCAATGCGATTATTTATATAAATGCGAAGAATGCCTTGGCTAGGTTATGCAATATAATACACAAGCAAAAAACTCAAAGTATTTGTTGATGGTTGAAGATACCGCCTCTGTAGCGGCGCTGTATCGTTCTTATCTCACGCCACTTCAAATCGATATCAACATCGTCGGCACTGGCCGAGATGCCATTGATAGCCTCAATTTCAGAACCCCTGACCTTATCCTGCTCGATCTCCGATTACCTGATATGACTGGTATGGACGTCTTGCATGCGGTGAAAGAAAAGAACCCGGATGTGCCCGTCATTTTTATGACTGCGCATGGTTCGATTGATACCGCCGTAGAAGCAATGCGTCATGGCGCGCAAGACTTCCTAATTAAACCCTGTGAAGCTGATCGACTCCGTGTAACGGTTAATAATGCTCTGCGTAAAGCGAACAAGCTGAAAAACGATGGTGATAACCCGGGAAGTCAGGGTTATCAAGGCTTTATCGGCAGTAGTCAAACAATGCAGGCGGTATACAGAACCATAGACTCGGCGGCGACGAGTAAAGCCAGTATTTTTATCACTGGTGAAAGTGGTACAGGTAAAGAAGTATGTGCGGAAGCAATTCACGCCACCAGTAAGCGCGGTGACAAACCGTTTATTGCCATCAACTGTGCTGCCATCCCAAAAGATTTGATTGAAAGTGAGCTATTTGGTCACGTCAAAGGCGCATTTACTGGCGCTGCAACGGATCGCCAAGGCGCGGCGGAGCTTGCTGATGGCGGCACGCTTTTCCTTGATGAGCTGTGTGAAATGGACTTAGATTTGCAAACTAAGCTGTTACGTTTTATTCAAACCGGTACCTTCCAGAAAGTGGGTTCGTCGAAGATGAAGAGCGTGGACGTACGTTTTGTTTGTGCAACCAATAAAGATCCTTGGAAAGAAGTCGAAGAAGGGCGCTTCCGCGAAGATTTGTACTATCGTTTGTATGTTATCCCTCTTCATTTGCCACCTTTGCGTGAGCGCGGTGACGATATTATTGAAATTGCCTATTCACTACTGGGTTTCATGTCTAAGGAAGAGGGTAAAGATTTTGTTCGTTTAGCGCCTGAGGTTGTCGATCGTTTCTCGCGCTACGAATGGCCGGGTAATGTACGTCAGTTGCAAAATGTCTTACGTAATGTGGTGGTGTTAAACAACGGCCGTGAGATTGATTTAGCCATGTTGCCACCACCGCTCAATCAACCATCAAAAAATGAGATTCGAGTGACGAGGCCGCAAAATGAAACAGTCTCAGTACAAGATATATTCCCTTTGTGGCTTACTGAGAAAAATGCCATTGAACAGGCGATAAAAGCGTGTGATGGTAACATACCGAAAGCTGCGGGCTATTTGGATGTAAGCCCATCAACCATTTACAGAAAACTACAAGCGTGGAATGCCAAGGAAGTACAATAGTGGACATTTTAGATCAAAGTAAAATCGACCGACTCGCTAGTGAAATTGGTGCTGAAAATGTCCCTGTTTTGCTTGAGATATTTTTAAACGAGTTGCAAATGTATATCGATAAGCTCTCGCAAATCGAAGGCCAAGAGCAAGAGCAGTACTTGAAAGAGATCAGTCACGCATTAAAAAGCAGTGCGGCCAGTTTTGGTGCAGAAGCACTTCGTGCGTATTCTGCAGAGGTGGATTCTAGTGCTAAGTCTGGTACTTCTCTTGAATCAGAAAGCAATAAACAGCAAATGTTATCTCTACTGAGTGAAACCCAGCAGAGATATCAGCAACTATTCAACCAGTAACCACTCAATCGCTTGTTGCAGCTTAGCCCTATCGTGACGCCAGTCGCGATTGGGTGAGGCTAGCGGTGTTGTGACGCAGTTCCACTCTTCAAGCTCTGGATGAGGTGTTTCACCCAAAACCACATCTATTTTGCGACCTTGACAAGAGCGTTCACACCATTCCAATTTTTCTTGTAATGTCATTTGCCCAGCAGGGCCGTACTCAGGCGAAAGGTTCTCGACAAACACCAGTTTTGCTTTGCGGTTATTGGCAATCGCTCGTCCTATTTCAGGGAGCAGTAATGGCGGCATAATACTGGTCAGAAAACTGCCAGGGCCGAGAATAATCGCGTCAGCCTCTTCAAGAGCTTGTACACCTTCTTTAGTGGCAGGGACTTCAGGTTCGAGATCGAGCCGAATCAACTTTTCGGGCATCTCATCAACACTGGTCTCTCCGGTGACCCAACGCCCATCTGGTGCGAGCGCTTTTAAATCTGAAGGGTGCTCCGACATCGGAATGATATTGACATCAACCTTAAGCATATTGCGAATCAGGTTTGTAGCATCTAGAGGGCGAACGGACAGGTTGTCGAGGGCGGTGAGCATCAAGTTACCCAGATTATGCCCATCAAGTTCTCCGGCACCTTTGAAGCGGTATTCAAACATCATCGAACTGATGGAAGGGTCAGTGATAAGCTGATTGATACAGTTGCGCGTATCTCCCCATGCAATGCCGCCTTGGCAATTGCGAATGCGACCAGTGGAGCCGCCGTTATCTGTGGTAGCAACAATCCCCGTTGCGTTTGAGCCAAAATCTTTGAGTGCCGCAAGCATACGTCCAAGGCCGTGGCCTCCACCGACAGCGACCACTTTATTGCTAGCGTAAATTGTCATGCTGAGCTTCTTTTTATTCATAACCAACTACAATTTAGATTATTGCATTAATAACCAATACTCAATATTGGGTAAATTGGGCTCCAAGCACGATTTTTTCAATTTGAGGGTAGAATCACATACAAATATTAAGTATTTTATTTATCAGCACTACCACAATGTAGGGTAGTTGCCATAACTCCGAGCTCTATAAGCTAAGTCCAGAGTGATAAGCCTATTGAGCCAGTGACATGTTGTCACAAGGGCATACTTGGAAATGATTATGCCTCCCGTGTTTGGAAAGGTGTTCCGTGGCGCAACAATTCGAAGATAGATTCCATCGCAAGTTTTATTACTTGCGACTTTCCGTTACAGATGTCTGTAACTTCAAATGCACATATTGTCTGCCTGATGGCTATAAGCCTTCTGGGCAAAAAAACTCGTCTTTTTTAGCTCTGCCAGAGATAAAACGTGTCGTTAGAGCGTTTGCTGATTGCGGTACCTCAAAAGTACGTATTACAGGTGGTGAGCCTAGCCTACGCAAAGATTTCAACGATATTATTCATACCGTTGCTTCAACGCAGGGTATTAGCAAAGTCGCGACGACAACCAACGGTTACCGTATGGAAAAGCAAGTCGCCGATTGGAAAGAGGCAGGACTGACACATATTAATGTTAGTGTTGATAGCTTAGACCCACGCATGTTCCATCAAATCACGGGTGAAAATAAATTTACCCAAGTGATGGCAGGCATTGATCGCGCTTTTGAAGTGGGTTACGACCAGGTCAAAGTCAACGTTGTATTGATGAAGGATCTGAATGCGCACGAGTTACCCGCCTTTCTATACTGGATTAAAGACCGTCCAATCCAACTTCGCTTTATCGAGCTGATGCAAACCGGGGAAATGGATGAACTGTTCCAACGTCACCATGTTTCCGGTGTCGCGATTCGCAATCAATTGATCGCCAACGGTTGGCTACTAAAAGTGCGAGATAAGAACGACGGTCCTGCTCAGGTTTTTGTCCATCCTGATTACCAAGGTGAGATCGGTTTGATCATGCCGTATGAAAAAGACTTTTGTGAAAGCTGTAACCGCTTGCGTGTATCCGCTAAAGGTAAGCTTCACTTATGTCTGTTTGGTGATCATGGTGTTGAGCTACGTGATTTACTTCAACAAGATGATCAAGAGCCAGAACTAATCGAACGAATTCAACAGCAGCTGCAAACCAAGTCGGTGAGCCATTTCCTCCATGACGGAAATTCAGGCATGACTCCGCACTTGGCCTCGATCGGCGGCTGATACACTTCATTAATCAAACTTCGTGTTCACGTATGAGTGAGCATGAATTGACTTTGACAAAACTATAGGTGAACAAATGGGTCACGCAGAAAGCAAATTTCAACCAGCAAATATCGCAGTTCTAACCGTTTCTGACACGCGCACTGAAGAAAACGATACTTCAGGTGGCTACCTAGTTGAGAATGCAAAAGAAGCGGGTCATAACATTGTCGATAAGAAGATCGTCATTGATGATATGTACAAGATTCGCGCTATCGTCTCTCAGTGGATTGCGGATGAAAATGTGCAAGCTGTAATGATTACTGGCGGTACAGGTTTTACTTCTCGCGACAGCACGCCTGAAGCGCTAAAACCTCTATTTGACAAAGAAGTCGAAGGTTTTGGTGAGCTATTCCGCATGGTCTCTTATGAAGAGATTGGTACTTCTACCATTCAATCTCGCGCTATCGCGGGTTTTGCTAACCATACTGTGATTTTTGCTATGCCGGGTTCTACGGGCGCGTGCCGTACTGGTTGGACAAAGATCATCAAGCAACAACTTGATGCAAGCCACCGCCCATGTAACTTTATGCCTCACCTAGCGGTTTAATCTTAGGAGCAGTTAATGAGCGAATTCACTCATATCAACGCTTCTGGTGAAGCAAACATGGTTGATGTCTCGGCCAAAGCAGAGACGGTGCGCGAAGCTCGCGCTGAAGCTTTTGTGCATATGGCACCTGAGACTTTGCAATTGATTGTCTCTGGCTCTCACCATAAAGGTGACGTGTTTGCGACCGCGCGCATTGCCGGTATTCAAGCAGCGAAGAAAACTTGGGATTTAATTCCACTGTGTCACCCATTACTGCTGTCAAAAGTTGAAGTGCAGCTAGAAGCGATCGAAGCTGAAAATATGGTTCGTATTGAGTCTGTGTGTAAGCTAGCGGGTAAGACTGGGGTTGAAATGGAAGCCCTGACTGCCGCTTCTGTTGCTGCGCTAACCATTTACGATATGTGTAAAGCAGTACAGAAAGATATGGTGATTGGCCAAGTTCGTTTACTAGAAAAAACCGGTGGTAAATCTGGACACTTTAAGGTGGAGTCATGATTAAGGTTCTATTTTTCGCTCAAACGCGTGAATTGGTCGGGATGGACGAACTTCAGCTTGAAGGCGACTTCTCCACTGTGGAAGAGGTGCGTAGCCACTTGGTAGAGCAAGACGGTAAGTGGGATCTTGCATTAGAGCCGGGCAAATTACTTGCAGCAGTGAACCAGTCGATTGTTCCTCTTGAGCACCCAATTCAGTCAGGTGACGAAGTCGCGTTTTTCCCGCCGGTAACAGGGGGCTAATTATGGACAATCGCGTTTCAGTTCAATTTGAAGACTTTTCTGTTGGTAATGAATATGAAGCTCTCGCGCAGGGTACGTCCGCAGGGGCAATCGTCACCTTTACCGGTAAAGTACGCGATATGAACCTTGGCGATAACGTCACTGGTTTATCTCTTGAACACTACCCAGGCATGACAGAGAAAGCACTGGGTGAAATCTGTAATGAAGCTGAGCAGCGTTGGCCGCTTCTCAATATCCGAGTCATTCACCGTGTCGGCGACTTAGATATTGGCGATCAGATAGTCTTTGTTGGTGTTTCAAGCGCTCACCGAGGTGCGGCGTTTGAGGCGTGTGAGTTCGTGATGGATTACCTTAAGACCAAAGCACCATTTTGGAAAAAAGAGCGCACGACAGAATCGACTCGTTGGGTAGATTCGCGAGATTCAGATGCGAAGGCCGCTGAGCGTTGGCAACAGAAATCTTAACTAAGTTAAAATCAAAAGCTCCTATCAACAGGAGCTTTTTTCATTGTCTGTTAGTTGGTGAATTGAGCCACGCTGACGCCCTTTGGCGTAGAAGAGTGCTTTGTCCGCTATCGAGATAAATCTTTCTGCGTCCATATCTTGCGGAACTAAGTGACAGTGGCGAATACCTATTGTGATTGAAAATTGGGGGCCGACGGAAGAGGAAGGGTGAGGGATTGCCAGTTGTTTTACCACCTCTTGCAGTAACTCTGCACGCTCGATACTTTCGCACTCCGCCACGTTGGGCATAAACACCAAAAACTCATCCCCTCCGTAACGGAAGCAGAGATCATCATTTTTTGCCCAAGCCCGAATTGCACGGCTTAGTGCTTCAAGTGCTTTATCACCTTTCAAATGGCCATAACTGTCGTTGTATTGCTTAAAACAGTCGATATCGATCATCAGTACAGCTGAACCAATTAGCTTTAGCTTCGCCAGTTCAATCGCTTCAGGCAAAAGTACGTCTAATGCGTAACGGTTATACATTTGGGTGAGGTGGTCGATGTAAGTCAATCTTTCGAGCTCTAGCTGTTGGAGAGCCAGTTTATCCAAAGCCCTTTTATATTCAGTGATGTTTCTGACTGTCCATAGCACTAATGAAGTATTCGGCAATGGGATCACCAGCGCGCTAAAGTGTTGCACTTGTTGAGGTCCTTCAACGCCATCAAAGCAGCGTAGATCTTTTGGGTCTAAACTGTATTCAAGTTCGGAAGCGGTTTGGCTGTCTATGACATCGACAATCACTTGGCTAAACCAAATAGCTTTGTCGGCTGGCAGCACTTGGTACTGATTGAGACCAACCAACGCAGCAGGGTCGTGATGGCGTTTTTTATCCCTACCACCCCAAGCCTCAACGTAGGTGCCTGATTTATCGATAAGAAATGTCGGTTCAGGGAGTGATTCAAACACCACGTGCATCATATCGGGGTTATTGGCGATCTGAGCTGAAAAAGTAGAGTTCACGTCTTATCCCCCGCGTATTTTATGATGCAACTACTTATAGTTTAGACAGTTAATCTTGGAACGCATGTCACTA
This sequence comes from Vibrio tubiashii, assembly GCF_028551255.1. NCBI lineage: Bacteria > Pseudomonadati > Pseudomonadota > Gammaproteobacteria > Vibrionales > Vibrionaceae > Vibrio > Vibrio tubiashii. The sequence goes on along the minus strand of NZ_CP117029.1, from coordinate 2,308,762 downwards.
AAGGATGAAAGATGAACTACATCGTATTTAAAAGAGCCATCATCATTGCCTTGGTGGTGGGAACTTTGCTCAATATCATCAATCAATATGACGCCATTTTTGGAGCCTCAAGCCTAAACTGGCTCAAGGCTTGTCTGACGTATTGTGTGCCTTTTAGTGTTTCATTGTTTAGTAGTTGGTTAGCGAATCGTGATGCTAAGGCTCAATGCGATTAGCGAGGGTTTGTGAAACGTGATAGTCAGCACCTATTGTAAAAATTGTTGTTTTCCATTTAGTAAAATCAAGAAATTAGACAACAATTACAGTATATGCAGCGTAGCTTGCACGTTAAGGAGACACAGATGGAATCATTGAAAGTAAAAGACTATATGACATTGCAAGCGGTAACCTTTACGCCGGAGATGTCGCTCAGTGCCGCTTTAGATAAGGTTATGAACTCAAAATATTTGGGTGGTCCGGTTCTCAACGACAAAAAGGAAGTGATCGGTTTCCTCTCTGGTCAGGACTTGCTCGATAAGCTTATTAAGGTGAGCTATTACTGCCAAGACACCCATATCGTCTCAGACTGTATGCACCCAGAAGTACTATCGGTTACCTCAGAGACCTCAATTATTGAACTTGCCGAGATGATGAAAGTAGGCAAACCAAAAGTTTATCCCGTGATTGATTCGGGTAAGTTAGTGGGCATCATCACGCGTAGGGATGTGTTACGCGCTATTGGTAAAAATATCGAAGATTGCTTTAAGCATCCGGTGTAACATATTGATTCACTAAATAGATAAGAGGTGCACATGAGCACCTCTTCTTTTTTGCTGTGAAGAGCAAAGCCTAACAGGAGAGCCGAATGTCAGACCAAAGTGCCAAATTTGTTGAAGGATCAACCATGCGACATATTTTGGTTATGTCGGGGGCTGGGTCTGTTGGTCTAATGGCACTATTTGTGGTCGACCTTATCGACATGTTGTTTATCAGTATGTTGGGTCAGGTTGAACTCGCCGCTGCGGTAGGCTTTGCCGGGACGTTAGTTTTCTTTTCAACCTCCATCTCTATTGGTACTTCTATTGCGATGGGGGCGCTGGTTTCCAAAGCTATTGGTGCCAAGCAACAGCAACATGCGCGTGAACTGAGCACAAGTATTATGTTCACTGCAGTGACGATCAGTGTAATAGTCGCGGCGGTGATGTTTGCCTATATTCCAGAGCTGCTTCAAGCCATCGGTGCGCATGGCGTCGCCGCTGAGAGAGCGGAAGCCTACTTAAGAATAATCTTACCTAGCGGCCCTGTTATCGCAGTTGCAATGGCTGCGGGGGCGGGGTTACGTGCCGCGGGCGATGCAAAGCGTTCGATGTGGGCAACACTAGCTGGTGGCATTGTTAATGCGATTCTAGATCCAATATTCATCTTCGGTTTTGGTTGGAATGTAGAAGGTGCAGCACTTGCGTCTGTATTTGCTCGCTTTACTGTGCTGTTTTTCTCAATCTACCCACTTATCCGTGTACATAAACTCGCCGCGAGATTTAACTACGCAGTGTGGTTAAGCAACCTAAAAATTATTATTGCCATTGCGATACCCGCAATTATCACCAATATTGCAACGCCAATTGGTAATGCGATTGTTACCTCAGCTATTGCTCGATTCGGTGAAAACTATGTTGCTGGGTTTGCAGTGATAGGTCGACTCACACCAGTCTGTTTTGCGGTAATTTTTGCGCTTTCAGGGGCTGTTGGGCCGATCATCGGTCAGAACTACGGCGCAGAGCGTATGGATCGCGTTAAAGAGACACTCAATAACTCTTTAATTGTCACCACTCTTTACACCATCGTTGTTTGTATCATTCTCTACTTCGCTCAAGATTTGATTATTCGTATGTTCAGCCTAAACGGTGATGCGCAAGTCATCGTTGCAGCGTTTTGTACCTATGTCGCGGTGAGCTTTATTTTCAACGGTGCACAGTTCGTTGCCAATACCTCGTTCAACAATCTAGGCAAGCCGCTGTACTCAACGGCACTGAACTTAGGCAAAGCGACATTAGGCACTTTACCCTTTGTCCATTTGGGGGTGTTTTGGTTTGGCGCTCTTGGGGTGCTTTACGGTCAGGCAATTGGTACCGTGGTATTCGGTTTGATTGCGATTGTTGTGCTGCGTAAGCATATTTCGGACTTGATGCGTTCAAGTTGCCTTGAGCATGAAGCCTCAGATCCTTCGATTACCAGTGTCAATAGTCAGCCTTTCTGTAGTCATGATGCGGTATTGATTGATGACGTCGCTTCAACAACAGAGATTTCGCAACAAACGGCAGAAAAAGTTTGACCTTGGAGTAGGCTCCAAGGTTTACACTCATAGTGTACAGTGAATGGAGATAAACATATGTGCACTAAACATCAAGCATGCCGCTCAGACAAAGTCGCGGCTAACCCTTCTCAATCAGGCTCTTGCGCTAGCCCTAAAATCTCAACCATTAAAATGGCAGAGGTTGCCAGTGCCGAGTCGAGCTGTTGTAGCTCAAATAGCTGCAGTAGTGGTGCAGACCCTGCTGACGAAGAGGGCGAGCCCAGTTCCTCTGCGCGTTACACCCAAAGTTGGAAAATTGAGGGAATGGATTGCCCAGCCTGTGCTCGCAAGGTGGAAACAGCCGTTAATCGAGTCGATGGCATTGTTGAGGCTAAAGTCCTTTTTGCAACCGAAAAACTCATAATCACTTCTGATAATGTTGGTGTTGCCCAGTTAGTCGAACAAACAATCCTTGATACTGGATTTACCTTTACTAGCCCTAATTCAAAGTCTTCAAAACAAGTATCCACAGGTTGGAAGTCTGTGCTTCAACAGAATGCGCAGATTATCGCTATTGCTTCTGCTATGGCGATCGCCGCTGCAATTAAACCAGCACTTCCACAAATTAGTGAATGGATGTTTGTCATTACCTGCTTGGCGGGACTATACCCCATAGGTAAAAAAGCCATCAGCCTTGCGCGTTCAGGGACGCCTTTTGCGATAGAAACCTTGATGAGTGTTGCAGCACTTGGGGCGCTCTATTTGGGGGAAACCGTAGAGGCAGCAATGGTGCTGTTATTGTTCCTCATTGGTGAACGACTAGAAGCCTTTGCTGCTTCACGTGCCCGTAGTGGTGTGCAAGCATTAATGGAGTTGGTTCCTGAAAATGCGATTAAAATCGTTGATGGTCAGCGCATTGAAGTATCGGCAAGTGAGCTACACCCTGGTGATGTCATTGAAGTTTCACCGGGTGCAAGGTTACCGGCTGACGGTAAGCTTATCGGTGACGTAGCGAGTTTTGATGAAAGTGCCCTCACTGGTGAGTCGATACCTGTTGAACGTTATCAAGGTGACTCAGTCATGGCAGGCGCTGTGGCAGTCGATAAAGTGGTGAGATTTACCATCACCTCAAAGCAGGGCGAGAATGCCATTGATCGTATTCTCCATTTGATCGAAGAAGCAGAATCTCGGAAAGCACCATTAGAGCGTTTTCTGGATAAGTTTAGCCGTTGGTATACGCCGTTGATGATGCTGGTGTCACTACTGGTGATCATTACGCCGCCATTGTTGTTTGCTCAACCTTGGGAAACTTGGGTTTATCGTGGACTGGCACTGCTTCTGATTGCTTGTCCTTGTGCACTAGTGATTTCTACGCCAGCCGCGATCACTTCTGGTTTAGCGGCAGCCGCTCGTCGAGGAGCTCTGATTAAAGGTGGCGCAGCGTTAGAGCAGCTAGGCCGCGTTGAAACCATAGCTTTTGATAAAACAGGAACGCTAACCAAAGGCAAACCTGAAGTCACTGACATTATTGCTTTAGAGGGCTGGACAGAGCAGTCGCTATTGGAAAAAGTTGCCGCCATTGAAGTGGGTTCAAGCCATCCACTGGCGGTATCGCTAGTGAACAAAGCCAAACAACTTGAGTTAGAGATTGTTGAGGCAGAAGACAAGCAAGCTCTGGTCGGTAGTGGTGTGCGCGGTGTGGTCTCAGGTGTTGAGTATCAGGTGAGCGCACCAAGTAAAGTGGATATCACGTTACCTAGTGCTTTGGTTGAGACTATTGAGCAACTCGAAGGTCAAGGAAAGACGGTTGTCGTTGCTATCGAAGCGAAGCATAAAGCGATCGGTCTGGTCGCGTGGCAAGATACTCTGCGTGACGATTCTGCCAAAGCAGTGAAAGCGCTTAATGAGTTGGGTATTCACTCGATTATGCTCACCGGAGATAATCCGCGCAGCGCGCTAGCCATCAGTTCTATGATTGGCATCGACTATAAAGCGAGTCTGCTTCCCCAAGATAAAGTCAGCTATGTCGAGCAACTTTCTGCAAACGGTAATGTGGCCATGGTCGGTGATGGCATCAATGATGCGCCTGCAATGAAAGCCTCAAGCATTGGTATTGCGATGGGAGGTGGGACTGACGTCGCGTTAGAAACCGCTGATGCAGCGATTACCCACAATCGTCTGATTGAACTTGCTGGAATGATTGAGCTTTCGCGGGCTACATTGAATAACATTCGTCAGAATATTGCTCTCGCACTTGGCTTGAAAGGCGTGTTCTTGGTGACAAGTTTATTAGGTATCACTGGACTTTGGGTTGCGGTGCTGGCTGATAGTGGAGCGACTGCTATCGTGACTCTTAATGCATTAAGACTGCTGAAATTTAAGTCAAAGCAAGATTAGATAAATCTACCCAGTAAAAAGCCCCTGCATTGTTGATGTAGGGGCTGTTTTTTATGCAACTAATGAGTTTATATTGCGTAAAAATGTGATGTAAACCGTTTTTATGTGCAAATGTTGTATTTGTTGCGGTTGTTGTTGTGAAGTTTATCACTCTAATGCTTCAAGGAGTTCGCTAGAGTATGTCCTGTACCCGATGAATTTTATAGAGCGTATCGGTTGTTTAATGTGCAACCCAACTACGCCACAATAAGGAGCCCCCTATGTCTCAAGCTGTATTCCACCTTGGTGTTACTGAATCTGATCTTGCTGGCGCAACACTAGCGATCATTCCAGGTGACCCTGCGCGTGTACAAAAAATTGCAGAAGAAATGGAAAACCCAGTATTCCTAGCAAGTCACCGCGAATACACGCTTTACCGTGCTGAACTAGACGGCAAGCCAGTTGTTGTTTGTTCAACAGGTATCGGCGGCCCTTCTACTTCAATTGCAGTAGAAGAACTGGCGCAGCTTGGTGTTCGTACTTTCCTACGCGTTGGTACTACAGGTGCGATTCAACCACACGTAAATGTCGGTGATATGATCGTATCGACGGGTTCGGTTCGTCTGGATGGCGCGAGCCTGCACTTTGCTCCAATGGAGTTCCCAGCTGTGGCAGACTTTGAAGTGGCAACAGCAATGAAAGCGGCAGTTGAAGAATCTGGCGCAACAGTTCACATGGGTGTTACGGCATCAAGTGACACTTTCTACCCAGGTCAAGAGCGTTACGATACCTTCTCTGGTCGTGTTGTTAAGCGTTTCCAAGGTTCTATGCAAGAGTGGCAAGACATGGGCGTTCTAAACTTCGAAATGGAGTCTGCAACGCTACTGACTATGTGTGCGAGCTCAGGTCTTAAAGCGGGCTGTGTGGCAGGTGTTATTATCAACCGTACACAGAAAGAGATTCCAGACCACTCTACGCTAAAAGAGACAGAAGCACGCTCTATTAAAGTGGTAGTTGAAGCAGCACGTAAAATGCTTTAACAATTCGCCTTCTTTAAAAGAACGGCCTTAGATACTAAAAACCTCAATCATAAGATTGAGGTTTTTTGTGCGCTTAGCATTTATAGCTAGGCGATAAACTCTTCAGAATCAGGACGGTTGGTGAACTGTACGCCATTTAAGAAATCACAGAGCAATTGGTCTTCACACGCCTTGTAGTTCTTGTTGCTTGGTTTACGGAAGTAGGCACCGATTTCATACTTGCTTAGGCTAATACCAACAACTTCAAGCACATCCAAAACATCTTCAGCTTTCATGTTTAACGCAATACGTAATTTCATGAAGATCATGTTGTTGGTTAGCTTCTGCTCTGGCTTAGGTTGCTCACCTTCCTTTTTGCCGCGTTTCAGGTTGATAAAACCATTGAGAAAAAGCGCCAGTTCCTTATCTTTCATTTTAGAGACTGACTTGTCAGAGTCGGCTTTCAGCCAGTCATTCACTTGGTTTGGGGCAACAGTGAAGTCTGCTTGCTCAAAAGCTTTAATAATTTGGCTGTTTTTTAGATTTAGCGAATGCTGGATACGACGCAAGATTTCATTGTTAGTCACTGGAGCTGCTCTTTTTACTAGGGTCAAGGTTGACCGGATATTGTCGAACGCGACTTTAGCAAATAAGCGCTATCGGTGATAGAAATAAAACGTCCTTGAGCAAATGACATGCCTATAGGCTCAACCGTTTAGTTAAGGGCACTTAGAGAGTGCCCATTTCAACTGACGATTTTCTTTATGCTAGGGCGACTTTAGGTAACGGCTGATACAAGCTTTCTGTCATATCTGACAACATCTGATCGTAGACTTGCGAAATGATCAGTGAAATATCTGTCGTGAGCTGATAAAGCTCTTCATTCGTCATTAAAATGTCGTCGCTAGCATTAATTTCTGAAAGAGCATGCATCGCCTTTGAGCTTATTGGCGAAGCAATCGACAGCGGACTGATGAGTGATAGTTGATTAAGCTTGCGCCTAGTTTTATCGCAATAGTATTTCACTCTCAGCATACCTTCTGGATAGTGGAGATCCTGAATCGAAATTCTTAGTTGGGTAAGTACCTCCATGCTATCGAGTACCTGCTGCCAATTCATATGGTACTCATCGCTGATATCTTCTCGTCCTGACTCGATCAACCAAGCTATGGCAATTTCATCCATTAAGAACATACAGTGTCTGATGGTTTTGCCGTGAATCACCTGATTGCGAGCCACGGTTCTCTGATCCCACTCCTTGTGTAGCTTTTTCAGCTTCAATTGCAGAATTCGGTACATAGGTTTGTTTTCAAACTGAGCGCTGGCGATGAGTTCGTTCGACCGTTCCATCATAGCGTCATAGTTTTCTTCTAGCTGGCTTTGGTGAATGTCAAAGTGGTGGCTAGTCAACGCCTGATGGGTGATTGCCCTGTGTTGACGACACAGTAACAGTAATTGGCGCAGCAGGATTAAAATCTCAAACTTTCTTTCTAAACCTGAATGACGCTTTTTCGAAAAGTAGAATAAAGTCGCTAGCACGACAAAAGAAATGATGATTGAAAAGAGCACAAACATAACCAACTCCTTGTTATGGATTACCTATAAAGTGGTAGAGCAGGTTTAGTGCCAAAAATAATCTATATATAATTCAATAATTTATGTTTTTAGTGTTCACTCATATGAACTTAATTGGTGCAAGATAGCACTGAAAGTGTGAAGAAGGGCACAAAAAAGCCCCGCTGAATCAGCGGGGCTTTCGATAAGCGTAATGCTTTTTACATTACACGCATACCAGGCTGTGCGCCTTCGTGTGGCTCAAGAATCCATAGGTCGCTACCACCTGGGCCAGCTGCTAGGATCATGCCTTCAGACATACCAAACTTCATCTTACGCGGCTTAAGGTTAGCTACCATGACTGTCAGCTTGCCTTCTAGCTCTTCAGGTTTGTACGCTGACTTGATGCCAGAGAATACCTGACGAGTTTCTCCACCGATGTCGAGTTGGAACTTAAGCAGTTTGTTTGCTTTTGGCACTTCTTCACAAGAGATGATGCGTGCGATGCGCATATCAACGGCTGCGAAAGCGTCAAATTCAATCTCGTCTGCGATTGGATCTTTGTCTAGCTCAGTTTGGCTCGCTTTGTTCTTTTCAGCTTCCGCTTTTTCTTTCGCTGCAACTTCCGCTGCTGCATCTTCTTTAGATGCTTCAACCATAGCTTCAACCTTCTTCGGATCGATGCGGTTGAACAATGCTTTGAACTTAGTGATTTCGTGACCAGTTAGTGGCGCAGCAATACCTTCCCAAGTTAGTTCTTCGTTTAGGAATGCTTCTGTACGTGCAGCAAGCTCTGGCATTACCGGTTTAAGGTAAGTCATTAGAACGCGGAATAGGTTGATACCAACAGAACAGATGTCTTGTAGCTCTTGGTCTTTGCCTTCTTCTTTCGCTACAACCCACGGTGCTTTCTCATCAACGTATTGGTTTGCTTTGTCTGCTAGTGCTGTGATCTCACGAATTGCACGACCAAATTCACGAGTCTCGTAAAGCTCTGCAATGCGATCAGCCGCAGCAGCGAACTCGTTGTAAAGTTCAGGCTCTGCGAACTCTGCAGATAGCTTGCCTTCAAAACGTTTAGTGATGAAGCCAGCGTTACGAGAGGCTAGGTTAACAATCTTGTTTACCACGTCAGCGTTTACGCGCTGAGTGAAGTCTTCAAGGTTAAGGTCTAGGTCATCGATACGGCTGTTTAGCTTCGCCGCGTAGTAGTAACGTAGACATTCTGGATCAAGGTGATCTAGGTAAGTCGCTGCCTTGATGAATGTGCCTTTCGACTTAGACATCTTCGCGCCGTTTACGGTTACGTAGCCGTGGACAAATACGTTGTTTGGCTTACGGAATCCAGCACCTTCTAGCATTGCAGGCCAGAATAGTGAGTGGAAGTAAACAATGTCTTTACCAATGAAGTGGTAAAGCTCAGTAGTACTGCCTTTCTTCCAGTATTCGTCGAAATCTAGACCTTCAGTTTTGTTACATAGGTTCTTGAAAGAAGCCATGTAGCCAACAGGTGCGTCTAGCCATACGTAGAAGAATTTGTCTTTTTCACCTGGGATCTCGAAGCCGAAGTAAGGCGCATCACGAGAGATATCCCACTGCTGAAGACCTGACTCAAACCACTCCTGCATCTTGTTTGCCGTTTCAGCTTGAAGTGAGCCAGAGCGTGTCCACTCTTGAAGCATGCTTTCAAACTGAGGTAGATCGAAGAAGAAGTGCTCAGAGTCTTTCATTACTGGCGTCGCGCCAGAGACTGCTGATTTAGGTTCAATCAGTTCAGTTGGGCTGTACGTTTCACCACAGTTATCACAGTTATCGCCGTATTGATCTTCTGACTTACACTTAGGACAAGTACCTTTTACGAAACGATCCGGTAGGAACATCTCTTTCTCAGGGTCAAACAGCTGAGAAATCGTACGGCTAGAAATGAAACCGTTTTTCTTAAGCTCAAGGTAGATGTGCGAAGCCAGCTCGCGGTTCTCTTCAGAGTGCGTGCTGTGGTAGTTATCGAAGCTAATATCGAAGCCAGCGAAGTCTTTTTGGTGCTCTTCACTTACTGCAGCGATCATCTCTTCTGGCGTAATTCCCATCTGTTGTGCTTTTAGCATGATTGGCGTGCCGTGAGCATCGTCAGCACAGATGAAGTTTACAGTGTTGCCACGTAGGCGTTGGTAGCGAACCCAGATGTCAGCTTGAATGTGCTCAAGCATATGACCTAGGTGAATCGAACCGTTAGCGTACGGAAGGGCACAAGTGACCAGTAGTTTTCTTGGATCAGTCGCCATACTTAATATTCGCTTCTAATGATGTATAAAAAATAGAGAGTAATACTACCTCATCAGACTAGTGACTCCAAGACGGAACGACTGGAATACCTTAGTTTTTTCAGGGTTCAGTATCGGCTGGTGGAGTGTTACGATTAGATGCATAAGGAGGACCTATGCGTCAGTTCACTTCAAAGCAAGATTTCTGTGATTGGTTAAATCAATTTGAGCACCCAAGCCTCGCCCCTGATTGGGCGTCTACGGCGAACTTTGTGTCAGTTGAAGCCAATCAGTTTACTATTGAAATTCCTTTTGCAGCTAATGCGTTAACTCAGGATTTGTCTGAATGGATTGAGGCTGCCCAAAATAAAGGTGAGGTTGCTTCATTTTCGCACAACATTGTTGTTGCCCCGAAACCTCTCGAAACCCATGTTTCTGCGACAGTGAAAGGGGTTAAGAACGTCATCGCGGTGACGTCAGCAAAAGGTGGGGTCGGCAAGTCGACAACCTCGGTCAACTTAGCGCTGGCCTTGTCAAAGTCGGGAGCCAAAGTTGGACTATTGGACGCCGATATTTATGGCCCTTCAGTGCCACTGATGCTTGGCCAAACCAATGCACAACCTGAAGTTCGCGATAACAAATGGATGCAACCCATAGCAGCCCATGGGATTTTTACTCACTCTATCGGCTACCTTGTATCAAAAGATGAAGCGGCGATTTGGCGTGGGCCGATGGCAGCTAAGGCGCTCGCTCAACTGCTGAATGAAACCGAGTGGCCTGAACTGGATTACCTAGTAATTGATATGCCACCGGGAACCGGAGATATTCAACTGACGCTGGCTCAGCAAGTTCCGGTTACCGGAGCAGTCATCGTGACAACTCCTCAAGACTTGGCTTTAGCCGATGCACGTAAAGGTGCGGCAATGTTTAACAAGGTTGATGTGCCAGTGGTGGGTCTTGTAGAAAACATGAGCTACCACATCTGCAGTCATTGTGGTGAAAAAGAGCATATCTTTGGTGCGGGTGGTGCTGAGAAAATGGCCACTGAATATGGCCTTGCTCTTTTGGCTCAAGTTCCACTTCATATTCAGATGCGTGAAGATATTGATAAAGGTATCCCAACGGTTGCTGCGAGACCAGAATCAGAACATGCTCAGCAGTATCTTGCTTTGGCGGAAGCGGTCAGCTCCAGGTTGTATTGGCAGGGCAAAACTAAGCCTGACTCGATCATGTTTACTATGGTCGAATAACCACCTTTATGCACTGCAATAAGAGCGCCTGACGGGCGCTCTTTTTTATTCTTATTCTGTGTAATCGATTGCGCTGAAATCTTTTATTCCATTTAAGTAAATCAAGGCAATCGCGACTGGCAACCGATCGCTGAACTCCCTATAATCAGGCGGTTTATCTAAATTTATACTAATACGCAGGTCTCACTTCGAAAGGCACTGCTAGTATTAGCATATGACACCAATCTAAATCATCGGGTGCAAGAATAATGTCTGATAATAATCAATGCGTCATCGTAGGTATTGCTGGCGCGTCTGCTTCTGGAAAAAGTTTAATCGCGAGCACTATTTACAATGAACTACGTGAAAAAGTGGGCGATCATCAAATTGGTGTGATTACGGAAGATTGCTACTACAACGATCAAGGCCATCTTAGTATGGATGATCGTGTAAAAACCAACTACGACCACCCAAGCGCACTAGACCATGATCTATTGTGCGAACATCTAGAGCAGTTAGTTAAGGGACAAGCGGTAGAAGTACCTGAGTACAGCTACACAGAACACACCCGTACTGATAACACAACGACAATGACACCGAAGAAAGTCATTATTCTTGAAGGTATTTTGCTGCTTACTGACCCACGTCTGCGTGACTTAATGCATGCGACGGTATTTATGGACACGCCACTGGATATCTGTCTGCTTCGTCGTGTTAAGCGTGACGTTGAAGAGCGCGGCCGTACTATGGATTCTGTTCTGAAGCAGTACCAAGAAACGGTTCGTCCTATGTTTATGCAGTTTATCGAGCCTTCAAAGCAATACGCAGACATTATTGTTCCACGTGGTGGTAAAAACCGCATTGCAATCGATGTATTAAAAGCTCATATTGCAAAACTTTTGAAAGCTTAACGCTGAAAAGACGCTTAAGACTTTATTTTTTATGAGATAAGTGGCACTTTTAGTGCCACTTTCTTTTTATGGTCGCCATAAATATTTACCTGATCATTTATACTTGGAGCTAACCCTTAGCAGAAGAGGCGTGCTCACCAAGCAAGGATAATGCTGATGAAGAAACTGTTCCTAATCATAGCAATCCCAGTGGTTGTTATTCTCGGTGCTCTAATTGCACTGGTTACTTTAGTTAACCCAAACCAATTTAAACCACTTATCGTTGAACAAGCGAAAACCCATACTGGTCTTGATCTTGTTATCGATGGTGATATCAGTTGGCAGTTTTTCCCGTCGATTGGTTTCGAGCTAGGTCAAACCGAGCTTCGTAACCCGAAAGGCTTTGAACAATTGAATATGTTCAAGGTGGATACAGTCGGTGTGGATGTATCCGTTATGCCACTGTTCAGTCAACAACTTGAAATCGGCAACATTACGCTTGATGGCGCGGCTTTCTCGCTAGAAACCTTACCGGATGGTCGCAAGAATATTGACGCGCTAACTCAAGCACAAGCGGCTCAAGCTGAGGCGACGGCGGCACCAGCGACTTCAGAAAGCAATTCGCAGCCTGTAACGGAAGAAGCGACTCAAAGTAGTGACGGCGCTTCGGCTTGGACAATCAACTTGGCTGGGGTTACTGTCTCGAATGCGTCGGTTGAAATTCAAGATAAACAAACAGGGTCATTTACCAAGCTGTATGACGTTTCTTTGAATCTGTCTCAGTTTGCAGTTGATACTTGGACTAAAGCGGACTTTGCCGCCAAAGGTGAAGCGAATCAGCAGAAATTTACCGCCAAGGGTGATGCTGAGTTTAAGCTAGCAAAGGGCTTTAAAGAGTACGCGCTACGTAACATTAACCTTGATGCGACATTCAGTGATCCTGCAACAAAAATCGATAGCGCGAAGATTGGGCTAGAAACGTTTGAGTTCGACAAAGCCAATGCGCTGAGCTATGCCGTTGTGGGTAATGCAGCTGGTCTGGATATCGATATGAAGGGTTCGGCTTCATTACAAGTTGATCAAGCGATCAGCAAAGTGCTAACGAACAAAATGGTGCTAGATGCTACGTTCAAAGGTGAGTCATTACCTCAGTCGCCAATGAAGGTAGATATGGCATCAGACTTGTCGTTTGACCTGACTAAGAGCCACCTAAGTTTTGTGCTAGAAAAGCTGACCGCAAATGCATTGGCGTTTGACGGTAAAGCCGATGTGACGTTAGGTGATATTCCTAAAGTTCGATTTGTTTTGCATAGCCCGAATATCGATTTGGACGAGTTTTTAGGATTGGGCAAAGCGGCTCCGGCGCAAGCTCCCTCTGATACTGCTCCAGCTTCAGAAGCACCGCAGCAAAGTCCTGAAAAAGCAGAGCCTGCGCCAACCTCGCCACAGAAACCCGCTCAAGAAGTGGAACCCGATCTCTCTGCGCTGAAAACGTTGGATGTGAAAGGTCAGATTACTATCGACAAATTCAAAGCCAACAATGCCAAAATTCAGAACGTAAAGGCGAGCTTCTCGGTAAACCGAGGTGTGGCAGAACTGACGTCATTTACATCAAACTTATATCAAGGCTCTATCAGTGCTACGGCTCGTCTCGATGCGCGTAAGTCACCAGCAAGCTACACCGCGAAAAAACGCATCAAAGGTGTAAAAGTACAGCCTCTACTGATTGATGTGGCAAACAACGATATGTTGGAAGGCACGGGTAATATTGATGTCGACGTGAAAGGTAGCAGCTTAACCCCAACAGGCATTAAGAAGAATCTAGTCGGTACAATCGTTATTAACTTTGAAGATGGCGCAGTTAACGGCATTAACGTTGCTCAGTTAATTCGTGAGAATTACGCCAAGATCAAAGGTGAGAAGCTAGAAGGTGGTAATGAAGTCCAGAAAACAGACTTTAGTGCAATGAAAGCAACCTTGAAGCTGAACAAAGGCAATGTATCTACCAATGATCTGCATATGCAGTCACCACTACTTCGTATCCGCGGTAACGGCAGTGCTAATTACCTGAACGAAACCGTCGACTTCACAGTCAGTACTTCTATCGTTGGCTCACTGAAAGGCCAAGGTGGTAAAGACATCGATGAACTGAAAGATGTGACGATTCCAATCAATATCTCGGGCTCTTGGGCTCAGCCTAAGTTCAAACTCATCTTTGATGATGTACTTAAGCAAAAAGCTGAAAAAGAGATCGATCGCGGATTGAAGAAGCTCGATGAGAAACTTGGTGAAAAAATCAAAGATGAAAAAACCAAAGAAGCGGTTAATAGCTTAATCAAAGGATTGTTTAACTAAACCGCTTTCCGATTACACTTTCAAACGCGCCATTTATGGCGCGTTTTTTTTAACTCTTTTCTTCTGTCAGTCCCATTTGGACAAACTTACGACACATTCATACAGTCAATGCTTTCTGCTATTGATAAGGTGTACTTTCAATAGAGGAGGAAGCATGAAAGCATTCATATATTCATCACTAGTGATGACAGCAGCATTGACGTCCACCGTATCGGCTGGCGAGTTTGATACCACATCTGAACACGTCGATGGGTGTCCTGCAGCCTTCTTTACTCATAAAGCGATCGTGTTTGATGCAGTCACTGTATGTGCAACGCAGAAAGTGACTTCGCAAAAGCTTGCGTATGCGGCAAATGTGATTGCCGAGTGGTTGGACAATAATCAGGATGGGGTTATTGATGAGCCCGCTCTACTGGATCACCTACGTCGCAATCAAGCGGTATTGGTTATGAGCGAAAGCGGATTTAGTGAAGAGGCTTTCGATGCAATGGATATTGATGGGCGCGTGGGTCAAGATCTTTCTGCCGATGAAACCGATCCAAGCGATCGCCGGGATGCCTCGCAAGAAGAAATCCATCATCTAATCGTCAATGCAGGTTGGCAATCTTTGTATCCCAAACTGTTTAGCGATCAAAAGCGAACCAATAGTGCGCTCTATCAACAGTGGAAAATTGCCGATGAACATGGCTACTATCAATATGATGACTCAACCTGTGATAGTGCGTGTAAAACGGTCGAGTTTTTTTATCTAAGTACGGCAAGCTATTTGGGGTCTAAAGCAGATCTGTTTTCTGATGAATTGAGCCTTAAGACAAGAGCAGAACTGACAGAAAAGCTGCCTGGGGTGGTGACCTTGATGGAATCAAAGGATTATCACTATCCGACGCACAAGTGGCCGGATGGAAATTACCCGCACAAACAAAACATCAAAATCATAGGTCAATAATCGTTCAGGCTTGAGTTAGTCGTGTCAAGTAATCCGTTACGCTGTTAATTGGATACTGTGTAGCGTTTGCGTATTTCGTGGTATTTCGCTGTTGATTGGAACTCTTCAAGAGCTTGTTGCCACCGCTGCAAAACTTTGGGATCAGTACCTTTCGAAAAAGCGATGTAGAGGTCGATATGGAAGAGTTGAATGTTTGAGCGAACAACGCTACTCGCCTCTATTCCTTGCGATTTAAGCAAGCTCGGTATGGCAAATTCGCCCGCAACTATGGCGGTGACTCTGTTGTATTGCAGTAGTCGCGCATTTTCGTTTGGTTGACTGGTTACCCAAAGATTCTCAAAACCTAGGTTAACTAAAGTCTGATGTTCAGGGTAGTTAGCGGTGACTGCAATGTTGTCCCAATTTTTAGCGCTTTCTAAATCATCTTTCGAAGAATCGAACTGTTTTGAGTGAAAGAAGTAGACACCGTCGGAAAGAATAGGGCCAACCCATTCAAACTTGTCATTGCGATTTGGGGTGCGGGCGACGCAAAACAGAGCGCGTTTTGGGAATACTTCTAGCTCCTTTATTGCCCGAGACCAAGGCAGCACTTGTATCTCGTCTTCGATATCGAGTTCATCCAATAAGTGCCTAACGATCTCAACGCCTATCCCGGTCAGTTCTCCATTCGAATCATAGTAGCCAAACGGGGCAAAGTCTTCTGTCATGACCGTGAGTTTGGCATTGACTGAAAGTGCCCAAAACGAGCAAGCTAGGATCAATATCGTTTTAATCATAGCCATGTTCAGACTCCACTAGTTAGATATCATGTCTAGTTAGCATAGTTGATCAAATCGAAGGTCGAAGCGTCAGAGCGTGTTTGGCTAGGGTCGAGTAAAAGCCTGATGGGATATAGAGCAGGGCCGAGTAGATTTAGCCCTGCATACAGAGAACGTAATAAAATTAGCTAAGGATTACCAATCAACACCTTTGAGTGCTTTTACTCCTGACTCAAAAGCGTGCTTGACGTTACGTACTTCGGAGACAGTGTCTGCCATCTCAGTCAAGGTGCGATGAGCGCCGCGTCCAGTGATGATGACCGATTGCATCTTAGGGCGATTGTTTAGCGCTTCAACCAGCTCATCTAATTCAATGTAGCCATAATTGACCATATAAGTCATCTCATCAAACAGGATGACATCAATCGACTCGTCTTGCAGCATACGCTTACACTCTTGCCACACTTTTTGAGCAGCTTCAGTGTCTTGCGCTTTACTTTGGGTTTCCCAAGTAAAGCCTGTACCCATGACTTGAAACTCAACCCCAAGTTTTTCCAGCAAGTTGCGCTCACCGTTGTCCCATGTACCCTTAATAAATTGTGCCACCGAGCACTTCAAACCATGCCCAACAGCGCGTGCTACCGTACCGAAACCCGATGTTGATTTACCTTTACCGTTACCTGTGATTACTAGGAATAGGCCTTTCTCTTCTTGAGCTGCGGCGACTCGTGCATCGATTTCTGCTTTGACTTTTTGTTGACGAGCTTTATAGCGATCTTCCTTTTGATTATCCGTAGACATGATAACTCCATATAGTAAAACGGTTTTCCGCCATGATAGCGAAAAACCGTGTGGTTAAATACCATGAATCAAAAAGGTTATCGGGCTAAATTATAGCTTGATAGATGTTGGCTAGTATTGCTGGCTTGAGAAAACAGTTCAGCACTACTGGTTTCGATATTGTGTGAGTCTTCCACAAGGCTGTCGATTTGTTGATCAACCTTATTCAGCCTTTCTACCAATTCAGACATGGCATCAATTTGAGACTCTGAAGAGCCCGCGATGGTGGAGCACATTTGATCGGCTTGAGAGACATCCTTGAGCGCCTTCTCTATATCCTCTACCGCTTCCTCAATTGAGTTAAGACTTGCTTCACTTGCGCTGCTGCCTTCCTCGGTAATTTGAATCAGAGAGTTAGTCACATTGCCAAGTTCAGATAAAATCTCCTCAACTTGATTGGTTGAATCTGAGGTTTTTTCCGCTAAGCCGCGGACTTCGTCTGCAACGACTGCAAATCCACGGCCTTCTTCACCTGCTCGTGCTGCCTCAATCGCTGCATTAAGGGCGAGTAAATTGGTTTGTTCGGCAATATTGCGAATGATACCCAAAATTTCGGTCACCTTGATGACTTGGCTATTAACTTCGTTGGCAGCCTCGGAGAGATGAGCGCTTTTTTCGGCCATCATCTTATTGTCGTTAAGTGCACTAAGAAGGCGTTGTTGGCCACCTTTAGCACTTTCCACCGCACGATTGAGAGACTCTGAAGTGACAAAGGTATTGTCTTTTACCAATGAGACCGAGTGCTGAGCTTGTTCGCTAAACTCAACTGTGCTCTTAATTTCATCTCTCTGATGGGTGATTTTATTGCTGATAGAGACTAAATGTCGATCGAGGTCTTTTGAAATAGATGTTACTGAGTCTGCTCCTTGATGAATCGGTATCAGGGTTTGCTCCATCTTCTCAATAAAACGATTCATGCTGCGCGCAAGTTGGCCGAGTTCGTTTTGGCGTTTGAATTCGAGTCGTTTGCTCAAATTACATTCGCCTGAACTTAGCTCTTCACAGAGCAAGTTTAACTGTTTCAATGGTTTAACAAGAAGTGAGTTGAGTAAAGCCAGCAGAACAGCAATACAGGTAATGACAGAAATGGCAGCTATAATCATCGACTGGCTGCTTAGTTGGCTGCTTAAGCCTTGAGCTTGAGTGAAGTTCCAATCAGTCACTAAATAGCCAACCAAGGTGTTTTTCTTACCTGAGAAAAGAGGAAGTCCTATTTGATGTTGTTCAGAACTATCTGTCAGCACAGTTTTCTCTTGCAATGCTTCTTGTAGTTCGGGCTGAGACGCATTGTCGCTACTGTAGAGTAGTGTGAGATCAGGTAAAAAAATGTATATACCATTCAAACTGCCATTTTGTGCTTGAAGGGCAATATCTACTCTCTCTTCTATGTTGGCAATCTTCTTAAACCTGACTGGGGTCGCCAGTTGTTCACCTAGAGCGTGACTCGATTGCATGTACGACGATTTATTCAAATTGTAAATAGCATCAATACTGCTGTTCCAATTGAAGAATGAAATCGTCGCCATAGCGAAAATAGATAGAATCGACGCACTGAAAACAACGAGCTTACTAATCGTAACTCGCATATACAGGCTCCAAGGTTAGAGTTCTTCTACATTCACACCAACAGTAATGGCACCGATAACTTGACCAGAACTTGGGTCAGAGATTGCGTAGCTCACTTGAGATTGGAACATTTGGGTCGATTCATCTTCTTCGATTTCGCTGATATGGTAAGCATCAGGGCCGACTAGATAGGTTTGTTGCCATTTCGCTTCATCGCCTTGCCAATAGTCTGAAGTTACCGCGCTTTGTGCCACATTTAGCCCTTTGTTATCCATAACAAAAATTTCAGTGATGACACCTTGGCTATTCTCTTGCATTGATGCGAGTTTTTTCGATAGCTCGCTGCTTAGTTTACTGGTGATAAGCGGCGCGTTGGATTGACCAACCTGACTGCGCCAATCATTGTCTAATGAGGTGATTTGGCTTTGATCGAGTTGGCTACTCTCTTGATTCTGTGCCTTGATCGCAGAAACGACATCAGCATCGGAAGCGATGGCTTTTACATCGTTCATTGCAAATTCAGTTAGAGCCGCTTCAAATTCGTTAGCAAAAGTAGAGAGAGGTAATAGCAGCGCGATTGCAGTACATAGCCTTTTCATAGTTAAATCCTTTTAAGTCTGACGTTGTTCTATAAAAGCGTAGACGTAAATATTATTTTGTGAAACTGAATTCATATTTTTTGGGGGTAAGGTGAAGAAATTATTAGTGGTTTGTATGGGAAATATCTGCCGCTCTCCTACTGGTGAGGCAATCCTTAGAGCAAAATCGCAGCAACTCCGTATTCCTGTGGAGGTGGACTCGGCTGGTACCATTGGCTATCACCAAGGAAACCCACCAGATTCAAGAGCCAAAGCAGCAGGTGAGCGGAGAGGGTACTCATTTAAAGGGATTCGTTCACGTAAAGTCGTTAGCGGCGATTTCGAAGATTTTGACCTTGTTTTAGCAGCAGATCGAGATAATTTTGCCGATTTAATTGCGCAATGTCCTCAGCACTTACAACACAAAGTAAAACTGTTTCTCGACTATTCCGATTCTGAATATGACGAAATCCCCGATCCATATTACGGCGGGGATAGCGGCTTTGAACTGGTATTGGATCTTATAGAAGAAGCTTCAGAGAATGTACTGAAGTCCCTGTGAATGGGTAAGTAGAATGGCGGTGTGGTTACGCCGCCATGACTCTGCCACTAAAGTAATCATTAGAGACGATATATTCGGTATTGCGAATCAATTCATCCTGTACTTCTGCCCAATGCGAATTATCGTGTTCAATAGCAGGGACAACGCCGCCAACGCGAATGTTGAAAGGAGTGAGTTCTTTAGCCCAGCTCTGGGTAAACCCTGCCACCATCGAAGTTGCATTGTCGAAGCCTGACATATCCTGATAGTCAGGGTGAGAAATCACATTAACAATCACGCCATTTTTTTGTTCTTCACGCATTCTTTCGGCGGTTGCTTGACCAAAGCTAAACAGTGTCGCAGCCATCAAAGAGAGCCTTTGGGTAAACAAGTCACTGCCTTGATGATCAAAAATATTCGGCATCGCCTCTGCGGTTAGCGTGTTGATCAAAACGTCGGGGGATCGCTTGATCGTTTGATCCATGAATGTGAATAAGTATTGGATTGAACTGAGTGAGTGATCATCTATAGGGCATTGATAGACGCTGTCTGATATCTCTTGGCACAGCTGATAGGTTTGAGCGAGCTGAGGTGTTTTTCGGTCACACAAAACCAGCGTTGCACCAAGCGAGGCAAAGTGATAAGCGAGCGTACTTCCGATCTGAGAACCGGCAGATGTCACTAAAATTACAGCATTTTTTATATCCATTGGCTTACCCCCATAAGCAATGCATGCTCTAAAAGATGTCCACATAGCATGGTAGATTAACTGTGTTTTAGTTGTGAATAACGTCAAATAACTCTTCGCTCAGTATGACAATGTTCGATTATTTGGCGCTATTCACATTATGCAGGCCTATTGTTAAGCAAGTCCGAAAAATGAGACACGAAAAATGTGATCAAATACGATCCTTTAAGCTTGGGTTTGGATCTGGAAGGTGCGCTGAGCTTTTATGAGCTGATTATAAAGATCGATTGGCATCAACTCTTTTGGCTCTTTCTCTCCCATTGCACGACGTTGGTGACCAGACAGGTTGTGATACACCTCTTCAGGAAGGTTATGTGTGTCTTCTGGCAGATAGGTTAAGGCGTCAGGGGTAAGGTAATGGCTCAGTTTGGTACTAGGGAGCCCTGAACTGTGAAATAGGGAAGCTTGTGTTGCCGATACCTGGTAAGAGCTTTGATCGGAGCGAAGCTGTTGCGGCGCTTGCAGCTCAAATTTTTTGCGCAGAGCTTGTTCGCTGGTATCTATCTCATCGACCTTTTCAAGCGGGGTATTGTCACGAACATCGTCAGAAAACATCGACAAAATGAGCGCGAAATCAGCTCGGCGTCCTTCATGTACGGCATGGTTAATACCCGTGCCAAACTGAAGCTCGCTGATAATGGCTGCTTTGTCTAAAGTGTGAATTTGCATGATGTTCCTCGTTCGTTGCTTTTATAGCGACTTAGTAGCGGGAAACTTTAGGAAAATCATAGCTTGAAACGAAAAAAAGCCAGCAAACTGCTGGCTTTTAAAATGACTAAATTTAAATCCTAGGGAGGAGGATTATTTTGCTAGGTTTTCTGCAACGAAGTCCCAGTTAACTAGTGCCCAGAAAGCATTCATGTAGTCTGGACGAACGTTACGGAAATCGATGTAGTAAGCGTGTTCCCATAGGTCAACAGTAAGAAGTGGAGTTGTACCTTCTTCTGTTAGAGGCGTTGCAGCGTTAGACGTGTTAACGATCTCTAGAGAGCCGTCTGCTTTCTTAACAAGCCAAGTCCAAGAAGAACCGAAGTTGTTGATCGCAGAGTCTGTGAATTTCGCTTTGAACTCTTCGAAAGAACCGAATGCAGCGTTGATAGCGTCAGCGACCGCACCTGTTGGCTCGCCACCCGCGTTTGGCGCTAGACAGTGCCAGTAGAACGTGTGGTTCCAGATTTGTGCAGCGTTGTTGAATACACCACCAGTAGAAGTCTTGATGATTTCTTCTAGAGATTTGCCTTCAAACTCAGTGCCAGGAATAAGACCGTTTAGCTTAACAACATAAGTGTTGTGGTGCTTACCGTGGTGGAAATCTAGAGTTTCAGCTGAGATATGTGGTTCTAGTGCGTCTTTCGCGTAAGGAAGAGCTGGTAGTTCAAATGCCATTGCTCGATTCTCCATTTATATGAAAGGGTTGCCCCTCTCGATTGCTTCCAGTGTTATTTATAATTCATGGCTCGCAAGTGCCAACCATGGTCATTTTGCTGACTTGCGCTCTAGTTTAGCAAGTTTTTACTTTATTAAAAGCTCAGGCTGTAAATTTCTATATGAAAATTCTTTATTAGATAATGACAGTTGATCTCAAAAAAGCGCGAAGCCGACTATAACCATACTCATATTAGGCTTTTTATTCTGTGCTAATGGTTTAGAATGTGCAGAATATTTGCCGTAACTCCATTAAGAGGAAGCAATGGAAACTATCGATAAAATCAAACAGCAGATCGCAGAAAACTCGATCCTTCTTTACATGAAAGGTTCGCCTAAACTACCTAGCTGCGGTTTCTCTTCTCAAGCAGCTCAAGCTCTTATGGCTTGTGGTGAAAAATTCGCTTACGTAGATATTCTACAAAACCCTGATATCCGTGCAGAGCTACCAGCATACGCACAGTGGCCAACTTTCCCTCAACTTTGGGTTGAAGGTGAGCTGATCGGTGGTTGTGACATTATCATTGAAATGTTCCAAAAAGGTGAACTGCAGCCTCTAGTTAAAGAAGCAGCAGAGCGCGCAGGAACAAGCGAAGAGTAATCTTTCGTTATTAGAAGTACTGTTTAAATTTACAGTTTTTCTTGATTTCTAAGGGCCACATTCGATAATGTGGCCCTTATTGTATCTGTTTTTCCCTATCTTATGTCTCGTCTCTTCATTGCTGAAAAACCAAGCCTTGGCCGCGCAATTGCCGCTGCACTTCCTGGACCAAAGAAAAATGATCAGGGTTTTATTCGTTGTGGTAATGGCGATGTAGTGACTTGGTGTATTGGGCACTTACTTGAGCAAGTTGAGCCTGATGCCTACGATGAGCGCTATAAAAAGTGGAATCTGGCCGATTTACCGATAGTCCCTGAACAATGGCAACTAAGGCCAAGAAAGTCGGCGAGTAAGCAGCTGACGGTAGTACGAAAGCTTTTGAAGGAAGCGAATCATATCGTTCATGCCGGAGACCCTGATAGGGAAGGGCAACTGCTGGTGGATGAAGTGCTCGATTACTGCAAGGTAAGCAAAACGAAAAAAGAAGCGACGCAGCGTTTGCTGATTAGCGACTTGAACTTACCTGCGGTTAAGCGTGCTTTAAGCCAAATGCGCAGCAACCGTGACTTTGTGCCGCTGTCGGTTTCTGCTTTAGCGCGCTCTAGAGCAGACTGGTTGTATGGTATGAATATGTCTCGCGCCTATACCCTACTAGGGCAAAAGGCGGGCTATCAAGGCGTATTGTCAGTCGGTCGAGTGCAAACGCCAGTGCTTGGCTTAGTGGTGCGCCGTGATGAAGAGATAGATAACTTTATCCCTCGTGATTATTTTACTCTTCACGCCCTTATTCCGTATCAAGATGGCTCAAGTACGTTTGATATACGCGCTTGCTGGAAACCGAGTGACGCGTGTAAACCTTGGCAAGACGAAGAGGGGAGAGTCCTTAATCGTAAGCTAGTGGAAAATGTCGCTAATCGAATCGCGAACCAACCAGCAAAAGTTGTTGAATCGGAACAAAAGCAAACCAAGCAATCAGCGCCACTGCCTTATTCATTATCTGCCCTGCAAATTGATGCGGCAAAGCGATTTGGTATGAGTGCGCAGCAGGTGCTTGATACTTGTCAGTCTCTGTATGAAAAGCACAAGCTGATCACTTATCCCCGCTCTGATTGCCGCTATTTACCGCTAGAGCATTATTCCCAAGCGAGTAGTGTTTGTGATGCGATCAGCAACAATGCCAAAGAACTTGGCAGTGCCGTATCAGGAGCGAATCTGAGCCTTAAATCCAAAGCATGGAATGATAAAAAAGTCGATGCTCACCATGCCATCATCCCGACACCGAAAAAAGCGTCGGTGAATGCGCTGTATGGCAATGAGATGAAGATTTATCAGCAGATTGCGCGCCAATATTTGATGCAGTTCTATCCGGCGGCAGTGTATGCAGAAGCCAAGCTGGTATTTGATATCGCAGGTGGAACCTTCATTGCCAAGGGGCGTCAACTTGTATTGGCAGGCTGGAAAGAACTGATGGGTAAAGTTGATGATGAAGACGCAGGTGTTGATGCGGTTCCTCCATTACCAGAAGGGAGCGTTCTAACTTGCCGAGAAGGTGAGATTAAAGACCGTAAGACAGAGCCGCCGAAACATTTTACTGAAGCGACATTACTTCAGGCAATGACGGGGATAGCCCGTTTTGTGGAAGACAAAGAGCTGAAAAAAATACTCAAAGAGACCGATGGCTTAGGGACAGAAGCGACGCGTGCAGGCATCCTTGATACTCTGTTTAAACGCCAATTATTGCAGCGCCAAGGCAAGTCTATTCTCAGTACGCCAGCAGGTAGAGGCTTGATACATGCACTGCCATCTGAATCGACCTTTCCAGATATGACAGCAAACTGGGAGCACCAGTTGCAGGGTATGGCGGAGCGTAACCAAGCCTACCAACCTTTTATGCAAGCACTACAGCAGCGGATCGATGGTTTAATGCATCAAGTCCGTAGCGGAGAGGTTCCTGAGTCTTTGCGCCATCTACCTAAAGTAGAGCGTCCGGCATACAAACGCAAAAAAGGCGGCTATCGTAAGAAATCTACCGCCAAGTCGACATCTAAGAAGTCTAATACCAATCGGGATAAATAGGTGTTCAGATATTTATTCTGCTTGGTATCAACCTACTTTGCGCCCACAGCGTTTAAACAACAGTTGCCAATAATCGACGTGACGACGTATAGCTTGACGAAACTCCACATGGTGTTTCTTTAGTGGATACACATAGCTATGAATGCTTGGCTTGGGATCAAACAGATTTAGGTTTGATGACAGGGTCTGATAATAGCCATCGAGTTGAGCCATGTAGGGTTGCACCTTACCCACAAATTGCTGTTCAAAGACATTGTTGAGATATTTGAACTTAGTGGTATCACGATTTTGAGCGCAGATTATATTGTGGTCATATTCTGTGAGTTGTTGGGTGACGTGGTTTAGTTTGCTCGTTGCCATCGCGAGAGAGTAGCTAAGATTGCCCACAATAAGCTTTTTCTCAAGAATCTCTTGAACGTCAATTACTTGGTTACTTACGTTGTCAGAAGCGAGATTCAAAGTTGCTAACGCTTGATTGATTTCAACCACTGTTTGGCCAAGGTTAGGCTCTAGCCAGCGAGTTCCGCTAAGCTGTTTCTGCATCGCATCACTCGCAAATATTAGGTTCCAATGATGCGTCTCAAACTGAGACTGCTTTTGTTGTTTTATCTCGACAAGTTTCATTACCAAATCTGGTTCTAGGGCGTTACTGTTTATGCACCGAGAGAGGCCATCCAACAACGCTGTTTGGTAGTCATAATTACGAAACTCGTCGGCAACTTTACCTAAAACGGAGTTCTTCTCCGCTATCAGATTAAACAACCCACATTGCCTTAATTGGTAACTGTCGAGCAGGCCGATTGAGACAGAAGGCACATCAAGGTATAAATCGCGCTTTCGGGGCAACTGAGCGTAGCTCACTGAATCTTTATTTACTTTGGGTGCGTCTTGCACTCTTGCAACGCGAGTTAGGTAGTCATCAAAAGGCTCACTGGGTGCGTTGTCTCTACACCCAGTAACGACTCCGATGGTTAGGCCAACAATTAAAAGCGTGCGAAGTGTCTGTTTCATACCTTGATTCTAGTCGGACTTAGATAAAACTATATAGCCAAGTTACCAAGGTAAACGATCACCGTTGTAGTTAATAAACTCACCAGAACAGGCTTGATCTGTTTGTTCAATCACTTTGATTAAACCCTTTGCGGAAGTGTCGGTATCAATCAACGCATTAGGCCCGCCCATTTCAGTTTGTACCCAGCCAGGGTGAAGCGCTAACACGGTAAAACCTTCAGCTGTCAGATCGTTGCTTAAGCTTTTAACTACAGAGTTGAGGGCCGCTTTTGACGAGCGGTAAATGTAGCCACCACCTGAAGTATTCTCAGTCATGCTGCCGACTTTAGACGAGAGGCAAGCAATTTTCTTTAGCTGCCCTTTTCGCAGGTTAGGGTATAAAGTCTCCACCAGTTTCAACGGTGCAATGGTGTTGATTTCAAACACTTTTCGCCACTCATCAACATCGGTGTTACCAAAGCCATAACCTTTTGGCCCGTAGTAGCCTGCGTTGTTGATTAGCAAATCGATAGCGGGTAACGCGTTAGCAAATTCACTCAGTCCTTGATAATCCGTGATATCTAATGGGTGACAGGTTAGGTTGTTACCTTCCAACTCCAGAAGATCCGGCGAACTACTCTCTGAACGATAAGTTGCGTGAACTTGCCAGCCTTGAGCAAGATAGTTTTTCGCTAAGCTTAATCCTATACCACGGTTAGCTCCGGTGATTACAACAGTTTTCATCGCAAGTCCTTTAGATATTCTTAGAGTGTTTATTGAAGAATATCAGAAAGCTAGCGGTAAAGGGACTTGGTCGATTGCCTGATAATAAGCTCGATAGGTGGCAGGCGTACTTCATGTCTATTGCCACTTAACAAGTTAAGAATTGACTCAGCACAGACAACACCGACTTCTTCAACGGGTTGACGCATCGTGGTGAGCGCAGGGGTAAAGTAAAATGAGGTCGGAAGATCATCAAAGCCTACCACTGAGATATCTTCTGGTACTCGATAACCGTGGTCATGCAGGGCTTTGATAACCCCATAGGCCGTTTGGTCATTGGCAGCGAAAATGGCACTGAAGTGACACTTAGATTCAATCAGTTCCTTAGTCAGTTGATAGCCACATTCACTGCTGAAGTCGCCTTGTTTAATCAGTTTTGGCTGAACCTTGATTCCTGCCTCTTGCAACGCTTTCTTGTAGCCGACAAAGCGTGCGACCGCGTCTGGTTGGTTGAGCAGACCTTTAATATGGGCAATGTTTAAGTGACCTTGTTGAAGTAGGTGCAAGGTCGCCATGTAACCACCAAGTACGTTATCGATGTTAACGCAGCGCACCCGATCGCCAATCACATCATAGCCAACGGCGACAACAGGGATGTTTTCTGCATACTCTAGGATTTGCTTCTCGGTGAGGCTGCCGGTGACAATGATGACGCCATCAACATTACTTTTAGATAAGTAGTCTAGAGCATGTGATTCAAGTTTGTTTTTCCAGTGTCCGGTCGCGATAACCAGAGAGTAGCCCTGTGCATTGAGGACTTTCTCCATGTCATTCAGAATACGGCTTGTATGCGGGCTTTCGGGGTTTTGCACCAGAACGCCAATGGTCATGGAACGCGTGTTGCTGCCCTGATTCATGGTGTAGTTAGGCTTATAGCCCAGTGTTTTTATTGCTTGCTCAATGTTGTAGCTTTTTTCATCAGAGACGTAAGTTGTCCGATTGAGAAAACGGGAAACAGTACTGGGTGAGACGCCAGCAAGTTTTGCGACATCATAGATGGAGGGGGATTTATTCTTCTTTTTTGATTTCATCGAACCAACAACAAAGCAAGCCAAACATTGAATATAGAAAACACCCAGTCAGAGCTCAATACAGCTGATAGGGAAGTGAGAGGTCTATTAATAAGCCGATGCTAAGTGAGCATCGGCTTACTCATTCTTTTAGAAGGTGGCCAGTGAGTTTTCACTCAAGGCATCAAACAGGTGAACCGCATCTAAATCGAGATACAAAGTCAGTTCACTGACATCAACTTCTGCTGCTTGTGTTTCCACCATCAGTGGCTGCCCCGCAATTTCCGTTTTTAGCAGTATGCTTGCGCCCAGCAGTTCTTTGTCCTTGATCTGGACCGGCAGCGGCAGAACCCGATCATGGTCCACTTGTTCGGCACGCAGATGGATATCCGTTGGCCTAACACCGAAGTGAAGTACCAGATTTTTAGAGGCATGCGCGTGGAAACGTTGTGGAAGTGGGATGCGAACATCACCAAGCTCTATCTGCCAATTGCCTTCTTCGCCAACCAATTGTGCGTCAAGCATGTTCATTGATGGGTTGCCAATGAACTGGGCAACAAACTTATTAGCAGGCTGCTGGAACACTTGTGTTGGTGTACCCACTTGTGCGACATAGCCATCTTTAAGAATGACAATACGATCAGCAAGTGTCATTGCTTCTATTTGGTCATGGGTGACGTAGATAGTGGTTGTTTGTAGTTCTCGATGAAGCTGCTTGATCTCTTCACGCATGGTTCCACGCAGTTTGGCATCTAAGTTTGAAAGTGGCTCATCAAACAAGAACACTTTAGGTGTACGCACCATAGCTCGACCCATTGCAACTCGCTGACGCTGTCCACCAGAAAGTTCTTTAGGTTTGCGATCGAGAAGTGGCTCTAGTTCCAACATTTTTGCTGCTTTACGCACTTCAACATCAATCTGGCTTTTTGCCATGCCTTTGAGCTTGAGGGCAAACGCGATGTTTTCGTATACCGTCATATGTGGGTAAAGTGCATAGCTCTGGAATACCATCGCTAAGTCTCTATCTTTAGCATCGATTTTATTCATCAGCTTATCGCCAACAAGTATCTCGCCAGCAGTGATGCTTTCTAGGCCAGCCAGCATGCGTAGCGTGGTTGACTTTCCGCAACCAGATGGACCGAGGAAAACCACAAACTCGCCATCGTTGACGGTGAAATCGAAGTGTTTCACTACCTCGACATCGTCGTAAGACTTCTTGATGTTTTTGAATTCAACTTTAGCCATTACAAATTCTCCTCTCGGCGCTCAAGTAGCATGTTACGGTAAGCAATGGCGCTCTGCTTTAGCGTTCGTTTTTGGGTTTCATACTCAACGTGTACGATACCGAAACGCTGTTTGTAACCAAATGCCCACTCGAAGTTATCCATTAGGCTCCATGCGAAGTAGCCTTGTACGTTAACACCAGATTTAATAGCGTTATCCACCGCTTCTAAGTGTGCTTGGAAATAGTTAACACGCTGGGTGTCATTCACTTCCCCATTGATACAATCGTCTTCACCAGCAGCCCCATTTTCAGTGATGTAAAGTGGTGGCAGGTTGTCGTAACGGTCGTTAAGACGAAGTAGTAGATCAGTGAGTGCTTGTGGGTAGATCTCCCAGCCGATAAAAGTATGTTCATTTTCTGGCTGAGGCACGTCTTTGATATCACCATTTTCATCAAAGCGAACCACGCAGCGGGTATAGAAGTTAATACCGATAAAGTCCAAGTCGGTGCGGATAATGTCGAGATCGCCCTCTAAGATCATCGGCATATTGTGAGATTGACGGTCAAGAACTAACTGCGGATATTCGCCTTTCAGGACTGGGTCCATAAACCAGTGGAAACCTTCTGCATCTGAATACTCGGCAGCAGCCACATCGTTATCGTTTAATGGGTATGCTGGTGTGGCATTGAACACACAACCATGCATGGCGTTAGGGGCATTCTTACGCATGTGAGGAATCGCTAAGCCATGAGCTAGCATTAGGTGGTGAGCCGACAAAAAGCCCTCGCGTTCGCCCTTAATACCCGGCGCATGGATTCCCCAACGATAACCTAGGTACGAAGAGCAAAACGGTTCGTTAAGCGTGGCGTAGGAGTCGATTTTGTCGCCGAAGTACTCACTGACTACGTTAGCGTACTGTTCAAATTTGTAAGCGGTTTCGCGGTTCAGCCAGCCCCCTTTATCTTCAAGGTACTGAGGCAGATCCCAGTGATAAAGTGTGACAAATACTTTTAATCCCCGCGCGTGACATTCATCGATGATCTGTTCATAGAACTTTAGCCCTTCTTGATTGACTACACCGTCTTGAGGAATGATGCGGGGCCATGCCATAGACAGTCGGTATGCGTCGACACCTAGCCCTTGAATCATCTCAATGTCTTGTTTCCAAAGATGGAAATGGTCACAGGCAACATCGCCGTTGTCTGCGTTGTCTACTGCACCTGGCTTATTGCAGAAGGTGTCCCAGATAGATGGGCTTCGTCCACCAAGCTGAGCGCCACCCTCAATCTGATAAGAAGACGTGGCGACGCCAAACAAGAACTCTGGGCTGCGTAATTTAGAATCAGTAGGAAGTTGGAATTTATTCATTGTTATTTAAACCTTTTAGCCTTTAACAGCGCCTGACGTCAGGCCGCTAATCATTTGTTTCGACGCGAATAGATAAGTGACAACCAGTGGAAGAATCGAAATGGTTGTACCTAGCATGACCGCTCCCCAAGGGGTATTTGGGATACCTTGGACGCTGCGTAGCGCTTGGGTAATGACATAGTTTTCTGGAGTTGTGAGTACAACCAGAGGCTGCATAAACATGTTCCAGAAGAAAACGAATTGAACGATAGCAAGTGTTGCTAGAGCGGGTTTCATCAGTGGCAGAACAACATTCCAGTAAGTTCTAAACTCGCCTGCGCCATCGAGCTTAGCCGCTTCTAACAACTCCTTAGGTACTGACGCAACCACATGCTGTCGCATCAGGAAAATACCAAATGGTGTAGTGGTAAACGGTAGCCACACAGCGAGATGGTTATCGAGCAAGCCAAGGAATTTGACGATCATGAAGTAGGGGATCAAACTGAGCACAGGTGGGATCATCATCGAGCCGACCAACATACCAAACAGCAAGGTTTTGCCTTTGAACTTGTAGACAGCAAACGCATAGCCACCCATGCTACAAAACAGCAATGAAATCGTAGTGCCCAAAAATGCGATGTAGATTGAGTTAAACATCGCTTGCCAGAATGGCATGATTTCCAATAGCTTGGCGTAGTTAACCGCTAAGCTGTCGCCGATAGCGAAGCTGATGCCAGAGCCGAAGATCTCGGTTCTATCACGTGTGGATAGCAGTGCAGACCACAGGAAAGGGAACACGGTCATAATCGCAGAAACGATCAGGACTACAGCAAGTAATGCCATCAGCAGCTTGGTAAATATCTCTAGGCTACGATCACTAGGTCGCCAGCGAGGAGAAGTTATCGAGTTTGTCGTCATCTTATTGCTCTCCCAGACCTTTTTTACCGAAGAAGAAGAATTGAATTGCGGTACAGCCTGCAATCAACATAAACAGCAGCCAAGAGATCGCTGAAGCGGTGCCCATTTCAAGCCATTCCCAACCTACTTTGTATAAGTACATTGAGATGGTTAAGCCAGATTGGCCGGTACCACCCGTGCCACGTGTTAACACGAACGGTTCTTCAAACAGCTGCAGGTTGCCGATGATGGTCATGGTGACTGCAAAGAAGATAAATGGACGAATCATAGGCAGTGAAATGCTCCAGAATCGACGCCAAGCGTTAGCCCCATCCATACGGGCGGCTTCAAGAATATCTTTTGGAATTGTCATCAAACCGGTTGTGTAGAGCACAATGTTGAAGCCGGTGTATTTCCAGAACACCATAATTGCGATAGACGGTTTCACCATGGTGGCGTCATCAAGCCAACGGATTGGTTGGTAGTCATTTACCCAAGCAAATGCCCAGCCAAACAAAGAGCTATCCGCTAATGCCATCAAGCTTTGGTTAATGATTCCTGAGTTGGGCGAATACATGTTGAAAAAGATCAGCGATGCCGCAACCGTCGAAGTAATGAAAGGCAGAAAATACGCGGATGTTAGCCAGTGGCGAAGACGGTCACTCATCGAGACCAAAATGTAGGCAACGGGCAGAGCGACTAAGTGCTGTGCTACACCTGACGTAATCGCAAGCCAGAGTGTGTTCTTTAATGAGCGCCACAGCCAAGGGTCGGTTAGGGCAATGTGGTAGTTCTCTAGCCCCACATAGTCCATAGCGCCAAGGCCTTCGACCGGGTTCCACTCATGAAAAGAGAGATAGATAGAAAAAAGCAGTGGGAAAATCCCAAATACCGAGAAAATAATCAAAAACGGCAGTAGGAATCCATACGGTGTAAGCGCTTTCAAACTCAGGCGAGAAAAAAGGCTTTCGCGTTGTGATGTTTCCATAACCTTGCTCGCTGCATGATTCATAGTAACGACCTCTAGTCAGGAAGGCGCAGTACGCCTTCCTTTCTTACCAAATATGTAACCAATTAAAGATTGCGTGTACGACGCTTAATCATGCGCTCTGCTTCTTTGAGTGCAGTTTTGATGTCTTTACCTTCATCAAGTACTTCCATCAGAGCATTTTCTAAGATTATCGAGCGAGCAACATGGTCACCTTTAGCCGGAGCAACAGGCTTGATGTTTTTCGCCACGTCAGCAAACAGCAAACGGGCTTTTTGACCGCCTAGGAATTCGACTTCCTCTTGGAACAAAGCATCATCGTAGGTTTGGGTGTTGGCTGGGAATGCAGCAATGGTCTCAAAGTGTTTAAGCTGAATATCACGACGCGTTGTCATGTATTCAATCAGTTTCCACGCTTCATCTTGGTGTTTTGACTGAGTTGGAATTGAGAGGAAAGAGCCACCCCAACTACCATAGATACCATCTGGTAGGTGAGAAACACCCCAGTTACCTGCAGTTTCAGGTGCGATCCAGTTATTTAGGTGACCAAGCAGCCATGCACCAGACAATTGAGTGGCAAAGGTGCCATTACGGAAACCTTCATACCATTCGTTTGACCACGCTAAGATTCGCGCATCTAAGCCTTTTTCACGGATCTCTTTTGCTACTTCGAATGCATGCACAAAGCGTTCAGAGGTGACCACAGGGTTACCGTCTGCATCGAAGTAGAGCCCTTCTCCCTCAGGCACAGTGGTGAAGATAATCGCTTGGGCAACGTCGGCCGCAGAAGCAATCAGGTAAACGTCTTTTTTCTTCAGCTCTTCACCCGCTTTGATGTAAGAATCCCAGTCTTTGATCGCTTGGTTTACATCAATGCCCGCTTTAGCAAATACATCACTGCGGTAGTACATTACCCCTGGGCCTAGGTCGACAGGCATACCATAAACATCACCGTCGGCACCTTTACCTTGCGCCCAAGCATAAGGAGCAAAACTCTCGGCAAACTTATCGGCACCATAGTTTTCAGATAGGTTAACTAAGCCGCCAGAAGCGACAAAAGGGCCAATCTTTTCAACATCAACGACAATAACATCGCCTGCACCTGAGCCTGTCGCAAGGTTAGTGGTCAGTTTGGTGTGGTGGTCGCCATGATTGTTCATCAGGTAATCGACCTTGATTCCCGTCTCTTTTTCGAAGTCAGGCAGCAGAACCTTGAGGCTGCTATCGAAGTCTGGGAAGCCGTCAAAGCGAATGTTTGAATCGGCGGCGTTGACTGTCGTAGCAAGTCCAAGTGCGGTGACAGTGGCAAGCGTCAAAGTTTTTAGTTTCATCTTCTTGTCCTTAAATGACTTTATTTAGAGTTGTTTTACTGAGCTTCTAGGCACTAGGGTAGGTGACAGTTTGAAGCTCACATCTCGCTTGTTTTTGTTGAGTATTTGAATAACCAGTTGAACCGCTTCGGCACTCATTTGCTCAATGGGAAAATTCACGGTTGTAAGAGGCGGCGAAATATAACGAGCAAACAAAATGTCATCGAAACCAATCAGTGACACCTGTTCTGGGACCTGAATGTTGTGCTCTTTCAATACCTCAAAAGCGCCGAACGCCATATGATCATTACTGGCAAAAACGGCGGTAAAAGGTCGTTCACGCTTGAGCAGCTTGCGCATTGCGCTTATGCCAGACTCTTCGGTAAAACCGGCCTCTGAAATCAGTGCTTCGTCGAACAGGAGTCCCGCTTCTTCAATCGCTTTGCGGTAACCCTGCAGACGCCCCCGTGCATCTGATTTGTCCAGAGGGCCGGTAATACATGCAATGTCGCGATGCCCCATTCGCAACAAATATTCGGTTGCCAGTTGGCCCCCTAATTCGTTATCAATTTCGATACAGTTCTGCGCTAGTTCTGGTACGAAACGATTGACCAAAACCAAAGCCACTCCTTTTGCTTCTAGCTCTGTGAGGTAGTCATCTGAGAGGTGCTGAGTGTGTAAAATCATTGCATCGACTCGACGCCCGAGTAGGAACTCCACCGACTCACGTTGGCCCTGTTCAGTATTTGAGCCAGCAGTGACGATGACGTGGTAGCCAAAACGGCGTAACCTTTTTTCAATACTATGCAGGATGCCAGAATAAAACGGACCACCGAGCTCAGGGACTATGATGCCAATGCTGCCAGTGCGGCTAGATGCGAGTGCTTGAGCAATCGAGTTTGGTCGGTAGCCTAGAACTTGAATGGCTTTCTCTACCTTGAGCTTTTTGTCATGGCTTACTCGACTCGTGCCATTGATGACGCGAGATACTGTCGCTTGAGAAACACCTGCATACTCAGAAACATCTTTTATGGTTGCCACAACTTACCTCTACAACTGCTTTTCACTTGAACGCATGAACGTTTTCGAAACCGCTTTCATGAGGCTTAGTATTAAAGATCTTAGTTAAAGCCTATGTGAGAAAAATCACACTCAAATAAGCCCTGAAAAGCCTTATTGTTCAAAGGATGAAGCGGTATGCAGTTTCTATCTACCTCATGAAACTGTTTCATGAAATGGTTATTTGATGCACAAATGCATTGCTGGGATGATTGAATCTAGGTTTTGCTATCGACAAAAAAAGAGCCGCTAAAAAGCGGCTCAAATGGTTTGGAGTTAAGTTAAAGCAGCTAGCGGAATAATGAGATTGCTAGCGAAATAGTTGGACAGTATTGTGCTGATTACCACCAGGCTTCCCACATGGCGCCTAGGCTAAAGGTATCTTGCTTAGCGGTTGTTGTTGCGGTAGCTTTATTGTCGACTTCGCCTGCTGTTGCGTAGAAGCGGAGCATTGGACGTGCACCCGATCCCCAATCAAAGGCGATGTTTTGTGAAAGGGTCACTTTCCAACCAGAGTTGTCATCAGAGGCTCTCGCATAGTCGACTACTTGATAACCCGCTTCCAACCAGGTCGAGTGGACATCATTCCAGAAGTACATAGGGCGAACGATGGCACTGTAGTTGGTTCGCTCATCTTCGACCTTAGAAGAGCCATCTACTGAGTAATCGTGGTAGGCAAGCAAGTACTCAACAGCGGCACTTTCACCAAGATTAGAATTACCTTCAAAGCTCGCATAGAGCGTCGTCAGATTATCGGTTTTCCAGAAAACACCATTATCCGCGTTATCAGAGTACCTTAGTACCAGTCGGTTGGAACCATTGTCATGTGGGCGAGAGAAAACTGCTCCTAGTTGGTATGCATTAATGCTCTTTGCATCATCAATCGCTTCTGAATCAAATCCGTAGTTAGCGTACAGCTCAAGGTCGGCGAAACCAAGATTAACCCCATGCAGTTTAGAAGTGAAAGCGTAAGCGCCACTGTCGCCAGTACCCGCACCACCAGTACAATTGATTGAAGGATTCGCACCTGGTTCTATCGTTGGGCTACAGCTGTCAACGGCACCTACTACGCCAAAATCAAGTTTGATTGAGCCAAGTTCTAGGTTATTGATACCGCCACCTTGGCCATCGTGCATCATCCAGAAGTAATCATTAATGCCTTGTTGTGGACGCTGGTGGAAGTCACGCCCTGCCCATACATAAGCGTTAGGCTGGCTTTCAAATACGTTGGTTGCACCAGCGTAGGCTTTTTTGATGTTTACCTCATCGCCCCAATGGTCGAACATCATCACAACATCCCAGATAGCGCCATTGTCACTTTGAAAAACTTTTGCCAACTGGAACTCTCCGCCATTGCCTTCGTTGCCTAAACGACCGATCGCTGACGAGCCGTTAAATGAACCATCGACCTGAACATATTTTTGGTCACCGGATTGGTAATGCGCACCATAGCGAGCATAGCCAGAGAAGACCACTCCAAGAGGAACCTCAATATCAGGTGATAGCACGGCAGGTTGCTGGTCGTTGACGTAATCGGTCTGCATCCGGCTTTCCAGTTCCTGGATGCGTTGTTCGAGAGCCTGTAGTTCAGTTTCAGTAGCAAAAGAGGTGACGGAAGCAAGCGAAGCTGCCACTGCAATTGAAATAGGCAATAGCTTAAGTTTTTTCATGATAATTCCCTATATGACATTGTGTTTTTGTTCTATTGGGAATCTTAAAAAATGAAATGGATGAAAAGCTTAGTGCGCTTCACACCACGCCTAGGAGGAGACTGTCATGAAACTACACTCTAGAGTGGGGAGTCGTTTATTAATATTAAAAACAATTGGATATCTATATTTCTCACAGGTGATGAATTTAATGAAATCGCTTTCATTTCATGATTTTCTATAAGGTGTATCACGTTACATTCAAATGCTTTGCACTTAAAAAAGCCTCTTGCTTTGAATGGTTTCACCATTATGAAAGTTTTCATAGAACGTAAAATTCTTACAATCTATGACGATCTATACGGCTAGGAAAGAACCATTCGTAACAAAAACCAACTGCTTAATAACATCGCTAGAAACAAAAACAGCGCAGATAAAGTTCCAGCCGCAACCCCTAGTAACAAGTAGTATCGAGTATTCAAAATTAGTCTCTTAATTTGTATTGATAATTATTATCATTTAACTTGTTTTGCAACCGCAAATCAAGCTGATACCATGAATCCAAGCTTATGGACTTTGTGTTGTTATGATTCCTCTGATTTACCACTCTCTCTATTCCGAATTGCCGCTGCCTGATGGGCATCGCTATCCAATCAATAAATATCGACTGTTGTTTGAAGCAATAGAGCAGCAGCGAGCTGTAAACCCGATATGGCAGCAGGCTTTTCAATATGTGCAGCCAGCCCCGGTTGATCAGGTGGAAGTGAGTCAAGTTCATTGTCCTGACTACATACAACTTCTTACGTCAGGTGAACTACCTGCGCCAAAGATGCGTCGTATAGGGTTTCCATGGAGCGAAACACTGATTACTCGGACGCTGACGTCTGCTGGTGGAACCTGCGAAACGGTTCATCAGGCCGTTAAGCATGGTGTCGCTATCCATTTAAGCGGCGGATATCACCATGCGCACAGGGATTTTGGTAGTGGCTTCTGTTTAGTGAACGATCTGGTGTTGGCAGCCAAAAGGGCCCTGACTCTTGAAGGGATAGATAAGGTTTTGATTGTTGACAGCGATGTGCATCATGGAGATGGTACGGCAACACTGTGTGAAGAAGAGGATGCAATAGTTACGCTCTCTTTCCACTGTGATAAGAACTTCCCTGCGCGCAAGCCAGATTCTGATCTCGATGTACCGTTAGGCAGAGAAACGGGGGATGTTGAGTTTCTTGAGGCATTCACTTCGGTGGTTGAAATGGCCGTTAATCTACATCAGCCCGATCTCATTCTATATGACGCAGGCGTTGATATTCATGAAGATGACGAGCTAGGGTATTTGAACATCTCAAGTGACGCTATCTACACGCGAGATGTGTTTATGTTTCAACTGGCTCAGGAAAAACAGCTACCGATAGCATGTGTAGTTGGTGGTGGGTATCGTACAGAGCATCAAGCGCTTGTCCCAATCCATATGCAGCTTATTCGCGCTGCACTGAACGTATACGTAAGTTAAAGGATTATCATGGAACACAGAATTCGCGCCGCAGGAATACTGATTAAAGACGGTGCAATGCTACTTGTTAAAGTGAAAGACTTCACGGGTGAGTATTGGATTCCCCCCGGTGGTGGTATGGAGCCAAGCGATCAAAGCTCGAAAGCTTGTGTGGTGCGTGAGTTTAAAGAAGAGGCGGGGATCGATGTCCAAGTTGGAGAGCTTATCTGCGTAAGGGAGTTTCTCGAAACGCATAAACAGCGCTACCACGCTGAGTTCTTCTATTTGATCGAATCTTATTGCGGAGTTCCGAATCTCGATAATCTATCGGGCTTAAACGATGAGGAATATATTCAGGATGTCGAGTGGCTAGCACTAACGGAACTCGCAGATAAAAGAATGTATCCAGTAGAACTCAAAGATAAGCTTATCGAACTGATTGAGACAAAACGCTTCTCTACTCACCTTGGCAGTTATGTTCAGGGAGAGCATGAAGATATCGATTATCTTTAGAATAGCTTTTTTACTGAATGATAGCTGAAGCGTAGATTGCGCTTAACTAGGGGCTTAAAAACGAGAAAACCCCAGTCTTTCGACTAGGGTTTTGAATGTGGCGGAGAGATAGGGATTTGAACCCTAGATACGCTATTAACGTATGCCGGTTTTCAAGACCGGTGCTTTCAACCACTCAGCCATCTCTCCGTTGTTGAAGCGAATAATATAGAGGTTGAGAAAAGTTGTAAACCCCTAATTTTACTGTTTGCTTTAATAATGAGCGTTTGGCGGTAAAAACTTGAATAGGCGAAGATTTATTATACTTTTACAATGTTTGACGAGTGAAAACAGCCGTTTGCTAGTCAGCCTTTGGGAGGAAAGGGAATGCGTCAGTTGCTACGAGAAGCTAATTACCAAGCAAAAGAAAAGCCTGTTGTTTATAAAAACAACAGGCTCTAGGTGTAATGGTCGGACTGACAAGATTTGAACTTGCGACCCCCGACACCCCATGACGGTGCGCTACCAAGCTGCGCTACAGTCCGATGCCTTTAATCTAAACTTAAATGATTAGAGGGTCAATCCTATAAGGCTATGATTTAGTTACTTTTTGCGTAAAAACGCTGCAACTCAGTCAAGCCTTGCATCAACACAGGTAGCGTCGGATTTTCATCTTTTAAGCGTTGGTAATTGGAATCGTACAGTTTGTAATTGCCAAACTTATCAATCACCGTGGTGTTTTTTGCCGTAATCAAAGCAAGTTCACGAGAATCACCGGCTAGAATCCAACGACGTTTGCGCTC
Organism: Vibrio tubiashii; assembly: GCF_028551255.1. Classification (NCBI taxonomy): domain Bacteria; kingdom Pseudomonadati; phylum Pseudomonadota; class Gammaproteobacteria; order Vibrionales; family Vibrionaceae; genus Vibrio; species Vibrio tubiashii. The sequence goes on along the minus strand of NZ_CP117029.1, from coordinate 2,270,684 downwards.
ATCGAATAGATTACGACCGCTGCTAAAGTCTGTTGGGTTAGATGATACACCAAGTAAGTCTTGCAGTAGGGTCACTGACATATCTAGGTGGCTAGTTCTGTGCTTGTATTCACCGGCCAGTTTGCCAGGCCAATGAATAATCATAGGAACCTTTAATTGGTACTGGCTGTAGTTGGTGTTTGAACCCCAGCTATTAGTCTTGGTTTCATTAAACTCAGTGGCGTGGTTAGAGGTAATGACAATCACTGTCGACTCATCAAGCTCTAGATTGTTTACTTGCTCAAGCAGATGGTTTAACTCAGAGTCTGCTTGGCTAACTGAGTTTTTGTAACCCGCTTTTAGCTTTTCACCAGTCGGCAGCTGTTGGTCGCTGTCGTTGTAGGCGCTGAAATTATCTACGGTGGTCAGTTCAATGTAACTAAACCAAGGTTTCTTGCCCTGCTGCTGTACCCAATCAGACCAAGCATCTATTGCTTGGTTATCCGCCGATTTAGCATCGTTAAACGCGATACCATTAAAGTTCATGCCACGGAAAACGGTTTCACCGTAGAGAGGCTCGTCAAAATTATCTGCACTAAACAGACCAAATTGGTACTGTTTTTCAAGCAAGGTATCGATCAAGATAGGCTTTGAACCTTGGGCTTTAATACTGCTTGAGTAGCTGCTTGGTAAACCATAAAACAAGCCAAATACACCAAACGAATCGTTGCTCGAACTGTAGTGGTTGGTGAAGTTCAGGTTGTTCTGCGCAAATTCGTAAGTCGCAGGCATAGCCTGTTCGGTCAGCATGTCAGAGCGCAGGTTATTAACACTTACGACTAGGATATTAAGCGGATTAGCACGGCGGTTAAACTCAATGGTTTCGAGCGGGTAGCTTACTAACTCAATGCTATCTTGGCTTTGCTCAAGGCGCTTTAGGTATTCTTCGCGATCCAATAAGCCGTGTCTTTCCATAAATGACTTCGCCGTCATTGGGTAGGAGAGTGGGAAATTGGCGCGCTGAGCGGTGATCGGATTATAGAAATAAGCATCCGCCCACACGTAAATAAGGTGGCTAGCAATAAAGCTAACGAAAAACAGCGCCGATAATGGGCGGCCGACATGTTTGTGTGACAGTTTACGTTGTTTACGCCATACCCACTCAGACAACGCGAGTTGGAGTAAAAATATCAGTGGTAAGACAATAAACAAGTGCTGTAGATCGACGCTGATCGTCGAACTCTCGTCACTAAACAACACTTCCCAAACAACCGGCGTTAGGTGCAAGTTAATGGTTTGGTAGGCTTGCGTGTCGATAAGTAGGATCGTCAACCCTACAGTTGCAAAACAGACCGCCACTAAACGAAACAGTTTTCGTGACGGTATGACAAAGGTGAGTGGAAATAGAACCAACAGGTATAAGGCGAAAACGAGGAAGCCAAAATGACCGACCCAAGAAATCATCAAGTAGAATTGACCAAGTAGGGTCTCTGGCCACGGAGACTGAGAGATATAACGGGTACCGATCAGCATTGCAGCGATGATGTTGAAAAAGGCGAACCAGTGTCCCCATCCCACTAAACGCGATACGCGTTCACCGTATGTATTTCCGTTATCGACCATGTAAGTGTTCTATTGTCCGTTATTATTCTTAGTGTTTTTTATCTTCAATTGAAGAAACAAGCGCTTCTGCAAATTTTTCAGCAATTGCTTTGCGTTGTGAAGCAGCAACATCTTGATTTAAGACATTGGTAGCGATATTTCCAGCAATCATTAACGCAAGCTCTGGACCCGCTGCATGTTTTTCAAGTACCGCAGCTACTTCTGTAAGGATTCGTTCTACTTGCTCGTCGCTGTATTTAGATGTAATCGGCATAAAGACTCTAATGATGATAGTAAAGCGGCTTATGATAACCTACAATGCCACGCAACTGAAACCTACGCGGCGATAAATTTCATCATGAGCCTTCATCTTTCAAACGTTATCCTACATCAATTACAGAAAAACGACGCAGATGAACTAGTTGTTAACTTTCGTTCAGAGTCTCTATCTAATGATACTTCGACCGAAGACCTAGTTGCCGAGCTTCATCGTGTGTTCAACTCGAAAGCCGGTAAAGGCTTTGGTTCTTTTAAGTCTGACAGCGAATTTAACAACTGGTTGCAAGATCTTCGTCAAGGAAATCAAAACTTTTACGATTTCTCACAGTTAAGTGCTAACCGCCTTAAAGATGAATTATCAAAATACCCATTTGCTGACGAAGGCATCTTGGTTTTTGCTGAATATCAGTCACTGGCGACAGATTATCTTTTTGTAGCGATTATTCCGTCAAATCAGAGCCTTAAAGTGACAGAAGGTCTAGAGATCAGCGCAACAGATTACCTTGACTTAAGCAAGATGGATATTGCAGCGCGAATCGATTTAACCAGCTTTGAGACTGACAAAGAGTCAAATCGTTACTTAGCTTACATCAAAGGTCGTGTTGGTCGTAAAGTGGCTGACTTTTTCCTCGATTTCCTACAAGCAGAAGTCGGTTTAGACACCAAAGTACAAAACCAAGTGTTGATGCAAGCAGTCGAAGATTTCTGTGCCGACTCTAAGTTAGAGAAAGACGAAGCTATCAGCTACAAAAAACAAGTCGCTGATTACTGTAATGAGCAAATCAAATCAGGTGATGAGGTTCAAGTTCGTGAACTGTCTGGTGAACTGCCTCCATCTCAAGATGGCACCAGTTTCTTAGATTACACTCAAGAGCAGGGTTATGAACTTGAAGAAAGCTTCCCTGGTGATCGCGCGGCTGTGCGCAAACTGACAAAGTATGTGGGTGCGGGCGGTGGCCTGAATGTAAGTTTTGATAGCTTACTGCTTGGTGAGCGTATTTTTTACGATCCAGAAACCGATACGTTAACGATCAAAGGCACACCACCAAATCTACGTGACCAGTTAACACGTAATAAATAGCCTATCTAGAATAGGACTGACTGCAACATTTTGCCAGTTAGTCCTCCACTTCTGCTTGATAGTGTATATTCTTGTATTACTAGGGATTTATCTACAGGCAAGAGCATGGATGGGAAAGCGCTGAAAATTGGCTGGGCATTGTTAGCAATATGGATTGTGAGTATTGCTGTTATTGCGAGCAGTTACCGTTCAATAGAAGCTACTAAAGAACAGGTCTATGAACTAGGCACGAGTATCCAAGAACTGCGCGATGCTTTCTCTTTTGACTCGCCGTATAGAGTCAACATGGCAGACTCTCAATCTCTTAATTTGCAGCTTATCTACGCCCTACGTCTTCAGCTTGATGCTCACTATCAAAGCAGTTGGCTGTTGCCAGACATCAATCGCTTGTTGTTTACCACCGATCGCTTCATCGAACAGTCTCAAGTTTACTTAGATAACAATCTTGATCTCCTGAGTTTGGTTGACCAGATTGGTACAATGCGAGAACGTTATCAGGGGCAGAGCACAGAAGTGATCTACTTCCGACTCAGCGCTAATGTGCTTGAAGCTGTGTTTGGTGATAGTACTTCTAGCCCGCAGGTTTATCGAGATCTCGATAGCATTTACTCTCAATCTAATCAATTATCAGCCAAAGAGCGTCAAGATTTACAACAGGTGCTAGCGCAAGTCTCTAGTGTTCTCGGTGGTTACGCGCAAGGCCGATATATTGTCGAGAAGCTGCAAACTCACGATGTGCTGAATCAGATCAGTGTGTTACGGGGTGAGTTTGATCAATTACTCATTCGCCATGTTATTTTCGGGTTCTTACTGACCTTGGTTGTTCTGGGAGGCTATTTATCTCTCCTTCGCGCCAGTGAAACCAGAGCAACTATCTTGCCGTCTCATCGGGGTGAGGCTGAGACAAAACCGTCGACTCCCAAACTTGAAGAAAGTGCAGCAAGTTCGTCCCCAGTTGCTGACATTGTCGTGACCCCACCACAAGCCCCCATTGTTGAGCCCGTTATCGAGAATCCGGCCGTACAAGCCGAGCCAGTGACGCCAATGCCGGAAACGAACGAAAGTGAAATTGATTTCGACAAGATGCTAGAGTCGTTAAACAACGATATGGAATCAGTGTGTATGTTGCTTGAAGTCTTTATTGAAGATCATACCGGAGATGCGGATAAAATCGTTCAACTAGTCAATGAGTCTCCTGAAGAAGCACAACGAAAAGCTCACAGTTTAAAAGGGGTCGGAGGCAACCTAGGTGCGACTAAGTTACGTGAGGCCGCGGGTAAAGTTGAAGTCGCGCTCAAGGATACCAATAACGTCGAGGCAAGCACGGTTGAAGAGCTGAAAGTTCGCCTAGATCGCGCTATTGAAGAAGCCAGAGTTTTCTTAAAAGAGCGTAATACTATCAATAGTTAACTGTATTCTGACTTTTAAGGTATAGAATATCGCGCGTATTTTATGTCTATCTGAGGTTGAAAATTCAAATGAGCCGTTTTGCTAAAATTTGGCTTCTAACTGCTATTTTGTTGAGTGGTGGCTGTTCATTACTTGAGGTTAAGTTTGATAGCCAAACTACGCCGCTAACCCAACAAGAGCTGAACATGCGTTTGCTGACGCGTGAGTATACCCAACAGTTTTTTTCTCAAGTAGAGCAAGCTGCGGATGCTATCTCTGCTAGTTATGACTCACAGGATAAAGTGCACCAATCCTACGTCTTACTATGGAAAATAAATGCGGAAGAGGGTATCCAGCAATCGACTTACCAAGTCAATCCGACTGCAGCTTTGGTCGATGCTTGGGTGTTTACCGAGCAGATGAATCAGTTTTTCGCATCGGGTGCAGGTAAAGAGCTATTTAGCACACCACATGCGCAGCAGGTATCCAATCAACTTACCACTGAAATCGATAAACTCGCGAAATCATTATTCAAAGGGACGCACTATAAATCGACGAAGCAGTTTGTGACGGATTTTGCTCGCGCTCATCCATTTGAAGATCTCTCTTTCATCCGTACTCCAGCGTATCGTGCTTGGTTACAAGCGCATGAAATCAGTGAAGATGAAGCCGTCTCGACGCTCGGGACTATGCCAGAAGCGCTAGGGGATGTGTCTGATCGATTGAGTTTAGTCTCTGAGCAGACGCCTAAACTCATGACTTGGAAGGCGCAGCTTATCGCGATGAACAGTAGCGTCAGTGGTGAACAACTGACAGAAACGCTTAAGAGTATTCAGCTGACGTCTGAGTCGTTCCAAGATTTCGTTAACAACAACCCTCAATATATGGAAGACCTTGCTCGTCAAATGTCGATTCAACTGCAACCGCTGGTGCAAGAGATTGATAATCGTACCGCGGATAGGTTGGAGCAATTGAGTTCTGAGCGTCAGGCACTAGAGCAAATGGTCGCCCGCGAACGTGCTGAAATTGCCTTAATCATCAGTGCTGAAAGAGAAAAGTTTGCCCAAGATATTGATAAAGTTTCGCAAGACGTTGTTGCTCTTGCGATGGATAAGCTCGTGGTATTGATTAAGAGCACTATCATCTACTTTGTGTTGTTTATCGTTGCAATTTTCTTTGCACCATTAGGCTTAGGTTACCTGTTAGGTAAACGGAGTGCGGCCAAGAAGGTCGAATAGATAAGTAATAAAAAAGCGCCTCAGTGTAGGCGCTTTTGCTATTTGTTGAGTGTTTTTAAGCTGTTTGCTTAGTGAGTTCTGTCTCTTCTTCTAAAACCTCAGAAGTCGCTGTCGGTTCACACTTATCAACAAACCAGCCCATGTAAGATGTGATAATAGTGACGATGATACATACGAAGCTCAACCACATAAATGGCGCGTAAGAGAGAGTTGCAACACCAAGAATACTCGCCATGTAGATGCCGTTGTCACTCCATGGAACCATACCTGAAGTCAATGTGCCACCAAACTCAGCGTTACGCGACAGGTTCTTACGTTTGTAGCCCAAACGGTCGTAGTTCTTAGCACAGATCTTAGGCGTTAGAATAAGAGATACGTACATCGCTGAGCCAAATACGTTACCCATAAACGCAGTACCAATGGTACTAGTTGCTAGAGAACCAGCGCTTTGAACGCGACGTTCAAACAGTTTAGCAATCGTTTCTAGTACACCGACTTTATCTAGTAGGCCGCCGAAACCTAAACCAAATACGATAACAGCCACAGAACCAAGCATTGATGACATACCGCCTCGGTTAAGAATCGAATCAATGAAACCAACGCCAGATTCAATCTCAAAAGGTGCCCAAGCTGTATTGAACGCTTGCAGGAAGTTTACGTCCTGAATCATTACTGCCCAGATAATACCCAGCAGTGAGCCAAAGCTGATAACAGGGAAAGAAGGCATGCGCATCGCGAGCAAACCAAGCACGATAACCACAGGAACAAAAGAGTAAGGTGTAATGTAGAACTGTTGCTCCATCGCTTGAATAACAGATTGCACCTGGGACATATCAACATTGCCCGCGTAGTGGAAGCCAAACGCAGTAAACATGATACCGGTAATAATGTAACTGATCAGGGCTACTGGCAGCATACCTTTAATATGCTCAACTACTTCAACGTTAGACATTGATGAAGCTAAGATAACTGAGTCAGAAAGCGGAGACATCTTGTCGCCAAAGTAACAGCCAGATAGGACAGCACCTGCGGTAATTGGCGCAGGAACACCGAGACCTTGACCGATACCCATCATCGCGATACCAGCAGTACCCGCGGCGCCCCATGATGTACCTGTCGCCAGAGCGGTTAGGGAACAGATGATCATCGTGGCTAAAAGGAAAATTGAAGGATGGATAGCTTTCAGACCATAGTAGATGATGGTTGGAACAATACCACCTGAGATCCAGGTACCGACCAAAGCACCAACGGCAAGTAAAATGAGTACGGCACCTAGTCCGTTAGAAATTCCGTTCAGAGCTGCTTTTTCTAACTCTTTGTATTTGTGACCTAAACGGATACCTAAAACGATGATAATGAACCAGCCAATGTATAGAGCTAGCTGAATGGGTAAATCAAGTTTGGCGGTGAACGAAAACGCCATTAGCAAGAATAACCCAAGGGAGACAACAACCTGCATCAAGCTTGGCAGACGGGGAGTATGTTGTGTCATACGGAGCCTCTTAATTGTTTATTAGCAAATGTAAACAGTGGAACAATTCTGTTTACGAAGGAGTATTAACCCCTTTTTAAGGACGTAGGGCACTCTACATTAGATAGAATAATATTTCGATAAATTGTCGCTTTCGTGTGAGTTGTGTCTGTTGATTAAATTATTGCTAGTTAAAAATGTGGTTAAACGTTAAATCTTATCGTGATAGTTGTTTCTAATTGTAAATATTGTGTAGCACGAACTTTTCGTTGTTGTTTTGTCTGTGGCGTGTTTTTGTATAGGTAAATAACAAGTGGTGAAAAAGTCTACAAAACAAGGCTTCTGGTCGGCATTAACGAAATAAGAAATAAAAGTTACAGATTTGATGCAATTTTCTCTTGAGATTTTGCTGCGAAAATTGAATATTGAGCTATTCCCTTTTTAAAATTGAATACACGGAGAGTTGAGAATGAGAGTAGGTTTAGTCGGTTGGCGTGGCATGGTGGGTTCTGTGCTAATGCAGCGAATGGTTGAAGAGAAAGATTTTGACCTTATTGAGCCAGTTTTTTACAGCACATCTCAGATCGGTATTCCTGCACCTAACTTAGGTAAAGAGGCAGGCCTACTTCAAGATGCTTTTGATATTGAGAGCCTAAAACAGCTAGATGCAGTGATCACTTGTCAAGGTGGTAGCTACACGGAGAAAGTTTACCCAGCACTACGCCAAGCAGGTTGGAAAGGCTACTGGATTGATGCCGCATCAACTTTACGTATGGCGCAAGATTCGATTATTACGCTAGATCCTGTCAACCTAAGCCAGATCCAACAAGGTATCCACGGTGGTACAAATACCTTTGTTGGTGGTAACTGTACAGTGAGTTTGATGCTGATGGGTTTAGGTGGCCTATTTGAGAAAGGTCTGGTTGAGTGGACAAGCGCGATGACTTACCAAGCGGCTTCGGGTGCGGGCGCTCAAAACATGCGTGAGTTGATCTCGCAAATGGGTGTGATCAATGATTCCGTCAGCTCTGAGCTAGCTAATCCTTCAAGTTCAATTTTAGATATCGACAAGAAAGTGGCTGACACCATGCGCGGCGGCTCTTTCCCAACAGATAAGTTTGGTGTGCCACTAGCTGGCTCTCTGATCCCATGGATTGATGTTAAGCGTGACAATGGCCAAAGCAAAGAAGAGTGGAAAGCAGGGGTTGAAGCAAACAAGATTCTTGGTTTCCAAGAAGCGCCAGTGCCAATTGATGGAACTTGTGTCCGTATCGGTGCGATGCGTTGTCACTCTCAAGCGCTGACTATCAAGCTGAAGCAAAATGTGCCTATGGATGAGATCGAAGAGATGATCGCGACGCACAACGATTGGGTTAAAGTGATCCCGAACGATCGCGATATTACAGCGCAGGAGCTAACGCCTGCCAAAGTAACAGGCACATTGTCTATTCCAGTCGGTCGTCTACGTAAGATGGCAATGGGAGATGATTTCTTAAACGCATTCACTGTTGGTGATCAACTGCTATGGGGTGCGGCAGAGCCGTTACGTCGTACACTACGTATTATCTTAAGTGAAAAAGCCTAATTTCAATTAAACTTGCCTTTATTAATCAAGACCCTACTCTTTTAGTAGGGTCTTTTTTATTAAGGTAATCAATGAGTATCCTGCGTATCTTTCTTACTATCGTTGCGGCGATTGCAGCATGGATCGTTACCCATATGCTGGTTGGTGAGTTAATTTCCTTGGCCGCGATACTATTCTGCCCAGAAGAGTTTGGCAGTGGTGGCGTATGCTATGTCGACTGGTGGAACGATGTCGTCTTCATTTCTGATGTGATCGGGGTTGGCCTATCAGCATGTGCGACCATTTTGGCGGCTGTGTGGGCTGCGAATAGCCACAGGCAAAGAGTTTCTCGGGTGACGTACTACATTGGTATGTTAATGGCGAGTGGGCTTGTGATAAGTACTTGGCTAAGTTGGCTTGCGGTCATGTCATGGCTTAGCGCGCTGGTCTTCGGTTGGTTGACCGTCAAATACTTAGACCAGCGAGACGTTATTCAAAGCTAAGTTGATTTCTCTACAGGCACCACACGCTGATCAGGGTCTGCGAGTTCGCTACCACAGTGCTTACAGTGCAGTGCATCACTATCATGTCCTGTTTGCATGCAGTTCGGGCATTTAACCAGTGTCTTGTGTGAGCTCATCTCTTGGTTTAGTTCAGCAGTAATAATGCCAGTAGGCACTGCTAGTATTGAGTAACCTAAAAGCATCGTCATCGAAGCGATGGCTTTACCCAAGGCGGTTTGCGGCACTAAATCACCATATCCAACCGTGGTAATGGTCACGATCGCCCAGTAGATACTTTGTGGGATACTAGTAAAGCCGTTCTGCGGCCCTTCAATCACATAAATCAATGCACCAAAAATGGTGACTAAAATAGCAACTGTGGTAAAGAAGATAAAAATCTTACGCTTAGCCATTAGCAGAGATCTGAGCAAGATATTCGAGTCTTGTAGATATCGCACCAGTTTTAAGATGCGGAAGATACGCATTATTCTCAATGCTCGGATCACACCCATAAATGATGCTGCCGGGAAGAAGAAGGCTAAATAGGTGGGGAGAATCGCCAGCAAATCAATCACACCGTAGAAGCTTTTCGCATAAGCGGCTGGCTTTGGAGAGCAGTAGAGTCTTAACAAGTACTCCAGTGTGAACAAAGCAGTAAAAGTGTACTCAACATATCTAAGCTGTACACCCCAACTCGTTTTAATCGATGGTATTGATTCTAAGACCAGTACGATCAAAGAAGACAAAATCGCCACGATAAGCGCAAGATCGAATGCTCGACCCGCTTTTGTGTGGGTACCAAAGATAATAACGTAGAGGTGATGCTTTAAAGAGTGTCTCGGCATGATAGAGCGATATTGATTTAGGTCGCTCTATCATAACCGATTAATTTAATTAGGCTAACCCTGGGAAGAGATTGCGTAAGCCGTTAGCAATAAACTCAATGCCAAGAGCGCCTAGAATAAGACCCATAATACGCGTGATGACGTTAATGCCTGTTTGACCTAGGAATCGCACGATAAGTGGTGCAGAGCGGAACAGCAGCCATGTACACAGAGCGAACAGTACAATAGTGACTATGATGCCGACGGTATCAAACATTCCCGGGTAGCGAGAGCCATAGACAATCGTTGAGCTGATTGCACCAGGGCCTGCCATAAGGGGCATGGCTAATGGCACAACACCAATCTGCTCGCGGCTAACGTACTCCGACTTTTCTTGTTTGTTCTGCTTATCTTCACCGAGCTTACCGCTCATCATCGAGAAGGCGATACTTAGCAGCAGCAAGCCACCTGCCACGCGAAACGAATCTAGTGAAATACTAAACATATCGAGCAGCATTTGGCCTGCCATTAAAGAGACAACCAAAATAATAGCCACTGCTAAATTAGCGGTAACAGCCGTTTTGTTTTTCTCTTCTTGAGTCATATGACCGGTCAAAGATACGAACACAGGCATGATGCCAACAGGGTTAACTGCTGCGACTAAGCCGAGAAAAAACTGCAAAAAGATTGCGATTTCGAACGTTTGCATTCTGTATGCCTAAACAAAGTAAAAGAGGGAACGGATTACATGCGGAATATAGTCGAAAATCTAGCCGTGAACGAATGAAAAAAACTAAAGCTAAATCTATTTCATTACTGAGAAAATCTTATTATTGAAAAAAACGTAAACACTAATGACACACTTTGTTACGTAGAATGGAGGTTGAAGATTGAGCGTTTGACATAAACGTTAACATTCGCACATTTTCAATAAAAAATAACACCGATTATAGAGAGATAAATTGCTTCGGATATACTCTCAGTAGCACAAGGTTTATGGATTACATGTAAGTTTGTGGTCAGAAAATGAAACTTTTTTACAAAATATGGTCATTTAGCTAATCAATGGGTTTAACTGCTGTAAAAATGCTCAATAATAATATGTGATTTAAGTTCATGATTTTAATGAATATATAGGAAAATTTGAGATTCAAGTACCACTTAGTAGGTAAATATTTTTTCAGAACTGATCTGGGTCAATTTTTTTCACAACCTGAAATAATATACTCAGCCCTGAAAGCAATTTACTAAGAACTCTGTTCCTTCAATCACAGTGACCTTACTAAAAAGTTTTTAATATTTATTAATTTAGGAGATTCACTATGCCTGTAACTAATTTGGCTGAACTAGATGCAATGGTAGCTCGCGTTAAAGCGGCTCAAGCAGAGTTTGCTACTTTCTCTCAAGAGAAAGTCGATGCAATCTTCCGTGCAGCATCTCTAGCAGCTAACCACGCTCGTATCCCGCTAGCACAGCAAGCGGTTGAAGAGTCTGGCATGGGTATTGTTGAAGATAAGGTTATCAAAAACCACTTTGCTTCAGAGTTCATCTACAACAAATACAAGGACGAAAAAACGTGTGGCATCCTAGAAGAGGATGACAACCTAGGTACAATGACTATCGCAGAACCAGTAGGTATTATCTGTGGTATCGTACCAACAACTAACCCAACTTCTACTGCGATTTTCAAATCTCTAATCTCTCTAAAAACTCGTAACGGCATCATCTTCTCGCCACACCCACGTGCGAAAAACTCAACGAACGATGCAGCTAAACTGGTTCTAGACGCAGCAGTAGCAGCGGGCGCTCCAAAAGACATCATCGGTTGGATTGACCAACCATCTGTAGAGCTTTCAAACGCTCTAATGAAGCACGACGACATCGCTCTTATCCTAGCTACTGGTGGTCCAGGCATGGTTAAAGCCGCTTACTCTTCTGGTAAGCCAGCAATCGGTGTAGGTGCGGGTAACGTTCCTGTTGTTATCGACGAAACTGCTGACGTTAAACGTGCAGTAGCTTCTATCCTAATGTCTAAGACGTTCGATAACGGCGTAGTATGTGCTTCTGAACAGGCTGCAATCGTAGTTGACGAAGTATACGACGAAGTGAAAGAGCGTTTCGCAACTCACAAAGCCGTTGTACTAAGCAAAGCTGACGCAGATAAAGTACGCAAAGTTCTTCTTATCGACGGCGCACTTAACGCGAAGATCGTTGGTCAGCCAGCAGCAGCAATCGCTGAGCTAGCGGGCGTTAAAGTTCCTGCAGACACTAAAGTTCTTGTTGGTGAAGGTCTAGGTAAAGTTTCTTACGACGACGCATTCGCTCACGAGAAACTATCTCCAACTCTAGGTCTATTCCGCGCGGACGACTTCGAAGACGCAGTTGCTCAAGCGGTAACTATGGTTGAAATCGGTGGTATCGGTCACACATCTGGCCTATACACTAACCAAGATACAAACGCAGATCGCATTCGTTACTTCGGTGACAAGCTAAAAACTGCACGTATTCTTGTAAACATCCCGACTACTCACGGTGGTATCGGTGACCTTTACAACTTCAACGTAGCACCTTCTCTAACTCTAGGTTGTGGTTCATGGGGTGGTAACTCTATCTCTGAGAACGTAGGTCCTAAGCACCTTATCAACAAGAAAACTGTAGCGAAGCGAGCTGAAAACATGTTGTGGCACAAACTACCTAAGTCTATCTACTTCCGTCGTGGTAGCCTTCCAATCGCTCTTGGCGACCTAGAAGGTAAGAAACGCGCATTCCTAGTTACTGACCGTTTCCTATTCAACAACGGTTACGCTGACGAAGTAGTGAAACTACTTAAAGCTCAAGGCATCGAAGTTCAAGTATTCTTCGACGTAGAAGCGGATCCAACACTATCTGTTGTTGAGAAAGGTGCTGAAGCAATGAAGAGCTTCCAGCCAGACGTTATCCTAGCACTAGGTGGCGGTTCTCCAATGGATGCAGCTAAGATCATGTGGGTAATGTACGAGCACCCAGAAACGCACTTCGCTGAACTAGCAATGCGCTTCATGGATATCCGTAAACGTATCTACAAGTTCCCTAAAATGGGTAAAAAAGCTGAGCTTGTTTGTATCACTACAACTTCAGGTACGGGTTCAGAGGTTACTCCATTCGCGGTTGTTACCGACGACAAGACAGGTGCTAAGTACCCACTAGCTGACTACGAAATCACGCCAAACATGGCTATCGTTGATGCTAACCTAGTAATGAACATGCCTAAATCTCTAACAGCGTTCGGTGGTTACGATGCAGTAACTCACGCTCTAGAAGCTTACGTATCAGTTCTTGCTAACGAATACTCAGATGGTCAGGCTCTACAAGCGCTTAAGATGCTTAAAGAGTACCTACCTTCAAGCTACGCGAATGGTGCAAACGACCCAATCGCTCGTGAAAAAGTACACAACGCAGCAACTATCGCTGGTGTGGCATTTGCGAACGCATTCCTAGGTGTTTGTCACTCTATGGCTCACAAGATTGGTGCTGAGTTCCACCTACCACACGGTCTGGCGAACGCACTACTAATCTCTAACGTTGTTCGTTACAACGCGAACGACAACCCAACTAAGCAAACTGCGTTCTCTCAATACGACCGTCCACAAGCACGCCGTCGTTACGCTGAAGTTGCTGACCACCTAGGCCTAAGCCAAGAAGGTGACCGCACTGCTCAGAAGATTGAACGTCTACTAGCATGGTTGGATGAGCTAAAAGGCAACCTAGACATTCCAATGTCTATCCAAGCGGCAGGTGTTTCTGAAGCGGACTTCGTAGCGAAACTAGACGAGCTAGCTGTTGAAGCATTCGATGACCAGTGTACAGGTGCTAACCCACGTTACCCTCTAATCACTGAGCTAAAAGAAGTTCTACTAGCGTCTTACTACGGTAAAGCATTTGTTGAAGGTGAAACTTTCGAAGGTACTACAGTTATCAAGAAGAAAGCAGACCAAGAAGCAGCAAAAGCAGCGCCTAAAGCTAAGAAAGCAAAAGCTGAAGCATAATAAGTAAGACTCAGCATGAGATAAGTTTTCGCTAGCACGACACTTATCTATCGGGAAAAGATCAAAGCCCCAGTCGAAAGACTGGGGCTTTTTTTCGTCTACTTCGTTAGGGGTATTTGTTCGATAAACTTTCTATCTATGTCTATACCTATAGGTAAGTAACGCTCCACATGGAAGAAGATTACTCGTCAAGGATAGAACCATGAATTTTAAAAATATTCCCTTAAGGTTCAAAATCGCGCTAGGTACAGGGGCTCCGCTCATTCTCCTCGTGTTTTTGGCTTTTATTGCAATCACAAGCTCACGCTCACAAGTTCAAACCAATGCTATGGTTGACCATACTCACAATGTTATTCAGCAGGCAATGAAGATCGAAGCGGCTGCTGTTGATATGGAAACAGGTATGCGCGGCTTTCTTCTCGCAGGTAAGGAGGAGTTTTTAGATCCTTACCTGAATGGTCAACAAAGATTTACTAAGCTGGTCGCTGAACTCAAGAATACGGTTAATGACAACCCGGTTCAGGTTAAGCGTTTAGATGAGATTGAAAAAACGATCAATGATTGGAGAGTCAATGTCACTGAGCCCATCATCGAACTTAGGCGTGAGATTGGACACGCCAAAACCATGGACGACGTGTCAGACCTTGTTGGTGAAGCACGCGGAAAAGTCTATTTCGACAAGTTTCGCGGCCAAATCGCTTTGTTTACAGAGCGAGAAGCCAAGCTACTTGAGCAGCGACAAGCAACCAATAAAGACAAGTTCGATAACAGTGTTTTCTCTCTTGTTACCTTGAATGAACAAGGCTATTTAGAAAAATCAGAAACAGAAGAGTTACTTAGCTCATTTTCTCAACTTGGCGAAGCAACAGATTGGGTTAATCATACTTATAAAGTGATGGCTTCTGCGCAAGATGTTCTTGCGGCCGCTGTAGATATGGAAACAGGTATGCGCGGTTATCTGCTTGCGGGCAGAGAAGATTTCCTCGACCCTTACAACCAAGGCAGTGGAAAGTTTAAGCAACTGATATTTAAGCTTAAACAAACAGTCAGCGACAATCCTCAGCAGGTTAAGTTGTTAGGAGAGATGAACGATACCATCAGTGAATGGCAATCTGAAGTTGTAACGCCGATCATCAATTTACGACGAGAAATTGGTGACGCCAAAACGATGAATGATATGGCGAAACTGGTTGGTGAAGCACGAGGTAAGGTCTATTTTGATAAGTTCCGTAGCCAAATCGCAGAGTTTGTTGCGATGGAAGATGGTTTGATGGATGAGCGTCAAGCGGCCGCAGTTTCAGCTGCCAAAACCACGGAAACAACTTTGATGTTAGGTACGCTAATAGCGATTGGTTTGGGTACAGTCATCTCTTGGGTAGTGCTTAAAGCGATAACTGTTCCGGTCAAACAAGTTGCCATCGGCCTTGAAAGCCTAGCAAATGGAGACTTAACCAATACTATCGATATTGATTCTAAAGACGAATTAGGTGCCATGGCCGCGAGCTATAACCAAGCAGTGAAGAAAACTAATGGTGCGATTCTTGAGGTGTTGCGTACTACCGATGAGGTGGTCGATGGAACCATGGCTATCACACAGGCGAATACCAACATGTCGCATGAGCTTGGGGTTCAATCTGAGAAGATTGCCCAGATATCTTCATCCATAGAGCAGATGAGTCATAGTATCCAAGAAGTGGCAACCAAATCTTCAGAAGCCACCGCTAATGCTCAAGAAGCAGGGGTAACGGCGAACTCGGGTGGCCAAGTTGTGAAAAACACCATTGAGGGAATGAACTCAATTAATGAAGCGGTGACAGCGTCATCCAATAGTGTTGCTGAACTGGGTAAACGCGGGGCGGAAATTGGCGAAATAATTAATGTGATTAATGAAATTGCCGAGCAAACGAATTTGTTAGCACTCAATGCCGCTATTGAGGCAGCGCGAGCAGGGGAAGCTGGGCGAGGTTTCGCGGTAGTGGCGGACGAAGTTCGTGCATTGGCAGATAGAACCACCTCTGCAACACAAGAAATCGGACAATCGATTGAAGCGATTCAAAACGAAACATCGCTTGCAGTTGAACGTATGGAAGTAGGGGCGACGCATGTGTCTGAGGGGTTAGAGTTAGTCAAAAAAGCGGGTGTCAGCCTTGATGAAATCGTGAATGGCGCTCAAAATGTTGCCAATATGATTGACAGCATAGCGGCGGCGGCCGAAGAGCAATCAGTAGCCAGTGGCGAAGTTTCAAAGAACGTTGAAAGCGTGTCAGAGGTGTCTGTTGTTGCCAATGAGCAAGCCAACTTGGCCGCTAACTCAGCTCAAACTCTAGAGCAGAAGGCAGAGTCTCTGAAACGTCTCGTTAATCAATTCAAGGTGTAAGAGCGAGGACGGACTGCGTCCTCGGGAAATTGGAACGGGCTGCGCCCTATAGAACGCTTTGCTCCGAGATTCGAGAACGGGCTTCGCCCTTCGAGAAGACACAAATATCCACTTCTCCGTAGGACGAAGTCCGTTCCCGCCTCTCGCTTCTTTACTTATCGTCTTCTGGTAACTTAACGTTAAGCTCTAGTACTGAGATATCGTCATCTTTGTGCTCGAATGACAAATCAACCATAGAAGGGTCGATAGCGACGTACTTACTGATCACCTTAAGAATGTCTTCTTTTAGCTGTGGTAAGTAAGACGGTGCTGGATCACCTTGGCTACGGCGCTCGGCAACAATTATTTGTAGACGCTCTTTGGCTAAATTTGCAGAGCTTTTTTTCTGGGGACGGAAAAACTCAAGTAATGACATTTAGCCTCCGAATAGTCGTTTAAAGATTCCTTTCTTCTGTTCAGTCAGGAAGCGGAAATCCACTTGCTGACCTAGCAGGCGCTCAACGGTGTCGTTGTATGCCATACCTGCATCAGACTGCTCGTCAAAAATGACGGGCACGCCTTTGTTCGAAGCATTCAGTACCGCTTGGCTCTCTGGAATAACACCCAGTAGAGAGATATGCAGAATCTCTTCAACGTCTTCGACGCTTAGCATCTCACCTTGGTTCACTCGCGCTGGGTTGTAGCGCGTTAGCAGTAGGTGCTGCTTCACTGGCTCTAAACCTTCTTCCGCTCGGCGAGACTTAGAGTCTAAGATGCCAAGGATGCGGTCAGAGTCGCGTACAGAAGAAACTTCAGGGTTAGTGGTAACAATCGCTTCATCTGCAAAGTATAGCGCCATAAGTGCGCCTTGCTCGATGCCTGCTGGAGAATCACAGATAATAAAGTCAAAGCCCATTTCGTCTAACTCATCTAAGATGCGGCGAACGCCTTCTTTGGTCAGTGCATCTTTATCACGAGTTTGAGAAGCAGGAAGAATGAACAGGTTCTCCGTGCGTTTGTCTTTGATCATCGCTTGGTTCAATGTCGCTTCGCCGTTGATTACGTTGACGAAGTCGTAGACCACACGGCGTTCACAGCCCATGATAAGATCGAGGTTACGCAGACCAATATCGAAATCGATAACTGCCGTTTTCTTTCCTTTTACAGCAAGGCCTGAAGCGATTGCGGCGCTTGAAGTGGTTTTACCCACACCACCTTTACCTGAAGTGACAACAATAACGCGTGCCATTATGTGTTCCTTATAATATTAAATCGTTAACAACTCGAACTTGAGTGAGTCGTCTTGCAAACTGAACATAACTTTTTGCTGCCAGAACTCGTCGGCGAACTGCTCGGTGAGCCAGTAGTGTCCTGCGATCGACATAAGTTCGGCATTGAGCTTATTGCAGATGATGACTGCGCCAGTGTTTCCACTCGCCCCCGCTATTGCGCGGCCGCGTAGAGTACCATGGATGTGAATAGATCCATCTGCAATGACCTCAGCTCCCTCACTAACATGATTGAGTACCACAAGATCGCTGTCCTTGGCATATATCTGTTGCCCAGAGCGCACCGGAGTACGGATAATCTTGGTTGGTGCCATCTTCGCAGGAGCTTGAGCTGGAGACTTGCTTGCAGACATGACCGCAAACTTAGCTTCAGAGGCTAAATTTTGTGTGCGCTTGTCTTTACAGCCTGTGACGCCTACGGGAATCATACCAGCTTGGGAGATACCTTCTTTCAGTCTCACAAAGTCAATATCACCATCGACTTTTGAAATATTGATGACAACGGGCGCATGAGCAAAAAATGCCGGAGCTTGCTCTACCTTTTCTTGTAGGAAATGAATAGTTTTATCAACATTGTTGTCAGAAAGGTGCAAAACTGACAAAGTAAAGCTGCTGCCTTTTAGGTCTGGGGTGTGTGACATCTTTTACTTACAACCTCTTAAGGGCGTTGCCTGAGACTAGGGGTGTCATGTTATATTCCCAGAATAAGCACAGCAAGTTATCTTGCGCTCAATTGAGTGTTTTGCTTTAAAAAATAGCGAAACATTGACGTTCAATGAAATAAACGGACAAAAGGCTTCCAATGCTTTGTGCAATTTACAAAAGTTCTAAAAAAGAAGGCGCTTACCTATATATCCCGAAAAAGGATGATTTTTCACAAGTTCCTGACACTTTAATGCAGATGTTTGGCAAACCTATTATGGTTATGGTGGTCAAACTGGAAGGGCGCACACTGGCACAAGTTGATGTCGAGAAAGTAAAACAGTCTTTAACAGATGATGGCTTTTTCTTGCAGTTGCCACCGCCACCAAAAAACCTACTCGATGAATATAAAGAGCAAAAACAAGCTCGTCAGCAATCTGAAGAGTAAATAATAATTAGATTGTTGGTTTCTATTGCTCAAGGAGGGCAATGTGAAAAAACTACTGTCAGTCGTTCTAGGATTAACACTCTCTACCTCTGTTTATGCGAATGAGGTCAGTTTTGAGCAATATGTTGAAGGCTTAAAACAAGAAGCTCGAACCAATGGTATTTCGGAGCAAATTATCAATCAGGCTTTTGAAAATGTGACTCATAAGCCTCGTGCTGTAAAAGCGGATAAGAACCAACCGGAAAAGAAATTAACACTGGATGAGTACATTCCTCGTGCAGTCCCTGATTGGAAGGTAAAACAAGCGAAAGCGCTCTACAAAGAGCACTATGCTGAGTTAAGCCGAATTGGTGAAGAATACGGTGTACAACCACGTTTTATCGTTGCGCTTTGGGGTGTAGAAAGTAACTTCGGTAAATTCACGGGCAACTACCCTGTGATCGATGCACTATCGACGCTCGCCTACGATGGTCGCCGAGAAGCCTTCTTCCGCAAAGAAACCATGGCCGCACTGCAAATCTTGCAAGAAGGGCATATCTCAGTCAGCGACTTTAAAGGCTCTTGGGCCGGGGCGATGGGACAATGTCAGTTTATGCCAAGTTCGTTCCTTTCTTATGCTGCTGATGGAAGCGGTGATGGTAAGAAAGACATTTGGAATACAGAAGCGGATGTATTTGCTTCAGCCGCCAATTATCTGAGTCAATCTGGTTGGAATGACAAGTTCACTTGGGGGCGTCAGGTTAAGCTACCGCAAGGTTTCGACATGAACCTAGAAGGGCGTGTTGAAGGTAAAGAGAAAACCCTAGCGGAGTGGAATCAACTTGGCATCACGCGCTACGATGGTAGTTCACTGCCACAAGTGGATGTGGATGCATGGTTGACCGCGCCAGACAATGCCAACGGGCGAGTCTATCTGGTTTACAACAACTACAATGTACTGATGAAGTGGAATCGCTCTTACTACTTCGCTTTAGCTGTCAGTCATCTCGCTGATAGAATTACGTTGTAGACAAACAATTTAAACAAAAGGAGCTCTCTTGAGCTCCTTTTTCTTTTGGAGATCCTGTGCTTTCAGAACGTGCTGC
The DNA here is from genome assembly GCF_028551255.1 of Vibrio tubiashii. NCBI lineage: Bacteria > Pseudomonadati > Pseudomonadota > Gammaproteobacteria > Vibrionales > Vibrionaceae > Vibrio > Vibrio tubiashii. The sequence continues at coordinate 2,250,909 of NZ_CP117029.1, read as the reverse complement.
GCAAATGGTGGTGTTTGCCGCTTTGCTCAAACATAAGAATTTTACCTTGGCTGCTAAAAGCTTAGGTGTCTCGGTCTCACATGTCAGTAAGCAATTAACTCAGCTTGAATCATCGCTGGGTATAAAGCTTGTACAACGTACCACGCGCAGCTTTACGCCTACCGAGGCTGGACAAAAATTTTATGAACATTGTGCTCAGTTGGTTTCGATAGTGGGGGAGGCTCAGCTAGAGGTTGAAAGCCAGCGTGATGAGGTAGCAGGACTAGTGAAAATTGGTTTGTCGCAATCTTTTGGTACCCTGCACATCATTCCAGCGATTGATGAACTGCGTCAGCAATATCCTAATCTTCAAGTTGAAGTGCATTTGTTTGATTACAAGGTAGATATGCTAGAAGAGGGGTTGGATCTGTGGATTACCAACAATGAACATCTTCCAGAAGGCTATGTGGCTCAGCGCTTAGCGGACTCACAGTTTGTTGTTGCAGCCTCTCCTGATTATTTAGTTAAGCATCAAACCCCAAGTCATCCAAGTGAACTGACGGAACATAATTGCCTGATTTATCGAAGCTGGGAAAGGGATTATACACGATGGTCATTTAGCAGCCCTCAAGAACAGTTGAGTATTAAAGTCTCTGGGAACTATTCGGTCGACTTAGCAGAAGCGGTCCGTGATGCTGCGGTTGCAGGGTGGGGAATCGCCTATCTAGCGACTTATCTTATCGGCGATGAATTTAAAACCGGGCAACTTATCCAGCTGTTTCCCGACTGGAACGCGTCGCAAAGCATGCCATTTTACGCGGTCTATCCAAGTCGTCGTTTCTTACCCAAAAAGACGGTAGCCGTGATCGATTTTATAAAGCAGAAAATTGGCAACCCGTGCCATTGGGATAAGAAACTGGCGCCCTATATTCAAAGACCCTGACTGCGGCATCTGGGTAAGATCAATTTTTCTTACTCCATAAACATCATTTCCATCTGGAAAAGATAGTAATAGGCAAACGTTTATATTTTTATTTATCAATGAGTTATTTTTATGGTGATATTTTAAGCTCTGTAAAATACATCCAGTTAACAATTGTGACTTGAATCTCATTTTTAGATCACTAGACTCCGACGCCACTCTTGTTCCCCCTTCTGTCGGATTCATGTTATGAACTCAATTCTCGGTGTTGTAGCCATTCTATTTACTGCTTGGCTGCTCTCTACAAATAGAAAGAAAATTAATTTTAAAACGGTATCGCTGGCGTTTGCATTGCAAATTACCTTTGCGCTATTGGTGTTGTACGTGCCAGCAGGCAAAGAAGCGCTGAACAGCGTGACAGGCGCCGTTTCTAATCTTATTAACTATGGTCAAGAAGGTATCGCTTTCTTGTTTGGCGGCTTAGCAACAGGTGGCTTTACGTTTGCAATCAACGTTCTTGGCATCATCATCTTTTTTTCGGCGCTGATTTCTGGCTTGTACCACATTGGGCTTATGCCAAAAGTGATTAACCTCATTGGTGGTGGGCTGCAAAAGCTATTGGGTATAGGTCGTGTTGAGTCTTTGTCTGCGACAGCAAACATTTTTGTCGGCATGATTGAAGCGCCGCTAGTGGTAAAACCGTACTTAAAACAGATGACGGACTCGCAGTTTTTCGCTGTTATGTGTGGTGGTCTTGCCTCTGTGGCTGGTGGTACCTTGGTTGGTTACGCTTCGCTAGGTGTGGATCTCAACTACCTGATTGCGGCGGCGTTTATGTCGGCTCCGGCAGGTTTGTTGATGGCGAAGATCTTAGTACCTGAAACGGAAACCATCAGCCCGAGCACTGAGCTAGATAATGCCGAGATGCCGAAAGCGACCAACGTCGTTGAAGCCATGGCTGACGGTGCAATGTCTGGTTTGCGTATTGCAGTCGCTGTTGGCGCAACCTTACTTGCCTTTATCAGTGTGATAGCGATGCTTAACGGCATGCTAGGTTGGGTTGGCAGCTTAGTTGGAGTAGAGCTGAGTTTTGAGCTAATCCTTGGCTACGTGTTCGCGCCAGTGGCGTGGCTACTGGGCGTTCCTTGGAATGAAGCCATCACTGCAGGTTCGTTAATCGGTAATAAAATTGTTGTGAACGAGTTTGTCGCTTTTATCCAATTAATGGATGTCAAAGCGCAGCTAAGTGAGCACTCACAAGCTATCGTGACCTTTGCACTGTGCGGCTTTGCAAACATCTCAACCATGGCGATGCTCATCGGTGGCTTAGGAAGCCTAGTACCTGAAAAGCGTCCATTCATTTCCAAATACGGCTTCCGCGCCATTGCGGCAGGTGTCATGGCAAACCTTATGAGCGCGTCAATCGCAGGTGTGATTCTTAGCCTTTAAGAGTTGGAGCGGACTTCGTCCTTTAGAACGCTTTGCTCCGAGAATCGGGAACGGGCTTCGCCCTTCGAGATTTTTTCGTTCCCACATCCCGAATCCATAGCGAAGCGTTCCAAAATAAAAAGGATTGACACTTGGTGCCAATCCTTTAATTTTCTCGCTTCTCGCTTCTCGCTTCTCGCTTCTCGCTTCTCGCTTCTCGCTTCTCGCTTCTCGCTTTTATTTCTTAGTATGAAACTGCTCACAAGCCAGCATGGTGTTCTCAATGAGGCTTGCTACCGTCATTGGCCCCACACCGCCTGGTACTGGGGTAATAAAGCTTGCGCGCTCTTTTGCGTTGTCATAATCAACATCACCAACTAGCTTGCCTGAATCTAAGCGGTTAATACCTACATCGACCACTACTGCACCTTCTTTGATCCAATTGCCAGGAATAAAGTTTGGTTTACCTACAGCAACCACAACTAAGTCAGCTTGGCGGACATGACCTTCTAGGTCTTTAGTGAAGCGGTGGCAGGTGGTGGTCGTGCACCCTGCAAGTAGCAGCTCAAGCGTCATAGGGCGGCCGACAATGTTTGATGCACCCACAACAACCGCATGCATACCACGTAGGTTGATGTTGTAGCGCTCTAGTAGAGTGATAATGCCTTTAGGCGTACAAGAGCGGAGTTTAGGAATACGTTGAGCCAAACGACCTACGTTGTATGGGTGGAAACCATCGACGTCTTTTTCAGGGTGAATACGCTCAAGGACATGTGTCGCATCAATACCAGCAGGAAGCGGTAGCTGAACAAGAATCCCATCGATCTCAGCGTCACCGTTTAGCTCATCAATAAGAGCCAGTAGCTCTTCTTCTGTCGTCGTTGCAGGAAGGTCAAAAGATTTTGAGACAAAGCCAACTTCTTCACATGCACGACGCTTACTGCCGACATAAACTTGAGAAGCCGGATCTTCGCCGACAAGAACCACTGCTAGGCCAGGAGCACGCAAGCCAGCTTCTTTACGAGCTTTTACGCGGGCTGCAACTTCTGAGCGAACAGTTTGGGAAATTAGAGTTCCATCAATATTTTGAGCGGTCATGACTTTCCTTTAATAAGAATGGCGAATTATTTGCAGCGCATTGTCGCAAATTATTTGACGAACATCTATAAGCAAACGTTTGCTTTGTGGTGTTTTTAATCAAAATAGAATTCTGTGACCTTTTTTTAGTCAGTCAGATCATAATGTTACTAAAAGCCCTTGTTTTAAGAATTCGAACTCGTATAATCCTTTCCCTGTAGCGCGCCCTTAGCTCAGCTGGATAGAGCACGTCCCTTCTAAGGATGTGGTCGTAGGTTCGAATCCTACAGGGCGTGCCATTTATTCTAGAAACCCGATAGCTCATAGAGTTGTCGGGTTTTTTCGTTTTGGTGCTTTTCCAACTTGTCTATCTCACGTTGTTAGGTGGTCAATGACTGCCATTTTCAGTACTCAATATCGAGTCAATGCTGATACGTGAATGCTCTTATCTTTTAGTGGCTTGCTTAAGTATTACTCAATATGCATCTCTTTTGTGAATGATGGCCGCTTTAGGTTTGGCTTTGTGAATGTTTATATGGGTTTGTTTTTGTGGTTAATTGATTGATATATAGGGATAAAATGGATTTTTATAATGATTAATTTGTAACTGCGATTCGGCTCGTGTATCTAAGTCTGCGGCTAGTTATAGGCTTTAATGTGTCGGCCTTCTAGCATCCACTCGAAAATTAGATGACAGATGTAGTTAGATGGCGGACAAAAAAGATTTAAGTGACAAGCGAGTACTTATCGTAGAAGAGAACAGTATGTTGTCTTCGTCGATAAAAAACATGCTGAAAAAAATGGGTGGTGCAGAAGATAAGTTGCACAAGGCACAAAATGTCATGACCTTTAAGCAGCTTGTTAACCAGCATCGCTTTGATCTGATCATTTGTTCTTATGCCAGTAAGAAGAAAATAGTCGGCCCTAAATATCACTACCTTTATCAGCAAAGCCGTGCCTACTCACGTGACTGCTCATTTGTCGTGATTGCCAATAGTGGCGATGATGACCATATTAGAGGGGCAGAGGAGTTAGAGCCGGACAATATTCTCGGTCACCCTTTTAACTACAACCAGTTTAAGCACCTTATTGCCAGCAGCTTAATTAAACGTTCGATTTTGGCAACGGTGCATAAGAAGCTCGAAATTGGTTTATATGATGACGCGATTGAAATTTGCAACCGACAATCAAAACGTAAGGGGATTGAGTGGCTAGACTTTCACAAAGTCGTTGTTGATTGCTACGTAAAACAGAACAAATATGACTCAGCTCTACTAGTCCTTAAACAGTTGAGTAGACAGGTAAAACATCGTTGGCCACTTGTAAAACAGATTTCGCTGCATGATGAAATGGGAAATGAGGTGGAAGCATTAGCTCTAGCCCATGAATATGAACTTCTCGGTTACCCTGATGACCCTTTGGTTTCGCAGATCACAGCACGTCATTCATTGCTTGATTGTGATTTAGACAAAGCTGTTCGGGTAATGATCAAACTTTCAATCCGCTACCCACATATCGTTCATCTAACGCTTAAGTGTGTGATGCTGTGTATCATGCTCTCGGACTATCGAAAAGCGTCGATGTTTCTCGCCAAAATTGACTATGACTCGGTGCTAGATGACGAAGAGTTAGTGTTTATTGAGGAGCTAAGGTTGTTTCTCGAAGCACTTATCGCCATCAAAACACGCAACAAAATGAATCCGGCGACTTTGAAAACGTCTCTAAAGGCAATTTTGGCCATTCAAGAGAATGAGTTAATCGATAACCATAAGTTCTCAAAAGGTCTGTATCAGCTGTTGTTACAAGTCAATGGAGTGAACCCAGTTTGCTCGCCAAAGCGTCTTGAGCTGCTGTACAACCAAACTAAGCTAGAACATCGCAAGTTTGCTCTACTTGCAGTGGCACTTCATATTGGTTGCTTAGATTTAGCCAGAACTTGGCTAGATGAGTTAAGGCTGCTCAACTCAAGCAAGAAAGATATTGCGATGACGATTAGCTGCATTGTGCTGGATAAAGCCGAAGCAATATTGAGTGTTAAAGCGCAAGCAATGCAGCAAGCGACAGAAAAGGCGTCGCTAGGTCGTGTGATTGATGCTTTAGCGATAAAGGCCAAAGAGGCGCCTTATTTTATCAACCATCACTCTCACTTTATTAACGCCATGCTTAAGTTTAAGGTGTCTGATAGCAGCAATATTGAGTTGCTTAAAGAGCAATTTCCTGTGAGTGTAGGAATTGTAATCGAGAACTTGATAAAGCAAGATCCGATGCACCCGAAGGTGACACAGATCCAAAAAGCAAAGCGTATTGTGCAGAAACGTCTCCAGACTCCGGTTCACGCTTAGCATAGAGGTTTGGTGAATAGTTGCTCAGACATCGATTGAATACTGTACTTACGTAAGGCTTTTCGGTAGCATGTCGTTCCTTTAACAAATCCTAATAGACTAAGCTCAAGCTTGGCACCTTACGCTCAGAGAACATGCGCAGTATCCATACCAAAATTAAACCTGAATTCGAGCCGTTACTGGCGGAGCTCGCTCTTCATGCTTTACTCCATTTGCGTACTAACCATACTGCGATCGTTTTAGGTAGCAAATCTCGCTCTCAAGTCAACGATATTCTTTCGGCCTGGCTAAACAAAGCCGCTAACAGCAAGAAATATAAGCCTTTCAAAAAGAAGGTTAAATCGCTTGTCAGCCATGCGCGTTCTCAGCGGTTGGACATGGAAGCCATGTTGGGCAATTTGCTGACTCCCGTCGAAGGGGATGAACTGCCACACCTTGATAGCTTTTTGCTGCTGGTTAATACCCTCGAAAAAGAGCTCAACACCACAGTGCTGGTCTCAAGCCCTGAAGCTGTCGACTTACAACACAACAGCAAAGGGTGCTTGCTTTGTGTACTTTCTGCTGATCTCAATGCCCATTTCAATAATCGTAATCGCTTGGTCGCGAATATTTCGATGTTGTTTCGTGGCACTCACGGAGAAAAGCACACTTTCCTCCGTACAATATATTCTTCATCTCTGTTTGATCACCATATCGAGTTTGAAGATGGTGATTTTGTCAGAATTACCCTCTCGCTTAGGTAGTACCGAGCTTAAATTTCTCTAGGTGCTCACTCACTTCACTGACTTCTTCACGATAGTTAGTGACCACTTGATTCATCCTGTCTGCGAGTTGCCCTGTATTTTGTGCGATATCTGATAGTACATCGACATCTTGGTCGACCGCTTCGCTGGCTTTGGACTGCTCGACCGTAGAGTTGGCGATACTAGTGATGTGTTCATTCACCGTTTCAATCAGCACTTCTAGCTGAGAGACGCTGTTAGTGACTTCAGAAACAGAGTTGAACGTTGAGTCGGTCGCTTCTCGGCTTTTATCCATATTGCTCACCGCAGTTTGCGTATTATTGGTGATGTTTGAAAGCAATTGAGAGATATGTTCGGTTGCTTCTTTACTACGCTGAGCAAGATCTCGAACTTCGGAAGAAACAACGGCAAAGCCACGGCCATGTTCCCCTGCACGAGCAGCTTCAATGGCAGCATTCAAGGCTAACAGGTTGGTTTGCTCGGAAATGCCATTAATAGTTTCAACAATTTTGCTGACACTTTGCGCGTCTTGCTCTAACTGAGACATACAATCCTGAGTTTGTTCTATTTGGTTGACCAAGGCTTTCACAATCTCATACGAATCTTGGCTTTGCTTTTGACACGTGAGCACCTTATTGGTCATTTGCTCCGTTTCTTCTAATGCGCGCTCAGAAGAAGAGGCGATCTCTAAACTGGATTGAGAGAGCTGAGTCATGGCAGCAGCGATGTTACCACATTTGTCGGAGGTTGCTCGACTACTGTCACCTAGATCGTTGGCCCCTTGAACCATTTGATCGAGTCGTTGATGGCTATGCTCATTGGTTTCGGTGACGTTAATCAACAGCCGCTTAATGCTCGATACCAAGCCATTGACACTTGACGATATTTGCGACAGTTCATTTTTCCCTTCGTCCTTCAGCACCATGCTAAGGTCGTTAGATTTCGACATACTCGCCAAGTTACTTGTGAGTTCGCCAACTCGTCGTTTGAGGCTTGAAAGACTGACAACTAGTCCACCAACTAAAATCGCGCCCATACAGACTATAGCGGCGATCATCATACTGAGTAACCACTGGGCAGAGCTTGCTTGAGCAGAAACCACATCAGTCATTGTGGTGGCCAGTTGGTTACGTATTTTATTGACTAACTTGATTCTCTCTGTCGCCAAGCCGAACCAATCTAACGCGGAAGGCCCTTGCAGTTCTTGTAGCTGTGCTTTCTGGTTTAGGTATTGGTTTTGAATATCAACGACTTGCTTCCAAGTTGGGCTATTTTTGGCTGCCTCAAGTTGGCTTGAGAACTCATCTGGCATGGCAAGACTTGCCAACCTCTCTGCGTATTCGCCGGATTTGAGATAATTCTCTATTGCGGTGTACTGACCAAGCGAAGAGTTTTTACGAGCAAAAGCCCCGTTGAGTGCGCCGCGAACTTGTCCGGCTCTTTCTTTAATGACCATCACTGAGGTTAAAGAGTTACCTAGCCTGATAATCTCAGAGTTACTTACGCCCGAAACTAGCAGAACAGCATTGTCAATTGCGAGCTGGTTGAGATTGGAGTAGTAAGCGAATGGAGAGCGTTTAGGTGAAAGCTGATCAACTTGGTTACGGATTTGATTGATATCCGCAAGCTGAGTATCCAAAGACTGTTTCAGCTTGTTCGTCAGTTCTGAAGAGATATATTCAGGTTTAAATGCGTTAAATGCCGCGATGTGCTGATCGGCATTTTTTCGCTGCTCTTTGAGTTTAGCGACTTGCTCTTGTGCGCCTTTACTTCCAAGTACTCCAGCCGTTAAGCCGCGTTCTACCGCAAGGTTATGAGCCAAGTTATCGTAGAGCAGTGTTAACTGAATGATTTCCTGATCGCGATTGGACTGTTCTACGGTGGTCTTTTGGAAAACGGCGACTTCTACCGCCATTAGCAGAGCTAAGATTAAGGGAATACCCGCTAATGCGGTAAAGATACGGTGAAGTGAAAAGCGTTTTATGAGCGATCGCATAAATGGCCTCCTGACGTCGAATTTATAATTATGATGTATTGATAATAGTTGAAATGATTTTTTCGTTGAGTGACCAAAGCCATATTGTGTGCGTTAAACTCAATGGTAATTAAGGGAACAGAAATAAAGCTAATCTCTGTCATAAAAATTTAATCTAAGTATGCATTGAGAAAGTCTCTAAATTTCATCATATTGTAATGACTATGTAACAAAAGAGAGACTAGCCTATGCAGCACCAAGAAATGATTCAACCTTCCAACTTTGGCCTAATCGGTCGTACTTGCTTATTTTCTTTAATCGGTATTGTGAGCATTTTCACCCTATTATAGAAAGAGCCGAGAGGTATGCCTTGGTTGGTAAGTGATAGCTTACTTTTGTTCTCAATCATCCAAGGCGCCCTTACTGAATTGTGGCTTTAGCTTCCTTCACATCACTCTTGAACTGTTCACTTTTTTCTCATATTTAATCCGCTTGCACGAAGAAGAACCACTTAACTGATTTTAGTGCTGGTTACTCCACTGTAATAACTTTTCTTCTAGTAAAGAACGATTGACGGGTTTGGTGAGAAAGTCATTCATCCCAACGTGCTTACAAGCGTTGCGATCACTTTCCATCGCGTTGGCTGTCATGGCGATAATGGGAATATTCTTAACATTTTCACCACTCGCGCCACTACGGATGCGATGTGTGGCTTCGTATCCATCCATCTCTGGCATCTGACAATCCATTAAAACAATATCGAAGCTGTTTTCATCTGAAAGAGCGCTTAAAGCTTCGCGGCCATTGTTGGTAATTGTGCAGTCCAATCCAAGCTTATGCAGCATGCCAGTAATGACGATTTGATTCACTCGGTTGTCTTCGACCACGAGCAGCTTAAGATCGCTATCTAGCGAGTTTGATGTTTGTTTCTCTGGTTGCATTGCCGATAGATAGTTGTGGGTCACGAGTTGCTCGCCCGGAGAAAAATCAGGGCTCGCAATGACCTTAAGTGCATTGAACAGGTCTTTGGTAGTGGCCGGTTTGACAAAGTAACCGCTGAGCCCATTGGTTTGAATGGTTTCTGGCTTAGGAACATTGTCGATCGAGGTCATCATAATCAGTTTCATCGATTGAGTGCTTGGATCGCTGCTCAGCTGTTTACTCAGCTCAAGGCCATCTTTCTCCGCCATCTGCATGTCTAAAAAGGCAACATCAAACATAGGAAGATTATCTTCAGTCCGGCGTTGGCATAAGCTGATGGCTTCGAAAGCACTAGAGCAGGAGATGGCGCTCGCACCCCAGTGTTGCAACTGGCGTAAAATCACCTCTTGGTTTATCGCGTTGTCGTCTACCACCAGAATATTGAGAAGCGAGATGTCTACGCTCGGAATGACCTTCTCTGATTGATCTGACTTCTGTACTAATAGGTCAAAACTAAACTCACTTCCTTTGGCAACTTGGCTAGTGGCCGATACATTGCCCCCCATTAGCTGGCATAACTTTTTGACAATGGCGAGGCCCAAACCAGTACCGCCATAACGTCTTGTTGTCGAGCTATCTACTTGACTAAATTTATCAAATAAAGAGCCTATCCGGTCGGGTGGAATGCCAATGCCTGAGTCTTTGACCGAAGCCTTAAGTTGCCATTGGGTATCATTGTACTCTTCGAGACGTGCAGTGATAATGACTTCACCATGTTCTGTAAACTTAAGCGCATTGCTGACAAGGTTAGCGAATATTTGCCTAATGCGAGTACTGTCACCGATGATCATTGAGTGCTCTACATCAATCGTATCGAGAATGATCTCAACATTTGGATTGGTTAGGCTCGCTGACATCGCCTCTGCAAAATCTCCTAGCATATGTCGTAAGTCGAAGTGTTGCTCCTCAAGCTCTAATTTATCTGCCTCAATTTTTGAAAAATCCAATATATCGTTAAGCAAGGTGAGAAGAGAGAGGGCGCTGGTATGAGCAAGGTAAGCTTGATGAGCTTGAGAGTGGTTAAGATCATTTTCTTGTAACAGATCAAGCATGCCGATAATGCCATTCATTGGTGTGCGAATCTCGTGACTCATCACGGCTAAGAATTCACTTTTTGACAGCGCGGCTTGTTCTGCCTCTTCTTTGGCAAAGATAAGGTCTCGCTCTACCTGTTTCTGCTTCGAAATATCTTTAATGACGCCGGAAAATAACATGCCCTGGCTCGTTTCGACCTGAGCAATTGAAAGCAAGATAGGGAACATTTCGCCCTGTTTTGTCACCGCTTGGAACTCTCGTCCTAAACGCCCTTGTTTATCCACGACGCCGATAATTTTACTGTGTCCTGTGGCTAGGTATTGATCAATATAGGCTTGGTGTAACGCACCGTGCTTGTTTGGCATCAGCTTTTCAACCTGCATACCAATCGCTTCTTGTTCTAAATAGCCGAACATCAGTTGCGCTGCCTGATTAAAGCTAAGGATCTTTCCTTCTCTGTCTATGGTGACAATTCCGTCAGCTGCGGTGTCCAAAATGGCTTCAAGCTTTTGACTGATAAGCTTCTGTTGCTGTTCAGACATCTGTTTCGCTTTGATCTCTTCATCGAGCCTTTCGATTGAAATGGTATTAGAGCGTAAACGTTCTAGCAGCTGGTTAATGGCTTGGGTAATTGAGTCGATTTCTGAGGTTGAAGAGGCAGAGAGTCTAGCGTCGAGGTTGTCTGTATTTAACCCAACGATGCTGTGATTCAAGGCGGTAATAGGATTAATTATTAGTGTTCGAATTGAGAGCCACATTGTTAAAGTAAGTGCTATCGCGGCGGCAACAAAGATAAATACCATCACTTTTTTAATGGCACTTAAACTGCTTAGTGCTTGCTCTGCATCGAATACTACCGACAGTAAGTAGTTGGCTTGACCAAAATACATCTCCTTGCTGGCTTGAAGAATTTGAGAGGGGGCAGCAAGTTTTCCGACCATAAGTGGGCTTGAGTCGCTCATTTGGTCTGATAACCCAAGGTTCACCACCGGGTAGTGGGCATGCTCTAGTCGATTGTAGGTTGCATTGAGTAGATCAAGCATTTTGCGCTGCCAATCGAATGATAGCAGCGACCAACCGACTAATTGATCGCGAAAATAAATCGGGCTGACCACCCACTGAGACAGCTTTCCTCCGCTCTCCGCCGATAAGAACGGATCTTGATTGGGTGTACTTATAATGGTGTCGCGGGTCAATAACTGGCTAAGTTGAGGTTGGGCTTCTAAATCGTAGTTAAGCCATTTTTCGCCGAAGAATTTATTTCCTTGGTAGTCGACGCTTGAAGTGGAAAAGACATACCCGTCGTAATCGATAATAAAAATGTAATTAATAAAGCGACTGTTTTTAATTGAGTCGTTAAGTTCTTGGGCTATGCCTCGGTTGATGCCTAAGTCGAGCGCTTTAATCACATTCCGATTCTGGGCACTAAGCGATGCAATGGACGTGACGTTCTGGTTGTGACCATCAATGATCCCTTCCGCTAGCTCCAAAGATCCACTCAGTTGCTGATACGCTTTGTACTCTAATGCATGCTCTGAATACTTATAGATGTAGTACCCGGCAGCAAAGAACATAACCAAGGTCAGAAGAACAATACTGAGAAGGATTTTTTTGGTTAGCGTCATTGATGATTAAAACCACTGGTAGCTGAATTTTGCCAACTTCTTCTCGTCAAGTTGTAAACGAGAGAAGCTCTCTTTAAAGCCTTGCACATTGTCAGGATAGCCTGTCCATGTGGCTAAACCGTTCGAATAGTTGGCAAAAACATTAGTTGAGACAGGTAAGAGTAAAAGCAGCGTAAACAAGCATCTACTTAACATCGATAGAGGGTTTCTCATCAGAGACCTAGCGCTTTTTAATGATTTTTATTGTTTTAGCTTAGACGTAAATCACTACTTTTGAATGATTGTTAAACGTTATTTTGTTAATAAGATGTGATGTGTGTCCGCAAGAGGTTCAAATTCTTTGGAATCTTCATTCATCTCGAATATCAGAAGTGATTACACTCGCTCTATCAATACAGAGCAGTAATAGGTAAGGGTATGTCAGCTAAAATTCTCGTTGTCGATGACGATCAAGAAATTTGTGAGTTATTGGAAGAGTATCTGACCAAGCAAAGCTATCAGGTTTCGGCCGTTAATGATGGTGAGCAAATGAAAGCCTATATAGAGCAGCAAGGCTATCCAGAGCTGGTTTTACTCGATGTGATGTTGCCCGGTGATGACGGATTTACCTTATGCCAGCAAGTGCGCCGTCATTCGTCAGTGCCTATTATTATGCTCACGGCGGTGTCCGATGATACCGACCAGATTATTGGTCTAGAGATCGGCGCAGATGACTATATCGCTAAGCCATTTAACCCTCGACATCTTAATGCGCGTATCAAGGCTGTATTGCGCCGTGTCAATGTGACGGAAGAGATCCCCGCCAGCGCCAATGCTAAGTCGATTGTATTTGGTGACTGGCAACTTGATCCGTTAGCGCACCGCATTACTCACTTAGAAACCCACCAATCGCATGATCTCTCTGGGAGTGATTTCGCTTTGTTGATGTTGTTTCTCAAGCGTCCTAATGAAGTGTTAGATCGCGATACCATCTCTTTTGCGACTCGTGGACGTGAAGCGCTCCCATTTGAGCGTGGGATAGATGTTCAGCTCAGCCGATTAAGACAGCGACTGGGTGATAGTGCCAAGTTCCCTCACTATATTAAAACGATGCGTGGTAATGGCTATTTGTTGGCAGTACCGGTGAGCTATGAGAGCTAGTGTTTGGAACTGGTTTCGGCAGTTTAAGCCCAACTCATTAGTCAGCCGAACATTAGGTTTAACCTTACTGGCAGTCATTCTCGCGCAAGGCGTTGCTACCAGCATCTGGTATACGGAATCGAAACACAAAGAGCTGGCAGGGATTCGTGACGCTTCAGAAAGCATGGCCAATATGTTCGCGTCTACAGTGACCTTTTTTCAATCTCTCCCCGTTCGCTACCGTCATATCGTGCTCGACCAGATCCGCAATATGGGGGGAACACGCTTTTTCGTTTCTTTCAATAAAGAGCAACTCATTGTAGAACCGATCGAAGATACGCCGTTGAAACTGGCATCAATCGAGGCGATTGAAGGGGTATTACAAAACAAACTGCGTAAAGCAGAGAGTATCTCGGTCGATTTTTCCCATCCAGATAACTTACGTTTACTTAAAAACGATATCTATCTGCATGATCTACCCAAATCATGGGCTCACCATACCCTGACGTTAAATCCTATCGACCCGCCAATCTTAGTGGTGCAGATCGAGCTTGCCTCGCATGAGTGGGTTTATATAGCGGCTCTGCTACCAGCTCCTTACGTTACGCTAGATGACACCTTAATTGGCCGTGAGCAGATTCTGTTCCTGATTTTCTCGACTACGATTTTGCTTGTGCTGACCTATCTATTGGTTCGCCGCCAAGTTAAACCGCTTAAACGATTAGCCAAGGCCGCCAATGAAATGAGCATGGATATTGAACAGGCGCCGCTGCAAGAAGAGGGGGCAAGTGAGCTTATTACTGCCACCCGAGCATTTAATCGTATGCAGCAACGAATCCGACGCTATGTTGCCGATCGTGAGCATCTTTTCTCGGCCATTTCACATGATTTAAAAACGCCTATCACACGCTTGAGGTTGCGCGCTGAGCTTCTGGAAAGTGATACCAAGCGCGAGAAGTTTAATCGAGACCTTGATGAGTTAGAGATGATGGTGAAAGGGGCGCTGCAATGTGTCCGTGATACCGATCTGCATGAAAACAACGCTTATATTGATTTAAGTGAAATGATACAAAGCGTCGTGGAACCTTATAACCAGTATCAAACCCAAGTCGAGTTTAAACCAAAAGAGATGGAACCGATTGTCGCCAAGCCACTGGCGATGAAACGGGTACTAAGCAACCTGATCGAAAATGCAGTTAAGTACGGTCAATATGCCGAAGTAAACGTCCTGGTTGATGATGAATGGATAACGGTAGTCATCTGCGATCATGGCCCTGGTATTCCTGAAGAAAAGCTGGAAGCCGTGTTTGAGCCTTATTATCGCTTGGCAAATGATGAAGATGGACACGGTTTAGGCCTAGGAATCTGCCGTAATATTCTCCATGGACATGGCGGAGATCTCATTATTGACAACTTGCCAAATAGAGGCTTAAGAGCGCAAGTCTTTATTCCACCGAGTCTTGAGGTGTAATGTAACATTGTTGTTACATTGGTTTTACGGTTTGTTTCAATCAAAAAATTCTAATTGGATAGACTCCCTTATGTACAAGCAAGAACGCTTGGGGTCATTAAGCAGTTGGCCTGAATGTCTAATCCAATACATGGAAGATAATAATGAAACTTAATAAAACCCTACTTACCCTCTCTCTACTTTCTGCTGCTAATTTTGCTAACGCTGGTGAAGTTGAAGTTCTTCACTGGTGGACAGCCGGTGGCGAAGCAAAGTCTGCCGCTGTACTTAAAGATATGCTAGAGCAGCAAAACCATACTTGGAAAGATTTCGCGGTTGCTGGTGGCGGCGGTGAGTCGGCAATGACTGTACTGAAAACACGTGCCGTATCAGGTAACCCACCGTCTGCAGCGCAGATCAAAGGTCACGATATTCAAGAGTGGGGCGGTCTTGGCTTCCTTACATCACTAGATAGCACAGGTCAGCAAGAGAAGTGGGATGAAATTCTTCCTTCCGTTGTAACTAAAGTGATGAAGTTTGACGGCGAGTATGTAGCGGTTCCGGTTAACGTTCACCGTGTAAACTGGATTTGGGCAAACCCAGAAGTACTTAAGAAGTCGGGTGTAGAACTACCAACAACCCTTGATGAGTTCTTTGTTGCTGCAGACAAAATTAAAGCAGCAGGTTACGTACCTTTAGCGCATGGTGGTCAACCATGGCAAGACGCTACGGTATTTGAAGCAGTAGCACTAGACGTTCTAGGCAGTGAAGATTACAACAAGGCATTTGTTGAATTGGATATGGATACACTGTCTGGCGACAAAATGGTTGAAGTGTTCACTAAGTTTAAGAAAATTCGCGACTACATTGATGCCAACTCTCCGGGCCGTGATTGGAACGTAGCCACTTCAATGGTCATCAATGGTGAAGCGGCAATGCAAATCATGGGCGACTGGGCGAAAGGTGAGTTTACCGCTGCGGGTAAAGTCCCAGGTAAAGACTACATCTGTGCACCAGCACCAGGTACTAACGGCCAGTTCACGTTCAACATTGATAGCTTTGCGTTCTTTGAACTGAGCGACAAAGCAAACCAAAAAGCGCAGCAAGATCTAGCGCGCACCATCCTAACCAAAGACTTCCAAGAAGTGTTCAACCTAAACAAAGGTTCAATTCCAGTACGTTTAGATATGGACATGTCGAAGTTTGACCAATGTGCATTGGACTCTATGGCGACCTTCAAAGCGAGTGCTAAGTCAGGCGACCTAGTGCCAAGTATGGCGCATGGTCTATCGACTACAAGCTACGCTCAAGGCGCGATCTATGACGTCGTTACTAACTTCTTCAATGACGACAAAGCGGATCCACAACAGGCAGCACAAAAGCTCGCGAAAGCGGTTAAAGCTGCGATCTAACTTCCGTAGTTAAATCACACCCCCAAAGGGCGTTCAGGCTTGTGGGGAGCCTGTTCGCCCTTTCCTCTATTTCCGATCAGGATGTTGATCGGCGCGTTATGACGTAAGGACTCGTTATGGAGCATGTTGTAAATCGGTATGAAAAGAAGTCGACAACTAAGGCCAGTTTGGCCGACCGACTTCAACATTGGCTACCGAAAATCGTTCTTGCCCCGACCGTTCTTGTAACTGTGGTTTGTATCTATGGTTATATTTTCTGGACAGCGGCACTTTCAATGACCAACTCCCGTTTTCTACCTAGTTTTAACTTTGTTGGCTTCGCCCAATACGAAAAACTGATGGAGAACGACCGTTGGATCACTTCTATTACCAACCTAGGTGTTTTTGGCCTGCTGTTCATGCTAGTGGCAATTGGACTCGGTGTCGGGCTAGCGATTCTTCTTGACCAAAATATCCGTCAGGAAGGGGCGATTCGTACTATCTATTTATACCCAATGGCCTTGTCGTTCATTGTTACAGGTACGGCGTGGAAATGGATTCTTAACCCAGGTCTTGGCATCGAAAAACTGATGCAAGATTGGGGTTTTAGTGACTTTAAATTTGATTGGCTGGTGAATTCCGATATGGCGGTCTATACCTTAGTGATTGCGGCTGTATGGCAATCTTCAGGTTTCGTCATGGCAATGTTCCTTGCAGGCCTACGTGGTATTGACTCTTCAATTATCAAAGCAGCGCAGATTGACGGTGCGAGCTTACCAACCATCTATTGGCGTATCATTATGCCGTGTCTAAGACCTGTGTTTTTTAGCGCCGTGATTATTACCTCCCACATTGCGATTAAGAGCTTTGACTTGGTCACCGCAATGACAGCTGGCGGGCCAGGGTACTCTTCCGACCTTCCTGCGCTGTTTATGTACGCGCACTCATTCACACGTGGTCAAATTGGTTTAGGTGCGGCCAGTGCGATGATGATGTTAGCGGGAATACTCGCGATTTTGGTGCCTTACCTCTATTCAGAACTTAGGGAGAAAAAGTCATGATGCAAGGAATCAATTTCTCTCGACTGTTTATCTACTCAACGCTGGCATTTTTCTGTGTGGTTTACTTGATGCCGCTGTTTGTGATGGTGATTACCTCTTTTAAAACTTTGCCAGATATTAAAGCCGGTAACTTAATGAGCTTACCAACCGAGTGGGTGTTCGATGCTTGGCTTAAAGCTTGGGACAGCGCTTGTACCGGTGTGAAGTGTGAAGGGGTGAAAGGGTATTTTTGGAACTCGTTCCAAATGGTGATACCTGCAGTAGCCATCTCTACCTTGCTCGGCGCGTTCAATGGTTACGTTGTGACCAAATGGCAATTCCGTGGCTCGAACCTGTTCTTTAGTTTGCTACTTTTTGGCTGCTTCATTCCGTTCCAAGTTGTTCTTTTACCAATGGCAACGGTATTAGGTAAGCTTGGCTTGGCAAATACCACCGCTGGGCTGGTGATTGTTCACGTTATCTACGGTATGGCATTTACTACGCTCTTTTTCCGTAACTTCTACATCAGTATTCCGGATGAGTTAGTTAAAGCAGCCAAACTTGATGGTGCCGGCTTCTTTACCATCTTCTTCAAGATTCTACTGCCGATCTCAACGCCGATTATCATGGTGACCGTCATTTGGCAGTTCACCGCAATCTGGAATGACTTTTTATTTGGCGTCGTCTACTCAGGTTCAGAGACCCAGCCGATTACGGTGGCACTCAACAACTTGGTCAACACCAGTACTGGGGTGAAAGAGTACAACGTTGACATGGCAGCCGCGATTATTGCCGCACTGCCGACACTCTTAGTTTATGTATTAGCAGGGAAATACTTCGTTCGCGGCCTAACGGCTGGATCGGTAAAAGGATAATTATTATGGCAACACTAGAACTTAAACAAATCCGTAAAACCTATCCAAAGGCGGACCAAGAGACGCTGAAAGGTATCGACATCAATATCGACTCTGGTGAGTTCCTGATCTTAGTTGGGCCGTCTGGCTGCGGAAAATCGACTTTGATGAATACCATTGCAGGGCTAGAGAACATCAGCTCAGGTGAGATTGTGATTGATGGCAATGACGTGTCTGAGGTTGAGCCGAAAGATCGCGATATCGCCATGGTATTCCAGTCTTATGCGCTTTATCCCAATATGACGGTGCGTGGCAATATCGAGTTTGGCCTTAAGATACGTAAAATGCCGAAGCAGGAGATTGATGCAGAAGTCGAGCGTGTTGCGGCAATGCTGCAAATTGATCACCTGCTAGATAGAAAACCTTCGCAGCTATCCGGTGGTCAGCGTCAACGTGTGGCTATGGGGCGCGCTTTAGCTCGTCGACCTAAGCTCTACTTGTTTGATGAGCCATTATCCAACCTTGATGCGAAACTGCGTGTTGAAATGCGTCATCAAATCAAACGTCTACACCAGCAGCTCAACACCACCATTGTCTACGTGACTCACGATCAGATTGAAGCGATGACTCTGGCGGACAGAATCGCGGTAATGAAAGATGGTGAACTGCAACAGTTAGGCACACCGCAAGAAATCTACAATAAGCCAAACAACATGTTTGTGGCTGGCTTTATGGGTTCACCTTCGATGAACTTTATTAAGACTATGGTGGATCTCGATGGTGAAGATAAGCCAGTCATTAAGGTTAAAGGTAGTAATGGGCAAGAACACCATATTAATTTACCTGCTTCAATGCGAGAGCAAGATGGCAAAGAAGTGGTGATTGGTCTTCGCCCTGAGCATATTACTGATAGTGAAAACCAAGAATCTGATGCGACGACTCAGTTAGATTTAACCTTAGAGGTGCTTGAACCAACCGGGCCAGATACTATCGCGATGATTAAAGTGAACGAGCAGGAAGTAGCATGTCGTCTTTCTCCAGAGTTCGATGTCACAGCGGGTCAGGTTGCGCCTTTGCACTTTGATCTATCTAAGGCGGTATTCTTTGATGCGGCGACCGAGCAACGTATCGAATTTCACTAATGGGTGATTTAATTGATATGTTTATTAGTAACTTTGGGTGAAGTCGACTAAGCTTAGAAGCATGGCATGAAGTTAGTTTCATGCAGAGTGAGTCGAAGTGGGCAGTCATGTCTCCTTACTGCTCATCTCATCTCTAGTAACGAAAATGGCAGCTATGATAGCTGCCATTTGTTTTTCTATTTTTGCATGCTTGTTAAATATGTGTAAATTCACCCGTATTGAAATTTGTGATGGGTGGAATTCCCCCCATTTTAAAAATCTTAATGTGAACTCGATAACGTCATCGATTTATCAATAATCTTAACTATTTGAAAAGTAATAAATAACACTAATTGATTCAGTTTGGCGCGGTTATTGCCCTTATTAAGTATCAACTCCCAGTGATGGGGTTGTTCATTTAACAAGGAGAATAATAATGTTTAAGCCATTGACCCTACTATCTGCATCGATTCTTGCTGTGACCAGTTTTAACGCTGCGGCGAACTGTGATCCGGGCGAGACAGTGATTAAGTTCAGTCACGTAACGAATACAGATAAACACCCGAAAGGTATCGCGGCTTCATTACTGGAAAAACGTGTTAATGAAGAGATGAACGGAAAAGTGTGTATGCAGGTTTTCCCTAACTCGACTCTTTATGATGATAACAAGGTTCTTGAAGCACTGCTTAACGGTGACGTGCAACTTGCTGCCCCTTCTCTATCAAAGTTTGAAAAGTTCACTAAAAAGTACCGTATTTTCGACCTGCCATTCCTATTTGAAGACGTAGAAGCGGTTGACCGTTTCCAAAACTCTCAGGCTGGTGAAAAGCTGAAAAACGCAATGCGCCGCCGTGGTCTACAAGGTCTAGCGTTTTGGCACAATGGTATGAAGCAGATGTCAGCGAACAAGCCGCTTATCTCTCCTGAAGATGCAAAAGGTCTTAAGTTCCGTGTTCAAGCCTCTGACGTACTAGTCGCTCAGTTTGAGCAACTAGGTGCTAACCCGCAGAAAATGTCGTTTAAAGAAGTGTATGGTGGACTTCAGACTAAAGTTATCGACGGTCAAGAGAACACTTGGTCAAACATCTACGGTAAGAAGTTCTTCGAGGTTCAAGACGGTATTACTGAAACGAACCACGGTATTCTCGATTACCTAGTCGTGACGTCTAAAGACTTCTGGAAAGGTCTACCGGATGACCAGCGTAAGCAGCTAAACAAGATCATCCAAGAAGTAACTGAAACGCGTAACTCTGAGTCTTCACGAGTTAACCTAGCGAACAAAAACAACATCATCGAAGCTGGTGGTGAAGTTCGTACGCTAACACCAGAGCAACGTCAGCAGTGGGTCACTGCGCTTCAACCAGTTTGGAAGAAGTTTGAAAAAGACATTGGCTCTGACCTCATTGAAGCGGCTCTAGCTTCAAACAAATAATAACTAAAACCTAGAAAAACATTGGCCCTCTTGTCGGGAGGAGGGCCTTTCTTTACCTGCGATATAGTGAAGTAACTTATGGAACAGTCAATTTTTGCCAGAATTGGGAAGGTGACAGACGCAATTGAAGAGACATTGATTGCGTTCTTTTTGGGAGCAATGACCTTGCTCACGTTCGCCAACGTTGTATTTAGATATGTCTTTAACGACAACATTTTATGGGCACTGGAACTTACCGTGTTCATGTTTGCTTGGATGGTTCTTGTCGGCGCTTCGTACGGCGTTAAAAAGCATTTTCACATCGGTGTTGATGTGGTGATTAACCTTGCTCCGGAGCAACTTCGTAAAATCTATGCCTTGATTGCTGCGGCATGTTGTTTGGCTTTCTCTATTCTGCTGTTGATTGGTTCTTGGAACTACTGGTATCCGTTTGCAACCGAGCGTGCTTGGTACGAAACAGACGATATTCCAATGCCAGAAATGCTGCAATTCCTTGCTGATTGGCTTAATGAAGGCGAGCGCTACGAAAAAATGCCTCGTTTTATTCCTTATATGGCGCTGCCGATTGGTATGGCGCTACTCACGTTCCGTTTTGCTCAAATTACGCTGCAAATCATCTCAGGTAAATTGGACCGCTTAATTGCTGGTCATGAAGCGGAAGAAGAGTTAGAAGCGCTAAAAGAAGAGCTCAAGGATGCTGGTGAAGCGATGGAGCCGAAGAACAACAATAATCAGAACAAGGAAAGCTAAACCATGGAAATCTTATTCTTATTCGTCATGGTGATTGGTTTTATGCTTGTTGGCGTGCCAATCGCAATTTCACTGGGTTTATCAAGTATTGTCTTTTTAATGATGCATTCAGATGCGTCGTTAGCTTCCGTGGCACAAACCCTATTTAATGCTTTTGCTGGGCATTACACCTTACTGGCAATCCCATTCTTCATTCTCGCTTCAAGCTTTATGTCTACTGGCGGGGTAGCAAAACGTATTATTCGTTTCGCTATCGCGATGGTGGGCTGGTTCCGCGGTGGCCTAGCCATGGCTTCGGTTGTGGCGTGTATGATGTTCGCCGCGCTGTCTGGTTCATCACCTGCAACGGTAGTAGCAATTGGTAGTATCGTTATCGCTGGTATGATCAAAAACGGCTACTCAAAGGATTTTGCGGCTGGGGTTATCTGTAACGCTGGTACATTGGGTATCTTGATCCCGCCTTCAATCGTAATGGTTGTCTACGCAGCGGCGACGGATGTGTCTGTAGGGCGTATGTTCCTTGGTGGTGTGATTCCTGGTCTTCTTGCAGGTGTGATGTTGATGATTGCCATTTACATTGCAGCGCGAGTGAAGAATCTACCTAAGCAGCCATTCGTTGGTTGGGGAGAGATGTTTGCCGCAGCAAAAGATGCGAGCTGGGGTCTATTGCTGGTGGTTATCATCCTCGGTGGTATCTATGGCGGTATCTTTACCCCAACGGAAGCGGCAGCAGTCGCAGCAGTGTACTCTTTCCTTATCGCCAACTTTATCTACAAAGATATGGGGCCGTTTGCCGATAAGAAAAACACTAAACCTGCATTAGTGAAAATCTTCCAATCGTTTGTCCA
Organism: Vibrio tubiashii; assembly: GCF_028551255.1. Lineage (NCBI taxonomy): Bacteria > Pseudomonadati > Pseudomonadota > Gammaproteobacteria > Vibrionales > Vibrionaceae > Vibrio > Vibrio tubiashii. Next base: position 2,228,797 of record NZ_CP117029.1, on the reverse strand, counting down.
TAAAGACACAAAGCATACCTTGTATGAAGCAGGTAAGCTGACCATCATGCTGCTGTTTATCATTGCTAACGCTCTGATTCTAAAGCATGTACTTACGGAAGAGCGCATTCCGCAAATGATCACCGAGTCTATGTTGTCGGCAGGTCTTGGCCCGATTACTTTCTTGATTGTGGTTAACGTTCTACTGTTGATTGGTGGTCAGTTCATGGAGCCATCGGGTCTGCTGATTATCGTTGCACCGTTAGTATTCCCGATCGCTATCGCGCTCGGTATCGACCCAATCCACTTAGGTATCATGATGGTGGTGAACATGGAGATAGGTATGATAACTCCACCGGTCGGACTCAACCTGTTTGTGACCGCTGGTGTAGCCAAGATGTCGATGATGCAAGTAGTGAAAGCAGCACTGCCTTGGGTCGCGGTGATGTTCCTCTTCCTCATTATCGTGACATACGTACCTTGGGTTTCGACCTGGCTGCCGACTACGCTGATGGGACCAGAGATAATAACCAAGTAACCGAATAAAGTAGTGAACATAAAAAGCCCCAGATAGGCAGTTATCTGGGGCTTTTGTTTTTAGGACATTTCTATTTATGGACAGTTGAGTTAATAAACAACTCCATTCATCACTTCCGTTTGATGTGACCAATATAAGCGGCTAGAGATGAACTAGAAGTGAATAGTTTATTCACCTTTATAGTTACTCTTATCTAAGCCATATTTTTGCATTTTGTCGTACAGGGTTTTCCGAGCAAGTTGCAAATGATCCATCGTCTTCTTAATGCTGCCCTCATTCTGGTTGAGCGCTTGTTCAATCAAGCTTTTCTCAAATTCGGCAACTTGTTGGGCTAAGCCTAACTCACGGTTGCTATTCTCAGCGCCATCAGAACCAAACTGAGATAGCCTGCCAAGTAGGACAAATCGTTCAGCTGCGTTCCTTAGTTCACGGACATTTCCCGGCCAGTCATGGCTCATGAGTTGATGAATTTGCTGTGATTCAATTGCTGGCGCTGACTTACCATAACGCGAAGCAGCAACCAGTAAGAAGTGGTGAAATAGAGTAGGGATATCCTCTTTACGTTGTCGCAAGGGAGGTAAATCTAGAGTGACAACATTGAGTCGATAGTAGAGATCTTCACGAAATGTCCCTTGTTCGGCAGCTTGTTTTAAATCGACTTTGGTGGCGGCGATGACGCGAATATCAATCGGGATAAGCTCATTGGAGCCAACTCGCTCTATAACGCGCTCTTGTAATACGCGTAACAAACGAATTTGCGCTTGCAGAGGCATAGACTCGATTTCGTCTAAGAACAGTGTTCCACCTTGAGCATGCTCAAATTTACCTACGCGTTTAACATCGGCCCCTGTAAAGGCGCCTTTTTCGTGACCGTAGAGTTCGCTCTCAATTAGATTTTCAGGCACCGCACCACAGTTGATGGCGACGAAGTTGTTATCTCTACGTGGGCTTTGCTCATGAATAGAACGAGCGAAGAGTTCTTTACCGGTTCCCGTTTCTCCGAATAGCAGGATGTCAGCATTGGTGTCAGAGATATGAACTATGGTATCGCGCAGCGCTTGAATAGAGGGCGTATCACCAATAATTCTAGGGCCAAGTGTTTGACTCGCTTTCAGACTACGTTTGAGCTCTTGGTTCTCAATCGTTAAGTCTCGCTTTTCCAATGCTCGGCGCGTTGTGTCAATCAGGCGATCGATTGGAAACGGTTTTTCGATAAAGTCATAGGCTCCGTTTCTTAGGGCGTTTACTGCCATAGAAATATCGCCATGCCCGGTGATGAGGATCACTGGAATATCAGGGTCTTGGTGCAAAATACTAGACAGAATATTTTCGCCGGAAAGTCCGGGTAAACAGATATCCGTGATCACCACTTTTGGTAAACCATCTTGTTTAATCGCGAGCAGCGCTTCTTCGGCACTTGCAAAAAAGCGCGCTGGAATTTCTTCTAGTTCAAAACTCTGCTCTATCGCAAGGCGAATATCACTTTCGTCATCAATGAAGATTACATCGTACATCTGCATTCCTCGTTATTCTTTAATTGGCAGAGAGATAGCGAATCGCGCCCCGCCCATTGGGGACGTCGAAACCTGAAGTGTGCCACCCATAGCTTGGGTGATCTGCTGCGAAATCGACAGTCCAAGGCCCAATCCGTTTTTCTTGGTGGTATAAAAAGGCTCGAACAGTGACTGCTGCTTATTACTGTCAATTCCCGGACCATTGTCATCGACAAATATAGACAGCTCTTTGCCGCCTACTGAGGTAGAAATGGCGACCTGACGCTGTGTTTGGTCTTCGACAGCTTGCATCGCATTGGTCATTAGGTTGATAAGCACTTGCTCGAACTGAATGGGGTTCAGCTCCACTTCAGGCAATGGTTGTTCAAGCTGAATATCAAGCGCAACTTGTTTAGATTTAAATTGTGGTGCCAGTAACTCTTTAGCGGCGATGATCAGCGGCACAACATCTAACTGGCTGACCTCGTTACTGTCACTTTTACGTGCAAATGAACGTAGCTGATTGCTAATTTTAGCCATGCGGTCAGTCAACGCTGAGATACGCGACAAGTTATCATCAACGCGGTCATACTTATCTCTCTCTAAAAAGCGTCGTCCATTGTCAGCAAAACTACGAATTGCCGCGAGTGGATTGTTTAGCTCATGGCTAATACTGGCTGACATCTGGCCGAGTACGGCGAGTTTAGCCGCTTGAATCAGTTCATCTTGGGTTTGGCGTAAGGCGTACTCAGTTTTGCTGCGCTCATGGATTTCGGCTTGCAGCTCTGACGTCCTCTCCATCACCAAGAACTCTAATTTTTGTTTTGCTTCTGACTGCAACTGCTCGAATTGGCGCTTCTTCAGGTGACGTTGATAAGTGAGCTGAAGTGAAAGATAAGCGATGACAAACAACAGGGTCACAACCAATGAGAAACTCAGTGTTGACCAGAGCAAAGTCGCTTTTGGAGTGAGTACGCGCAATGTTAGATCGTGCTTGGTGAGTGGACGAGATGAAACTAAATACGAGTTCTCGAAGCCAGAAGCGAGCGGATTGCTAAGCTCGGTATGAGGTCGATCCAACTGGCCATCTAGGCCAAAAGAGCGTATGGGTGAGTCCAAATATTGGCGACTATTAAGAATGGTTTGCCTCTGCGCCTCTGATAGTGTCGTTAGACTTTTAAATAGCCAATCATCATTGCTCGACATGAAGATTACGTTGTAGCTGTCGGTGGCGACAAAGGTGTTGGTTCTGTTTTGCCAGTTCGCTTCGATAGCGGTGAGATCCATTTTGATAACGATAACGCCAATGATCTCCGCCGCATAAGTCACCGGGTAAGAAAAGTAATACCCTCTCTGCTTCGAACTGGAGCCTAAGGCAAAATATTGGCTGGGCTTACCTTGAATCGCATTGGAAAAATAGGGGCGCCAAGCGTAGTTACGACCGAGAAATGAACGCTCAAGATTCCAGTTGCTAGAAGCGATGGTATTACCGAACTCGTCTAACAAGTACGCGTCTGTCGACTGAATGGTTTCGTTGACTTGCTCAAGGTAGCGATTGGTAAGCTCTATTTGAGCGCTATTGTGTGGGTGTTGCAGAGCTGCGATCAGCTCTTTATCTTTGGCAATCAGCTGAGGCAGATGCGCGTACTTATCGAGCTTACTCGAAATAAATTCTGCAAAACGTTCAAGCTGCTCTTTGTGTATTGAAAATTGGCGGCTTTCGCTTGAATTCCATATCCAGCTCGAACCGACAAGAACGGTGAACAGGTAGAGTATGAGCAGATAAAACTTGCTGCGCCTGAACGTTAACATCACTTTTCCTGTGAAACTTCCTTAAACATCCATAGCGTAAAGGTTTTTGTTACAAATGTGTGTACTCTGCGCGGCAAACTGAGGGATAAAACCGGACTTAGATCTTGTTTTGATCTTTAAATGAAAAAAAACATTAGTTTCTCTTGAAAAAGGCATTAATGTCCCCATTTCTGGAAACAAAGACTGCTTTATTGATGTTTTTTTTAGCAGTTAAGTGAGTTTTTAGGGTAATCCCGCAGTGATCGTGGGGATCGGCTCGACAGCTACCGATCTGCTCGGTAGAATGCTGCGTCTAAATTTTTATCCTGAGGCTAATCGGAGATACCTTTACCGGACTAGATTCTAAACAACTAGCTCGAAAGGATATCGCTAATTAGTCCGATAATTGAATTGCTCGGTTATCGATACTCGATTTACAAGAGTACTCATAGAGTACAAACAAGGATGGGTCCTTTTCCTATTGAATAGGGCACATACGCTCAGTTATCTGAGCCAGTTTTGAGGTTAATGAATAATGCAAGTTACTGTTGAAACGCTAGAGGGCCTAGAGCGCCGTCTAAACATTACTGTTCCTGCTGCAAACATCGAAGATGCTGTTACTGCAGAACTACGCAACATCGCAAAAAACCGTCGTTTCGATGGTTTCCGTAAAGGCAAAGTGCCTCTAAAAATGGTTGCGAAGATGTACGGCAAAGCAGTACGTCAAGACGTAATGGGTGAAGTAATGCAACGTCACTTCATCGAAGCGATCGTTAAAGAGAAAATCAACCCAGCAGGCGCACCAACTTTCGCTCCAGTTGAGACTAAAGAAGGCGAAGACCTAGTATTCAACGCAACTTTTGAAGTTTACCCAGAAGTTGAACTAAAAGGCCTAGAGAACATCACTGTTGAAAAACCAACAACTGAAGTTCAAGACGCTGACGTTGAAGAAATGATCGAAACTCTACGTAAGCAACAAGCTGGTTGGGTTGAAGTAGAAGAAGCTGCTGAAGAAGGCAAGCGCGCTACTATCGATTTCGTTGGTTCAATCGACGGCGAAGAGTTCGAAGGCGGTAAAGCTGAGAACTTCCCTCTAGAAATGGGCGCAGGTCGCATGATCCCTGGTTTTGAAGACGGTATCGCAGGTAAGACTGCTGGTATGGAATTCGAAATCGACGTAACTTTCCCAGAAGATTACCACGCAGAGAACCTAAAAGGTAAAGCTGCGAAATTCGCTATTAAAGTAAACAAAGTTGAAGCTCGTGAGCTTCCAGAACTAAACGACGAGTTCGTTTCTAAGTTCGGTGTTGCTGAAGGTGGCGTTGACGCTCTTAAAGCTGAAGTTCGTAAGAACATGGAGCGTGAGCTTAAGCAAGCTGTTAAGAACCGCATCAAAGAGCAAGCGCTTGACGGTCTAGTTAAAGAAAACGAAATCGACGTACCTGCTGCACTAATCGATCAAGAAATCGGTACTCTACGTCAGCAAGCTGCACAACGTTTCGGTGGCAACCCAGAAGCAGCTGAGCAGCTTCCACGTGAGCTATTCGAAGAGCAAGCTAAGCGTCGCGTAGTAGTAGGTCTTCTACTAGGTGAAGTAATCAAGTCTGAAGAGCTAAAAGCTGACGATGAGAAAGTGAAAGCACTTATCGAAGAAATGGCTACTGCATACGAAGATCCAACAGAAGTTGTTGCTTACTACGAGCAAAACGAGCAGATGATGAACAACATGCGCAACGTTGCTCTAGAAGAGCAAGCTATTGATGCAATCATCGCTAAAGCTCAGGTTTCTGAAACAGAAGTTAGCTTCAACGAGCTAATGAACCAGCAGCCAGCAGCGTAATAAGCAATAAAGTGCTTACAAGGTTGACTTAGCGTTAACTATTCTGCTAACAATGGTCCGTATGATAAGTATCATCCGGGCCATTTATTTTAGGGACATAAGAATATGAGCTACCAAGAAAAAAATGCAATGTCGCCAATCCTAAACGCGCTAGTACCAATGGTGGTTGAACAAACTTCCCGAGGTGAGCGCTCTTACGATATTTACTCTCGTTTGCTTAAGGAACGTATCATCTTTCTGACAGGCCAAGTGGAAGACCAAATGGCTAACCTAGTTGTTGCTCAGTTGCTATTCCTAGAGTCAGAAAACCCTGATAAAGATATCTTCCTCTACATCAACTCACCGGGCGGTAGCGTGACTGCGGGTATGTCTATTTACGACACTATGCAGTACATCAAACCAAACGTAAGCACAGTATGTATGGGACAAGCTTGCTCTATGGGTGCATTCCTCCTTGCTGGTGGTGCTCCTGGTAAGCGTCATGTACTGCCAAACTCTCGTGTGATGATTCACCAACCGCTAGGTGGCTTCCAAGGTCAAGCATCGGATATTCAGATCCATGCTCAAGAAATTCTGACTATTAAACAGAAGCTAAACAAGTTGCTTGCAGAGCACACAGGTCAGCCTCTAGAAGTGATCGAGCGTGATACAGACCGCGACAACTTTATGTCGTCAGATCAAGCGGTAGAGTACGGTTTGGTTGACTCAGTTTTGACTCACCACAAAGAGTAATACCATATCGCCAAAAGATGCAGGCGAAATTTGGTCAAAATTGATATAAACTCAAAGCAAGACAGTGAAAGCTAATAAGAGGTTAGCGAATGACAGATAAAAGCAAAGAGAGCGGTAGTAGTAAGCTTCTTTACTGCTCTTTCTGCGGCAAGAGCCAGCACGAAGTTCGCAAGTTAATCGCTGGTCCGTCAGTCTACATTTGTGATGAATGTGTCGATCTATGTAACGACATCATCCGTGAAGAAATCAAAGATGTTCTACCGAAGAAACAATCTGAAGCACTACCTGTGCCAAGAGAGATTCGTGAACACCTTGACGATTATGTGATTGGCCAAGATTACGCTAAAAAAGTGTTAGCAGTAGCCGTTTATAACCACTATAAGCGTTTACGTAATGGGGACACCACGAGTGAAGGTGTTGAGCTTGGTAAGAGTAACATTCTACTCATTGGTCCTACTGGTAGTGGTAAAACGCTATTAGCAGAGACGCTAGCTCGCTTCCTAGACGTTCCATTTACAATGGCTGATGCGACAACGCTAACTGAAGCGGGTTACGTGGGTGAAGACGTTGAAAACATCATTCAAAAGCTTCTTCAGAAATGTGACTACGACGTAGCGAAAGCAGAGCGCGGCATCGTATACATCGATGAAATCGATAAGATTTCTCGTAAAGCTGAGAACCCATCGATTACACGTGATGTGTCAGGTGAAGGTGTTCAGCAAGCGTTGCTGAAGTTGATTGAAGGTACGGTTGCTTCAGTACCGCCACAAGGTGGTCGTAAGCATCCACAGCAAGAGTTCCTACAAGTAGATACGTCTAAGATTCTATTTATTTGTGGTGGTGCATTTGCTGGCCTAGATAAAGTGATTGAACAACGTGTTGCGACAGGTACGGGTATCGGCTTTGGTGCAGATATTCGCTCTAAAGACGAAACACGCACTATTGGTGAATTGTTCTCTCAAGTTGAGCCAGAAGATCTTGTTAAGTACGGTCTGATTCCTGAGTTCATTGGTCGTCTACCAGTAACAACGACACTAACTGAACTTGATGAAGACGCACTGATTCAAATCTTATGTGAGCCTAAGAACGCGCTAACTAAGCAGTATGCGGCGTTGTTCGAGCTTGAAGACTCTGAGCTAGAGTTCCGTGAAGATGCACTACGCGCAATTGCTAAGAAAGCGATGGAGCGTAAAACAGGTGCTCGTGGTCTACGCTCAATTCTTGAAGGCGTTCTACTTGAAACCATGTATGAACTGCCATCAATGGATGACGTGAGCAAGGTTGTTATCGACGAGTCAGTAATTAAGGGTGAATCTGATCCACTGCTTATTTACAGCAACTCTGACAACCAAGCAGCAGGTGCAGAATCATAACCTGATTCACATAAATTAATGTACGTTAAAAGGGGGTAATCAATTACTCCCTTTTTTTTATTCTTTCATTGAATCCAACCAATTAGCCCCCATATACTGCTCATAGGACAAAGCGGAAGAGAGAATAATATGAACTTGGAACGTTCCGAACGTATCGAGATCCCCGTACTACCTCTACGAGATGTAGTCGTTTACCCGCATATGGTTATTCCATTGTTTGTTGGACGTGAAAAATCTATTGCTTGCCTAGAAGCGGCAATGGACAACAACAAGCAAGTATTGTTGGTAGCCCAAAAAGAAGCGGATACTGATGAGCCAACTCAAGCGGACTTATTTGAAGTTGGTACCGTAGCGACAATCCTGCAACTACTGAAACTTCCTGACGGCACAGTTAAAGTGCTGGTAGAAGGTCAGCAGCGCGCGAAAATTAACCACTTTATTGAAAACGAATTTTTCTTTGCTGATGCAGAGTATCTAACTACTTCTGAGTTAGATGAGCGTGAGCAAGAAGTTATCGTGCGCAGCGCTATCAACCAATTTGAAGGCTTCATTAAGCTCAACAAGAAGATTCCACCAGAAGTTCTGACTTCGCTAAACGGAATTGATGAAGCTGCTCGTCTCGCGGATACTATTGCCGCGCATATGCCGCTTAAACTGGCAGAAAAGCAGAATGTGCTTGAGATTCTAGACGTGACAGAGCGTCTTGAGTTCCTAATGGGACAGATGGAATCTGAAATTGACTTGCTTCAAGTTGAAAAGCGTATCCGCACCCGCGTGAAAAAGCAGATGGAAAAATCTCAGCGTGAATACTATCTGAACGAGCAAATGAAGGCGATTCAGAAAGAGCTGGGTGAAAGCGAAGACGGCGTCGATGAGTTTGAAACTCTGAAGCAGAAAATCGTTGACTCTAAGATGCCGCAAGAAGCGCGTGAGAAGACAGAGCAAGAGCTACAAAAGCTGAAAATGATGTCTCCTATGTCGGCAGAAGCGACGGTTGTACGCGGCTATATCGACTGGATGCTTGGCGTGCCTTGGGCTAAACGTTCTAAAGTTAAGAAAAATCTCGCTAAAGCTGAAGAGGTTCTTAATGAAGACCACTACGGCCTAGAGCGTGTTAAAGAACGTATCCTTGAGTACTTAGCGGTTCAAAACCGTATCAACAAGCTGAAAGGTCCTATCCTTTGTCTTGTTGGTCCTCCTGGTGTAGGTAAAACCTCTCTGGGTCGCTCTATTGCGGCAGCAACAGGTCGTCAATACACGCGTATGGCATTGGGTGGCGTACGTGACGAAGCGGAAATCCGTGGTCACCGTCGTACTTACATTGGCTCTATGCCAGGTAAGCTTATCCAGAAAATGTCGAAAGTCGGTGTGAAAAACCCGCTATTCCTACTGGATGAAATCGATAAGATGTCTTCAGATATGCGTGGCGATCCATCGTCCGCACTACTAGAAGTTCTCGATCCAGAGCAGAACAACGCGTTTAACGATCACTATCTAGAAGTGGATTACGATCTCTCAGATGTGATGTTTGTTGCAACGTCGAACTCAATGAACATCCCAGGCCCACTACTAGACCGTATGGAAGTGATTCGTCTATCTGGCTACACAGAAGATGAAAAACTGAATATCGCTAAGCGTCACTTAGTTGAGAAGCAAATTAAGCGCAACGGTCTTAAGGTTGGCGAGATTGAGATCGAAGACTCAGCCATTATCGGCATTATCCGTTACTACACGCGAGAAGCAGGTGTACGTAGCCTAGAGCGTGAGATTTCTAAGATCTGTCGTAAAGCAGTGAAGAACATCCTGCTGGATAAAGATCTTAAGAGCGTGACTGTGACGATGGACAACCTGAAAGAATACTTGGGTGTGCAGCGTTTTGATTACGGCAAAGCTGACGACAGCAACCGCATTGGTCAAGTTACAGGTCTTGCTTGGACGGAAGTAGGCGGTGACCTGCTGACGATTGAAACCGAAGCAATGCCGGGTAAAGGTAAGCTAACGCAAACCGGTTCTCTCGGCGATGTGATGCAAGAGTCGATTCAAGCGGCAATGACAGTGGTCCGTTCGCGCGCCGAGAAACTGGGCATTAACTCAGATTTCTACGAAAAACGCGATATTCACGTTCACGTGCCTGAGGGGGCAACACCAAAAGATGGCCCAAGTGCAGGTATTGCGATGTGTACTGCTCTTGTTTCAAGCTTAACGGGTAACCCTGTAAAAGCTGAAGTGGCGATGACGGGTGAAATCACCCTGCGTGGTGAAGTTCTTCCGATCGGTGGCTTGAAAGAAAAACTGCTTGCAGCACACCGTGGTGGCATCAAAACGGTACTGATTCCGAAAGACAATGAACGTGATCTGGAAGAGATTCCTGATAATGTTATTGCAGATCTGAAGGTTATTCCGGTGCAATGGATCGATGAAGTATTGAAAGTTGCATTAGAAAAAGAGCCGTCAGGTGTCGAGTTTGCAGCCGTAAAATAGTGATGTGCAGCAAAAATAAGTAAAAGATTACGCTGATAAGCATAAAAAGGCTTGTCAGCGTTTTTTTTGGGCGCTAACTTTAGCGACTATAGCTTCAAGCCTTGTAATATAAGGGTTTGTCGCTAATTTGAAATGAAATGGAACGTAAAGCTACCGACAAAAATAAAATCAGGTGGCACAAAGGGGAATCACAGTGAATAAAACACAATTAGTAGAAAAAATCGCAGAAAATGCAGATCTATCAAAAGCGTCTGCTGGTCGTGCTCTAGACGCATTCATCGAAGCAGTCGGTGACACTCTACAGTCTGGTGACCAAGTTGCTCTAGTTGGCTTTGGTACATTCAGCGTACGTACTCGTGCAGCGCGCACAGGTCGTAACCCTAAGACTGGTGAAGAGATCCAAATCGCAGAAGCTAAAGTTCCTGCGTTCAAAGCTGGTAAAGCTCTGAAAGACTCTTGTAACTAATCAAAAAATCGCCAGTTAGGCGGATTTTTTCGAACCTTTTTAAATTATGCGCATCATACTGATGCGCATTTCTTTTTCTGGTATTATCGCGCTATTCAATTTTTATTTTAATGAAGTGTATCGTACGCAGCCGATAGGTCTTAAGTACGGTGCATAAGCGGAGAGTAGTTTAAGTATGATGGACCGATTACGCGAAGGCGTTAACAGCATCGCGGTTAAAATTATCCTAGGACTTATCATCCTATCTTTCGTATTTGCAGGTGTGGGCAGCTACATTGTGGGCGGTTCAAACAACTCAGCAGCGAAAGTAGGCAATGTGGAAATTGGTCGTGGTGAGTTTGAACAAGCTTACCAAAACGAACGTAATCGTATGCAAGCGCAATTGGGCGATTACTTCTCAAACCTACTGGCTGACCCAAGCTATGTAGAATCTTTCCGTAAATCTGTTCTTGACCGCATGGTGAATGACTTACTTCTAGAACAACACGCAGAATCTTTAGGTCTACGTGTGAGTGATACGCAAGTACGTACGCTGATTCTAGAAATGCCTCAGTTCCAAGTTGACGGCAAGTTCGACCAAGACATCTATCAAACCGCTCTTCGTCGTGCAGGCTTCTCGGCAGAGAGTTTTGCTGAGTACCTACGTCGTGACCTAGTTCGTAATCAGCTACTGACAGCAATTCAAGGCAGTGATTTTTCTCTACCGGGTGAAGTTGAAGCGCAAAGCAAGCTTCTGACTCAAACTCGCGATATCAAAAAAGTAACGCTATCGCTTGCAGATTTTGCAGCGAAAGCAGAGTTGTCTGAAGAAGAGATCAATGACTACTACAAACAAAACCCTGAGCGTTATACACGCCCAGAGCAAGTGAAAGTAGCCTACATTGAGTTGTCAGCTCAGCAGCTTAAAGATTCGATTGAAATCTCAGATGAGCAAGCTCAGCAATACTACCAAGAGCACCTAGATAAGTACTCTTCAGAAGAGCAACGTCGTGTAAGCCATATCCTAGTTGAAGGTAATGATGAAGCGAAAGCTCAAGCAATTCTTGATGAGCTTTATGCTGGTGCTGACTTCGCTACGCTAGCGGAAGAGAAATCGGACGACTTTGGTAGTGCCTCTGAAGGTGGTTCTTTAGGTTGGATTGAACGTGACGTGATGGACCCAACATTTGAAGAAGCGGCGTTTGCTTTAACTAAAGTGGGTGAAACAACAGGTTTAGTTAAGTCTGAGTTCGGTTACCACATCATCAAGCTTGATGAGCTAAAAGATTCTGTAGCTAAGCCATATCAAGAAGTTGCTGCGGAAATTAAGCAAGAGCTTAAAGATCAGCAAGCGATCGATCAGTACTACGAGCTTCAAAGCGAGTTAGAGAAAGTGGCGTTTGAATACCCAGATTCGCTGGATGATGCAGCTAAAGCTATCAACGCGAAGATTCAAACTACTGACTTTATTTCAGAGCGTGATGCTCCTGAACTGCTGAAAACGCCTGCAGTACTGCAAGCGATTGTTAGTCCTGAAGTGAAAGAAGACGGCCTAAATTCAGAAGCGATTGAAGTGGCTCCTGAACATATCGTGGTGGTTCGTGTTGAAGACAGCCGCGATGAAACAGTACTTCCTCTAGAAGATGTTCGCAGTGATGTGGTTAAAGCACTTGCGAATGTTAAGGGCGAGCAAACTGCGATCGAATTGGCGCAAAATCTGGTTGAAGAACTAAAGCAAGGTAAGCAAGAGCTACTAAGCGCTAATGGCTTGGCTTTTGGTGAAGCAGAAACACTTGACCGCAGCTCACCACTTGCTGATGTTGTGTTCTCGATGACGAAGCCAGCAGAAGGTACAGTTGGCTTTGCACAAGCGAAAGATCTGAATGGTGATATCGTTGTGGTTGAACTGACAAAAGTTGCGTCGGAATTTGACCCTCAATACAACCAGCAAATCGGTTCTCAATTGACGCAAGTTAATGCTCAACAAGACCTCTCTGGTCTAATCAATATCTTACGCAAGACCATTGATATCGAGTACTACGCTGTGACTCAATAAGCACAGCTTGTGTAATTGATACATATCTTAAAACGGACTGCTTCTGCAGTCCGTTTTGTTTTCGTCGGTCGCTGATAGGCAGGTTGGCGTTTAAGCGTATGCTGAGCAAATCCCTCAATAAACAAGGAAGCCAGTATGCTAAAACAGATTCTTCTCATCGCGTCACTAATATGTGTTGCGCCTTTCTCTTTTGCCAACGATGTTAAATCTGATCCCAAATATGACGGCATTGAAATTACCGTGAATATAAACACTGCGAGTGCGCAGGAGTTGGCAGATTTACTCAATGGAATTGGCATCAAGAAAGCTCAAGCGATCGTGCAGCATCGAAAGCAACATGGTAAGTTTGCCAGCGCGGAGTCTTTAACCGAAGTGAAAGGAATTGGCGCTGCAATTGTTGCCAAAAATCAATCTCGGATCCAACTGTAATTTGCTATTTAGTTACGATAGAGCGCATCAGCGCTCTTTTTTCCAATTACTGTCATTCCCGCCTAGAACCTAATAGCGTTTCCCTCTATAATTTGTCGCCGAATTAAGGTCTACGCTTTGAGCGTTGATCTGCAACCAACACGGAGTAAAACATGTCGTCTCATACACCGGTTGTGACCGTTGATGGACCGAGTGGTGCGGGTAAAGGCACTCTTTGTATGCTTATAGCGAACAAGCTAGGCTTCCACCTATTAGACTCTGGCGCGATCTATCGCGTACTTGCACTTGCTGCAATCCACCATGGCGTGGACTTAGAGTCTGAAGATGCGCTTGTTCCGCTCGCAACTCACCTTGATGTTCAATTTGTCGCTGAAGGTGACCTAGTTAAAGTGATCCTTGAAGGCGAAGACGTCTCCGGAGAGCTACGCAAAGAAGAAACGGGTATGGCAGCGTCAAAAGTTGCAGCACTACCGCGAGTGCGTGAGGCTTTGTTGCGTCGCCAACGAGCATTTGCCGAAGGGCAGGGCTTGATTGCTGATGGTCGTGACATGGGCACGGTTGTTTTTCCTGAGGCTGAAGCGAAAATTTTCTTAGACGCTAGCGCTGAAGAACGCGCTCAGCGCCGCCTTAAACAGTTGCAAGGCAAAGGGTTAGATGTTAGATTTGACGACCTTTTGCGCGAGATCCAAGAGCGTGACGACCGAGATCGTAACCGCCCAGTGGCTCCATTACGCCCTGCTGAGGATGCGCTTTTGCTAGATTCTACTACGATGAGTATCGACGAAGTGGTAGAAAAAGCACTACAATATATCGAATCGAAGCTAGTCGCTTAGGCGGCTAGGTAAGAGCGTTGGTCGCAAGGATGATGACTGGCGAATTTAATAACCCCACGCGGTAGGACACCCGTGGACGTTTAATTTATTGAAGATTAAATAAATGACTGAATCTTTTGCTCAACTCTTTGAAGAGTTTCTAAACGAGACTGAATTCCAACAAGGTACTATCGTTAAAGGTACTGTAGTAGCTATCGAGAACGGTTTCGTTCTTGTTGACGCTGGTCTAAAGTCTGAGTCTGCAATCCCTGCTGAACAGTTCAAGAACGCTGCTGGCGAACTTGAAGTTGAAGTTGGTTCTGAAGTAGACGTAGCTCTAGACGCTGTAGAAGACGGTTTCGGTGAGACTCAACTTTCTCGTGAGAAAGCGAAGCGTCACGAAGCTTGGATCGTACTTGAGAAGGCTTACGAAGAAGCTGAAACTGTTGTTGGTATCATCAACGGTAAAGTTAAAGGCGGTTTCACTGTTGAACTAAACGGTATCCGTGCTTTCCTTCCAGGTTCACTAGTAGACGTGCGTCCTATCCGCGACACTGCTCACCTAGAAAACAAAGAGCTAGAGTTCAAAGTTATCAAACTTGACCAGAAGCGTAACAACGTAGTTGTTTCTCGTCGTGCAGTAATCGAGTCTGAGAACAGCGTTGAGCGTGATGAGCTTCTAGAAACTCTACAAGAAGGCGCAGAAGTTAAAGGTATCGTTAAGAACCTTACTGACTACGGTGCATTCGTAGACCTAGGTGGCGTTGACGGCCTACTACACATCACTGACATGGCTTGGAAGCGCGTTAAGCACCCTTCTGAGATCGTTAACGTTGGTGACGAGATCCAAGTTAAAGTTCTTAAGTTCGACCGTGAGCGTACTCGCGTATCACTAGGTCTTAAGCAGCTAGGCGAAGATCCATGGGTAGCAATCGCTAAGCGTTACCCAGAAGGTCACAAACTATCTGGTCGCGTTACTAACCTAACTGACTACGGCTGTTTCGTTGAAATCGAAGAAGGCGTTGAAGGTCTAGTACACGTTTCTGAAATGGATTGGACTAACAAGAACATCCACCCATCTAAAGTTGTTAATGTTGGCGACGAAGTTGAGGTTATGGTTCTTGAAATCGACGAAGAGCGTCGTCGTATCTCTCTAGGCCTAAAACAGTGTAAAGCTAACCCATGGCAATCTTTCGCTGAAGCGCAAGCTAAAGGCGACAAAGTTACTGGTAAGATCAAGTCTATCACTGACTTCGGTATCTTCATCGGTCTAGAAGGCGGCATCGACGGTCTAGTTCACCTATCTGACATTTCTTGGAATGTTGCTGGTGAAGAAGCGGTACGTGAGTACAAGAAAGGCGACGAAATCTCTGCAGTAGTACTAGCAGTAGACGCTGAGCGTGAGCGTATCTCTCTAGGCGTTAAGCAAATGGAAAACGACCCATTCAACGCTTACGTTGCTGAGAAGAAGAAAGGCACTCTAGTTAACGGTACTGTTGTTGCTGTTGACGCTAAAGGTGCAACTATCGAGCTTGAAGAAGGCGTAGAAGGTTATATCCGCGCTTCTGAAGTTTCTCGTGACCGCGTAGAAGACGCTTCTCTAATCCTAAGCGCTGGTGACAGTGTTGAAGCTAAGTTCACAGGTGTAGACCGTAAGAACCGCGTAATCAACCTATCTATCAAAGCTAAAGACGAAGCTGAAGAGCAAGAAGCAATGGCTTCACTGAACAAAGCAGACGATGCTTCATTCGGTAACGCTATGGCTGACGCTTTCAAAGCAGCTAAAGGCGAATAATTAAATCGCTTTTAAGAAAAAGGAGCCGAAAGGCTCCTTTTTTATGTTCGATAGATCACTAGTAGTAATACCAATCTCTTCAAAGTGTTCTAAAAAAAGCAATTTTTCATTACACATATTGCTCAATTATTGTCTAAAATTGAAAGCAAGTGTTTGTTGGAACTGGTATTACTTACTATAATAAGTGATAAATTACTCTACGAGGGCAACTATGACTAAGTCTGAATTGATTGAAAGACTGTGCGCAGAGCAGACGCACCTTTCAGCGAAAGAGATAGAAGATGCTGTAAAAGATATCTTAGAGCATATGGCGTCGACACTAGAAAGTGGTGACAGAATCGAGATTCGTGGCTTTGGTAGCTTCTCTTTACACTTCCGCGAGCCTCGTGTTGGCCGTAACCCTAAAACAGGCGACCGAGTGGAGTTAGAAGGAAAATTCGTTCCTCACTTCAAGCCAGGTAAAGAGTTACGTGAGCGAGTGAATATCGGTTAGATATTTGTAAAAGACTGATAAAAAAGCGGCATACATAGCGTATGCCGCTTTTTTATCATTGTAATAACCGAGATAACCATGGTTTGTTTGTAGCTTTTACTGCATAATCGTAACGGCAGAACTTATCTTAGGTGATGGACTATGAAAATTATAAAAATCGTTCTCGTACTGGCCCTATTCTTAATTGCATTGGCATTAGGCTCTCAAAATCAGGCAGTCGTTAATTTCAATTATCTAATTGCTCAAGGTGATTTCCACCTCTCTACGTTGCTTGGTGGCGTGTTTATTGGTGGCTTCGCCGTAGCATGGATCATTTTCGGCAGCCTGCACCTTAAATCTAAGTTGCAGGTGCGTAAACTGAAGAAGCAGCTTAACAAGTTATCTCCGTCAGTGAGTGAAGCAAGCCAAGGTAAAGCTTAAAGTTGTATTAGGTAGGCTGTTACTTGATGTTAGAAATTCTCTTCTTGTTATTGCCAATTGCCGCCGCTTACGGTTGGTATATGGGTAATCGAAGCGCCCAGCAAGACAAGCAGAAACAATCAAACCAAATATCACGTCAGTATGTGACGGGTTTGAACCTTCTTTTGTCAGATCAATCTGACAAGGCCGTTGATCACTTTATCGAACTTCTTCAAGTTGATAATGAAACGATCGATACCCACTTAGCGCTAGGCAACTTATTCCGTTCTAGAGGTGAAGTTGATCGCGCCATTCGTATCCACCAAAACTTAATTTCCCGATCTGGTTTGACGATTGACCAGAAAAACATCGCGCTTCAGCAGCTAGCAAAAGATTATATGGCGTCAGGTTTCCTTGACCGTGCGGAAAAAATCTTTGAGCAGTTGGTTGAAGAACCTGATCATCGTGAAGCGGCTTTACAACAACTTGTCGCAATTTATCAGCAGACACGTGAGTGGAACAAAGCCATTCACTATGCGTCTTTGTTGGTCAAGATGGGACGCAAAAGGATGCGAACCAGTATTGGACACTTTTGGTGTGAGCTGGCGATGCAAGAAAAAGCAGACGGCAATCATGCGGTCGCGATGCAGAACTTTAAGCGAGCACTGTCTGAAGATCCAAAGTGTGTCAGAGCTAGCATTGCGTTGGGCAAGTTGTATCTAGATGATGAAGATTACAACAATACCATCAAGTATATGGAGATGGTGTTAGAGCAAGACAGTGATTTTGTCAGTGAGGTATTACCTACCTTAGCGGAGTGTTACCATCATCTAGGACAAGAAGACGAGTTACTTAATTTCTTACGCCAGTGCATTGTTAACAAGGCGGGAGTATCTGCTGAGTTGATGCTCGCACAACTTGTCGCACAACATGATGGCGCAGGTGCTGCTCAGGAGCTGTTGACTCGTCAGCTAGTTAAAAACCCAACCATGAAGGGCTTTTATCGCTTGATGGACTACCATTTAGCTGAGGCTGAAGAAGGTCGAGCTAAGGCCAGTCTTGGCACGCTGCAGAAACTGGTTGGGGAACAGCTCAAAGTTAAGCCTCATTATCGATGTCGCAAATGCGGTTTCTCGACCCATTCCATGTATTGGCACTGCCCTTCATGTAAAGGGTGGGGGACGATCAAGCCAATCCGAGGATTGGATGGTGAATAGTTTTTATGGGGTAATCCCATCACAAAATGGCAGCGGTGATCCCGCTGCTTTTTTTCGATTTGTTTAAAGTAAGTTAGGAGATGAAATGATCGACCAAAAAGTAATAGTTGCACTTGATTACGATAACCAAGCTGATGCACTCGCTTTTGTAGATAGAATTGACCCAAGCTCATGCCGACTAAAAGTAGGTAAAGAGATGTTTACGCTATTTGGTCCTGATTTCGTCAAAGAATTGCACAAGCGCGGCTTTTCAGTGTTCTTAGATCTTAAGTTCCACGATATCCCAAATACTTGTTCTAAAGCGGTTCGCGCTGCGGCAGAGCTTGGTGTGTGGATGGTAAACGTACATGCCAGTGGTGGCGAGCGCATGATGACAGCATCTCGCGAGATCCTAGAACCGTATGGTAAAGATCGTCCGCTACTCATTGGTGTGACAGTACTAACTAGTATGGAACAAAGTGATTTAGCAGGCATTGGCTTAAACATTGCGCCACAAGAGCAGGTTATTCGCCTAGCAAACCTGACCAAAAACTCAGGTCTAGATGGTGTGGTTTGTTCAGCACAAGAGTCTTCAATGCTTAAGAGCGAGCTAGGTAAAGAGTTTAAACTTGTGACTCCTGGCATTCGTCCGGCAGGCGCAGCGGTTGGTGACCAGAAACGAATTATGACGCCAGTTGATGCGATTCAAGCCGGGTCTGACTACTTAGTGATTGGCCGCCCGATTACTCAAGCTGCCGATCCAGCAGCGGTATTAGCAGACATTAACGCGACTCTCGCGTAACCCCTTACTAAAGCCAGCGTTCGCTGGCTTTTTTTGTACCCTCTATCTCTATTCGCATGCTAATTTGCTGATCTTTATCTCAATCTCATCACTTGCGCTGTCTATACGTTCAAATATCTTCTTTAATCAATGTAATGAATGAGTTGCCGTGTGAATCATACGCGCAAGCGTAACGTTAGAGAAGGAGTTGGATTAATGGCAGATACGTTAGTCGCGTCAGTGGGCAGTGAAGCTTTAGGTGGCGCCGTTACCAAGAAAATGACGGTCGGAGATGTCGCAAAAGTTAAAGCGGAAGTTTTAAAAAGAATCAACCAATCCGCTCACCTCTCGCAAGGGTTTCGCCTTGTCAATCAAACCGAGTATCAGTCGAGCTTGGCTGAGTTACGTGCGCAGCTAAAGTCGAAGAGTTTCCAACAGACTGAAGAAGGCAAAATGTGCAAACTCATGCACGATATCCTTACCGACGATGCCCATTTAGTCGAGTACCTTGATGAGGACTTATCTCAGTACCTAGAAACCAATGCAGCAGGTAAACAGGTATTGAATACTAAGGCGATGGATTTCCACGGCAAAAACCAAGTGGCCAATGCCAAACTGAAACGTAAGCAGCTGTTTTTGATGTTTAAAGAGATAATTCAAGCGCAGGTTGAGCTCAATACATTCGCAGAAAGGCTAAAAGTCGCATTCGGTGCTGAGGTGAGCTTTCCTCCTGGTGCTTATGGAGGGATTAAAAGCTACAGCGGAGCATTAGCGAAAATCACCACACGAGTGCGAGCAAATGATGTCGGAGATTTGAAAGACTGTGCGCGCATCACTGTTAAAGTCAAAAGATTCCGTGACCTTCAGAGTGCTAAGTTGTTTATTTGTGGTACGGAAGAATTTAAAGCGGTCGCTACTCACCAAAAAGCGCTCAAAGATCGCTATCAGCTGGCGCGAGGGGGCAGTAATCTAGAGCAACACAATGTGGCCCCTGATAGCAGCGGTTACAAAGATATCAAATTCTTCCTTAAAATGAGTAACGGACAGATTGCAGAGTTGCAGCTCAATATTCCCGGTATGCTTATCGCGAAGAAGAAAGCTCATATCGTTTATGATATAGCACGGACTAATCAGGACTCTTTTGACAACCGCCAACAGTTCGAAGTCGTAAGCCAAGAAGTTATCGACAAAGTGAAGAAGAAAATGGATGAAGACTGGTTCCAGTTTATTCGCTCGAAATTAGATGGTGTTGATAACGATGCTAACTGTGTTGAAGCCATGATGGATGTGTTGAAAAGTAAGGGCACTTTAGTGGTTGAGCCAAAACACGCGGAAGCACTTAACCGGATCAGTAAGAAGTTATATGCGGCGGGATTAGGTGAAGCATTACTCGATACCTAATATCCAATCAGAACTAACAATACAAGGATGCTGACAAGCATCCTTGTTTGATTTGAAGAGGGGGAGGTTCAAGTTTGCTAAGCTGGAACTCCGCTATGAAATTTAAAGTCGCTATCAGGTGAAGAGATTAACTCTGCTTCTAGTTTACCGAAGTAGTCAACGCGCTCACTGATGTCTTCGCCGGCGATATCTTCAGCGAGGGTGAGATAGTCTTGATAGTGCCTAGCCTCTGAGCGCAATAAGGATACGTAGAACTTAGCGATATCCTCATCCATATGTGGTGCTAGTTTAGCAAAGCGTTCGCATGAACGAGCTTCAATGTAGGCGCCAATAATAAGCTTATCAATCAAGGTTTGTGGTTCGTGTGTTGCCATCTTGGCGATCAAGCCTTTGGCGTAGCGACTGGCTTGAACTGGCTCGTACGCGATATCTCTGCTGTCCATGATTTCAAGCACCTGATAGAAGTGGTGCAGTTCTTCTTTAATCAATAGAACCATTTTGTCGATCAGATCTTGGCTATAAGGCGAGTTAGACTTGGCCATGATCGCTTTAGAGATATTGCTCTTGCCTTTCAGAGTTTCAATACTGCCGGTCTTGCGATAAGCAAAGTCTTCATAAGGCTTAAACCAATCAAGCAAGCTATGCGCACTCTCTTTATCTACCGCGTATTTGCGAATCAGGTACATGGCAGACTGGCCAGCCTTAAGCTCACACAGCAAGTGGTCGATTAAAACGACTTTTAGGTTTTCAGGCTTGCGAGCTTCTTCTACCCACTTATCTGGCGTTGAGCATTGCAGGAAGCCATTAATCGGCTCCAGTAAGCTCTGATATTGTTCTAGTTCAATCATTGTGGTTTTACAGCTAAATTAAAAACAAAAGGCCGCAATTGCGACCTTTTTGAATAGGTTGAGTGGGATTATATTACCACTTTTTCTTTTCGCCAAAGAGCGCATCCATATCGTCCTTGCGTTGATCTTCTTCAATTTGATGAAGCTCTTCTGCATTGCGATTTTGGCGTTTCGTCTCAAGCTCATCGTACATGGTCTGTAGCTTCTCGCGAGCTTGTGTTGAGTAGCTATCGTTCTTAGTACTTAATGCATCGAGACCTTTCTTCAGCAATTGAATAGCAGTACCTGGCTGACCACGAACGATGGCATCATTGGAACGTTTAATAACGTTTTCAATATTGATGCGAATCTGAATGGTTTCTAGTCGAGCATTCTCTGCAACGTACGCTTGGGTTTCGAAGCGACCTTTGTTGTGCTCGCTGCGAATAGTGTCGCGCAGGCGCTTAACCAACTTGAGCATAACAATCGCTTGTTTATCACTTGATGGAACTTTAAAGGTTGCGCTTTCACCACCTTTGAAATTCTCTTCAAGCTGCTTAATCTGTTGCTTTACGTGCTCAACCCGTTGCTCTAATTGCTTATTCTTCGGGTCGAGTTCATGCATGCTTTGCAATGCATCGAGAATACGGGTATTGAGACACATCAATAGCTCTTTACTATAAGGCATATGATGGGCATGCCCGATGAGGTCTTCGGTTGCGTCTATGATCTGCAAATAGCGGGAACTTTCCTGTTTTCGCGCCGTTTCAGCTTTAACTTTATACTGGAGCATAATGTTATAGCCAAGGATCAAAATAAGTAAGATGGCAACTAAAGCTATGATTAAACCAATATTCATAAATTCCGTATCTTATGTTTTTGTAATGGCTAGCAGGTAAGCATACACGATTCCGCTAAGCTACTGCACCTGTTTTGTATTATCGCCCAATTGATAAATTTTATTAATGAAAACTCTGATTGCAAAGCTCATTCTGAGTATTTGATTGCAAAATGGGCAATCAGGCGCAAAAACAGCCTGTATTTCCTTACCTTAATTGCGATTGGACTATCAATTTAAACCTATTGGCGTTATAACTAAATATTATAAACTATATTTGCTCACTATGGGGCGTCGATAAGGGATTGCGAGGTCGAGAATGAAATTACAACAATTGAAGTATATTGTTGAGGTTGTTAACCATAACCTAAATGTATCAGCAACCGCAGAGAGCTTATATACCTCGCAACCGGGTATCAGTAAACAGGTTCGTTTATTAGAAGACGAACTGGGCATTCAAATTTTTGAACGTAGTGGTAAGCACCTAACTCAAGTGACCAGTGCGGGACAAGATATCATCCGCATCTCTCAAGAGATTTTAGCCCGTGTAGAGAGCATAAAAGCGGTTGCGGGTGAGCATACTCATCCAGAAATGGGTACGCTGAATATTTCTACGACTCATACACAAGCTCGTTACGCCCTACCAGATGTGATTAAAGGCTTTACTGCGCGCTACCCAAAAGTATCGCTACACATGCATCAAGGTACGCCTTCGCAAATGTCCGAGGCCATTGCGAAAGGGACGGCAAACTTTGCTATCGCCACAGAAGCGCTGCATTTGTACCAAGACGCCATCATGTTGCCGTGCTACCACTGGAATCGCTCAATTGTCGTGCCTAAGTCTCATCCATTGGCGCAAAAAGAGAAGGTCACGATTCAAGATTTAGCGAGCTACCCGCTTGTCACTTACGTATTTGGTTTTACCGGCCGTTCTGAGCTTGATACTGCGTTTAATAAGTACGGTTTAACGCCGCGAGTGGTGTTTACTGCCACCGATGCTGACGTGATTAAAACTTATGTACGCATGGGAATCGGTGTGGGTGTGATTGCAAGCATGGCGATCGACCAAGAACAAGATACCGATTTAGTCGCGATTGATGCGAGCCATATCTTTGGTGCAAGTACGACAAGTATTGGCTTTAGACGCGGTACTTTCTTGCGTTCTTACATGTTTGATTTCATGGAGCGATTTGCGCCTCACTTGACTCGACCTGTGGTGGAGCAAGCCTTGTCACTGAAATCAAACGCTGAAATTGAAGAGATGTTTAAAGATATCGATCTACCGGTACGCTAGCATCTCGATTGGCTTCCCTCTAAAATACCCGTTTAGGGGGAAGTCATGTTAAACCAATTCCAATCACTCAATCAGTTCTTGATTGAACATCAAGCCTACTGGCGCTTCGAGCCATTTTTTCTATCTGATCAACAATCGTTGCCTTGGCTTACTCATAGCTCAGCATTGTGTGCTTGGTTAGAGAGTCTTTCCCCTGAGCAAATTACCTCTTATAAGCAAGACAACGCTTCATTGCTTAACGATATGTCATGCTATCTACCTTGTCTTGAGCAGATTAACGGATGGACAACACTGCCACAAATTGACAACAAAGGCCTAGAGTTAGCACGAGGTGTTGAAAGTGGCGTACCCGGTCGAAAATTAGCGCAAATTCTCTCGATGGGGGAAGCGGCTATTAACAACCATCATGGTGGTGAATGGCTTGAGTGGTGTTCAGGCAAGGGCTTTCTCGGGCGAATTCTTGCAAGCCAAACTCAACAAAAAGTAACGAGTTTTGAATATCAGCAAGCACTGTGCGAGTCGGGTCAACGCGAGGCAGACAAACAGGGGCTCACGATGCAGTTCATCCAAGGTGATGCGCTGAGTGAGCAGGCCGAGGTGGCATTCAACAGTAATCAACACGCGGTTGCCTTGCATGCCTGCGGTGATTTGCATGTCTCTTTAATCGACCATGCCACGACTAAGCAACTTCCTGCGGTGACCTTATCACCATGTTGCTATCACTTGGTTAATAGCGAGACTTATCAAGCCTTATCTGAGCTTGGCCGAGCTTCGACACTGACTCTAACGCGCCAAGAGCTCAGAATCCCTCTACAGGAGACGGTAACAGGGGGCGAACGCGTAAAACGCCATCGTATGGAAGAGATGACCTATCGTCTTGGCTTCGACTTATTGATGCGCGACATCACGCAAATCGACACCTATCAACCTGTACCTAGCATTAAAAAATCTCAGTTGGCACAAGGTTTTGACGCTTTTTGTCGCTGGGCGTGTGAGCAGAAGGGAGTCAATCTGCCGGAAGTCGATTTTGGCTACTATGAACAATTAGGTCAGGATCGCTACTGGCAGATGGAACGCATCAGTTTGGTACAGCAACCTTTTCGTCGTGTGCTAGAGCTGTGGTTAGTGCTAGATAAAGCGCTCTACCTACAAGAGCAAGGCTACAAGGTGACCTTATCTGAGTTTTGTTCTAGAGAGACAACTCCGCGCAACTTGTTGATTCATGCCGTGAAACAGTAAACGACAACGCGGCTCTCCTTTTGTTGCTTTAATGTTAAAAGTTGCTTTTCTTTTGAACAGCATGTTGGTAATAATATTGATGTGCACATATTTTGTGCAATAACAACAATACTAAATCTACCCTCACACAACATTATTGCTTATACCAAGTTCAACAAACGGGCTCTTACGCTGTGTCATCTAAGCAAACAACTGACGAGGTGAATGCCTATCAAGCTTAGGGATAGATGTTTGAGCGAACAAGGACGTTGGTATTACATCAAGGAGTTAAGATGAAAGCAGCAAAAGTCATTGCAACTGCCGCTCTTGCAGGTGTCGCATTACTCTCATCCGCTAGCATTATGGCGAAAACAGCGAAAGTCGCCGTTTCTCAGATCGTTGAGCACCCAGCATTGGATGCTACACGCCAAGGCTTAATCGATGGCTTAAAAGCTAAAGGTTACGAGCAGGGCAAAAACCTTGAATTTGACTATAAAACTGCGCAAGGCAATCCAGCGATTGCGGTGCAGATTGCCCGCCAATATGTTGGTGAGAAGCCAGATGTATTAGTCGGTATTGCTACGCCAACCGCACAGGCTTTGGTCTCTGCAACGCGCTCCATTCCGGTTGTCTTTACTGCGGTAACGGACCCGGTAGGCGCAAAACTAGTTAAACAGCTAGAGCAACCAGGTAAAAACGTTACCGGTCTTTCTGACTTGTCTCCTGTAAGTCAGCACGTTGAGCTAATTAAAGAAATCTTGCCAAATACTAAGTCTATCGGCGTGGTATTTAACCCTGGTGAAGCAAACGCAGTTACCCTAGTTGAGCTACTAAAACAAAGTGCATCAGCGCAGGGTATTGAAGTGATTGAAGCAACGGCGCTGAAAAGTGCTGACGTCCAATCGGCAACTCAAGCCATCGCAGCAAAATCAGATGTTCTTTATGCTCCAACGGATAACACAGTTGCGAGTGCCATCGAAGGTATGATTGTGGCGGCAAACCAAGCTAAGACCCCAGTACTTGGCGGGGCGACTTCTTATGTCGACAAAGGTGCCATTGCGAGCTTAGGTTTTGATTACTACCAAGTGGGCGTACAAACCGCAGATTATGTTGCGGCAATTTTAGAAGGTTCTAACCCAGGCTCACTGGATGTAAAAGTCGCTAAAGGCTCTGATCTGGTGGTCAATAAGAGCGCAGCAACTAAGCTAGGTGTTTCTATTCCTCAATCTGTTCTAGACCGTGCAACAAGCGTGAAATAAACCTTAGCCTCAAGTGTGTGCAATACATGCTTGAGGCGTTTTGATCTCTAGCAGAAAAGGGAGTTGGTATGTCTGCTTTTGCATTTTTTGGCGCTCTAGAAATTGGCTTGCTATATGGCCTTGTTGCTCTGGGCGTTTATCTCACCTTTCGCGTACTTGATTTTCCAGACTTAAGTGTTGACGGTAGCTTTCCTATGGGGGCGGCCGTGGCTGCAACGGCTATAGTGGCGGGGATTAACCCTTGGCTGGCGACGTTTATGGCAATTTTAGCCGGTGCGGCAACGGGCTGGGTGACTGCGTTCTTGGCGGTGCGTTGTGGCATTCTTCATTTGCTTGCTTCTATCTTGACGATGATCGCCGCGTTCTCAATCAACATCAGAATTATGGGTAGGCCTAACGTTGCTTTACTTGGGGAAGAGACGATTTTGACCCCGTTTGAAGCCATCGGTGATCCTATGCTGATTCGTCCGTTGATTGTCGGAATCTTGGTTTTGATATCGGGCTGGCTAGTGGTGAGGTTATTAAACAGTGATTTTGGCCTTGGACTTAGAGCGACAGGTGTCAATGCACGCATGGTCTCGGCTCAAGGGGCGAGTACGGCGTTTTATACTTACTTTGGTTTAGCGCTATCGAACGGGTTTGTGGGTTTCGCAGGTGCCTTATTTGCTCAAACCAATAGTTTTGCCGATGTCACGTCAGGGGTCGGTACTATCGTTGTTGGCCTAGCTGCGGTGATTCTAGGGCAAACCTTGATTCCCGGTAGAAAGATCTGGGTAGCGGTTGTGGCGGTTATCGTTGGCTCAGTGCTATACCGTTTAGCGGTAGCCTTCGCGTTGAGTACTGGAATGTTTGGGTTACAAGCGTCGGATTTAAACTTAGTGACCGCAGTGCTAGTAGCGGCAGCCCTTATCGCACCAAAGATTAAAGGAAACCTCAAATCAAAAAAGCTTAGCCCTCCTGCTGATGGTCAAAGAACAATCAAGCAGGACAAAGAGTCAGGAGAAGTAGCATGATTCGTTTAGAAGATATTCAAGTGACTTTTAATCCGGGCACTATCTTAGAAAATCGAGCCTTACGCGGCGTGAGCTTAGAAGTACCAGA
The DNA here is from genome assembly GCF_028551255.1 of Vibrio tubiashii. Lineage (NCBI taxonomy): Bacteria > Pseudomonadati > Pseudomonadota > Gammaproteobacteria > Vibrionales > Vibrionaceae > Vibrio > Vibrio tubiashii. The sequence goes on along the minus strand of NZ_CP117029.1, from coordinate 2,202,226 downwards.
GCACCAGTTTTTAACCGTAATTGGCTCAAATGGTGCGGGTAAATCCACACTGCTTGGCGCGGTGACGGGAGAAACCCCAATGGTGGGCGGCAGTGTCATTATTGATGATTTGGATGTGACCAAGCGTACCGTTGACCAGCGAGCTCAGCAATGCGCGCGTGTTTTCCAAGACCCACTAGCAGGCACATGTGGTGATCTCACCATTGAAGAGAACATGGCACTTGCCTATATGCGTGGCAAAAAGCGTGGCTGGAGCTTGTCGCTATCAAGCAAGCGTCGCAAGTTGTTTCAAGAACGAATCAGCATCTTGGGGCTAGGGCTAGAAGATCGTTTAGGTGACAGTATCGGTCTCCTCTCGGGTGGTCAACGACAGGCAGTGAGTCTAGTTATGGCGACCTTATCCGATAGTAAACTGCTGTTGCTCGATGAGCATACCGCCGCGCTAGACCCACGTATGGCGGCATTCATCATCGACTTAACCAAGAAAATTGTCGCTGAGTTTAACTTGACGGTGATGATGGTGACGCACTCAATGAAAGATGCGCTAGCCTGTGGTGATCGTACTGTGATGCTCCATCAGGGCGAGATCGTTCTTGATGTGGCGGGTGAGCAGCGTGCCAATATGCAGGTGCCAGATTTACTTGAAATGTTCACTAAAGTTCGTGGAGAAGAGCTCGCTGACGATAGTCTATTGCTAAATTAGGTATTTACTGACAGTCATAAATCAACTTATGATGTTGATTTGTGACACAATTAGCGTCAATTTATCTGCTGAGCCTATCTGCTGTAATACAGTATTGATGGGCTTTTTAAGTTTTTGGTTTCTATATGAGTAGTAAAGGAATGCAAGTTAACCGACATTTCAGTTTAAAGTTTGTTTTCTTGATGCCTTTGGTAATTGCTGTGATCGTTTTGGCTTTGACGATCAAAAACTACTACGACTCTGTAAATCGAGACATTGATACCGAGTATGAGCGTGTGAATGCTGTTTTATCTAGAGCGGCGAAAGTGATTTCAGCGCTCGACTACAGCTTTTCCAACTACTCAAAGTCCAATTACATTCTTTTAGTTGAACATAATCGACAGGTCAAAGATGATTTATGTCAGATGTGGCCAATTGATGCGGCTTTGCTTTCTGATGGACGCGCTCAAGAAATCCCAGCGGTTGATATCAATTACATGTTGGTGGGTGAAGCTTCGTTATGTGACCCCTCAAGCGAAGCTTATCAGAGAGTTTCTAGTCAGGTCTCATTAGCGCCTGTACTCTCTTTTTTGCATGATATTGACTCCTATTTGTTGGGTATTCATTACATCGACAAAGAGGGCTATATCATGTCTTCTCCCGATACTTATGCCAAAAGCATTACCCTAGAGTTACTCAATACCATTAAAGTGCGTCCATTTTGGCATCAAACGGCGTTTAACCGAGATTTGGTCACCTTATCCGGTCCCGCACCTATTGCGACGACGAGCGATCTAGTGATGAGCATGACTATGCCTGTGTTCAATAAAGGTGTTCATCAGGGGATGCTGTCTGTAGATCTCTCTTATGATGAGTTACTTGATAGCCAAGGGAAATTGGCGGGAAATCTGAGCATTATTGATAGTGCGAGAATTGCGCCACCAGACAATGCGCTTCGGTTAAAAGCGATATCAATTGATGGGGTAGTCGGTGAGCACTCACTATATTATCTGTTTGATTTGCCAAAAGAGATTGGCAACTTTGTCTCGTTTGAGCGGTATAGCTTAGTTGTTACCCTGCTTATTTATGTTTTCTCGGTTATCGTTCTCTTTTTCATCAATACGCGCGTTGAACATGGCTACTTTAAAGAGTTGGCTGCGAAAGACCCGATGACAGGGTTACTTAATCGCCGTGGCTTAGAAGATTTTTTGCAAGGTAGCTCCAACGCTCCATATGCGGTATTAGCCGTCCTCGATATTGATGATTTTAAAGCGATTAACGATACCTATGGGCATGACGTAGGGGATCGTGTGATCACCTATATGGCAGAAGCGATCTCACGGAGCATACGCGGTAGTGATGCCGCGGCGCGTATTGGTGGAGAAGAGTTTGTTATCTATCTGTCGGGTAACAACATCGAGGCGCTGAAGAAGAGTATCAACCGAGTCCATCACACTATCCGTTCTCAGTCTCATCAGGTGGTTGAAGGTGGATTTACTGTGTCTGGCGGTGTTGAAGTGATTCAAGAAGGTATGCAAGGCAGCTTTGATAAGTTGTTCAAAGCTGCAGATGAAAAGCTCTATCAGGCGAAAACCAGTGGTAAAAACAAGCTGGTGTTTTAAGCGGCTAACTCGTCACGATAGCGAGTGATGTGCTCAACAATCGGAGCAGCCTTATTAAAAGTACGAATTTCTCTAAATAAAGCATCGGCCTGTGGGTATTGATGACGCAGATAAGAGAACCATTGCTTAACGCGGTTCGGATAGTAGAGCCCTTTATCACCTTTCATCTCATACTGAGAGTAAACTAGCAGCAGTTCGACTACCTCAGACCAAGGCATCACGGTGTGATTGTGCTTCACAACGTTACCTAGGTTCGGCACATTAAATGCGCCGCGACATACCATAAGTGAATCGACACCCGTTGTCTCCATACAAGCTTGGCCATCTTGGTAATTCCAAATCTCGCCATTTGCGATCAACGGAATCGAAAAGCGCTGACGAATTTGGTTGATGTAATCCCATTTGATTTCACTTGCCTTGTAACCACCCGTTTTGGTGCGGGCATGCACGGTTAGTTCATTGGCTCCCGCAGACTGAATCGCGTCGACAATCTCGAAACAATCTTCTGGGTTGTCCCAGCCTAGGCGAATTTTAGCGGTGACTGGAGTGTGTGAAGGGACTGCTTCACGACAAGCTTTAACGACGTTGTGAATCAGTTCAGGGTGCTGCAATAGCGCTGCGCCCCCTTTGCTTTTGTTGACTAACTTAGCAGGACAACCAAAGTTAAGGTCGATCCCTTTTGCGCCCAATTGTGCCGCTTTAATCGCATTTTCTGCCATCCAATTTGGATCTTGTCCGAGCAATTGAACATGGACAGGCACACCAGATTTAGTTTGCGAGCCTTGCTCTAGTTCGGGACACAGGCGATGGAAAACATGGTCAGGGAGAAGTTGATCAACCACGCGGACAAACTCAGTGACACATAAATCGTAGTCATTGATATCTGTCAAAATCTCGCGCATCAAATGATCTAACACGCCCTCCATCGGGCCTAGCACTAGTCGCATACCGCTCTTCTCACACAATCAGTCTTAAATTAAGAGGCGTGATTTTAGAGATTTCGCACTAAGAAGTCTAAGCATTATTCCTGCCAGTGGTTTTTTCAATCACTCCTGTTAGTGGGGAGTAGAGCAACAGTGGCATTTCTTCACCATCGCTATAACCCGTGGTGTAGTAATAGGTGCATTGGTTGCTAGAGGTGTACCAAGAGACGATATCGGTATCTGATGGCAGTACCGTGGTTGTGAGCGGGCGAATTGTTAAGTCAACTTGCATTAGCGCATTCCACATTGCGACGCAGTCACTGCCGCGAATTGGGCCTACCGTTGGGTCAACAGGCGCACTGCCGACCGACATTGGGTAGCCAGGCGTCGAAGGGTAAATAGTGCCAGAGCCATAGCTAACGGGTGTTTCTGGTTCACCCTGAGTTAACCATTTTGCTTGATAGAGCTGCACTGAGTTAGCAAAAGCGCCAAACGCAGCATCGGCACGAGCAATATGAGCATCACGTTGATAATTAAGGAATCTTGGTGCAGCTGTTACAGCCAGTACGCCCAAAATTACAATCACAACAACCAGTTCAATCAGCGTGAAGCCGCGTGTAGAAGATCTTTTCATATTGATGACAACGACCTATCAATAGGATGTAAGAAAATGTTTCATTGGCGAATAATGCACCTATTGAGCAAATTCTCAAAGAGAAATAAGTGGCGGTGAGAAAAAAGGCTAGGTACAAATATGAGTGCTAGCCGTGACGGGAAGAGTGTCGAATTACCACAAGGAGAGGTTATCAAATCAGGGAGTAAAGTATCGAAGTGACCCCAAGCCTTGCTTAGGGGTATAATGCGCCCAAACTATGGTTAAAACTAGATTAAGATAATGAAGTATCAATTACTGGCACTCGAAGGCTCAATTACTGAAGAGTCCCCACTGTTTATTGAAGGTCTAATACTGGCTGCAAACATGGCAACCAAGCCTTTAGCTCCTGAAACTTGGCTGCCGTCTGTGTTTGCCGAGCAGTCTGATAGCGCACGAGCCGATGTCGAAACCCATATTAACCAGCAATATAGCTATTTAAAACGCAATGAGTACTCGCTTCTCGCTCTGTTGGATGAGTCGAACCAGCGTGAGCAGTTAGCCGATTTTGCCGAAGGTTTTATGACGCTTTGGCCTACGGTTGAAGAGCAGTGGGCAGAGGTAAATCTTGGTGATGGTACGCTGCGGATGCTGCAAGCTCTGTTAACGACGCTAATGTTAGCCATTGATGAAGAACAAACTCACGAACAGATGAAAGCGTCGGGTATAGAAACACCACCAGCGCTTGAAGAGATGTCTCCGAAAATTGACTTGATGATATCTGAAGTCGCACAAGCGGCAGATGAAGCAATGATGGGGGCTAAATCTCAAAGCGTTAACCCATACAAAGACATTGGCCGTAACGATATTTGCCCGTGTGGCAGTGGTAAGAAGTTCAAGCAATGCTGCGGCTGTTAAGTTATTGAATTCGTTAAATCGAACCAAGTTAACTTTATTCGGTCAAACTGGTTATTCAATCGCGATATAACAAAGCCAAACGTGCACAACTAGGAAGAATGTTAATGAAGAAATTTGCCGCATTACTACTGATGAGCTTTTCAGTGATGGCAGCGCCAAAAGACGAATTGAGCAAACGATTACAGAAAAATGAAGGTTTTAGCGCTGACTTTTCTCAGCAGCTAATTAGCCCAGAAGGCGACGTCGTAATGGAAGGTGAGGGCAATGTTGAAATTGCTCGCCCAAGTTTGTTTCGTTGGACAACAACAACGCCTGACGAAAATGTCCTTGTCTCAGATGGTAAATCTTTGTGGTACTACAGCCCGTTTATCGAGCAAGTGAGCATTTACTGGCAAGAGCAAGCAACTGAGCAAACGCCTTTTGTTCTGCTGACTCGTAATCGTGCTAGCGACTGGGATAACTACAACGTTGAGCAGAATGGCGATACATTTACGCTAACGCCAAGCGCAGTGGACTCTAATCAAGGTCAATTCAAGCTGAAGATTGATGCCAAGGGCGCGGTACAAGGTTTTAGTGTTGTAGAGCAAGATGGTCAGCAAAGTAACTTTGTCTTCAACAACATTGTTCTCAGTAAGCCAAAATCAGAACGATTTACTTTCGTTGTGCCAGAAGGTGTTGAGGTCGATGACCAAAGGAATTAAATGTGAGTAACTACTCATTGGATTTTTCTGGGGATGAAGATTTTCGTCCCCTTGCCGCTAGAATGCGCCCAGAAACGTTAGACCAATACATAGGTCAGCAACATGTTCTGGGAGAGGGCAAGCCACTTAGACGAGCGCTAGAAGCGGGCCATATTCACTCAATGATCCTTTGGGGGCCGCCTGGTACAGGAAAAACCACGCTGGCGGAAGTGGCTGCTAACTACGCCAATGCCGAAGTGGAGCGAGTCTCTGCTGTGACGTCTGGGGTTAAAGAGATTCGGGCAGCAATTGAAAAAGCGCGTGAAAATAAATTGGGTGGTCGTCGGACTATTTTGTTTGTTGACGAGGTACACCGCTTTAACAAGTCTCAGCAAGATGCGTTTCTTCCTCATATTGAAGATGGCACGGTGACCTTTATCGGCGCGACGACTGAAAACCCTTCATTCGAGTTAAACAACGCACTGTTGTCTCGCGCTCGGGTATATAAGCTCACTTCCTTATCTACCGCAGATATTCATTTAGCGTTGCAGCAGGCGATTTCCGACTCAGAGCGTGGTTTAGGCAAGATATCGGCGAAGTTTGCCGATAACGTTCTCGATAGACTAGCGGAGCTGGTTAATGGTGATGCGCGAATGTCTCTTAACTATCTTGAGCTGTTATACGATATGGCTCAAGAAGATGACCAAGGCGACAAAGAAATTACTTTGCAGCTACTGGCTGAAGTTGCTGGGGAAAAAGTCTCTCGTTTTGATAACAAAGGCGACATTTGGTACGACTTAATTTCAGCGGTACATAAATCTATCCGAGGCTCAAACCCTGACGCTGCGCTTTATTGGTCAGCGAGGATGATTGCCGCAGGTTGTGACCCGCTTTATATTGCCCGACGATTACTGGCGATTGCATCAGAAGATATTGGTAATGCGGATCCAAGAGCAATGCAGGTAGCACTATCGGCTTGGGATTGCTTTACCCGTGTTGGACCTGCGGAAGGTGAACGAGCGATTGCACAAGCGATTGTCTACCTTGCCTGTGCGCCAAAGAGTAATGCGGTCTACACGGCGTGGAAACAAGCACTTCGCGACGCACACAACGAGCCTGAGTATGAAGTTCCGCCACATCTTCGCAATGCACCTACCAGTTTGATGAAAGATCTCGGCTATGGCGCGGAGTATCGTTATGCCCATGATGAGCCGGGAGCGTATGCGGCAGGAGAGCGTTACCTACCACCTGAAATGGCAGAAACGCGCTACTATTATCCGACCAACCGCGGCTTAGAAACCAAAATTGGCGAAAAGTTAGATTACTTGGCTAGTTTAGACGCAAAAAGCCCACAAAAGCGCTATGAATAAGCTTCCATTTTAGATACATTTGTTCGGTTAATATTTTTAGCGTATGAGCACGATGCTTAAGCGCGATTTCACTACTAAAAAAGCATAGGATTAACAATGCTGGATTCTAAATTACTTCGTACAGAGCTGGATGATACAGCTGCAAAACTAGCGCGTCGTGGCTTTAAGCTAGACGTAGAGACAATCCGTACACTTGAAGAGCAACGTAAGTCGATTCAAGTAGAAGTTGAAAATTTACAATCCACGCGTAACTCCATCTCCAAGCAAATCGGCCAAAAAATGGCAGCTGGTGACAAAGAAGGCGCAGAAGAGATCAAGAAGCAAATCGGTACTCTAGGTAGCGATCTTGACGCTAAAAAAGCTGAACTTGATGAAGTAATGGCTAAACTTGAAGAGATCACGCTTTCTGTTCCTAACCTACCAGCTGACGATGTACCTGCGGGTAAAGACGAAGATGACAACGTTGAAATCTCTCGTTGGGGTGAGCCAAAAACTTACGACTTTGAATTGAAAGATCACGTTGATCTGGGTGAGCTTGGTGGTGGTTTAGATTTCGCTAGCGCGACAAAAATTACTGGTGCTCGTTTTATCGTGATGAAAGGCCAGTTTGCGCGTCTGCACCGTGCAATCGCTCAGTTTATGCTAGACCTTCACACAGATGAGCATGGCTACACAGAAATGTACATGCCATACCTAGTGAACTCTGACAGCCTATTTGGTACTGGTCAGCTACCTAAGTTTGGTAAAGACCTGTTCCACACTGAGCCGCTAGAAGAGAAAGTAAACGATGAAGAGCCACGTAAACTGTCTCTAATCCCTACTGCTGAAGTGCCAGTGACAAACATGGTTCGTGACACTATTTCTGATGAAGCAGACTTGCCATTGAAGATGACGGCGCATACGCCATGTTTCCGTTCTGAAGCGGGCTCTTACGGTCGTGATACTCGTGGTCTGATTCGTATGCACCAGTTCGACAAAGTTGAGCTTGTACAAATCACTAAGCCAGAAGATTCAATGGATGCACTTGAAGAGCTAACTGGTCACGCTGAGAAAGTTCTGCAACTTCTAGAGCTTCCTTACCGTAAAGTGGTTCTATGTACGGGTGACATGGGCTTCGGCGCGCGTAAGACTTACGACCTAGAAGTTTGGGTTCCAGCTCAAGAGACTTACCGTGAGATCTCATCTTGTTCAAACATGTGGGACTTCCAAGCTCGCCGTATGCAAGCGCGTTTCCGTCGTAAGGGCGAGAAGAAGCCAGAGCTAGTGCACACACTAAACGGTTCAGGTCTAGCAGTAGGTCGTACCATGGTTGCTATTCTAGAAAACAACCAAGAAGCAGATGGCCGTATCGCAATCCCTGTTGTACTACAGAAGTACATGGGCGGCGCAACGCACATCGGCTAATAGCCAAAGTTAGTAATGAAAGGCGGCTCAGTGAGTCGCCTTTTTTATATCTATTTCACGTTAACCATTCAGCTTATCTATTGATAAAACGGTGACAACTTTTCTCTACAAACTGATTTAAAAGCAATATTTCTCAATGTTTGAATAATTATTCTAACTTTTTAGGGCTTAAAACCCCTTTGGAGAGGATAATGAAATATACAAAAACGCTTTTGGCGATGGCATTAACTACGGCATGCTTAAATGTTTATGCAGAAGATAAAGTTTGGATTTCTATTGGTGCCGATGCTGCTAGTACCGTCGCGAAAGCGCAAGCAGAATCTATTCTGCCTCACTCAATTGCGAGCAGTGGTGACGTGTGGGTTGGACAAGTTGAGACTGCTCATCTGGCTGAGCTGTCGCATAACATGCATGAAGAGCATCACCGATGCGGCGGCTATATGGTTCATGCTTCAGCGCAAAGCGCCATGGCCGCGAGCGCAATGCCACAAAGCAGGGCGCAGTTCATATTACCCAAGCCTTCCCAGCAGTCGACCCTCAATGCTTGGCTACCATTGGTCAGTGCATCGCAACTCACCAACACAATCCGTTCTTTAACAAGCTTCAATAACCGTTTTTACACTACAACATCAGGAGCACAAGCCTCAGATTGGATAGCCAATGAATGGCGAAACTTAGCTTCGTCGATGACAAAGGCAAACGTAGAACAAATTGCTCACTCAGGATACAACCAAAAATCGGTTGTTCTAACTATCGAAGGTAGTGAAAAGCCTGATGAGTGGGTGATCGTTGGTGGGCATCTAGATTCTACAATTGGCTCACACACAGATGAACACACAATTGCTCCAGGTGCGGACGATGATGCTTCAGGGATCGCTAGTGTGAGTGAAATTATTCGAGTGTTAGCTGAGAACAACTTTAAGCCCAAACGTTCCGTTGCCTTTATGGCATATGCGGCAGAAGAGGTTGGTTTGAGAGGGTCTCAAGACATTGCAAATCGCTATAAAGCTCAGGGCAAAAATGTCGTTTCTGTATTGCAACTGGATATGACTAACTACAAAGGATCTGCAGAGGACATCGTCTTTATTACAGACTACACCGACAGTAACCTGACTCAGTTTTTAGCAAGCTTAATTGATACGTATCTTCCAAGTTTGACTTATGGATATGATCGATGTGGTTACGCATGTTCAGATCATGCCTCTTGGCATAATGCGGGTTACTCTGCGGCAATGCCATTTGAATCTAAGTTTAATGACTACAACCCTAAGATTCATACTTCTCAAGATACACTAGAGAATTCTGACCCAACGGGCGGACACGCAGTGAAGTTCACTAAGCTTGGACTATCGTATGTGGTTGAACTAGCGAATGCATCCGATATTGAGCCTCCTCTTGATAATGTACTCAAAGATGGCGTGCCAAAAACAGGGTTATTTGGAGTACGCTCAAGTCAGCAAAGTTACACCTTTGAACTTGCTACTCAAAAGAGCTTAACCTTTACAACTCAAGGAGGCAGTGGTGATGTTGACCTCTATGTTAAGTTCGGCTCTCCAGCATCGAAGTCAAATTGGGATTGTCGACCTTATCGCAATGGCAACAGTGAGACTTGTCGCTTCAACCAAGCTGCGCCAGGCACTTACCATGTTATGCTTGATGCCTACAGTGCTTATACTGATGTGACGTTGCAGGCATCTTCTCAATAGCTAAAAAAGCGTCACCACAATGTGACGCTTTTTAAATACCAACCAAAATAAATATCTGATTACCTATATTATCCCGATTGGTATCATGTTTGTCGCGTATCGAGATTAGATACTCATCTCTCCGCGTAAAACTTGCTGCATCTTCACTTTTACTTGATCGTAGCTAAGACCTTGGCTAAGTAGAAAGTGAAGTTTCGCCAGCGCAGCTTCTGGTGTCATATCGTAACCGCTGATAACACCCGCTTCAGCAAGAGCACAGCCTGTTGCATAACCACCCATATTGACTTTACCAGCTAAACATTGAGTTAGGTTAACGACAATAACACCACGTTCAGACGCATCTTTCAGGTGGCCTAACAGCTCAGGGTTCTGCGGTGCGTTACCTACCCCAAACGTCAGTAATATCATGGCATTAACAGGTTGCAGTAGCGTGTTACGGATCACTTCGTGCGAAATACCAGGGTACATAGTAATGACACCGATTGGCTGCGGTGTGATGTCATGAACTTTGAACTCACCTTCCGGCTTAGCACCCACCTCAATCTCACTGCTAATTTGGATATTGATACCCGCTTCAAGCAGTGGCGGTAGGTTTGGTGACGTAAAGGCGTTAAAACCATCAGCATGAGATTTAGTGCTGCGGTTGCCACGCATAAGCTTATTGTTGAAGAACAAGGTCACTTCATTAATTGGGTAGTTAGCGGCAATGTGCAGCGCATTGAGCAGGTTTGCTTGACCATCAGAACGAAGTTCCGCCAGAGGAATCTGTGAACCAGTGACGATAACAGGCTTGCCAAGGTTTTCGAGCATGAACGAAAGCGCAGAGGCGGTGTAAGCCATGGTATCGGTGCCATGCAAGATGACAAAACCGTCGTACTTATCATAGTTAGCGCGGATGTCGTCAGCAATTTGCTGCCAATCTGCTGGTGTCATATCCGATGAGTCGATAAGTGGGTCATACTCATGAATGGTAAACTCAGGCATTTCTGGACGGTGGAACTCTGGCATGCTTGCTAGTTGTTTTTCCATGAAGCCAGCGACTGGGACATAACCGTGATCATGGGATTTTTGCATACCAATGGTACCGCCAGTGTAGGCGATATAAATATGTTTTCTTGCCATTGCTTTGAAACCAGTTAATTGTAGGGGGAACAGAGCGTGGGATTATATATTAATCCAAGCCAATAAAAAGGGGGCTCCCGCACAGGAATCCCCCTATCTTGATACTCAGCATTGTAGTCGCTGTGAAACTAATCTAGGTCTGACCAGAGTTAATGACTACTGAACCTGACAGTTTAAACAGAAAGCGTACTGACCTTTAGGATCGTTATAGCTTTGCAGCATATTGGCATCTTGAATCACTTGTGTCGCTACAGGTTGTAGTGCTGCTGGCAGCAACGCTGTGGCATTGATACCTAATGATGCGCTAACTTGATTCATAAAGTCTTGGACAAATTGCTGTGCTGGTGAAAGCGGCTCTTCAACCCAATACAAGTTGTAGTTTTCTACTTCAGCCATTTTAGCGGCTAACGCCACAGCATCATCAAAGTCGCCAATTTTATCAACTAAACCAAGCTCTAACGCATCTTGTCCTGTCCAAACTCGGCCTTGAGCAACACCATCCACTTTATCAAGAGGGATCTCACGATTTTGACTCACCAAGCCGACAAATCGGTTGTAGCCATGCTCGATGCCCATTTGGAAGGCTTGCGAAGCACCTTTTGAAAGCCCTGTCGTAACACCAACATCAGAGAATGGTGATGTGCCCACACCGTCAGTGTAGATACCTAGCTTGTTAAGCCCTTTTTCAAAGGTGGTAATAACACTAAAGATACCAATCGAACCTGTCAGTGTCGTTGGCTGTGCAACAATGCTGTCAGCACTCATTGAGATCCAGTAACCCCCAGAGGCGGCTAAGCTCGACATAGAGACCACCACAGGTTTACCCGCTTCTTTAAGCGCGTCAACTTCATTGCGGATCACTTCAGAGGCAAATGCACTACCGCCCGGGCTGTCTACACGCAGAACAACCGCTTTCACTTTGTCATCGTTGCGCGCTTGGCGCAGAAGGGCTGCTACCGTATCACCACCAACCGTACCGCGTGGCTGAGAGCCATCCATAATAGAACCACTTGCCACTACCACAGCAATATCGTCTGCCGCTAAGTCAAAGCTTGGGCTCATGGTTGATTGATATTCGTAATAATCAACGTAGTTGTAGCTATCTTCTCCATTGCTACCGAAGACATCGATTAGCTGTTTACGCACTTGTTGGCGTGTTGCGAGCTCATCAACTAAGCCAACATTGAGTGAAAGAGCAGCAAGGTCGCCTTGGTTTTCTTTGAGCAGCGCTAGGAACTCATCCATATCTGGCGTAATTGCATCAGCGGAGAGCTGGCGATTTGTTGCAACGTCATCTACGTATGCGCCCCAAAGCTGTCCAAGCCAACGCGAGGCTGACGCTTTGGCTTCTTTAGACATGTCGTCACGTACAAACGGCTCGATAGCGGATTTGTAAGTACCGACTCGGAAGACATGTGTATTCACATCTAGTTTTTCTAGCAGGGTTTTATAGTACAGAGTATAAGCACTGTAGCCTTTGAGCATCACTGCGCCGTCTGGAGCGAGATAGATTTTGTCTGCGTAGCTTGCGAGATAGTATTGGCTTTGGTTGTACATATCGCCAACAGCATAAATAGGCTTGCCAGAGGCTTTAAACTCATTCAATGCTTTCGCAATGTAACGTAGCTTAGTCAGGTTGGTTTCTGGCATATCACGCAGTGCTAAGACAATACCACTCACTTGGGAGTCATCTTTGGCGTGACGAATGGTGTCTACAATGTCGAACAAGACGTTTTCTTTAGGTAGGCTTTGACCAAAGAAAGATCCTGTTAATGAATCCATAGGGTTTACATAGGTTGGCTGTTCGACGATAGGTCCTGAGATATTCAGAATAAGTGCCGACTCTTTTGGCACTGTTGGCGTTGGTGTATCTGCACTAGTGTAGATGAAATAGATGACGCCGATACTCGCTAAAAAGATCAGGTTGACGAGGGCAAGACGAATGAAAGTGATGAGCTTCCAAATCCCTTTAAAAAACAGGCCAACGAATTTAAATATTTTTTTCATTTTTTCTCCGCTACGGAAACCGCAGATTAAGGCTTATCCGCTCTATGAGCATTTAAGTTCAGATAAGTTCCATCCTACTTAAACTAGTATACCCAAACAACCAGAAGATTGATCGGTGTTACAAAAATGTAAACGGGTGTTTGATTTTTATTTAAGCTCTTCATATTGTGGTCAGACCACAACAATAAAAGAGTAAAGTGATGTCTACCATGTACCCGAATTTACTTCAGCCACTGGATCTAGGATTTACCCAACTACGCAATCGAGTGTTAATGGGTTCTATGCACACCGGATTAGAAGAACATAAAGAAGGGCTGGGTAAGCTCGCAGCCTTTTACGCAGAACGTGCAAAAGGTGGTGTAGGGCTCATTGTAACAGGCGGATTTTCACCGAATCTACGTGGTCGATTACATCCATTTAGTGCTGAGTTTAGCAAAGCAAAACACGCCAAAGCACATAAAGTTGTTACTGAAGCCGTGCATCAACATGGTGGTAAAATCGCGCTTCAGTTGCTTCATGCTGGCCGATACGCGATGCACCCTTTTGCTCAAAGTGCCTCTTCGATTAAAGCGCCAATCGCTCGTTTTGCGCCAAGTGAAATGAGCACCCGTCAAATCAAAAAGACCATTGATGCATTCGCCAACAGCGCAGCACTCGCTCAGCAAGCGGGTTACGATGGCGTTGAAGTTATGGGCTCAGAAGGTTACTTGCTGAATCAGTTCATTTGTAAGCGCACCAATACACGTTATGACGAATGGGGCGGTAGTTATGAAAATCGCATTCGTTTCCCTCTCGAAGTAGTGAAAGCGATACGCCAAGCAGCAGGAAAAGAGTTCATCATCATTTTCCGCCTTTCAATGCTCGATCTGGTTGAAGAAGGCAGTACTTTTGAGGAAGTGGTTATGCTGGCAAAAGAGCTAGAAAATGCCGGTGTGACGATTATCAATACGGGCATTGGTTGGCACGAGGCTCGTATTCCAACTATCGCGACTCAGGTGCCACGCGGGGCATTTACTTGGGTAACAGAAAAGGTACGCCCTCATGTCAATGTGCCTATTGTGACTTGTAACCGTATTAACACCCCAGAGGAAGCCGAAAATATTCTCGCCAGTGGCCATGCCGATATGGTTTCTATGGCACGTCCGTTCCTTGCTGACCCTCATTTTGTGATTAAAGCTGAGCAAAATCGCTCTCAAATGATTAATACGTGTATCGGTTGTAACCAAGCGTGTCTAGACAATGTGTTTAAAGGCAAACGAGCTGGTTGCTTAGTTAATCCACTTGCCTGTCGAGAAACAGAACTAACGGTGACACCGACCGATGTGAAAAAGAATATTGCCGTTGTTGGTGCAGGGCCTGCTGGATTGGCGTGTGCGACAACATTAGCTGAAAGAGGGCATCATGTTGACCTGTTTGAGCGTAATGACAGAATTGGTGGGCAGTTCCGTCTAGCGATGCAAATTCCGGGTAAAGAAGAGTTCAGAGAAACGATTCGCTACTTTGCCAATAGAATTGATGAGACAGGGGTGAAGCTTCACCTTGAAACCGATGCCAATTACGACCTTCTTGCTGAATATGATGAAGTGGTGATGGCATCAGGGGTAGAGCCGCGCAAGGTTAAAATTGATGGTATCGAAACGCCAGAAAAAGTGGTCGACTACCAGACGCTTATCAAAGAGAAGACCTACGTTGGTAACAAGGTTGCGATTGTCGGCGCTGGTGGCATTGGGGTGGATGTGGCGACCATGTTGACTGAACCTGCTGGCCACAATTTGGATGATTGGTTGCATGAGTGGGGAATTGATAAAGAAATCTCCCATCCTGGAGGACTCTATCCTTATCCGGATTCAATGAGTGATAAAACCGTGTGGGTGCTCCAGCGACGTAAAGGTCGCGTTGGTAAAGGGCCGGGTAAAACAACGGGCTGGATTCATAAACGTACTTTAGAGAAACGTGGCGTGAACCTACTAGGCGGCGTGAGCTATGACAAGATAGATCAGCAAGGCTTACATATCAGTGTCGATGACAAGCAACAATTGCTCGATGCCGATACGGTTATCATTTGTGCGGGTCAGGAATCGGTTCGTCCATTTGAAAATCAATGGCACCTATTAGGCGAGAAACTTCATGTGATAGGTGGTGCTGATTACGCAGGTGAATTGGATGCGGTGCGAGCAATTAAGCAAGGTGTAGAGCTGGCAGTTAAGTTGTAATTTACGATCTGATTATCATAAAAAAAGGTCTCTTTTCGAAGAGACCTTTTTCGTATCTGTGCGTCTTAAAGGATTACGGTCTTATTGCCATAAACAAAGACGTGATCATTGAGTACTTTGTTGAGGGCTTTGCTCAATACGTTCTTTTCAACGTCACGACCCGCTTGCGCCATATCTTGCGCGCTAAAGTTGTGATCCACTGGAATAACGTCTTGCTTGATGATTGGACCTTCATCGAGATCGTTAGTCACAAAGTGCGCTGTGGCGCCAATGATCTTTACACCGCGCTCATAAGCTTGCTGGTATGGTTTAGCACCAATGAAAGCGGGCAAGAAACTATGGTGAATATTAATAATCTTGTGGTGGTACTTTTCGACAAAAGAAGGAGTCAGTACACGCATGTATTTAGCAAGAACTAAGTAATCTGCTTGGTACTGGTCGATAACTTCCAGCATCTTTTTCTCGTGCTCTTCACGATTCAATCCTTCATGAGAAACGTGGTGATAAGGGATATCAAATTTCTCAGTTAGGCTCTGTAAAGTATCGTAGTTACCCACGACAGCTGCGATTTCAACATCCAAGCTTCCGTCGTAGTTCTTCATTAAGATGTCACCCAAGCAGTGCGCTTCTTTGGTGACAAGAATGACGACTCGTTTGCGATTTGAACCTATCAATTTACGCTTAGCACCCTCTGGTAAAGCTTGGTCGAGGTCGGCTAAAAAGGTCTGATCATTGAAGTAACCTTCAAGCTCGGTACGCATAAAGAAGTGACCGCTAGTGTTATCTACAAACTCGTTGTTGTGAATAATATTGAGTTGGTGTTTGTAACAAATGTTGGTGATCTTTGAAATAAGACCTGGGGCGTCAGTGCAGTGTGTCAGTAGTGTTTTCTTTTCCATTAGGTTCAAACTTCCGTGAATTATTTTTTTTGTATTGTGAATTTTTTACGGGCATCCGAACGGTGAGGTCACCCGCAGTATTGAAGCTACAATTAAACTAATATCGAGTTGGTTTCAACAATTAATCTGAGTTAACCGATTGGCTGAGGTTATTTGAAGAGTGTTTGTTCTCTTAGCGTGTCTTTTAGGTGGTATGTATGGATAAAGAGCTACTAGCCCGTAAATTGTATTCTGAACGAGTAAGCGCCTTAACCGGCGGTAAAGAACTAGACGAAGAAATCTTAGATGAAATGTGGGAAAACCGTGCCTCCCCAAGTGAAGCCGCACGTGCCATGATGGATGACCAACAAGACGGATTCTCTGGTCCTGCTTGGTTAAACCGTTACCTCAATAAACGCTAATCTCTGAGGCTGCTTAGGCGCGAAAATCTCATTCGCGCCTTGGTGCAAAAACTGCCATAATCTCTCCCCCTTTATTAACTCTCTGTTGTGCATGATTTCAAAGACTTTCTCCTCTGAGGGAGCGCTAGGTAAAGCAATACCTGGCTTTCAACCGCGTCAAGCTCAGCTCGATATGGCTGAAGCGGTGGCAAGTGCAATCAAAAGCCAAAGTCAGGTGGTCGTTGAAGCCGGAACAGGGACAGGTAAAACTTTCGCCTATTTGGTGCCAGCTCTGTTAAGTGGCAAGAAAACCATTATCAGCACGGGCTCGAAAAACCTCCAAGAGCAGCTGTTTCACCGTGATTTGCCTTTGATGACCAATGCATTGGGTTTTTACGGTCAGGTTGCGTTATTGAAAGGTCGGGCAAACTACCTTTGTTTAGATCGTTTGAGTCGTCAGATGGTTGAAAGCCACAACCAAAGTGCGGATCCGACTTTGCTTAGTCAATTGGTAAAGGTGCGCAGTTGGTCGTCAGAAACCAAAACTGGCGATCTTGGTGATT
This sequence comes from Vibrio tubiashii, assembly GCF_028551255.1. Classification (NCBI taxonomy): domain Bacteria; kingdom Pseudomonadati; phylum Pseudomonadota; class Gammaproteobacteria; order Vibrionales; family Vibrionaceae; genus Vibrio; species Vibrio tubiashii. Next base: position 2,185,145 of record NZ_CP117029.1, on the reverse strand, counting down.
GTGATGCCATTGCTGAAGACAGTCCGGTTATTCCAACTATTACCTCAACCAACGACAACTGCTTAGGTAAAGATTGCCCGAGCTACCAAGAGTGCTTTGTACTTAAAGCGAGAAAAAAGGCCATGGATGCCGATGTTGTTGTGGTCAACCATCACTTGTTTCTAGCCGATTTAGCGATTAAAGAAACCGGCTTTGGTGAATTGATTCCTGAAGCCGAAGTGTTTGTCTTTGATGAAGCGCACCAGCTCCCGGATATCGCCAGCCAGTACTTCGGTCAGTCGCTCTCTAGCCGCCAGATTCAAGAGTTATGCAAAGATATTGAGATTGCTTACCGCACGGAAGCGAAAGATATGCGTCAACTGCAAAAAGCGGGAGAAAAGCTATATCAAACCGCAATGGATTTGAGAATCGTATTAGGAGAGCCAGGTTTCCGTGGCAACTGGCGTGAGGCGGTCACTTCTCCATCTATTGGCCGTGAGCTGCGACGCTTAGAAGACGCACTCGATTTTGTTATTGAGGTTGTCAAACTCGCTCTGGGTCGTAGTCAATTACTTGATAGTGCGTTTGAAAGAGCCAATACCATAAAGGCGCGACTGGATAGAGTGTGTGATGTCTCCATTACAGGATATTCCTACTGGTACGAAACTACACCGCGCCATTTCACCTTACACATTACGCCGCTTACGGTTGCCGATAAGTTCCATGAACAAATCGAGTTAAAGCAGGGAGCTTGGATATTTACTTCGGCGACGCTTGCTGTAAATGATGACTTCGGCCATTTTACGTCCCGTTTAGGTTTGAAACCTCAGGCGCAAATGTCACTACCAAGCCCTTTTGACTATCAAACTCAAGCGCGTTTATGTGTACCAAGATACCTCCCAGAGCCCAATAGCCCAGGTATGGCGGATAAACTGGTCAATATGCTGACGCCAGTGATTGAGCAAAACCAAGGCCGATGTTTCTTCCTTTGTACGTCTCACAGCATGATGAAAGAGCTGGGAGAAAGATTTAGAGAACGTTTGATTGTCCCTGTATTGATGCAAGGGGAAACCAGTAAACAGAAAACCCTTGCTGAGTTTATGGAGCTAGGTAATGCTTTGCTCGTTGCGACAGGGGCGTTTTGGGAAGGGATAGATGTTAGAGGTGACGCGCTGAGCTGTGTTATCATCGACAAATTACCGTTTACTGCCCCCGATGACCCGCTATTAAAGGCGCGAATCGAAGATTGTCAGCTTAAAGGCGGTGACCCGTTTTCTCAGGTACAAATTCCGGATGCGGTCATCACTTTGAAGCAGGGGGTAGGGCGACTTATTCGAGATAAGAACGATAAAGGAGCACTGATTATCTGTGATAATCGACTAGTGACCCGTGAATACGGTGGTGTTTTCCTGGCGAGTTTACCACCGATACCTCGTACCCGAGACTTAGCTTTGGTGCAGGATTTTCTCGAACATAATCAATGATGGTTTGTGACAAGCTAACGACTCGCTTGAGCCGTTTGTGCCCACAAGCCGACAACCAATACAAACGAATAACCAGAGATATCAATGAGTGTAAAGATCCTTGCTCTAGATACAGCAACCGAGAACTGTTCTGTTGCTCTTTTAGTTGACGATAAAGTTTACGTGCGCAGTGAAGTTGCACCTAGAGACCACACCAAAAAAGTACTGCCGATGGTGGATGAAGTACTAAAAGAAGCTGGGGTTAACCTTACTGAGTTGGACGCGCTCGCATTTGGTCGCGGCCCGGGCAGCTTTACGGGTGTTCGAATTGGCATTGGTATTGCACAAGGTTTAGCGTTCGGTGCAGATTTACCAATGATCGGTGTTTCTACGTTGGAAGCAATGGCACAAGGTGTATACCGAAAACACGGTGTAAGCCATGTGGCAACAGCGATTGACGCGCGTATGAGCGAGGTTTACTGGGGACGTTTTACTCGTCAAGAAGATGGCACTTGGCATGCTGTAGATGCTGAATGTGTAACCCCTCCACAATTGGTATCGGACAATAGTGCTGCGGATGATCAGCAATGGTTAACTGCGGGTACTGGTTGGGATGCGTATTCTGAGCAACTTGCTAGCGTAAAATTTACCACAGAGAAGAGCGATGTTTTATTCCCAGACGCGGAAGACATTGTTCAACTGGCGAAATTTGAGCTAGCGAAAGGCAAGACGGTTGATGCGGAAGAGGCAAGCCCAGTTTATCTGCGTGATACGGTTGCTTGGAAAAAACTGCCCGGTAGAGAGTAGTTTAGACAGGACAAATAAGGCATAAGCGGAAAGTATGGTATCAATCAACGGATTACCTCCTTCGGTTCCCGGACCAAATAGGGCCAACAAAGCCAATAAGAAGAACGAGGTTAAAAAATCTGGCGATAAAGCTGCGGTTAGCCAACCCACTAAGGTGGCTAACGCGGTGGCGCATTCTATCCGTCATGTCAATGAATCCGAGATTCATAAAGCGCAAGTCCAATATGATCTTCCTGAAGGCCGTAGCCGTAAAGCGATGGAGGAGTATATGGATGTGATGAACCAAGCCAAACGCGAGGAACTTTCACAGCTGCTGGGTGTCGATATCTATATCTAAATTAAGACTTTGTGTGACGTTATGACTCAACGACCTTTTCGCTTTTTGTGTGCACTGGCTAGCGCAGTTTTGCTTTCCGCTTGTAGATCTCTACCTGAAAACCTCAAAACCGAAAACCCAGATGTTGTCACCAGTTATCAAGAGTGGCAACCGGAGGCTCAAGCCAACGCTGAGGTAAGACTTGGCGGATTGATCGCTGATGTAAAGAATCTTAAAGAGCAAACCCGCATAGAAGTGGTTAATCTGCCTATAAATTCTGTGGGCAAACCAGATATCAACCAAGAGCCACAAGGTCGTTTTGTCGCCTATGTTGATGGCTTTGCTGATCCGGTAACCTTGTCTGAGGGACGCCTTATCTCGTTACTTGGGAAAAGCCAAGGCCGAGAACAAGGTAAAGTTGGTGACTATTCTTATGACTTCCCAGTGATGAAGGCGAGTGGCTTTCATTTGTGGCGTATTGAAGAGCGTATCATAGTCCATGATTTCGACAGCTACCTCTATCCTTGTCGCGGTCTCTACTGTAGCGATGTTCGTTATGGAACCAGACAGGGCAAAGTGATTCAAGAAGTGAAGTAATGCGCGACGAACGAAAACGCGAGCTCCTTAATGGACATATCGCAACCATCGAATATGGATGCAGTGAAACGGCCGAACTTTCGGTCGTTTTTTTACATGGCTGGTTAGATAACGCGGCGAGTTTTGAATCCATAATGGCTTCTCTCCACGCTCTCAATCCGGATTGGCACTTATGCGCAATCGATTTACCGGGTCACGGCCTTTCTAGCCACAAGGAAGCCGGTAATTTCTATCCTTTTCACGACTATATTGACGATGTTTATCAGTTTTTGGCTAACTTATCACCAAACAGACTGGTACTAGTAGGGCATTCTCTTGGTGCTTTGATTGCAAGTTGCTATAGTGCCGCCTTTCCTGAACAAGTCAGTGGCTTGGTTCAGATAGAAGGATACGGACCTTTGGCTGAAAAAGCGCAAGAGACAGTTTCTCGTTTAAGGGAAGGTGTGCTGAGTCGTCAAAGAATTCGTAGAAAGCCAACTCGTGTTATGTTGTCCGAACAAGAAGCGATAGAGAGGCGAGCAAAGGTAAATCAGATAGAATCTGAATTAATTGCTCCAATTATACTGCGTGGGCTTGAAGCTCATCAGTCTGGCTGGATATGGCGGCACGATGTAAAGCTGCAAAGCCAGTCTCTTTATCGAATGTCATTTGAACACGCCGAGTCTTTTCGCCTACAAGTGACTTGCCCGCAACTTGTCATTCTTGGCAACGAAGGCTTTTCTTATTTGCAGTCTTTTCAGCTTGATGCTTCAGATTCCACTCATTTTGAGATGATCGAAGGGGGTCATCACTGTCATCTGCAAGCTCCTTCTAGAGTATCTAACCTAATTTTTGGTTTAGTTAACAAAATTTAAACAAGTGTTTGAGACTTTCGTGCTCAAGGGCTTCGCCTGTGCTGTAATAGACGACGTTGAAAATAGAGCTTTTCACTCAGATGACAGCCAGTTAATTTCGAGGAGTTTTACCGTGGATAAACCTTGGTTATCACGCTATCCAGAAGATGTGCCAGAGCATATCAACCCAGAACAATACCCATCATTAGTGGAAATGTTTGAGCAGTCCGTTCAAAAGTATGCTGACCAGCCTGCTTTTATGAACATGGGCTCGGTGATGACGTTCCGCAAACTGGAAGAGCGTAGCCGAGCGTTTGCGGCTTACTTGCAAAATGAGCTGAAGTTACAAAAGGGCGATCGCGTCGCGCTAATGATGCCGAACCTGCTGCAATATCCAGTTGCCTTGTTTGGTGTGCTACGCGCAGGTTTAATCGCGGTTAATGTAAATCCGCTTTATACCCCACGTGAGCTAGAGCATCAGTTAAATGACTCTGGTGCAAAAGCGATAGTTATCGTATCGAACTTTGCCAATACGCTTGAGCAAATCGTTGATAACACGCCGGTTAAACATGTGGTGTTAACCAGTCTCGGGCAGATGTTGCCTCGTGCAAAAGGTACCTTGGTCGATTTTGTCGTTAAGTATGTTAAAGGCATGGTGCCTAAGTATGACCTACCTGGCGCAATCTCTATGCGTAAAGCGCTTCACAATGGTCGTCGTCTACAGTATGTGAAGCCTTTCATGTCTGGTGATGACATTGCCTTCTTGCAATACACCGGCGGTACAACAGGGGTAGCAAAAGGCGCGATTCTGACTCACAGCAATATGATTGCCAATATCATGCAGGCAAAAGGCATGTATGGTCCTGTCCTACAGGATGGACGCGAAGTGGTTGTCACCGCACTGCCGCTTTACCACGTATTTGCATTAACGGTTAACTGTTTGTTGTTCCTCGAGTTAGGTGGACGCAACTTATTGATTACTAACCCACGTGATATTCCTGGTTTTGTCAAAGAACTGAAGAGTTGCCCATTTACGGCGATAACGGGTGTAAACACGCTATTTAATGCGTTGGTTAACAATGAAGATTTCCATGAGCTAGATTTTAGTAACCTAAAACTTGCAGTGGGTGGCGGTATGGCAGTGCAACGTGCCGTGGCTGAACAATGGAAGAAAACTACGGGTGTTCACTTGCTCGAAGGTTATGGCCTAACAGAGTGCTCTCCATTGGTGACGGTCAACCCATATGACCTGACAGAATATACAGGGGCGATTGGATTACCTGTTCCTTCGACTGAGGTACGTATTGTCGATGATGAAGGCAATCCAGTGGCAAATACTGAAGTCGGTGAGCTTCAGGTACGTGGACCTCAGGTTATGCAAGGTTACTGGCAGCGCCCAGAAGCGACCAAAGAGGTGATCAATGCTGAAGGTTGGTTATCTACGGGTGATATTGTTAAGTTTGACGATGAAGGCTTGATCCACATTGTTGATCGTAAGAAAGATATGATTCTTGTCTCAGGCTTCAATGTTTATCCAAACGAGATTGAAGATGTTGTCGCGCTTCACGGTAAAGTGCTAGAAGTCGCAGCCATCGGTCAGCCACATGAAGTGTCGGGTGAACTGGTTAAGATCTATGTGGTTAAGCGCGACCCTAGCCTAACTAAAGAAGAGATAATTGCTCACTGTCGCGAACACTTAACAGGCTACAAGGTGCCAAAAATCGTCGAGTTTAAGGATGACTTACCAAAGACCAATGTTGGTAAGATCCTGCGCCGTGTATTGCGTGAAGAAAATGACGCAAACCTTGCTAAGTCAAAGTAACTCGATGAGAATTAAGCACAGTTAAGTGTTTGATGGTAGAATGCCGACTATACTCAGTCGGCATTTTTTATGGCCGCAAGAAATCGCTCATGGTGAGAAGTTAGTGAATTATCAGATTATTACTCAAACGGCGCAGCTCGAAACCGTTTGTCAAAGTGCACGACAAGCGGATGTTGTTATGTTGGATACAGAGTTTGTCCGTACCCGTACTTACTATCCGCAGCTTGGCCTTATCCAGCTCTTTGATGGACAGAACCTTTCTCTTATCGATCCAACGGTAATAGAAGATATGGCTCCGTTTGTTGAATTGCTTAAAGATACCTCCGTACTTAAGGTGCTTCATGCCTGCGGTGAAGACTTGGAAGTGTTCCATAACAGCTTTGAGTGCTTGCCATATCCTATGGTCGACACCCAACTTATGGCTGCTTTCCTTGGCCATGGTTTATCGACAGGTTTTGCCGCTTTAGTGGAAAGCTATTTAGGTGTTGAGCTAGATAAGAGTGAGTCTCGTACCGATTGGTTGGCGCGACCACTCACAGACAAACAGCTAGAATACGCAGCTGCGGATGTGTACTACTTACAACCATTGTATGAGCAACTGTTTGAGAAAATTACTCAAGCTGGCTGGTGGGATGCTGCGCAGCAAGAGAGTGATTTACTCGCTTCCAAACGCATTAAAACTGTCAACCTAGAGATGGCGTATCTTGATGTGAAGGGCGCTTGGCAACTCAAGCCAAAAGAGCTTTCAATTCTTAAGCCTTTGGCTACATGGCGCTTGAAAGAAGCATTGCGTCGAGATCTTGCACTTAACTTTATCTTTAAAGAAAACGACCTACTCACTGTTGCGCGTCTGGGCATACAAAACCATAGCCAAATGGAACAAGAGGGTATGGATTACCGTTCGGTACAGCGTCACAGCGCACGTATTATCTCAATCGTAAAATCCGCCAAGAAGACACCCGTCGACGAGTATCCAGAGAAGATTGAACGCCTAATGGATATGCCGGGTTACAAACAGAAATTCAAAGTGCTAAAAGATGAAGTAAAACGCGCTTCGCAGGCTAGCGGATTAGCTACTGAGTTTTTAGCCTCTAAGAAGCAACTTAATCAGCTAATGAGTTGGGTGTGGAAAAAGGACAGAGATCCCGCCAAGCTACCCGATGTTATGCAAAGCTGGCGACTAGAACTGTTTGGTGAAAAGCTAAACAAGCTTCTCTAGAAAACAAAAAAACGGGCTTCCAATTGGAAGCCCGTTTTATATTCGGTTTAATTAACCCGCCAGAACGTCGGTCGCTACCTTGTAGCTTGGATCTTCTTTAACGTTAATTTCTACTAAGCTGCCTGCTTTGTCGAGTAGTTTACGACAGTCTGGGCTTAGGTGACGCAAGTGAAGTGTCTTACCTTGAGCTGAGTAGCGCTCAGCAAGCGTTTCGATTGCTTCAATTGCTGAGTGGTCAGTCACGCGAGAATCAGCGAAATCGACAATCACATCGCTTGGGTCTTCGTGTGCATCGAAGATCTCTAGGAAGTTAGCCACTGAGCCAAAGAAAACAGGACCGTGAATTTTGTACTCTTTTGAGCCTTCTTCATTGATGCTGGTATCTGCGTAGATGTGCTTAGCGTGCTGCCATGCAAACATAAGTGCAGAGGCGATAACACCAACGAATACCGCAATCGCAAGGTCAGTAAGAACCGTCACTACTGTTACTAGAACAATAACGAAGAAATCTTGTTTTGGTACGCGGCGAGCCAGTTTGAACGTTGCCCACTCAAAGGTACCAATCACGACCATGAACATGACGCCTACTAGTGCTGCCAGAGGGATCATTTCGATCAGCGAAGAGGCAAACAAGATGAACATCAGTAGTGCCACAGCAGCAACGATACCAGATAGACGACCACGACCACCTGAGTTAACGTTGATCATCGACTGACCAATCATCGCACAACCACCCATAGCGCCAAACACAGAACACGTCATGTTAGCCATGCCCTGACCGATACATTCGCGGTTCGATTGACCACGAGTGTTAGTCATTTCATCAAGCACCGTTAGAGTCAATAGAGACTCAATCAAACCGATTGCAGCAAGAATAATCGCGTACGGAAGAATGATCTGTAGCGTTTCAAGTGTTAGTGGAACGGTAGGGATAGAGAAAGTCGGTAATGAACCCGCCAGTGTTGCTGCTTCGTCACCTGACATAGTGCGCAGGAAGTCAACCACTGTACGAGTTTCTAGATCTAAACCAACCACTAGCGCAGTGACAGTTACGATAGCCACAAGAGATGACGGTACAGCAGTGGTGAACTTAGGCAAAAAGTGGATGATTGCCATGGTTAAAGCAACGAGACCAAGCATTAGCATCATTTGGTCTGCTGGTAGCCATGTTAATGCGCCAGTTAAGTCCGGTGCTTTAAATTGGCCCAACTGAGCGAGGAAAATAACGATCGCTAAGCCGTTAACGAAGCCAATCATAACTGGATGAGGCACGATACGGATGAATTTACCCAGTTTGAATATACCTGCTGCAATCTGCAGGATACCCGCCAGCATAATTGCGGCAAACAAGTACTGTACGCCATGTGAAGCAACCAGTGACACCATAACAACAGCCATGGCACCCGTTGCACCTGAAATCATACCAGGGCGACCACCGAAGATTGAGGTAATCAAACCTACAATAAATGCAGCGTAAAGACCAACCATAGGGTCAACGCCAGCAACGAAGGCAAAAGCGACGGCTTCAGGGACGAGAGCGAGTGCAACGGTCAAACCTGACAACACATCGTTCTTCACAGAGTGTTTAGAAAATTGGGGAAATTCAAACATATTTGCTCAGTTTGGCTAAGTGTTTAAAAGTATTCTGAATTGTATTTAGTCGCCACCGGGCAAAAATGCAATGTAAAAGAGCAGAAAGACCAAATTCAACAATTCAGATCGAGTCGGCGCATGCTACCGAAAAGTGTGATTAAGTTCAAGATTGATACAGGTATTGACTAATATTTGTGACAAATAATTAATCTCTATAAACCTAGCAGCGTGATAACGGTTTGTTTACCTAGCTATACCAATCGGGGTAAATAGCTGATTAGATAATTGCGCAGGAAAAATCGCTTAGAGCAAGGCATAGATTGCAGATAGCTAGTTGCTCTACCTACAAAATCTATAACGCAGCTATTAGCGATTTTAACCAGCAAGAATGACCAGATATTTATTCTGGTTGGTGTCATTTGTAATAGGCATAAAAAAACAGCCTCACGAGGAGGCTGTTTCTATTCGAAAAGCGAATGGCTAAAATTGAGGCTTAGTCATTGCTGCACCCGCTTGGTTGCGAGCTACTTGGCTACCAGCACCGCGAGATTCGTAACGCTGCGCTTTAAACGGAGCTGCAATTACAGTGATCTCTTTCATCTCTGTGCTACCAGGCGCTTTTGCCATAGCTGCTGACGCGTGACCTTTAAAGCTCGGCGCAACAACGATGTCTGAAGTTTCAGCTTTTACTTCTTCAGCAGGCTGTTTAACCTCAGTTGCTTCAACTTCTGCTTTAGCTTGAACTGGTTGCTCAACGGTTTCAGCAACCACTTCAACAGATTCAGAGGCAACTGCCGCTTGTGCTACTTCTACCTGCTCAGGTTGAGTAGCCACTACAGTTTCTTGTACAGGCTCTTCAATGATAGGCTGCTCACGACGGACAATTACTTTACCCATCGCCATTTCTGGACATGCAAAACCACCCAATGAAGTCACTGTCGTCTCTACAGGCGCTTCTACCTTGTCAGCTTTTGATTGCTGCTTAGGTGCTGGCTTAGTAATACCGTAACTTGGCATCACTTTACCCATCGCCATTTCAGGAGATGCAACACCACCTTTTCGTAGGCGGAATGGGTTAGGGCGACGATCACGACCACGACGGCGACGTTGACCACTTGCACGTAGGTGACGTGGAGAACGACGGTTGCGGCGTTGCTTCGGCTGCTCTTCAGCGTTATCCGCTTCAGTATCCAATGCTTTTTCTTCAACCGCTTCTGCTTTCGCTTCTACTGCAACTTGCTTCGCTTCTTCATCAGCTTGAGCTTTTGCAGCTTGGTCTTTAACTCGAACCTGCTTAGACAGCTTGCGACGTTGACGGCGCTCTTTAACTTTTGCCGCTTTCTCTTCTGCGCGCTCTTTGCGTGCTTCAGGTTTGTCGCCTTGCTGAGCGTCAGCCGCTAACTTAAGACCTTCTTCAGCTACCTTGCTCGGTTTAGCTTCGTCACGCTTGTTGCGGCGATCTTGCTTAGGTTTGCGATTCTGCTGCTTACGTTCGTTAGGTTTCGCTTCTGTTGCCGCTTCATCACGTGTGTTCTTACGCTTGTTATCGCGTTTGTCTTCACGGTTATCGTTGCGGTTGTCACGATTGCCACGACGGCGGTTATCGTTACGGTTGCGACGATTGCGGTTGTTACGGTTACCTTCTTTACGCTCTTTAGGTTTTTGCTCTTCTTGCTTCTCTTCTTCTTTGGCAGAACCAAATAGGAAGCCACCTAGAGCTTTGAAGAAGCGACTAACAAGACCTTCTTGAGGCTCTTGTGATTCTTTCTTCTTCTCTGGTGCTTTCGGCGCTGGTTTAGCAGGCGCTGGAGCAGAGTTGCTTGGAGACGCAAAGCCTTTTAGAGCAGGCTCTTCAATCTTCTTAGGTTTGGCTTCTGTTTCAACTGCTACCTCTTTACCTTCCGCTTCCTTCATCGCTTCAAGCTTCTTAGGAAGTAGGTAAGAAAGTAGGTCGAATTCTTCACCTTCACGGACACGAATTACATCGAAATGTGGTGTTTCCATGTCTGAGTTTGGCACAACCGTGATCTTAACTTCTTGGATACGCTCAATGTGATTGATTGAACGACGCTTTTCGTTAAGTAGGTAAGAAGCAATCGGTACAGGCACAACTGCAAGAACTTGAGCTGTGTTGTCTTTCAGTGCTTCTTCTTCGATCAGGCGAAGTACAGAAAGTGCCAGAGATTCGTTGTCACGAACAACACCCGTACCACTACAACGTGGACAGATGTGGTGACTTGCTTCTGCCAGTGATGGACTTAGACGCTGACGAGACATTTCTAACAGGCCAAAACGAGAAATTCGACCAATTTGTACTCTAGCGCGATCCATACGAACAGAATCACGTAAGCGGTTTTCAACTTCACGTTGGTGACGAACTGGCGTCATATCGATGAAGTCAATAACCACAAGACCACCTAAGTCACGCAGGCGAAGTTGACGTGCAATTTCTTCTGCTGCTTCTAGGTTGGTGTTTAAAGCGGTTTCCTCAATATCGCCACCCTTAGTTGCACGGGCAGAGTTGATATCGATAGAAGTCAGGGCTTCTGTTGGGTCAATAACGATAGAACCACCAGAAGGCAGACGAACTTCGCGTTGGAACGCAGATTCGATCTGACTTTCAATCTGGTAGTGGCTAAACAGCGGCACTTCACCATCGTATTTCTTAACACGGCTTACAAAATCAGGACGAACTAGGCGGATATGGTCTAGTGCGCGCTCGTAAATTGTGTTGCTGTCGATAAGGATTTCGCCAATATCGCGACGTAGGTAGTCACGAATTGCACGAACAATCACGTTACTTTCTTGGTGAATCAAGAAAGGTGCAGCGTTTGAGTCAGAAGCTTGCTTGATTGCGCCCCAGTGGTTCAGAAGTACGTTTAAATCCCACTCTAGCTCTTCAGCACTTTTACCAACACCTGCAGTACGTACGATCAAACCCATACCTTGAGGTAGTTCTAATGTGCTTAGAGCTGCCTTAAGTTGAGTACGCTCGTCGCCTTCGATACGGCGAGAAATACCACCGGCACGAGGGTTGTTAGGCATAAGAACAAGGTAACTACCCGCAAGAGAAATAAACGTAGTTAGAGCTGCGCCCTTACTACCACGTTCTTCTTTCTCAACTTGTACGATTACTTCTTGGCCTTCAGTTAGCACTTCTTTAATGCTAGGACGGCCTTGGTAGGTGTAACCTTCAGGGAAGTATTCGCGGGCAATTTCTTTAAGAGGGAGGAAACCGTGTCTTTCTGCACCGTAGTCAACAAAAGCCGCTTCTAGGCTTGGTTCGATGCGTGTGATACGTCCTTTGTAGATATTTGCTTTTTTAGATTCATGTCCAGGGCTTTCGATATCCAAATCATATAAGCGCTGACCATCAACCAAAGCAACACGCAACTCTTCTTTTTGAGTTGCGTTAATTAACATTCTTTTCATTGATAAATCTCGTTGTCATTCTTTTGTTTTTCTTGTCACTGCGATCGCTTTCAAGGTGCCTGATCCCATGGCTTAATCGGTGCAGCCTCCCGGCTGGAGGGATGCTCTGGGGCACTTCAGTCTCACAAACTTTTCTCGTTCAGCTTGTGCGCCGCATCGGCGGCGGTAAACACTCAACATGATGAGCGACGAGTAGGGTGACAAGTTTGTTAATCCCGAAAATGTCTTACGCCGTGTGCTGCATTTTGGTAAATTAACGGGCTACTCAATTTATTGCTCAAATATGAGGTGGTTTGTATAAAATGCAACCAAATCATATATTGCAGGTGTGAACTATAGCAGTACCCACTAAACTCAGCAATCTGCTTTATAATAAAACGCTAAAAAAGCTGATTTTATTTTTCGTAAGTAACTGTTTTATTTGTTTAATTAGAGATGTTTTTGAAAATTGTAATAAAACTGATGGATTTTTATTCGTAGCAGAATTTGAATCCACTCTTATCGAGCAATTTTCCATTTTGTTGCGAAGAAAATGTGAATCTGCGCAACTTAGAGTGTTAGAATAACTTCATGAGTGAAATTAGAACAAAAGTCCAATTCGTTGATATTGACGACGATATGGCAGGGCAGCGTATTGATAATTTCTTACGCAACCAATTGAAAAGTATCCCTAAAAGCATGGTTTACCGTATTTTGCGCAAAGGCGAAGTGCGAGTGAACAAAAAGCGCGTAAAAGCCGAATATAAGCTCCAGGCCGGTGATCTTGTCCGAATTCCACCGGTTACGATTGAAGAGAAGCCTGAAGAAGTCGCGCCGAGTACCAAACTAAATAAAGTCTCAGAGCTTGAAAATATGATCATCCATGAAGACGATCATATGTTAATCCTTAATAAACCTTCAGGAACGGCTGTTCACGGTGGTAGTGGATTAAAGTTTGGAGCGATTGAAGCACTTCGAGCACTGCGCCCTCAAGCAAGGTTTCTAGAATTAGTGCATCGCATTGACCGAGACACGTCAGGCATTTTGTTGGTGGCAAAAAAGCGCTCGGCATTGCGTCACTTGCAAGCACAGTTTCGTGAAAAGACGGTACAGAAGTACTATTTTGCTTTAGTGATGGGAGAATGGAAAGCAAGCTGTAAAAAGGTCAATGCGCCATTACTTAAGAACGAAGTGAACAGTATTGTACGGGTAAATCCTAATGGTAAAGCTTCGGAAACAAGATTTAAAATCCTTGAGAAGTTTGCCAATGCAACGCTGATTCAGGCGAGCCCGATTACAGGTCGTACTCACCAAATTCGCGTTCATACCCAATATACGGGTCACCCAATCGCATGGGATGATCGCTATGGCGACCGACGTTTTGATGCCTACACGGGCAAAGTTGGCTTAGACCGCTTATTCCTTCATGCGGCGAACATTAAGTTCCAACACCCATCAAATGATGAGTGGATGGAAATTAACGCCCCGATGGAACCAAAGTTAGAGAAAGCCTTGGCGGGGCTGCGTAATCTTTAAAGTCAGGCTTCGCCTGAGAAACGGGAGCGGGCTGCGCCCTGCGAGAGCACTGCGTTTCGAGAATCGAGATCGGACTTCGCCCTGATAGAAAGAAGAAGCTTGTTTTTGGTCATTCCATAGAGCGACGAAGGAGCGAGTAGGGAATCTTAAAAAGGTGCTCACTCGCAAGAAGAGATCCCCAACTCGGTCGTGCCTCCCTCTCGGGGATGACCGTTTAATCTGTTGAAATGAAAAGGGTTGATACAATGTACCAACCCTGCATAAATTTCCCGAATCCCGAATCCCGAATCCCGAATCCCGAATCCCGAATCCCGAATCCCGAATCCCGAATCCCGAATCCCGAATCCCCCTAAAGCACCTCAACCCCTTGCACTGCGAGCATATCAATCAAATCTATCAGTGGCAGTCCAACTAAGGTGTTTGGATCTTTACCTTCTAATCGTTCAAACAGAGCAATTCCCAAGCCTTCACTTTTAAAGCTTCCCGCACAGTAAAAAGGCTGCTCTTGATCGACATAGTTTTCGATCTGCTTTTTGCTTAGAGCTCTAAAGTGGACTGTGAAGGTATCGACCTTTATGTCGGTGAGCCCGGTATGAGTATTGTGCAGAGCTAAGCCGGTATAAAACTGAATAGATTGACCGCTTTGGTCAAGTAGCTGATCAATCGCCTTTTCGCGAGTATGCGGTTTGCCGATGATTTTGCCGTTGATTACGCAAACCTGATCGCTACCGATAACTAAACTTGGCTGACTCACTGAGCAAGACTCTGCTTTGCCTTTGGCGAGTCTTCTTACTAAGTCGATAGGCGCTTCATTCTCTAGCGGAGTTTCATCGAAATCGGGAGTAGCTGTCTCAAATTCTATCGCTAGTTTATTGAGCAGTTGTTTACGATATGGCGATGTAGAGGCTAAAACTAGTTGGTAATTCGGCATTTTTCTTTACAATCAAAACAAGAGTTGGTGAGAGCTTAATTCATATTATGTCTTCTATACTAGCTCTCAAGCTGATAAGGAAAAAAAGTACATTTTTTTGCCCTTTTTCTTTGACTATAAACGATTTGGAAGATAGAATTCGCGCCCTATGCAAAAGGTAAAAATACCGCGTACGATTGATCCGTCACGCGCTGCACAGAAGCGACTAGATGTTGAAGGTATTATTCAAGTTAGTCTCTTTAAGCGCTTAGATGAATCAGTTGAAGGCGTTAAACGCGACGCCCAAGTGTCACTGTCATTTGACTTAGATGAGCAGCGACTCGTTGTTATCTCTGGTAAAGCTAACATCGAAGTCGACTTAGAGTGTCAGCGCTGTAATGAGGTTTTCGCACATGAGTGCGAGGTCCAATTCACTTATACACCTTATAAAGGTGAAAAGACTGAAGAGGAAGCACCGGAAGAGTACGATTTGGTAGATCTGAACGAGTACGGTGAGTTAGACCTAATACAGTTAGTTGAAGACGAGTTCATTCTAAACTTGCCTCAAATAGCAATGCACGATGAAGCGGACTGTAGCGTTGATTCAGATAATATGGTGTTTGGTGAACTTCCAGAAGAAATTGTGGAAGAAGAAAAGAAGCCGAATCCATTTGACGTTTTAAAAAGCTTAAAGAAGTAATTCTTTAATACTTACATAGGAGTAGGGTCAATGGCCGTACAAAAGAGCAAGAAATCTCGTTCAATGCGTGGTATGCGTCGTTCACACGATGCCCTAACTACAGCTGCACTTTCTGTAGACGCAACTTCAGGTGAAACTCACCTGCGCCACAACGTAACTGCTGAAGGTTACTACCGTGGCAAAAAGGTTATCAACAAGTAAGGTTGACCTTTGCAAAATATAACCGTTGCACTTGATGCAATGGGCGGGGATTTCGGTCCTCGCGTCACAGTGCCTGCCGCCGTGCAGGCACTGTCGCATTTCCCAGAGCTAAAAGTGATCCTTATTGGTGATCAAAACGCGATCACATCTCAATTATCTTCTCTTGGTTATCAGCCAGATGCTCGTTTGAGTATTGAGCACGCAGACCGAGTGATTTCCAACACAGAAAAACCTTCCCTCGCACTCCGTAACAATCAAGGCAGCTCTATGGGCATGTCGATTGATCTTGTCGCCGACAGTCAAGCCGATGCATGTGTTAGCTGTGGAAACACGGGTGCTTTGATGGCCTTATCGCGATTTAAGTTGAAGCTGTTACCGGGTATCGAACGCCCTGCGCTTATCTCTGCCTTACCGACAGCTTCAGGTGGTAGAACTTGGATGTTGGACTTAGGGGCCAATGTATCAAGTGATGCAGATTCGTTGTTTCAATTTGCCGTAATGGGCAGTGCGCTTGTAGAGCAGTATTTAGGTAAGCCACCCCGAGTAGCCATTCTCAACATAGGCGCTGAAGAAATAAAAGGTAATGACCTCGTCAAGTGTTGTGCAGAAATGTTGGAAAATACTCGTTCGGTGAACTTTGTTGGCTATATTGAAGGTAATCAATTACTCCATGATGCCGCAGACGTCGTTGTTTGTGATGGTTTTGTGGGCAATGTTTGTCTAAAAGCATGTGAAGGCACTGCGCAACTTTTTATCGATAAGTTGAAATCGAGTATGATGACCTCATCTATAAAAGGTTGGATTGCAAGAAAATTGTTTTCCGGACTATTTAATGAACTAAAAACATTGAACCCCGACCAGTATAACGGCGCAAGTTTGCTAGGATTGCGCGGCATTGTCATAAAAAGCCACGGAAGTGCTGATGTAGAGGCAGTCATCAATGCAATTGGTGAGGCACTACATGAGGTCAAACGACAAGTACCAAGCCGTATTAGCGATCGTTTGGAAGCGGTTTTACTCGAGAGGCATTATTAGTCTTCATGTATAGCAAAATTTTAGGTACTGGCAGCTACCTGCCATCTCAGGTGCGTTCAAACGCAGACTTAGAGAAAATGGTAGATACAAGTGATGAGTGGATTGTAACTCGTACTGGTATTAAAGAGCGTCGCATTGCAGCTGAAAACGAAACAGTTGCAGATATGGGCTACCAAGCGGCGAAGAATGCTATCGAGATGGCAGGTATCGATAAAGACGATATCGACATGATTCTTGTAGCGACGACTAGTGGTTCTCACGCTTTCCCATCAGCGGCATGTCAGGTTCAAGCGCTTCTTGGCATTAAGCATTGCCCTGCATTTGATATGGCAGCAGCGTGTTCAGGGTTTGTATATGCCTTGTCGGTTGCCGATCAGTACATCAAAACAGGTCACTGTAAAAATATCCTAGTGATCGGTGCTGACGCTTTGTCTAAAACCTGTGACCCTAACGATCGTTCAACGATTATTCTCTTCGGGGATGCCGCGGGTGCCGTTGTTGTTGGTGCGAGTGAAGAGCCTGGTATCTTATCAACCACAATCAATTCTGATGGCCGTTTTGGTGAGCTATTAAGCCTCAAGTTCCCAGACCGTCATGAGAAAGTACAAAGCGAATCTGAGCATAGCGAAGATATCAATAGCTGGCTGCATATGGCCGGTAACGAAGTATTTAAAGTTGCCGTTACTCAGCTTTCTCGCTTAGTTAAAGAGACTCTTAAAGAAAATGATATGGACAAGTCAGAGTTAGACTGGCTAGTTCCTCATCAAGCAAACCTACGTATTATTTCCGCAACGGCTAAGAAGCTTTCAATGCCGATGGAACAAGTGGTCGTTACATTGGATCGCCATGGCAACACTTCTGCGGCAACCGTACCAACAGCACTGGATGAAGCGGTGCGTGATGGGCGAATTAAGCGTGGTCAAACATTGTTGCTTGAGGCATTTGGTGGTGGCTTTACTTGGGGCTCAGCTCTCGTTAAGTTCTAAGCTATAGAATTCAAAATTAAGATGCCTTGATAGGCATCTTTTCTTTCTTCTTTTAAATAAAGAAACGGTTTTAAGGAAAAGAAAATGAGCAAGTTTGCTATCGTATTTCCAGGTCAGGGCTCACAAGCTGTGGGTATGCTTGCTGAACTTGGCGAACAATTTGAAGTCGTTAAACAAACATTTGCAGAAGCATCGGAAGCACTAGGCTACGACCTATGGGCTCTAGTTCAAAATGGTCCTGCAGAAGATCTAAACCAAACACACCGTACTCAACCTGCACTGCTAGCATCTTCTGTTGCGATCTGGCGCGTATGGCAAGAGCAAGGCCTAGAGCAACCAGCTAATCTAGCGGGTCACAGCTTAGGTGAATACTCTGCACTAGTATGTGCTGGCGTGATTGACTTTAAGCAAGCGATCAAACTGGTTGAACTACGTGGTCAACTAATGCAAGAAGCGGTTCCGGCTGGAACAGGCGCAATGTACGCGATCATTGGTCTTGATGATGACGCTATCGCAAAAGCTTGTGAAGAAGCAGCGCAAGGCGAAGTGGTTTCACCAGTAAACTTTAACTCGCCTGGCCAAGTTGTGATTGCGGGTAGTAAAGATGCAGTAGAGCGCGCGGGCGCACTATGTAAAGAAGCGGGTGCTAAGCGCGCGCTTCCACTTCCTGTTTCTGTACCTTCTCACTGTGCACTGATGAAACCTGCAGCAGACAAGCTAGCAGTGGCACTAGAAGAAATCGAATTCAACGCACCTCAGTTCCCTGTTATCAACAACGTTGACGTAGCAGCGGAAACCGATCCTGCGAAAATTAAAGATGCACTTGTTCGTCAGCTATACAGCCCAGTTCGTTGGACTGAGAGCGTGCAACTGATGAGCGAGCAAGGCGTAGAGAAGTTACTAGAGCTTGGCCCTGGTAAGGTTCTATCTGGCCTAACAAAACGAATTGTTAAGACACTAAGTGGCGCTGCAGTGAATGATACTGCATCTCTAGAAGCTGCTAAGTAATTAAAGGACATAGGAATAAAGAACATGATGAACCTAGAAGGTAAGATTGCTC
Source organism: Vibrio tubiashii (assembly GCF_028551255.1). Classification (NCBI taxonomy): domain Bacteria; kingdom Pseudomonadati; phylum Pseudomonadota; class Gammaproteobacteria; order Vibrionales; family Vibrionaceae; genus Vibrio; species Vibrio tubiashii. The sequence continues at coordinate 2,166,677 of NZ_CP117029.1, read as the reverse complement.
TAGTCACTGGCGCAAGCCGTGGTATTGGTCGTGCAATTGCTGAACTATTGGTTGAGCGTGGCGCGACAGTAATAGGTACTGCGACTTCTGAAGGCGGCGCGGCTGCAATCAGCGAGTACCTTGGTGAAAATGGTAAAGGTCTAGCACTTAACGTTACTGACGTTGAGTCGATTGAAGCGACACTAAAGACCATCAACGATGAGTTTGGTGCGATTGATATCCTAGTAAATAACGCAGGCATCACTCGTGATAACCTTCTGATGCGTATGAAAGATTCAGAGTGGGATGACATCATTGATACCAACCTAACGCCTATCTTCCGTATGTCTAAAGCTGTGCTTCGCGGTATGATGAAGAAACGCGCTGGTCGTATCATCAACGTAGGTTCTGTTGTTGGTACTATGGGTAACGCAGGTCAAGCAAACTACGCTGCAGCAAAAGCGGGCGTCATTGGTTTCACTAAATCTATGGCACGCGAAGTTGCTTCTCGTGGTGTAACTGTTAACACTGTTGCACCTGGCTTTATCGAAACAGACATGACTAAAGCGTTAAACGAAGAGCAACGTGCATCGACTCTTTCTGCAGTTCCTGCAGGTCGTTTAGGTGATCCACGTGAAATTGCATCGGCAGTGGTATTCCTTGCTTCTCCTGAAGCGGCATACATTACTGGTGAAACTTTGCATGTAAATGGCGGCATGTACATGGTGTAAATCGCTTACCTTGCAGAATTAGTGAACTTTTTCATTAAATTTCATTCAAATTTCTGCGGGTAGAGTGAATTTGCACTTAATGTCACCAACTTGGCTATTTATTGTCATTAAAATGGCCTATAGTTTGAGATTCTTGATATGAACGTGCGCAAGATTTGTGCATGATTTAAGTCAAAAATGTATTGAATTTCGGTTAAAATCGCTAAAATTGTGGTTTGACCAGCAAGGTCCCTCTTGCAACTTTTGGTAGTTCGAATAAACTACTGAATCATCGCATTAGGCGAAATCTGTAAAGGAAAAGAAAAAATGAGCAACATCGAAGAACGCGTAAAGAAAATCATTGTTGAACAGCTAGGTGTAGACGAAGCTGAAGTTAAGAACGAAGCTTCATTCGTTGACGATCTAGGTGCTGATTCTCTAGACACTGTTGAACTAGTAATGGCTCTAGAAGAAGAATTTGACACTGAGATTCCAGACGAAGAAGCTGAGAAAATCACTACTGTTCAAGCTGCAATCGACTACGTAAACAGCGCTCAGTAATATCTCTCCCAGGCGGCCTTCTGGCCGCCTGTGTTCTCTTTAACCCTTCTATCCTTCCATAGAATCATTTCAATTCCGGAGAATAATATCGTGTCCAAGCGTCGTGTTGTTGTCACTGGCATGGGTATGTTGTCACCGGTAGGCAACACCGTAGAATCATCTTGGAAAGCCCTGCTAGCAGGTCAAAGCGGTATCGTGAATATCGAGCACTTTGATGCTGAAAACTTTTCTACTCGCTTTGCGGGTCTAGTAAAAGATTTTGACTGTACTGAATACATGTCTAAAAAAGATGCACGTAAAATGGATCTATTTATCCAATACGGCATTGCAGCTGGAATCCAAGCTCTAGATGACTCTGGTTTACAAATTAACGAAGAAAACGCTGCTCGTGTTGGCGTTGCAATCGGTTCAGGCATTGGTGGCCTAGACCTTATCGAAGCAGGCCATACAGCGCTTGTTGAGAAAGGTCCACGTAAAGTGAGCCCGTTCTTCGTTCCATCAACCATCGTAAACATGGTTGCAGGTAACTTATCTATTATGCGTGGTCTTCGCGGTCCAAACATCGCGATCTCGACGGCGTGTACAACAGGTCTACATAACATTGGCCATGCGGCTCGTATGATTGCATACGGTGATGCAGAAGCTATGGTTGCAGGTGGTGCAGAGAAAGCATCTACACCTCTAGGTATGGCAGGCTTTGGTGCTGCGAAAGCACTTTCTACTCGTAACGACGAACCACAAAAAGCTTCTCGTCCATGGGATAAAGACCGTGATGGTTTTGTTCTTGGTGATGGCGCGGGCATGATGGTTCTTGAAGAATACGAACACGCAAAAGCTCGCGGTGCAAAAATTTACGCTGAGCTTGTCGGTTTCGGTATGTCTGGTGATGCTTACCATATGACGTCTCCAAGTGAAGATGGTTCAGGTGGTGCACTAGCTATGGAAGCGGCAATGCGTGATGCAGGTATCACAGGTACTCAAGTAGGCTATGTGAATGCGCACGGTACTTCTACACCAGCTGGTGATGTCGCTGAAATTAAAGGCGTTAAACGTGCGCTAGGCGAAGAAGGTTCTAAGCAAGTTAAAGTGTCTTCAACTAAGTCTATGACTGGTCACTTGCTTGGTGCTGCAGGTTCTGTAGAAGCGATCATCACGGTGATGTCTCTGGTTGACCAAATGGTTCCACCAACAATCAACTTAGACAACCCTGAAGAAGGTTTAGATATCGATCTAGTTCCGCATACTGCTAAAGAGGTGTCTATGGATTACGCAATCTGTAACTCATTCGGCTTCGGTGGTACTAACGGCTCACTAGTATTTAAAAAAATCTAAACAAGCGCCTGAATTAGACTAAATAAACGGCTTAATGCTTTGGCATTAAGCCGTTTTGTTATTTAATGGTCTCTCAAAACTCGGCGCTCAAGCAATGGTGATATAAAGGAATTCGCATGTTCATAGTCAATGGTGTCTGTTGTGAGTCAATCTCGGTGACAGATCGTTCGTTTCAATATGGTGACGGTTGTTTTACCACTATGCTGACGCGAGAGGGGCACATTGCTCATTGGTCGAAGCATGTTGACCGCATGAATGCTTGCTTGGACGCACTATTCATCTCTCGTCCGGATTGGGCACAAGTTGAAAGTTGGCTAGCTCAGGCAGTTCGCAACGACCGAAAAGCGGGGTTAAAACTGCATATCAGCCGAGGTGAGGGAGGAAGGGGATATAGCCCTACTCATGTAGCCTCACCAAATGTTACTATTAGCGACTTTATTTATCCTGCTCACTATGAACAATGGAGTGAGCAAGGCTTAAAACTGGGTGTCTGCGAGCGACGACTTGGTCATAGCCCTTTACTGGCGGGACACAAACATAACAACCGTCTTGAGCAAGTGTTGCTTAAAGCTGAGCTAGAGCAGCATTCGTTGGCTGACGGGATCGCGCTTGATATTGATGACAACGTGATTGAAACCACTATGGCAAACCTATTTTGGCTAAAGGGGGCAACACTGTTTACTCCTAGCTTGGATAAAGCAGGTGTCAGCGGAGTTATGCGACGCGTTGTATTGGAATGGGCGCAGGCAGAGGGGATTGAAACTCACATAGGGGAGTATAAACTCTCTGATTTGCTTAACGCTGATGAAGTGTTTATGACAAACTCTATCTTAGGCGCAGCGCCGATTTGTGCTATTGATTCACACCAGTTTGATATTGGAAAAACAACTAAACGAATTCAGGAGATGATCGACTCGTGATTAAAAAAATCACGCTCTTTTTGTTGTTAGTGGCTGCATTGGCAGCGGGCGGCTATGTGTATGTCGCTAAACAAGTAGAGCAGTATGTAAACCAGCCTCTTCAAATCGAGCAGTCACAGATATTTACCATCGCTTCCGGAACGAGCTTTAATCGCGTCCTCGAACAGCTTACCGAGTCTGAAATGATCACTGGTAGTGATGTAGTTAAACTTGTTCGTCGATTCCACCCTGAACTGACACAATTACGCGCCGGAACTTATCTACTGGATTCAGGCTCAACTCTGAAATCGACGCTAGAGCAATTTAAACAGGGCAAGGAGCACCAGTTTTCGATAACCTTCGTCGAAGGTTCTACGTTTAAAGAGTGGCAGAAAATCATCAACAATGCGCCTTACTTGGAGCATGAGTTAGACGGATTAAGTGAAGCTCAGATCGCAGAAAAACTCGGACTGCCACACGAAAAGTTAGAAGGACTGTTGCTTGCGGAAACCTATCATTACACCTTCGGTGCATCTGATCTTGATATTTTGAAGCGTGCTGCTGACAAACTGCAAATGGTGCTTGATGAGCATTGGGCAACTCGCCAAGAGAAATTGCCACTAAAATCTTCTTATGAAGCGCTTATCTTAGCTTCCATCATTGAGAAAGAAACCGCAGTAGAGTCTGAACGCGAGCGCGTTGCGGCAGTATTCGTTAATCGTTTAAACAAGCGAATGCGTTTACAAACCGACCCAACCGTCATCTACGGAATGGGGGATAAGTACGATGGTAATATTCGTAAGAAAGATCTTCGTACGCCAACACCATACAATACCTATACAATTTTCGGCTTGCCACCAACACCTATCGCTATGCCGGGGGAAGCTTCAATTCAAGCAGCTCTTAACCCAGAAGACAGTAATTACCTTTACTTTGTCGCAAGTGGTAATGGTGGACATGTGTTTTCTAAAACATTGGCTGAACACAACCGAGCAGTTCGCGCATATTTAAAGCAATTAAGAAGTAAGAAATGAAAAACGGCAAATTTATCGTCATTGAAGGCCTAGAAGGCGCAGGTAAAAGTACAGCGATTAAGGCGGTACTTGAAACGCTAACAAATGCCGGTGTTGAGCGCATCCAAAATACACGTGAGCCAGGTGGAACCGCCTTAGCTGAACAATTACGTACTTTGGTTAAACAAGAGCACGAAGGCGAAGAGCTGCAAGATATGACAGAGCTGCTGCTGATGTATGCAGCGCGAGTCCAATTAGTTGAGAACGTGATTAAACCTGCACTTGCTTCTGGTAGCTGGGTCGTTGGTGATCGCCACGATATGTCTTCGCAAGCTTATCAAGGTGGCGGGCGTCAGATACCGCGTGAAACCATGACTGCGCTTAAGCAAACTACACTTGGTGAGTTTAAGCCTGATTTAACTATTTATCTTGATCTTGACCCGCGAGTTGGCCTGGAACGTGCTCGTGGTCGCGGCGAGCTAGATCGCATAGAGAAAATGGACATGAGCTTTTTCGATCGTACACGTGCGCGTTACCTTGAACTTGCTGAGAGTGATGACTCCGTCGTTGTGGTCAACGCAGAGCAAAATATTGAGCAAGTAGCCGCAGATATCTCTGCTGTAGTGACCAATTGGGTGAGCGCATAGCATGAATGAGCTATACCCATGGCTCTCTCCTTTATGGACAGAGTGGCAATCAAACCTTCAAGCGGATCGGTTTTCCAATGCCGCTTTATTGATTTCTGATGAAGGGATGGGTTCTGAGCGCTTAGTCGAACATTTTAGCCGAGCGGTGATGTGTCAGAACTATCCCGCTGAAGCGTGTGGCTTTTGCCATGGTTGCCAATTGATGGAGTCTGAAAGTCACCCAGATTTCCATGTTGTTAAACCAGAGAAGCAGGGTAAGGCTATTTCAGTCGAACAGATCCGCCAGTGCAATCGAATCGCTCAGGAATCTTCACAGCTTTCCGGGTTAAGGCTATTTGTTATTGAACCAGCGGAAGCCATGAACGAATCGGCTGCGAACGCCTTGCTGAAAACGCTTGAGGAGCCTTCGGTAACTTGTATGTTCCTACTGGTTACCCACCGTAACAACGCCTTGTTGCCAACGATTACTAGCCGATGCCAACAATGGCACCTTACTGCGCCCGAGTCTTCATTGGTGGCTAGTTGGTTAAGTGAGCAAGCTAATGAGCCAGTGCCTGCTTATGCCTCTCATATAAATGGTAATGCGCCGTTAGCCACGCTTGATTTCGTTAATCAAGATAAAGTATCGCAGTATCTTTCAATCGAGTCGCAGCTTATCGCACATTGTCAGAATCAAGGGGATGTGACTAAGCTTGCTAAAGAGTTAGCGTCAGAGCCGACTGAATACTTAAGTTGGTTATGGTACTTACTCACCGATGCGCAGAAAGTGCATTATGGTTTGGCGATGCCATTTTTTACGCCGGGCGCTGCCCAGTTAGCTGAGGTTGTTGGTTACCAATCTTTGTATGTTCAGGCTCAGGAGCTAGTAAAGCTCTCCGAACAATTAAGGGCACATACAGGGCTAAATGCAGAGCTTTTGATTTTAGATTGGCTTTTCAAATTTAATGGGGAAACATGTTTGTAGATTCGCACTGTCATCTGGACAAATTAGACTATCAAGAGCTTCACCAAGGTATAGAAGATGTGGTTGCTAAAGCCAAGGCAGCCAATGTCACGGAGTTGCTCTCGGTCGGCGTGACCCTAGACTCGTTTCCTAACATGCTGGAAATGATCGAACCTTATGACAACATTTACGCCTCTTGCGGTGTCCATCCACTAGATGTGGAGAGTGATTTCGCTCTCGATCGCTTACACGAGTACGCATCAAATCCGAAAGTAGTGGCGATTGGCGAAACAGGCCTCGATTACCACTACCAGCCAGAAACGGCGGAACTGCAAAAATTGAGGTTTGAGCAACAAGTCGATTTGGCAGTTAAGTTGAACAAGCCACTGATTATCCACACGCGCAATGCGCGACAAGATACGCTAGATATTCTAAAAAATGGTAATGCTGAACAGTGCGGTGGCGTGATTCATTGTTTTACAGAGGACTTAGCGTTTGCTGAAGCGGCAATGGATCTAGGGTTCTATATTTCAATTTCAGGGATTGTCACCTTTAGACAAGCAACTGAACTGAAAGAGGTAGTGAAAGCACTGCCGCTTGAAAGATTGCTTATTGAAACTGACTCGCCTTACCTTGCACCAGTGCCGCACCGCGGGAAACAGAACCAACCTGCGTATGTTGTCGAGGTTGCTGCCTATATTGCGCAGCTTAAAGGACGTTCTTTGGGCGAAGTTGGAGAAAAGACCAGCGAAAACTTCAGAAATCTTTTTTTGAGATAGAAAATGAGTTTTGGATAAAAAAGGAGCTTTGGCTCCTTTTTTTTGTAATCAGCATCACAGGCAAACGCTTTCAGGGTGTTGTTTACTAAAAATGTTGAAGTTGAGAGCTATAAAAAGTGCCCATGTAATTTTGTTACATAAAATAACAACTGCATCTATTTTATTTACCCATCAAAATTAATCGATAGAATTAATAATATCAATAAAAACAGATGCTTGTATGATTGAAATGCATTTCACACTTCGTTTTTGATTGTGATCTAGCTATTAGTTTGAAACTAAATTTCGTAACTCGGTAGAAAGATTGATCACCAACAAGATATATTTAGAGGCAGAAAATATAGTGACATAAGTGGTTACATTTTTTCTGGGTGCTAACATTTAAGGCTACGGGGGTGTGCCGTTAGAGCCCAATAATTCTTATAACTTTTCAGGAGCATAAACATGTTTAAGAATCTTTTTGCTAACCTGCAAAAAGTTGGTAAAGCTCTGATGCTACCAGTATCGGTTCTACCAGTTGCAGGTATTTTACTAGGTGTAGGTGCTGCCGACCTTAGCTTCATTCCAGAGATCGTTTCGAACCTAATGGAACAAGCGGGTGGTTCAGTATTCGGTCAAATGGCACTGCTATTTGCAGTGGGTGTTGCACTTGGCTTTACTAACAACGACGGTGTAGCAGGTCTTGCGGCTATCGTTGGTTACGGCATCATGACTGCAACACTAGGCGTTATGGCTGGTGTTATGGGCGTTGAAAAAATCGATACAGGTGTACTAGGTGGTATCCTTGTCGGTGGTGTTGCTGCTTGGGCATTCAACCGCTTCTTCAAAATCCAACTTCCAGAATACCTTGGCTTCTTCGCTGGTAAGCGTGCTGTGCCAATCATCACTGGTTTCACTGCTATTGGTCTTGGTATCGTTCTTTCTATCGTTTGGCCACCAATTGGCGGCGCGATTGCATCTTTCTCTGATTGGGCTGCTCACCAGAACCCACAAGTTGCATTCGGTATCTACGGTATCGTTGAGCGTTCTCTAATTCCATTCGGTCTACACCACGTATGGAACGTACCATTCTTCTTCGAAGCAGGTACTTGTGTTAACGCTGCAGGCGAAACTCAAAACGGCGTACTAACTTGTTACCTAGTTGCTGATGAAGCATCTCGTGCTGCTGGTAATGGCTTCGGTCAGCTAGCGGGTGGTTACATGTTCAAGATGTTCGGTCTACCAGCTGCTGCTATCGCTATCGCTCACTCTGCTAAACCAGAGAACCGCGCGAAAGTAATGGGTATCATGGCTTCTGCTGCACTGACTTCATTCCTAACAGGTATCACTGAGCCAATCGAGTTCTCATTCCTATTCGTTGCTCCTGTACTGTACGGTATCCACGCTCTTCTAGCTGGTTCTGCATACGTTGTTGCTAACACTCTAGGTTTTGTACACGGTACTTCGTTCTCACACGGTCTAATCGACTTCCTAGTTCTGTCTGGTAACTCTCAGAAAATTGGTCTAATGGTTGTGACTGGTCTTGTTTACGCAGCAATCTACTACGTAGTATTCCGCGCTGTTATCAAAGCAATGGATCTTAAGACTCCTGGTCGTGAAGATGAATCTGAAGAAGCAACTGTTGCTGCTGGTTCAGACATGGCAGGTGAGCTTGTTGCAGCATTCGGCGGCAAAGCAAACATCACTGGTCTAGATGCATGTATCACTCGTCTACGTGTAGCAGTTGCTGATACAGAAGCTGTTGACCAAGACAAACTAAAACAGCTAGGCGCAGCAGGCGTAGTAGTTGTAGCAGGTGGTGTTCAGGCTATCTTCGGTACTAAGTCTGACAACCTGAAAACAGAAATGGATGAGTGGATCCGTAACCACGGTTAATTCCCACTGACTCATCTAATTTGATAAAGGAGGCTTCGGCCTCCTTTTTGTTTTTGGAACGGGAGCGCTTCGCTTATGGAACGGGCTGTGCCCTACAGAACGCTGCGCTTCGAGAATTGGGAGCGGACTTCGTCCTCCGAGAGGAGGTTGTTGGTGTCTAATCTCAAGTTGTTGACACTCGCTGTTCCTGAAGAGCAAAATTATCCCGCATCCCGCATCCCGCATCCCGCATCCCGCATCCCGCATCCCGCATCCCGCATCCCGCATCCCGCATCCTGTCTTTATCCTCACCTTTCTCTGACATCTTTTTCTTACAAATCTGGACAATTGCACGCTGTTTTATTTGTATTAGATGGCATTGGCATGAAGAAATATGGAATCTCTGGTTTGGTTGGAGTTATAGCGGTAGCGAGTGGTGTTGCTGTCGCGGCAGAAGAGCCTAAATCGACAGACCTGTCGGTAGGAATGGCATTGGACCAAGGGCTTAGTGTTGTTGTCGAACTTGATAATCAGTACCGCTTTATTGCCGGCAATGATGGCGGTGCATTTGATTATATTCTTAAACGTGGCTCTTTCGAGGCAAATACGCCTGTGACTTGGTATGTTGGCGCCGGTGCGTGGAGTGAGTGGGATGGTAAAGAGTTTGGTGCTCGCGTCCCTCTTGGGCTGAATTGGAACTTGAGCAAAGGCTGGAATATGTACGGCCAAGTACACCCAGAGCTAAACCTATATGGCGGCCCTGAGCTACAAATTGGTGGCGCACTTGGTGTGAAATACTCGTTCTAAGTATTGAAACAGGCGTAGGTTTAACGGTCTGAGCAGAGGAGACTCAAAAACGTACGGTTAAACCTAGGTTTGCTGAAAACTGATTCATCCAATCGGTTTTAAACTTGATAACACACGAACCCTCGCCAGTCGTTGGCAAGTTACAGACCCCGCTGGTGTCATTGTCAACGACCGTTCCTAACCAACGCAGTTGAGTGTTGAGCGCGACCGTATCGGAAAACTTGTATTCAAAGCCGCCAAAGATACTGGCTGAAAATCCTAGCTCCTTATCGACCCAATCTGCATCGATATACGACCCTCCTAAACCAATCCCCAAGTAAGAAGAAAACTTATCTTGGATGGGATAATAGACACTACTCTGAAAGTGTAAGTAATGTATGGTGCTACTGGCATTGGTGTTTTCTACGTCTGTGCTTTGCGTAGAGTAGAATAGGCCAAGTCGCCCTGTATCAAAGTCGGTTTCAACTGACAGTGCGAAACTCTCAGAACCTTTTAGGTCGAGCTCTTGTTGATTTTGGTTTTCAACACTACCGCCAGCTGTGTATCCAACCCAAGGAGTGAGATAGACCTCGGCAGCTGCCGTAGTGCTAACGGCAGATAATGCTAACGTTAAAGATATAAGTCTCGATGTGTTCATTTTATATCCTTCATTTGGTAACCATATGCTACTAATTGTGACGCTAACGCCATAATTCCGCACGGAAAATAGGTATTAATTGAAGATACCTCACAAGGATGTTATTACTTTGTTACACAATAAGGAGGTGTCTATGGAACACAATCTAAAATTTGCGCTAGTGATTACGGCTGTTATCTTCGCAGTTTTACTAGGTTTTGGCATTACAGCAATTACTACTGCGTAGCCTATCAATGAAGAATTGCGGTGTTATTACCAACGCTGCTGTACAACTTGATGCTCAACGACTAAAAAAGTACACCGGCGGTAAAAATGCATTGGTTGCTCAAGGGGGCGGCCAAAGAGGGATTTTTACGTCTGGTGTGCTTGATGCATTCCTTCTCTCTAATTTTGACCCATTTCACTCTTTCTACGGCACTTCGGCAGGTGCACTTAACCTGTGCGCGTTTCTCTGTCGCCAAAGAGGAATAGGGCAGTCCTTCATTCTCGACCTCACCACTGATCCAGAGTTCTTCCATCTGTTTCGTTATATACGACATAAAAAATACATGGGACTGGACTGGGCGCTCGATAAGATTTGCGATTACCCCTATCGACTTGATATTGATATGGGTAAGAAAGTGCTTGCTAATCGTCAGGCTTATGCGGCAGTTACAGATACTAATAGGCTATCTGACCATTACCTTCCTATGCTGCAAGATGACTGGAAAAAAGTACTGATCGCCACCTGTGCGATTCCCCGCTTGTACGATCAACCTGTTAAGTTTGACCATGGGGAGTATGTTGATGGCGGTGTTTCTGCTTCGATTCCAGTTCAGGAGGCATGGCGCAAAGAAGCCCGTTGTATAGTAGTGATCCGTACCGAGGGAGAGGATTTAGCGACTGATACGGTTGAGGTGAATCAAGAGCCTCCTGTCGAGTGGTTACGTGATTCATTCAATGTAATCCAAGATCACTGGCAAGAAAAGTTAACTCGGTGGAAGCAAGACTGGAGTTCTTTCTTTAGTGACCAAGTACAGAAGTCTCGGCAGGAAAAAACCGAACAAACACACCTAGAAGCCCTAAATGGCGGGCGTTGGTTGTTTGGTGCTGATGATATTTACCGTCTGAGTCATTTGCTCGGAGATAAGTTTGATTCCGGTTTAGCAGATATGCTGATGGTGCATTATCAAACTTATTCATTGACTCAAGACTTTTTGCACTCACCACCGGATGATTGTTTCATCATCCAGATCAAACCCGATCAACCTTTACGTTCTAGTTCGCTCATGAGTGAGAGAGAGGATTTACTCCACGATTATCAAATGGGGCTCGATGCTGGTTTTCGTTTTGTCGAAACCTTTTCCCAGTGCATAGCTAAACCGACTTTTTCTTTGAAATAACTAAAACAATTAAGGGAGCACAACGCTCCCTTAAATATTTTCTACTATACAATTAGTTTACGCCGCAAGAATACGCATACAGTTGGTTGAGCCGACGACGTCCATCACGTCCCCTTGAGTGATGATCACCAGATCGCCGTCATCAAGTAGACCACGCTGTTTGAGTGTGGCGACCGCTGCTTCGGCCGTTTCCAATCCAATATCTGATTTGTCATCAAAGAACACAGGGAAAACCCCCCTATAAAGCGCTGAGAGGTTCAGTGTGCTCTCATTACGAGATAAGGCAAAGATAGGTAGCCCTGAACTCAAACGAGACATCATTAGCGCTGTACGGCCTGATTCGGTAAGAGTGACGATCCCTTTCACTCCACGCATGTGGTTAGCGGCAAACATGGTCGACATGGCAATGGTTTCTTCGCCTGTTTCAAACACGGAGTCCATTCGATAACCAGAGCGGTTCACGGCCGACATCTTCTCTGCGCCCAAGCAGACCTCAGCCATAGAACGCACTGTTTCCAATGGGTATTTACCTGCTGCGGTTTCGCCAGAAAGCATCACCGCATCGGTGCCGTCCAAGACTGCGTTGGCCACATCCATAACCTCTGCACGGGTCGGCATTGGGTTTTCCATCATCGATTCCATCATTTGAGTTGCGGTAATGACAGTTCGATTGAGGGCGCGAGCACGGCGAATTAGCTGTTTTTGCACCCCGATAAGTTCAGGGTCACCAATTTCTACCCCCAAGTCGCCACGCGCAACCATTACCGAATCTGAGGCAAGAATAATATCGTCAATGTTCTCTTGGCTTTCTACGGTCTCTGCGCGTTCTACTTTTGCAACCAAGCGCGTTTGTAGTCCGGCATCTGTAGCCAGTCTGCGCGCGTATTTCATGTCTTCGCCATTGCGTGGGAAAGAGACGGCCAGATAGTCGACTTTGATTTCAGCCGCGAGCTTAATATCATTCTTATCTTTTTCGGTCAGGGCTTCTGCAGATAGGCCACCGCCTTTTTTATTGATACCTTTGTTGTTCGACAACGGCCCACCAATAATCACCTTAGTCCTTACTTGCGACTCATTAACGCCCATGACCTGAAGCTGAACACGGCCATCATCGAGTAATAAAATATCGCCCGCAGAGACATCGTTAGGTAGCTCTTTATAGTCGAGCCCGACGGCATCTTTATCGCCTTGACCCGCTTCGAGTTTATTATCTAGGGTGAAAATATCGCCAATGCTGAGCTGAACCTTACCCTCTTTAAACGTAGAGACGCGGATTTTCGGGCCTTGAAGGTCGCCGAGAATGGCGACATGAGTGCCTAATTTGGCGGCGATGTTGCGAACTCTCGTAGCCCGCTCTCTATGATCATCAGCGGTTCCGTGAGAGAAGTTCATTCTTACCACGTTGACGCCAGCTTCGAGAATTGCTTCAAGTACACCAGGTTTATCGGTAGAAGGTCCAAGAGTAGAGACAATTTTTGTTCTTCTTTGGATTGAGGTCATTCGGATCTCCTTGATTGATGTTGTCGCTAGATAAATTGGGAGCGACAGCTATGATTCGGTTTCCATTCCTAAATGCATTAGCATTAAGTATATACAGGCGTAGCATCTGTGCTGACAATTCAGGTGACATTCTTGTATGCGCCTCTGAAAAGGTGATGGAAGACATATTTATTTATGCAAAAAAATAGGAATGGATTTGTGATAAATCCTTCGCTATTTGATTAGGTACACAAACAAACATGTTTATACGTGACACTTGTCACGGCAATCTATCAAAGCTCTTCACAATTACTTCGCAAAGTAAAAAAATTACCAGGTTGTTGATATTCGGAGCACTCCATGTACATGGCTCAACCTGGCCATATTGATCATATCAAGCAGGTCAATGCTGGCCGTGTATATAAACTCATTGATCAAAAAGGCCCTATTTCTCGTATCGATCTCTCGAAACAGAGTGAGCTTGCGCCTGCAAGTATCACCAAAATTACCCGAGAGCTGATTGAGGCACACCTTATTCATGAAACGACGGTTCAGGAAGCGACCAGCCGTGGCCGTCCTGCTGTCGGTCTGCAAGTGAATAACGAAGGTTGGCAGTTTTTGTCAATGCGTCTGGGGCGCGGATATCTGACGATTGCATTGCACGAACTTGGTGGTGATGTACTGATTGATACCAAGATTGATATTCATGAAGTCGACCAAGACGATGTATTAGCCCGCCTATTGCATGAGATCGATGAGTTTTTCCAAACCTACTCAGAGCAACTTGATCGTGTGACCAGTATTGCGATTACGCTGCCTGGCTTGGTTAACTCAGAAAGTGGGGTTGTATTGCAAATGCCTCACTACAATGTCGAGAATCTACCCCTTGGCCCTGAGATCTACAAAGCGACAGGGCTTCCGGTCTTTATTGCGAACGATACGCGCGCTTGGGCATTAGCAGAGCGCCTATTTGGACATTCACAAGAAAACGAAAACTCGGTACTTATCTCCATCCACCATGGTTTAGGCGCAGGTATTATTCTTGATGGCCGCGTTCTGCAAGGTCGTCACGGTAATATTGGCGAACTCGGACATATCCAAATCGATCCGAATGGTAAGCAGTGCCACTGTGGTAACCGAGGTTGTTTGGAAACCGTCGCCAGTTCGCAAGCGATTCGAAACGAGGTCGCTGAACGAATTGCTCAGGGAGAGGTGTCATCACTGGCTGAAATTGAAGAGATTTCGGTAGAAGATATCTGTGAAGCGGCGGCGAATGGCGATCCTTTAGCAGTCAATGTGATTGAAAAACTGGGTGGTTACCTTGGTTCGGCCATTGCGATTGTGATTAATCTGTTTAACCCTGAAAAGGTGTTGATCGGTGGTGCAATTAATCAGGCCAAAGAGGTGCTCTATCCTGCGATTCAAACCTGTATTGAAGAGCAATGCTTGCCGGTTTACCATCAAGACTTAGAGCTGGTGGAGTCGCGTTTCTACAAGCAAGCCACTATGCCGGGGGCTGCACTGATCAAACAAGCCTTGTATGATGGCCTACTATTGATGAAGGTTATTGAAGGATAACGTTTTCTGAGCAGTGGCTCTCCTTTATCTTTTAAATAAACCCATATAATCTTTGAATGATGTATGGGTTTATTTTTATCTTAGTCTGTCTATAGACTACTTTTGTTATATACACATTGGTTGGGAAACAGTATGTCTGGAGTATTAAATACCGTCGATCAGCGAACAAATCTAGTTGGTGAAAACCGCTTGGAGTTGTTGTTATTTAGTTTGAATAGTCGACAGGTCTTCGCCATCAATGTATTTAAAGTGCGTGAAGTGATTAAAGTACCGCCACTGACTAAAATGCCAGGCTCGCATTATCACATCACTGGTGTGGCTTCACTGCGTGGTGTGTCTGTACCTGTGATTGATTTACGTGCCGCGATTGGTTTCCCGCCGTCTCGTCTTGAAAATCAAGAAGAGAATCTCATCATTACAGAGTATAACCGCACGGTACAAGGCTTCTTAGTGGGGCAGGTACGCAACATCGTTAATACGGCTTGGACAGAAATTCAGCCGCCGCCAAAAACAGCAGGAAGAGCGAACTATCTCACTGCAATTACGCAAATTAAAGACGGTAAAGGCTCTGAAATCGTCGAGATTATTGATGTCGAGAAAGTGCTCGCACAGATTATTGATTACGATATTTCAATTTCCGAAGGTGTTTTAGACAACGACTTAGTCAATGAGATGGTCGGTCGTAACGTCCTTATCGTGGATGACTCTTCAACGGCCCGCTCTCAGGTTAAAGGTACGCTTTCTCAGTTAGGGCTCAATATCATCGAATGTCGAGATGGGCTCGAAGCATTGAACTTGCTTAAGTCTTGGTGTGATGAAGGTAAAAATGTGGTGGAAGATCTGCTGCTTATGATCACTGACGCAGAAATGCCGGAAATGGATGGTTATAAGCTGACTCACGAAGTGCGTTCGGATCCGAGAATGAAGGATCTGCACATTACACTTAACACCTCTTTGAGTGGCAGCTTCAACGAAGCTATGGTGGAGAAAGTAGGTTGTGATCGCTTTATCTCAAAATTCCAGCCAGATCTTTTGGTTGAAGTGGCTCAAGATCGATTGAGAGATATTTTATCCAGATAACATTCCCTAACATTATTGAGCGTGATTATTTATTCTGTTGGTGATATAGTGACCATGTTGTTTTGCAGCGCAAAATGACTAGAACAATTAAATACAACTTCTCATCAGAATCTTAGGGTTGTTTCTATTCATGATATGGTTTACGTCTAAGGTTGTTATGACCTTATGCATGTTACTGTACAGGGAATACAAGAAAAGAAGTATGGAAGCTGAAGACGAGTTGTAACTTGTCAGCGTTAATTCAAAAGGGAGCCTGTGCTCCCTTTTTTGCTTTTATCGTTTTAGTGAAAGTCCCGTGATTTACTTCTGAGCCCTTGCAGTTTATCGGTCATATCAATCAGTCTTCCAGCAATCACATGATGGACTTCGCCTTCTTTTTCCAGAATCCCTTTTACCTGCAAGATCTTGGCTGTGAGATAGGCTTC
This sequence comes from Vibrio tubiashii, assembly GCF_028551255.1. NCBI lineage: Bacteria > Pseudomonadati > Pseudomonadota > Gammaproteobacteria > Vibrionales > Vibrionaceae > Vibrio > Vibrio tubiashii. The sequence continues at coordinate 2,150,572 of NZ_CP117029.1, read as the reverse complement.
TTTCTGCGCCCGAGCCGTTGCTTTCCACACTACGACGTTGATGTTGCCAGTATCATCTTCTAGCGTGAAAAATGTCACGCCAGCAGCGGTGCCCGGTGCTTGTTTCCCTGTTACTACCCCCGTCACTGTGACTAAAGATTGGTGATCTTTTTGCACCAAATCTTTCATTCGTGTAAATCGCCCTAGCTCACCGGCGTCATCGAGTAAAGTAATGGGGTGTTTCGCGAGTGACAATCCAGTGGCAGCATAATCTTCAAGTAATGTTTGGCTCTCTGAGGGGGTGGTAATCACTTGGCTTTCAGGCTCTTCGATGTCTTGAAACAGAGGTAAGTCCGAAAGCGAATCCATCATTGCCCAGCGAGTCTGATAGCGGTTATGGCTAAGTGAATGCATGGCATTGGCTGAGGCGAGCAATTCGACATCTCGCTTGGATAAGCCGATATGTTTGATTTGCCCTGCATGGGTAAATTGGCCTTTGTCTCTGGCGTGCAATAGTTGTTGTGCGCTCTGTTGACTGAGTCCTTTCACTTGCCTTAAACCCAATCGGATCGCCAATTTACCTTGCTGATGGACAACTTGGTGGTCGTACATGGAAGCATTAACGCAAACAGGTAACACGATGACCTTATGTCGCCGCGCATCCTGTACAAGCTGTGAGGCGCTATAAAAGCCCATTGGTAGGCTATTGAGCAGTGAAGTATAAAAGGCTTCAGGGTAATAGTATTTGAGCCAGGCGGAGCAATACGCGAGCACGGCAAAGGAAGCGGAATGACTTTCTGGAAAGCCATACTCACCAAAACCCAAGATTTGGTCAAAGATGCGTTCGGCAAACTCCAATTGATAACCACGGCTGAGCATGCCCTCTACCAGCTTGGTTTTGAATTTGACTAGGTCGCCACTCTTTTTCCAAGCCGCCATCGCTCGGCGCAATTGATCCGCTTCACCGCCACTAAAACCAGCCGCAACCATGGCAATCTTGATCACTTGTTCTTGGAAAATCGGCACGCCAAGGGTGCGCTCTAGTACGGCACGAACCTCTTCTGAAGGGTAGTCGACCGCCTCTTCTCCATTTCTCCGCTTCAGGAATGGGTGCACCATGTCGCCTTGAATCGGGCCGGGGCGAACAATGGCGATTTGAATCACTAAGTCATAGTAAGTGGCGGGTTTTAAGCGTGGCAGCATGCTAATCTGCGCCCGCGACTCTATTTGAAACACGCCTACCGTGTCTGCACGCTGGATCATCTTATACACCTGCGCGTCGTCTTGGCGGCGGGTAATCTCAGCAATCGTTAGTGTTTGGTTATGCAGTCGCTGCACTAAATCAAAACACTTACGAATAGCCGTGAGCATGCCTAAGGCCAGTACATCGACTTTAAGCAGCTTAAGAGATTCGAGATCGTCCTTATCCCATTGAATAACGGTGCGATCGGGCATTGACGCATTCTCGACTGGAACCAGTTCATACAAAGGCCCAGCAGCAATAATAAAACCACCGACATGCTGTGAAAGGTGACGAGGAAAGCCAAGAATCTCGTTTACTAGGTTGATGAACTGCTCGCCTTTGAGAGAATCAGGTTGCAGCCCGAGTTCGACGATTTGAGCTTGCCAACCGAGTGCTCGGTCACGACGATTAACATTTTTAATAAAGTAATCGAGCTGACTCTCTTCAATACCTAGCGCTTTGCCCACATCACGCACTGCGCTTTTGAAGCGATAAGAGATCACGGTTGCGGCTAGAGCTGCACGCTCTCGACCATACTTTTGGTAAATGTACTGGATGACTTCTTCACGGCGTTCATGCTCGAAATCGACATCAATATCGGGCGGCTCATCGCGTTCGGCACTGATAAATCGCTCGAATAGCACCGAAATCTGTCTAGGGTCTACAGAGGTGATTTCAAGGCAATAGCACACCACGGAGTTAGCCGCAGACCCGCGCCCTTGGTAGAGGATATGGCGACGTTTAGCGAACATCACAATGTCGTGGATGGTAAGAAAATAAAACGGATAGTTAAGCTCATCAATCAGTTTAAGTTCTTTGTCGATTGTTGCCTGAATATCGCTTGGAACGCCTTCAGGAAAGCGCAACTTCTTGCCATATTCGACCAAGGCAGTGAGGTAGCTCATGGGAGTATAGCCATCGGGAACTAGCTCGCTAGGGTATTCGTATTGCAGATCACCTAAGCTAAATTCGCAGCGCTCGGCGATGTTGACGCTTTCTTGCAGCCATTCAGGTTTAAATAGTTTGGCGAGCTTTTCCGGACTACGCAGGCTTCTTTCTGTATTGGTTAGTCGCTGATCGCCTAATTCATTGACGCTACACCCAGACTGAATCGCGGTCAGCGTATGTTGTAGAGGCAAACGGGTTGCAGTATGCATGAGCACACCACCACAGGCACTAATCGGTAGCTGTATCTCTTGAGCGAGTTGCTCACAGTGCTCAAGGTATTGTTTATCATCAGATTTGAGGTGGCGCTGAATACCTAGCCACAGTCTGTGTTGATGATGCTGAGCAAGCCAGTTTCCCCATTTATGGTCACTGGAGGTGTGGCTAGGTAACCAGAGAATGAGGCAGTGCTTGGCGGACATTAAGTCCCACTCAGAAAGTTGGTAACTGCCTTTTTCGGATCGCCTTCTTGCATTGGTGATGATACGGCAGAGTTCAGCGTAAGCCTCTCGGTTTGGGCACAACAACACGACTTGGCACTCTTGGTTGAGCCAGAACATACTGCCGACAATAAGCTCAATATTAAGCTCATGCTTCTTACTTGCCGTGTAAGCACGTACCACACCTGCAACCGAGCATTCATCTGTGATGGCTAGGGAGTGATAACGCAGGAAGTCTGCTTGCAAGATCAGCTCTTCAGCGTGTGAGGCGCCAGTGAGAAAAGAGAAGTTACTTTGACAAAAAAGCTCAGCGTAAGACATCACATGCGCTCCGGATTAACAAAACAATCCATGGACGAACCAGTGCTTGTCTTGATTACGAAATATCCATAACCAGCGCCCTTGGTCACTGCGAGCGACAAAGTAATCGCGAGTCATGTCATCACCGTCCCACCAGCCTGTTACGAAGCGCTCAGGGCCTTGCATGATGGAGACTTTCTCTTGTAAAGGCTCTGGCGCAGGCAAAACGATATTAGGTCGTAATCTGTGGCTTGCTGCCTTAGTCGGAATAGGCAAAGTAGGGTCACAGAGAAAGGTGGCTTTTTCTGGACGCGGGTCGTGACTATGCGCCACTTTACGCACCTTATATTTGCCCAACTTTGCCTGTAGTAGGCTAATTAGCTCTAACTCAGTTTGCTCGCCTTGAAAGCCTTTAAATAGATCTGCGCTGGTGGACTCAAGCTCTCCACTGCGAATCAAACGCAGCGTCAGCCCCTGAACGGGAGCATCGAGCTTTAATGATTCCATTGTTAACTGGCAGAGCGTCATCCAACGTGTGGCAAGGTAATCGCCACTGGCAGAGTAAAATGTCACCGAAGCATCGTCTTTGTCTCTTTGGTGTAAGACCAGTTCTAACTCATAGCCGACTTGGTTACGTAGTGTAAGAAACCATTCCAGCTTGTTGAGCAGTTTAGCGAGCGGCTTTTCTAGCCACTGAATGTTTTCAATATCAAAGAGCAACTCTTGATAGTTTTCGAAGTGCTCTGGTGGGTGGTAGAAATCAATAGGGTGCTTGAACTGTCCCATCAATTTGCCCACATAGTTAACCAAATCAATATCAAAGCGGCGAGCGAGATCTTTGATTGGAATATCGAGTAAATCGCTGAGTGTCGTGATGCCAACCCGTTGGAGTTTTTCCACCGTCTTGCTATCAAGCTCGGTTGCACTAAGAGGAAAAGGTTTGATGACTTTGATGAGTCGCTCTTTCTCTAAAGTCAGTAGGGCAGCATTGGCTTTTCCTAAGGCGATAGCCGAGAAAGGAGAGAAGCCGCTCGAATAAGAGTAGTTAAGCTGAAGTTGCGTTAAATGTTGTGAAACGCGCTGCCAATAGGGTTCTAGCCCACCGTAGAGTGACAACATATTGGTGGCCTTGAGTAACACGCCTTGTGGTGGCAACAGACAAATATCTGAGGTGACCATATATAGCCACTGGGCAATATCAAGCAGAGTTTGCTGCTCAACCTTTTCATCATAAGGGTGAACTTGAAGCTGGTGACACATCGCACTAGCGCTGCCTAACCCCATGCCTGTTTGTACCCCTTGTTGACGGGCGATCTCATTACATTGGACGATCTTAAAGCGCTTAGATTCAACAATCGCCAGTGGCAAGGATGCCTGCTCTGAGAAAAGTGCATCAAGTTGTAGAGTTGGAAAGTGTAGGTAGATCCAGCTTTGCATAACTACCCTTGCTGACGTATTGGGAAAGGGATAATTACTGGTGGTTTAGGCTGTAACGTAAGGCTTGGCCAAGCTGCACTCATATCAATCACAAAGCTGCCTTGCGGCCAACCCCCTTTACGTTTGGTGATGGTAATTTCTACTCCCAACGCGTGTGGAAGGAGTGTCATACTTAAACTGACAGGCAGTGAAAAAAGACTTTTTTTGGCTGTTTTAAAGATAAAGTGCAGGCAGTTTCCATGTTCACTGGCAACCTGTAGGCGTCTTGCTTGATGAACTTCTAATTCGGGATGCCAAAGCAATACATTGCTGCATGCACCGCTGCGTAAACATTGTTCGGCAGCCCAAAGTGCCTCTTTATCGTTTTGTGGGTAGATGAGTAGGACTTTATTGTTATCTAGACCTTCATTGTTAAGCTGCTCAGCACACAGGTAACCAGGAGGCTGAATGAAAACAGATAACCTCTCTTGGCTGGTGTTTTTTAGGTGCGGTAAAAGTAGGCGTAATTCACCAATACTGGAGGCACCTTGCAGCTCGACAACCCCATGCTTAGGAAAGCCGCCTTCCAGCTTTTGATCCAAAAGATCATGTCCAGTTGAGTAGTAGTCTCCGCTGTCGGGTGTTTGAGAGCCCGACCAAAGCCACTGTTTTTGCTTAAGATGTTCGATTAATTCATACATAACAAAATACCTGTATATACATACAGTATAAATTATTATTAATTATCGGCAAGGGAAAACAGAGTCGTTTGTTATTTTGCTTGCTTATACCGCCTTCTTAATAGGAAATTGCGCTGCAAGGTTTATGCATATGCTTGACATATGTAGCATGCGTCTTATATTGAATATATATTAAGCATATGTTGACCATATGCCTAAAGAGAGGATGTTATGAGAACAGTATCAATTTTTAAAAATGGCAAGAATCAAGCGGTGCGCTTGCCAAAGGATTTTGAGTTTGATGGAGTGAATGAGCTCGAAATTCACAAAGAGGGGGACGTCATCACTTTACGTCCTGCTCGCCCGGATTGGCTTTCTTTTGGTGAGCAAGAAAAGGCTGATGATGATTTCATGGTTAACCGTGAAGATGTAATGACAGACGAAGGGCGATTCGATTTTGAGTAAGAAAATCAACTACATGCTCGATACGTGTATTTGTTCGTTCATTATGAGAGAGCAACCAATTACAGTGCTTAAAAAACTTCAAGCCGTGGTCGGTAAGCAACATCGAATCGTTATTTCAGCAATTACCTATCAAGAAATGCAGTATGGACTACTGGGGAAAAAAGCCTCACAGAAACATAAAGTGCTTGTTGAAGCCTTTCTCAAGCGAGTTGATGAGATTTTACCATGGGACAAAGCGGCTGTTGATGCAACGACGGAAGTTAAGCGCGACTTAATGGCTAAGGGGACACCGATTGGTAGCAACGATACCGCTATTGCAGGTCATGCCATTGCAGCAGGTTGTGTGCTTGTCACGAACAACACTAGAGAGTTTCAGCGCGTAGAAGGTTTAAAGCTTGAAGATTGGGTTCACTAGAGAGGGGCCATATATGGCATTAGCCCGAATGGACAAAAAACGCCTTGTGTTTACACATAAAAACACAAGGCGTTGAATTTTATTGGGTTTGTTTAAATATTAGGATCTATTTTTTCGGCTGAGCATCAATACATTCGCCATTGACTGTTTTACCTTCTGGTGCCATCAGGTAAAGGTAGAGAGGCATAATATCCTGTGGCGTTTTGAGCAAGTCTGCATCTTCAGCAGGGTAAGCTTTAGCACGCATACCCGTACGAGTCGCACCAGGGTTAATCGCATTGACGCGGATTGTGGTATCGCTAAGCTCATCAGCAAGGATCTGCATCATTCCTTCAGTGGCAAACTTCGACATAGCATAAGTGCCCCAGAAGGCACGACCACTGTGACCAACGGTTGATGAAGTAAAGACAATACGCGCGTCTTCTGATTTATGCAGTAGAGGCAGCAATGCTTGAGTCATCAAGAACTGAGCCTTGACGTTGACCTGCATGATATCGTCATAAGTGTCTTCACCGATTTGGTCGAATGGGCTAATCACACCAAGTAAGCTTGCGTTGTGTAAAACGCCATCTAAACGACCACACTGTCCTTCAATGGTATCAACCATATCAAGGTAGTTTTGCTTAGTCGCGCCTTTCATATCGAGTGGGATGATTGCTGGCTGAGGGTATCCCGCCGCTTCAATTTCGTCGTAAGTCTGTTCCAGTTTTTTCACTGTACGACCAAGTAAAATCACTGTTGCACCGTGCTCAGCATAAGAGAGAGCAGCTTGCTTACCAATGCCAGCACCTGCGCCAGTCACCAGTATGACTTTACCTTTCAAGGCATCTGAAGAAACAGCATATTCCACGATGTGTATCCTTATTGTAATGATTTACTTTATGATTCCGTAAGATGGTGGTTACAATACACTAATTCGCACAATAGAGGATGCTCACATTGGAATTTTTGTTGGACTATGGGCTGTTTTTAGCCAAGATTGTGACTGTTGTGGTCGCGATTGTAGCGATTTTAGTGGTTGCTAAAGCCGTTGGTGGTAAAAGCGGTAGCGCGAAAGGTGAGTTGGAAATTACTAACTTAACGGATCAACACAAGCAGACCGTTGAGCAGTTAGAGCACCATCTGCATGATGAAGCGTTTATTAAAGCGCGTGATAAAGCAGAAAAGAAACAAGAGAAAGAGAAAAACAAATCTCGCGAGAAAGAGATCAAGAAAGCTTCAAAAGAGGGCGATCTTGATAGTAAACGTGAACCTCACCTGTTTGTTCTCGACTTTAAAGGCAGTATTGATGCTAAAGAAGTCGCTTCATTACGTGAAGAGGTGACAGCAATCTTAGCTGTGGCTCGTGAAGGTGACGAAGTGCTACTGCGTTTAGAGTCTGGTGGTGGCATGGTACATGGTTATGGCCTTGCTTCATCACAGCTAGATCGTATTAAAGCTGCCAATCTGCCACTGACCATTGCCGTCGATAAAGTCGCGGCAAGTGGTGGTTATATGATGGCATGTATTGCAGACAAAATTGTGTCAGCACCCTTTGCCATTGTTGGCTCCATTGGTGTGATTGCTCAGCTACCAAACTTCAATAAAGTGCTGAAAAAGTATGATATTGAGTATGAGCAGCTCACAGCGGGTGAATACAAGCGTACTTTAACCATGTTTGGTGAGAACACGGACAAAGCGCGTGACAAGTTCAAGCAAGAGCTAGAAGAAACACATGGCCTGTTTAAAGACTTTATCCGTGAGCGTCGCCCTGACCTTGAGTTGGATAAAGTGGCAACAGGTGAGCACTGGTTTGGTACCCAAGCTCATGGTCTAGGTTTGGTTGATGAGATCAAAACTTCAGATGATCTTGTGGTTGAAGCGTGTAAAGACAAAACCGTACTTGCGATTCACTACGTAGAGAAAAAGAAGCTGACCTCAAAGCTTGCTGGATTAGCAGGTGAAGCGGCAGATAATGTATTAATGAAGCTGATTGATCGCGGCCAGCGTCCGATTGTCTAATTCTCCGCATACTAAATACTAGAGCGCCCAACTATTTTGGTGGGCGCTTTTGTATCTGCTTAAGCTCAACCTTATTTGATATAGGAGTCGAGAACCTTGAGTACGATTTCCATATCTGTTTCGCGTTGATCTTTATCTTCTTCGAGCACGACGTGTTCAATTAAATGCCCTTTAATCACTTCCCTCATTAAACCATTTACGGCACCACGAATAGCCGCGATCTGCTGCAAAACATCCTGACATTCATGCTCTTCATCTAGCATCTTTTTTAGACCATTGACCTGACCTTGGATCTTACTTACTCGGGCCTTAAGTTTTTTCTGATCTTTTACTGTGTGTGACATGGCATATCTTCTTAACGTGTTAGGCGTAAAGATTCTAACCGATAATGTAGCACCTAAATTATACTAGGGGGTAGTATTTTGTACTGGGGGGGAGTATGATTTCGGCCAGATTGAAACAACAATAGAGAACAGCAATGGATTTTGTAGCACTTTTACAACAAGGTAACGGCTGGTTTTTTATCCCAAGTGCGATCTTACTTGGTGCTTTACATGGCTTAGAGCCCGGCCATTCGAAAACCATGATGGCAGCGTTTATCGTGGCGGTGAAAGGGACGGTCAAACAGGCAGTGATGCTTGGGCTAGCTGCAACACTTTCTCATACCGCAGTCGTGTGGTTAATCGCTGTTGGTGGTATGTACATCAGCCAGAAGTTTACCGCTGAAGCTGCTGAGCCTTGGATGCAGCTCATCTCAGGTGTCATCATTGTTGCAACCGGGCTATGGATGTTCTGGAGAACATGGAGTGAAGAGCGCGCATGGCATAGCGCTCACAATCACTCACAGGATTGGAAAACTCAGGTGGTTGATACTGGACATGGTCATGTGGCGCTATCGCTTGTGGGAGAGGGGGTTGACCAGAGATTTCAGTTGAAAACGCTAAACAGTAAGCCATTAAAGGCTGAGGGTGTAAAATTAGTGCCATCTGATGTGGGTCAGCAAACTATTGATGTCTATGAATTTATTGAGCGTGATGGCTACCTAGAATCGACCTCTTCTCTGACACAGCGGGATGATGTGAAGGTCAAGCTAATGATTGGACATCATGATCACACCCATGACTTTGATGTGCACTTTCACTCAAACTCGGATTTGAACCATGAAGAGAAAGAGTACCAAGATGCCCATGAACGCGCCCATGCAATGGATATTCAAAAACGTTTTGCAGACAGAGAGGTGACCAACGGACAAATACTTCTGTTTGGTCTAACGGGTGGATTAATTCCATGCCCAGCAGCGGTCACCGTTCTCTTGATCTGTTTGCAACTAAAGGCAATGACATTAGGCGCAACCTTAGTCGTGTCATTCAGTATTGGCTTAGCGCTGACTCTAGTTGCGGTTGGAGTTGTTGCGGCTATCGGCGTACACAAGGCGACATCGAAATGGAGTGGTTTGAATGATATCGCTCGTCGAGCTCCTTATCTATCAGGCGTTTTAATCAGTGCGGTGGGTTTGTATATGGGAATGCATGGCTACACTTCACTCATGAACTAAGCTCACAGGTAGCGACGAGTTTGTCTTAAGGCTAATTGTAGGTAGCAACTTTATGATGTGGATTATTACCAAATACGCGCTCACTGCTGGCGTTGTCGTGCTTATTTCCGAGGTCGCAAAAAGAAGTGATAAGGCTGGAGCTTTGATCGCAGCGCTTCCAACCGTAACAATATTGGCTCTGATTTGGATGTATGTAGAAGGGCAAGGTCAACAAAAGCTTTCTAATCACGCGTTCTACACCTTCTGGTATGTGCTGCCTACATTACCAATGTTTCTGGTTTTTCCTTGGCTGCTGACGCGCTATCCATTTTGGATTTCTTTGTCTATTTGTGCCGTTATCTCAATAGCTTGCTTTGCATTGGTCGCTATTTTGGTCAGACAGTTTGGAATAGACCTTACATGATGACGAGCACTGCCTGTTGAAATGTTCCTATTGTTATAATATAACAATGTTGGTTTTTTATCTGTCCTCCAATTGATTGTGTGGTTATGGTCTCTAAAGTAACAATAAAATCGGTTAGCTTGCTGATGCTGTTTATCGTTGCAGTATGTATGACCTCGTCTGCAATTGGAGAGTTTCGATCTCACGGCTTACTAGCGGTAGAGTCACTGCAAAGCGCTCACTCTCACGAACATGGTCACTACCATGAAGTCGACAGCGAGCACTTGTTCCAGCATGATAAAAGTAATCACCATCACAGCTATGATAGTGCTTCTATCAAGGGCAGTAGTGTTATATCTCTGTCTGATTTAATGGATTCCCCATACACCCTGCACGTGGACGGAACCCCTAGTTACCGACCCTTCAAAATAGAGCGTCCCCCAAGAGCCTTGTTAGTTGCTTAAAAAAACACCGCGATAAGCGGTAAATCAACAATTAACAAACAATGGTTTACATATGAATTTATTCGTTTTAGACGAAGTGATTGCTATGCCTGTAAATTGGGTAGCGTCACTGCGCAAAGGGGCGCTTTATCTCGTTTTAGCCTCGCTGACTATTTTGAGCTCAGATGCCTTGGCTCATGCTGTAGCACAAGGTGACAAAGGCTACATACAAGAAATAACAGGCACTAATATTATTGCTTTCATGTACTTGGGAGCAAAACACATGGTGACGGGGTATGACCATATCCTGTTTCTATTAGGTGTTATTTTCTTTCTTTATAAAATGAAACACATCGCGCTGTACGTCAGCCTGTTCGCTATTGGTCACTCGACAACGATGCTGATTGGCGTGTACTTCAATATTGGCATTAACAGCTACATCATTGATGCCATTATCGGATTGTCGGTGGTTTATAAGGCCTTAGACAATTTAGGCGCGTATCAGCGCTGGTTCGGCGTTCAGCCCAATACTAAGCTTGCTACCTTAATATTTGGCTTCTGCCACGGGTTCGGGCTTTCTTCGAAGATCATTGAATATGATATTTCGCCGGATGGATTAGTTCCTAATCTATTGGCGTTCAACATAGGTGTAGAAGTAGGGCAGTTAATTGCGCTTGGCACCATATTGATTGTGATGGGCTTTTGGCGCAGGCATACAAGCTTTGTCCGTCAAGCTTACTCAGTCAATGTCGTTATGATGAGCTTAGGTTTCATGCTCATTGGATATCAATTAACGGGCTATGTTGTCGCTCAATAATATAAGGAACTCATTATGTATAACTCAGATATGCCAAATCGAGCAGAACTGCCAACAGCTAAGCAATTAATTCGTTCAACGCTTCTTGCTTTGGTTGGTGCCTTTTTACTTCTTATCACTGTCATTCTTCCTGCAGAATATGCAATTGACCCGACGGGAGTGGGCCGAGTGATAGGTTTGACCGACATGGGGGAGATCAAGACCCAATTAGCTCAAGAGGCCGCTGAAGATCAAGCGAGATCTGAAGCCATGAAGACAGTGGAGAAAGTTGAACAGCAACCTTCTACAGATACCGTTGACTCAGTGACGCTAAGCAAAGACAGCAATGATACCGCTGAAGTGGTATGGAAGGACAAGATCCTGCTGTCGCTTAAACCAGGACAAGGTGCAGAGGTCAAACTGGTTATGGACAAGGGTCAAACAGCTCAATTTACTTGGTCAGCTAAAGGTGGCCCTGTTAATTTTGATACACATGGTGACGGTAATGGTCAGTCAATAAGTTACGAGAAAGGTCGCGGAGTTCCAAACGATCAAGGTGAGTTAACCGCTGCTTTTACCGGTAATCATGGTTGGTTCTTTAGAAATCGTACCGACAACACAGTCATGGTCATTTTAAGGACTAAAGGAGATTACTCTCAAATGAAGAGAGTGCTTTAACTTAATGTAAGCTAGCCCGAGAAAACTTGGGCTAGCTTTTTCTGATTTGATAGAAGTGGTAATCAGAGTGTTATTCAAACCTCTCCACTAAATAATCGATCAGTACACGAACACGTTTCACTTTTTGGCTATTGCGGCTGAAGTAAAGATACAAACCCGGGTAGGTGGGCCATTTATCTTCGAGTACAGGCACCAATTGACCTGTTTCAAGTTCGGATTGGAGAGCTGGAAGAACCAAGCGCCCAATTCCTAGCCCTTCTTTGGCTGCGTCCACCATTAAATCGGTGTCATTAACTACAAGCCCATAAGGAACTTCTACACGTATTTGTTGGCCGTCTTCCATTAGATTTAACTGGGCGTACTTGTTGGAAGTAATAAAGCGATATTGGATCAGCTTGTGGTGACTGAGATCTTGAAGTGACTTGGGTGTCCCATGTTTTTCTAAGTACTTGGGGGAGGCAAACAGAGCTTCTTTCATCGGCTCCGTGAGTTTTTTCGCCACCATCCCTTCTTCGATGATACTGCCAAATCGAATCCCTAGATCGATACCTTCCTTGATAATATCGAGAGTGGCATCAGAGATGGATATCTCTAGCTCAATTTGCGGGTACTGACGACAGAAGTCAGCAAAAATCGTTTTCAGGTAAGTGTTGTAAACGAACTTAGGGACGGTAATGCAGAGCTTACCACTAGGTTCTTCGGTCAGTTCTTGAACACTTTCTAGTGCATAGTTCAGTGACTCCATGGCAGTGAGAGTGCGTTCATGAAGTAATCGCCCTGCATCGGTGAGCTCGATTTTCCGTGTCGTTCGGTTAAAAAGAGTTAAGCCAACGTTGCTTTCTAACAGTTTTAAAGACTGGCTTACAGAAGGGGCAGCCATCTCAAGTTTACGTGCTGCTCCGCGGATGCTGCCTTCTTGAACAATGGCTTGGAAGACTTGCAGTTGGTTGTAGGTGGTCCCTTTCATTACACTCAACTCTTTTGTTAGGTTTTACCTAATTAAAAAATAAAATTTACTGGTCTACAAGCAATTAATGACTAACAGTAAAGTAGCTCCATCGAATGCGTGGCATTCCCCAGTTTTATCAGGAGCGAATTATGAGCAAAGTCGTCGTTATTTCAGGTCACCCAAACTTAGAATCTTCTTACACCAATAAGGTTATATTGCAGCAGCTTACACAGGATGTTGAGAGTATTGATGTACGTCGATTAGATACGCTATACGCCGATTACCAAATTGATGTTGAAGCAGAGCAAAAAGCCTTACTTGATGCACAAGTTGTGATACTGCAGTTTCCTTTCTATTGGTACTCAGTGCCAGCATTGATGAAGAAATGGATTGATGATGTATTTAGCTTCAACTTTGCTTACGGTCCTGAAGGTGACAAGCTGAAAGGGAAAGACTTTATTATCTCAACCACGATTGGTGGTCCGGCAGAGTCTTATGATCCACTAGGTTATAACCACTTTACGGTTGAGCAGCTACTTCACCCAATTCAGCAACTGGCTTACCTAGCTGGAATGAACTATCAAAAGCCTGTTTACACCAATGGCATGGTTTACATTCCGGGCGTTTATAACACTCAAGAAGGTGTTGAAGAGAAAGCACGCGATCATTCAGATCGTATTGTTCAGCAGGTTTCCCATCTACTAGAGTCACCTGAAGCGAAAATTACTGCGCTAGTGAGAACTTGGTTTGAGCAAATGGACAAGCTCGAAGAGAACTCAGGTATTTTCCATCCTATGTTGCGTAATGATGTTGTGATCACCGCACCAGAAGGGGAGTTCCAAGGCATTGCTGGCTTTAATGACTGGTACAAGATGCTACGAGAAACCTTTAAACCTAACTGTACCCATCAACTTGAGCAGATCGTGGTGAAACAGCAAGATGAGGCTCATATTGCTGAGCTTCGCGTGAGACTGATTGCTGAAACTACTCAGGGTGAATCGATTAATGTACTAGTGAATGAAGAGTGGAAGGTGGATTTAGATAACGGACTGCCACGTATCGAGAGCTACAAGGTGGAGCCTGTAGCGTCTTGATTGGATACCAATCAGTATGAGAAAAAAACAAACCCCGCCAAAATGGCGGGGTTTTCTATATTGCTAAAAGCCTTTGTTATTGAGCTTTTGGCTTGCGATTAGCAGGACGGCGAGGCTTGTTACTCGCGTTACCTGAACGAGGCTTCGCTTTACCCTCTCCGCGTTGGCCGTTGCCATTTTTGTTCTCGCCCTTTGGCTTACTGTGACCAAAGTGACGCTTGTTCTTACTGGCTGGCTTATTACCGCGAGCGTTATCGCCAGAGCACTGACCGTCCTGATGTTCGGCTTTAGGTTGCTTAGGCTTTTTCGGCTTCTTAGGTTTCTTTGGCTTAATTGGGCGAGTATCTAGCTTTGACTCAGGAAGCTCGTTGACGGGTTTGAAACCTTCTAGTTCAAGGCGAGGAAGCACTTGCTGAATTAGGCGCTCAATACCAAATAGCTCGCTTGCTTCGGCAGCTTCAACCAATGAATATGCCTTACCGACTTCACCTGCACGACCGGTACGACCAATACGGTGAACGTAATCTTCAGAGACATGCGGCAGCTCGAAGTTGACCACCTGAGGAAGCTGAGGAATATCGATACCACGTGCGGCAATATCAGTAGCAACCAATACGCGAATATCGCCTGATTTAAAATCTGCTAATGCGCGAGTACGTGCGCCTTGGCTTTTATTGCCGTGAATTGGCGCTGCTGTAATGCCTTCTTTATTGAGGAAGAAAGCTAAGCGGTTCGCGCCATGCTTAGTGCGGCAAAAAACCAGTGTCTGTTGCCAATTACCATCTTGAATAAGCTTGGCTAGCATTGGCGCTTTCTTGCGTTTGTCTGCTGGGTAGATGCTTTGCTCGATGGTGACTGCAGTTGAATTCTCTTTGCTCACTGAGACTTCTACTGGGTTGTTCACCAAGCCTTTTGCAAGCTCGCGGATCTCAGGTGAGAAAGTCGCAGAGAACAACAAGTTTTGGCGCTTCGTAGGCAGTAAGTTGAGAATCTTACGGATGTCACGAATAAAGCCCATATCCAACATGCGGTCTGCTTCATCAAGTACCAATACTTCAAGTTGGTCGAACTTAATCGCATTTTGTTGGTAAAGGTCGAGTAGGCGACCTGGAGTGGCCACTAACACATCACAACCTTTACGCAGTTTCATCATTTGTGGGTTAACTTTAACCCCACCAAACACAACTTGAGAGGTAAGTTTTTGGTGGCGACTGTATTTAAACACGTTTTCCTGAACCTGTGCGGCAAGCTCGCGTGTTGGGGTCAATACTAAGGCACGAATATGATTGCCTTTCACGCGTTGACCATTGTCCAAACGTTCAAGGATCGGTAATGTGAAGCCTGCGGTTTTACCTGTACCTGTCTGCGCTGCTGCCATAACATCTTTACCTGCAAGTACGGCAGGAATTGCTTGCTCCTGAATCGGAGACGGTTTGTCATAGCCTTGTTCTTCAATAGCTTTGAGGATTGGGGCAGAAAGGCCTAAAGAGGTAAAACCCATATATTGTTCTCTGTAAGTGGTGTGTGATCGGGCAAGACATCAACAAAAGATGTCGCCACGAAAAAGGGCGCCATTCTGAGCCCTTTAGCGGTGAACATCAACCAAATTATGACTTGGTTGAAGAAAGTACGCCTTTTTTTGTTAGCAGAAAAACCGTCATCGCCAAGACGAGACCAGATAGAGCACCAAATAGATGAGACTCCACTGCCACGCGCGCGTTGATTATCTCACTCGTCGAAGCTGATGCCCCCATTGTCATCTCCCAGCCAACTTTTGCTAGTACGCCAACGACCAACAGCCAGCTACTTTTTCTGTTGTTTAAAGCTTCCTGAAGGGCAAAATAAGCGAATAACCCGTGCAGAACGCCAGAGAGACCGACATAACCATTCATGCTACTTAGGAAGTTCAGCCCGCCGATAGCAAGACTAACGATAATCAGGCTAAAAAGGAGTGCCTTGGGGGATGGCTTGAAGATAAAACTGATCACCCAAAGACCGGCGAGATTCATCCCTAGATGGGCAAAGTTGGTATGAGTGAAGTTTCCTGTTAGGATTCGCCACCACTGACCTTCAAGAATAAAATAACGTTGCCAGTTAACTTGGGAAGCGAAAGGTTCG
This sequence comes from Vibrio tubiashii, assembly GCF_028551255.1. Taxonomy (NCBI): domain Bacteria; kingdom Pseudomonadati; phylum Pseudomonadota; class Gammaproteobacteria; order Vibrionales; family Vibrionaceae; genus Vibrio; species Vibrio tubiashii. The sequence continues at coordinate 2,134,673 of NZ_CP117029.1, read as the reverse complement.
AACTGAAGGCCTAGGCAAACTAAGCTGATAGCAATTAACAGAAGTAATAAGCGCACACTATGTCCCGATACTGTTCTCAATGTGGAAAGTCACTCAAAGCTTGTATCTGTGAGTGGATACAAAGCCTAACATCGAATGTCGAGTTGGTCATCCTACAACACCACAGTGAAACAAACAGACCAATGGGAACGGCGCGAATACTCAAGCTGTCACTCGCCAATAGCTATTGCTTTGAAGGGGAAGACTTCTCTGCTCATGATAAGCTCAACCAATTGCTGAACGACGAGTCCTATCATCACTTTGTGCTCTATCCGGGAGAAGGCTCGGTGAGCCATACACAAGTCGCTGCAAAGCTATCTGCCGAGCAAAAGGTAAGGGTGATCCTGTTAGATGGCACTTGGAAAAAAGCCTATAAGATGTGGCAACTATCAACCAATTTACACGCTCTGCCGTTAATTCACTTACCTGATGACTTGCAAGGTAATTACCGTATTCGCAAAGCGCCAAGCGATAATAGTCTCTCGACAGTTGAGGCGGGCTACCACATTTTGTCGCTACTCGAACCAGAGACAGATTTCCTACCTTTAATCGATGCCTTCAACCAAATGATCGAGTTTCAAATTCAGCAAATGCCACCGGGCGTGTTTGAAAAAAACTATCGCGCGGATTGAACAGACAAGTTGGTAATAAGCGGCAAAATCCAACAAAGCGACTACACTTGATCCAAGTGCGATGTTGTCAATGAGTACTTTAACCAAGTACAATGCCGCGCAATCGTTTAGTTACTGCTATTCGAAACTTCGTATAATCCCGCTGATAAGGTGCGGGAGTCTCTACCTGAAACCTCAAATTTCAGATTACGAAGAGTTAAGTGCATGGCGCTTTTCTCTTTGTATGTCATAAAGCTAATTTAGAGAAAAGTGCTTGTTAATCGATATGAATGGAGAGACAAGCATGAACCAAACCCAATTTATCCAACAACTTCCAAAAGTTGAGCTGCATTTGCATATAGAAGGCTCCCTTGAGCCAGAGATGATGTTTGAACTCGCTCAACGCAACAATATCGCGTTACCTTTTACTACCCCAGAGGAAGTGAAAGCCGCGTATCAGTTTACCAATCTTCAGTCCTTTCTAGACATCTATTACCAAGGTGCAAATGTCCTGATTCATGAGCAAGATTTTTATGATCTGACTTGGGCTTACTTGTTACGTTGTCAGCAAGATAATGTCATCCATACTGAGATATTCTTTGACCCGCAAACTCACACTGAGAGAGGGATTGCGTTTGAGACCGTGATCAGCGGTATTCACCGCGCACTAGAAGATGGTCGTGAGCAGCTTGGAATTACTAGCCAGATCATCATGTGTTTCCTACGCCACTTAGATGAAGAAAGTGCCTTTGATACCTTATTCCAAGCCCTTGAACATAAAGACAAGATTGTTGGTGTCGGTTTGGACTCCTCTGAACTTGGTCATCCGCCAGAAAAATTTGCCCGCGTATTTGCTAAAGCGATAGAGGAAGGATTCTTAACGGTGGCTCACGCAGGGGAAGAAGGTCCTGTAAGCAATATCTATGACAGCTTAGAGCTATTGAAGGTAAGCCGTATTGATCATGGTGTGAGATGCTCAGATGATGAAAACTTATTGCATGCTTTAGCGCAAAGCCAGATGCCGCTAACGGTATGCCCATTATCCAATACTAAGCTCAAGGTGTTTGAAGAGATGCATGAGCACAATATTGTTGAGCTGCTAAGGCGTGGTATCTGCGTGACGATCAATTCTGATGATCCCGCATACTTTGGTGGTTATATGACAGATAATTTCTTGGCTGTCGCCGAAGCACACTCAATGACCAATCAAGAGCTGGCGAAGTTTACCCGCAATGCGATTGCCGCCAGTTTCATCAGTGATGAAGAGAAGCAAAAACTAAGAGAAAAGCTGGGCGAATTTATTAGTTCGGTGAGTTAACTCGCTGGTATGAATCAAGAGGGCAGCGATAACGCTGCCCTTTACGTTTAGTGAGAAGAAAACAGTTGCTGGTGGAGTCTTTGTGCGTGTCCATCTGTCATCGAAGATATGTAATCAGCAATGACTCGAAAGCCCGCACTCTCACTCTCTTTGTCTAACCACTTCTGGCGTACATTGATGGGCAATAATCGCTCTGGGTCAGCGCTAAGTGCTTCGAAAATATCCATAATGATCTGCTGACCTTTGTATTCCACCACTTGAACGTGAGGCACTTGTATCACGTAGTCACTGACAAACTTCTTCAATACATCAAGTGCTTTTGCCATCGATGGTTCTAATACGGCATTGAAAGCCAACAGTTCGCTCTGGAACGGGGCATCAATTGGTTTAATAGAAATACTGGTCAGCAGCGCGTTAACCATACCACCAATCGCATCTTTGCGCTGGTAATGAGTTCCGGCAAAAAGCATCTCGGTGATCGAAGCAATGTGTTTTTCAAACCAATGGTCACCGCATTCCGACAAGTGGCTAGAAGCACCTTCAATCCATTGGTGGCGATTAACCATTCCCAGTACAATCGCATCTTCAAGATCATGCACTCCGTAAGCAATATCGTCCGCGAGTTCCATGATTGAACAATCAATCGATTTATAGCGAGTTTTGCTATGCTGGGTGTCACTGACTTTCTCTTCACGCATCTGGCTGAATAGCAATTTATCTTGTTCACTTAAAGGCTCGACAACCCAGTCAAATAAGGTTTTATCGCAGTCGTAAAGCCCTTTTGCCGGCGACCAATCTTTCGCTCTTAACTTACGTTGGTGGGAAACACTGTCTGGAACCTTTGCGGCGCGAGTCTGGCTAATCATCGCAGGGTATTTGATCAGGCCAAGTAAAGTCCGGCGCGCCAGGTTCATACCAAATTGTTCAGTGTAGGGCTCCAACTTGGTCACGATACGAAAGGTTTGGGCATTGCCTTCAAAGCCGCCATGTTCCCGCATCATATAATTGAGAGCCACTTCGCCGCCGTGACCATAGGGTGGGTGACCAATGTCGTGAGCAAGACATAACGAATCGATTAGGCTGTCACTGGGTAATAAATCTCTAAACTCAGGTTGTTTCTTTTTCAACTGGGCGACTATACCTGTGCCCAATTGAGCGGCCTCTAATGAGTGAGTTAAGCGAGTTCGGTGAAAGTCGTCGAAGCTATTACCATGTACTTGGGTTTTTGCTTGTAAGCGGCGAAAAGCGGCAGAGTGCAGGATGCGTGCCCGATCCCTTTGATATGGACTGCGGTGGTCATCACGACGGATTTTATGTTCATCATCGTGGCGTTCATGCCATAAATCGCTGATTTTAAACGTCATAGGCTGCGCTCCCCTGTTTTTTCTTACCGTACACGTATACGCTAGTGACTGCAAGATCAGTCGCGCATCGTTAGAGTCAGCATTGCTGCTACAGCGAGAAAGCCAGTCATCATCAGAAACACATCGTTATAAGCCATAATCGCTGCATCTCTTTGCATTGTAGCAACCAAACTGGCTTGAGCTTGCTGCAACGCTGTTGCGCTATCACTGCCTGCTTGAACAAAGAAGCTCTGTTGTTGCTGCAGAGTTTGCCAACCTAACTGACTGACAGTGGGTAGCGACTCTTTGATATGAGCCAAATGTTCGCGCGTTTTGTTATCAAGCAAAGTAGCAATCACTGCGATACTGAAAGCACCACCCAAATTACGCATAACGTTAGTGAGGGTGGAAGCATCAGGTGTCTCATGCTTGGCGATGTTCTTCATTGCGACTAAAGATAACGGGACCATAATAAATGGACTACCAATGGCGCGTAGTACCATGGATAAAATCAGCTGCTGACCACCAAAATCTACGGTCATATGAGTGTTGACGTAACAACTTAAGCCAAACATGGCAAAGCCAAACGTCACTAAGTATTTGGGCTTAATGATTTGAGTTAACTTTGGCACCAGCGGAAAAATCAGTAGCTGAGGGAAGCCCATCCACATCAACACCTCACCGATCTCCATCGCGTTATATTGTTGAATCTGAGTGAGGTACATCGGTAGGACATAGATCGAGCCCAGTAACGCCATACCAAGAATCAGATAAGCGATACAAGACATTGCAAATTGCCCGTCTCTCAGTAGCCGTAGGTTAACCAATGGCCTTTTGTGCTGCAGTTCATTAATCACAAAATAGACTAAGCTCACGGCGGATATGATCGCCAAGGTGATGATAAAGCTAGAGCTGAACCACTCCTCGCGGTTACCTTCTTCAAGAACTACTTCTAGACAACCTAAGCCCAGTGCCATAGTTGCTATACCAAACCAGTCGGCATTTTTGAGTGTTGCTAGCTCTAGAGGTTCATCATCCAAACCATAGCGAATCATCGCAATCACTAAGAAAGCAGGCGGAATGTTGATATAAAAGATGTAGTGCCAAGAGAGATTTTCCGTCAACCAGCCACCAAACGTTGGGCCAATAGACGGTGCAAAAGTGGCAGTGACACCAAACAGTGCCATACCTACCGCACGTTTATTGAGAGGCAAAAGCTGCACGACCAATGAAAAGGCAAGAGGGATTAGAGCGCCACCGCTAAAGCCTTGCATCGCGCGGAATACGATCATTGAGGTCATATTCCATGAGAAAGAACACAGCAGGGACGAAAGGGTAAAAATCGCGGTTGTCCAAGTGAGATAACGGCGTTTCCCCAGTGCTTTTGATAGCCAACCGCTGAGCGGAATGGCAATCATTTCTGCCACGAGATAAGAGGTAGAGATCCAAGAACTCTCATCTAAGGTGGCAGAAAGTGCACCTTGAATATCTTTAAGTGAAGAGTTGGTGATTTGAATATCAAGAATCGCCATAAACGCGCCGATAAGGCCGCCAAATAGGGCTATCCAGTGACGCGTCGGCACTTGTTGCTCTTCAACAGTAGGACTAATTGCAGCACTCGCCATGATTAGCCTCGCGTATCAATGGTCGCGATAACAGACAAACCTGGAAGCAAGCGGCCTTTTAGCTCTTTAGCATCAGGAATCGTGATTTTGACGGGGACACGTTGTACGATTTTGGTGAAGTTGCCTGTCGCATTTTCAGGTGGCAGTAGAGCGAACTTCGCACCAGTGGCAGGAGAGAAGCTATCGACGACCCCTTCTAGATGCTTGCCAGGAAAAGCATCCAACTCGACTTCAACTTTTTGCCCTTTATGAATGCCGCTCAGTTGGGTCTCTTTGAAGTTGGCTTCAATCCACACTGCGTTGTTCGGTACTAAGCTCATCAATGGTGCGCCAGCTTGAACTAACAGACCTTCGCGAACGCTTCGTTTGCCTATGATGCCATCTGTTGGTGCGTAAACTTTGGTGTAATCCAAGTTTAGCTGAGCTTGTTTTAGCCCTGCTTGCGCTTCGGTTACTGAAGCTCGTGCTTGTTCAATTTCACTGGCAATGACATTCAATTGCTCGTTTGCGGCATCTAGGCTAGCTTTCGCTTCGTCAAGTTGTGCCATTGTGACTTTTTGTTGAGCGAGCATGCTGTCTACTTCATCTTGAGAAGCGTAGTTGCGTTTTAACAGGCTGCGTGAGCGTGCCACTTGCTGAACGGCGCGATCGTATTCTGCTTGCGCTGACTCAACTTGGCTTTCAGCTTGGTGGATTTGGCTGCGTTGCAGTTTTTGCTGAGCAACAAGGTTGTTCTCACTTGCTTCGGTGACGGTTAGGTGTGCTTTGGCTTGCTCTAGAGCCGCTTGATAATCGCGGTCATCAATTTGTACTAATAGGTCACCCTGTTTTACCGCTTGGTTGTCAGTGATGTAAGACTTCGCGATATAGCCTGAAACTTTAGGGCTGATACTGGTGATATCACCTTGCAAATAGGCATTATCGGTAGACTCGAAGTATTGACCATATGTAAGCCAGTAACCACCACCCAGCAACCCCAGTGACAGCATAATTGCAGTGGCAATTAATGGAGCCTTATTACGTTTGCGAGGTTTGGTTGGGGCGTTATGGTTCTCGGTCATAATGATTCTCGTAGGGGAAAGAAGGATGTAACAAATTGTAAAGGAATTGGATTGGTTGATAAGATAGGAAAAACTGAAAACACTGTTGCACAAATTGTTCTAATACACAGAGGGGATATTCAATGGACTTGAACGCTATAACCGTTTTTGCACAAGTGGTTGAGTGCGGAAGTTTCACTCACGCGGCAGAGGCATTGAATATGACCAAATCCACGGTAAGTCGAAAGTTAGGAGAGTTAGAACAACACTTAGGTGTGAGATTGATCACTCGATCTACTCGTAGCCTAATGTTAACTCCGGAAGGGGAGCGCTTTTATCAATCTAGCCAGCAGATGCTTGAGCTTCTTAATCAGGCAGAGCTGGAAGTGAGTGCTAACCAAGACTTAATCAGAGGGCCGCTCAATGTCGTGTTTCCTGTCGAGCTTGGTCAGCAAGTGCTAAGCAAATACATCCACCAATTCTTGGCCGATTTTCCTCATGTAACGTTGAATCTGGAGCTGACGAATCGTGAAGTAGACATCATTGCAGAGGGCATTGACCTTTATGCGCAAATCGGTGAGCTAGAAGACTCAAGCTTAGTGTCGAGATATCTCGCTTCCTCAAAACGTGTTTTGGTGGCTAGCCCTGAGTATCTGGAAAAATTTGGCCAGATTGATAGTCATCTCGATCTGAAAGAGCCTCACCAGATTGTCGAAGTGTTTAACAAAGGAGCCCGTTTGCCTAAGTGGCATCTCGGTTTAGAAAACGGTTTGTCCTACCAAATAGACTTACCCTATCAATTGAGAGTAAACACCATTACTTCATGTCTTAACGCTTGTCTTGATGGGCTTGGCATCTCAGTGTTGCCTGAGTTCATCTGTTTGGAGCATTTCAACAGTGGTCGATTAGTTCGGCTTTTACCTGATTACATAATGCCGGAAGTCAGTGTTAGCTTGGTTTATGCCGACCGACAGTTAATGCCAAAGCGCGAAAAAGTGTTCATTGACTATCTATTGGATGCTTTTCATAACGAACATCCGCCAGCTAACTAATTTCGTCGAGTGATAGCTCAAAGCTAGGCGCAAAGGTATTGAGGAAATAGTCCATCTCTGGTGTACGGCGCTCTTGCAAAGTGATATCAAGACGCTTCTTGGCTAATGCATATTCATGATTTCCTGCACTGAGTTCCTCTAGACATTTCAAGTAGGCACAGATGGTGTCTGCTTGCTTCACTATGGCGGCATCTTCGATGTGCGCAGACTTAGAGACTAGAAAGGGCGCGAAATCATCACGAAACTCTTCAGGCAACATAGAGAGTAGCTTTTGCTCTGCCGCAGCTTCGATCTTTTTGTATTCTTTGGCGATCTCTGGGTTGTAGTATTTGACGGGGGTAGGTAAATCACCAGTAAGCACTTCACTGGTGTCGTGATACATACCAAGGATGGCGATTCTTTCTGGATTTAGCGTTCCACCAAACTTTTTGTTTTTGATCATGGCTAAAGCGTGGGCAACAAATGCGACCTGCAAACTATGCTCTGAGATGTTTTCCGTCGAGACTGAACGCATCAAAGGCCAACGCTGAATCAGCTTCATACGCGCTAGGTGAGCAAAAAAGTGACTTTCCTTTGGATTACTGTTTGGCATTTGTTCCTCCCTAAACAAAAAAGGACACTCGATGAGTGCCCTTTAAGCATATGAAAGTTCAGCGCTAATTACTACTGACTATAAGTAGATAAGAAGCGTTCAAAACGACCAATCGCCATTTCCAAATCTTCGACATGCGGCAAGGTCACAATGCGGAAGTGATCCGGTTTCGGCCAGTTAAAGCCGGTTCCTTGAACTAGCAGTACTTTCTCTTGAATCAAGAAGTCGAGCACCATCTTTTGATCGTCTTTGATGTTGTACATCTTGGTGTCGATTTTCGGGAACAGGTACATGGCACCTTTTGGCTTAACGCAAGAGACGCCAGGAATTTGATTGATTAGATCAAAAGCTTTGTCTCGCTGCTCTAGCAAACGCCCACCAGGCAAGATCAGTTCGTTAATACTCTGATAGCCACCTAATGCGGTTTGGATAGCATGTTGCATCGGCACATTGGCACACAGGCGCATCGATGAAAGCATATCGAGGCCATTGATGTACCCCTGAGCTTGATGCTTAGGCCCTGTAAGGAACATCCAACCGCCACGGAAACCACAAACACGATAAGCTTTTGATAAACCGTTAAAAGTCACGACTAGCACATCTTCTGTTAAGGTCGCTACCGATGTGTGTGTCGCACCATCATAGAGAACCTTGTCGTAAATTTCGTCGGCAAAAATGATCAGCTTGTGCTGGCGAGCAATTTCAATCACTTCCAGTAAGAAATCACGACTGTAAACTGCACCTGTTGGGTTGTTTGGGTTGATCAGAACAATGCCGCGAGTTTTTGGCGTGATCTTGCTTTTAATATCATCTAGGTCTGGATACCAATCCGCTTCTTCATCACACATATAGTGAACAGCTTTACCACCGGACAAGGCAACCGAAGCTGTCCAGAGTGGGTAGTCAGGCGCAGGGACGAGCATTTCGTCACCATTGTTTAGCAAAGCCTGCATTGCCATAACAATAAGCTCTGATGCACCGTTACCTACATAGACGTCTTCGACATCAAGAGAGCGTATGCCTTTACGTTGGTAATGCTGAACCACCGCTTTACGAGCAGAGTAGATACCTTTTGAATCACAGTAACCTTGCGAAGTTGGCAGATTACGGATTACATCAACCAAAATTTCGTCAGGGGCGTCGAAGCCAAATGGGGCAGGGTTACCGATGTTCAATTTCAGTATTTTATGCCCCTCTTCCTCCATGCGCTTAGCATGTTTGAGTACAGGACCCCTAATGTCATAGCAGACATTGTCGAGTTTTGACGACATCCCGATATTTTGCATTGATTAAAACCTAAATATTATTGAATTTCTTTATTAAAGTACCTGAAAAAGAGGTTCTTTAGAATAAAAATCTGATTAGATAATAAGATTTAATGCCTTGTAGCACGCCCGTTATCACAGGATTTTGCAAAACATTGGTTTCAACCTTGATTTGAGTAGGGTCTATAAATAGAGTAGCGACATATAATGAAATAATAACCCCCATGCATACGAGGCTGATTTGTCATACTTTCATCAAGCCGTAGCTGAACTGATTGAACGCGTAAAGGAAGCAGAAGATGGTGTAAACCGTCTGGTTCAAGTTCTTGAGGAAAAACCTGACTTTGCATTTATAGATTGGTTGGAAGCGCAGCCGCTATTTCCAAAGTTTTACTGGCAATCTCGTGATACTAGAGAAGAGGTTGTAGCGTTAGGACAGCTGCATACGTTTGTCGAACCTGCGCCTGCCTATACTATTCTCGCCGACGATCAGCGTATTTGGGGAGGCCGCTCCTTTGATGGTCATACAGGTAAAAATCGCCGTTGTATGTCCTCTTTTTTCTTCTTACCGCAAATTGAACTGATTCGTTTTGATCAGCAATGGTCACTCGCGGTGAATCTTAACGCCGAAAAACATCGTACTTTGGCGAGCTTATATAAGCTGCAGCTTGAGGTTTCTCCTATATTGCCAGTCTCTTCGCATATAGAAACCATCCAGCATACGCCTGAAAAAGAGCAATGGTCACAGTTGGTAGATAAGGTACTGACTGGCATCAAAAACGATGAATTCAAGAAAGTGGTTTTGGCGCGTAAAACCGAGGTGAATCTTGATAGACCGCTGTGCGCATCTCAGCTACTGAAGGCTAGCTATCTACAAAACCATCACAGCTTTCACTTTCTGCTCTCATTAGATAAGAAACACAGCTTTTTAGGCTCGACCCCAGAGCGCTTGTATGCGCGTCAAGGTCAGGAGCTTTATACCGAAGCGCTTGCAGGCACCATTGGGCGCGGTAGTAATGCCAGTCAAGATATGGAGCTAGCGAACTGGTTGTCGAATGACATTAAGAACCTTAACGAAAATCAGTATGTGGTCGACGATATTATTGAGCGCCTAACTCCACATTCTGAGCATGTTGAAGTAGAGCAAGAAGCAAGGTTAGTTCGCTTACGTAAAGTGCAGCACTTAAAACGCAGTATTCATGCTCACCTCAATAAGGGTGTCAACGGGGTACAATTGCTTAGCGCTCTACAGCCAACCGCTGCCGTTGCCGGATTACCACGCGAAGAATCCATGGCGTTCATTCAAGAGCATGAACCGTTTGCTCGTGGTTGGTATGCAGGTTCAATGGGTTTTATTAGTCATCAAAGGGCGGAGTTTTGCGTCGCTATCCGCAGTGCGTTAGTGCTTAACGATCAAGTTCAGCTTTTTGCTGGAGCTGGAATTGTTCCTGGTTCTATTGCTGAACATGAATGGCAGGAGCTTGATAAAAAAATGTCGACGTTACTGTCCTTAATTTCTGATAACCCTCCATTGGGAGTAGCTTCATAGATGAGTGGCAGTTCATACTCAATTGAGCAGGCGGTGGTAAATCGCATTTGGTGTCAGACTATTTTGGAAGAGCTATCGCGCTTTGGGGTCAGTGAGGTTTGCGTTGCCCCAGGCTCACGTTCAACGCCATTGACCTTAGAAGCCGATGAAAATCCTAACCTGACTTTGCATACCCATTTTGATGAACGCGGTTTAGGCTTTCTTGCGCTTGGATTAGCGAAAGCAAGCCGAAAACCTGTTGCTGTAGTGGTCACTTCCGGGACAGCTGTCGCGAACTTGTTGCCAGCGATTGCAGAAGCTAAGCTCACTGGTGAAAAACTGGTGGTGTTAACGGCTGATAGACCAGTCGAGTTGGTTGGATGTGGAGCCAACCAAGCGATTGATCAATCGGGGATCTTCTCATCGCATGTCACTGCATCGCTTGAGTTGCCAAGTCCCTCTTTGACAACACCTCTGAAGTGGTTACTTACTTCCGTTGATAACGTCATGCACAGCCAAGCAAAGGTAGGGTGTGCTGTGCATATCAACTGTCCTTTTCCTGAGCCCTTATATAGCGCTCAAGATAAATCAATTTATCAAGATTACTTAGAAACGGTTTCGAGCTGGTGGCAGAGCAATACCACCTATACTCGCCAGTTGTCAGCAGGTATTGAACAACAGATCCACTTTAGTGATTTCGCTGATAAAAAAGGCGCGATTGTTCTTGGTAGCGTTACCTTAAGCGAAGCGCGATTAGCAAAGCAGTTAGCCGAAACATTAGGTTGGCCGTTATTGAGCGATCCTCAATCGGGGGTGACTTCTGCTTGGGCTCATTACGATTTATGGCTCCAAAATGACGAGCGTTCGGAATCACTTAATCAATGTGAACTAGTATTGCAGATCGGTTCAAGAATCGTGTCGAAGCGCGTAAACCAGTGGCTTGCTAATCAGGTTGAGCAGCGTAACGCTCAGTATCATTACCTTGCTCCTAGTGCCGATAGAAACAACCAATCGCATTTGATGCAAGCTCATCATGTCGCTGATATTGAAGCTTGGCTGCAGGCCTTTATTGAGACAATACCTGCACTCTGCAATACGGAATCTGGATGGGCGAATGAGTTGAAGGAAGTGTCTCAGCAGGTTGCAAACCTAGCCGCGCTTCATCTCAATACAGGTTCCTCACTAGATGAGATTGAACTTGCGCTAAGTGTTAATCTTCTAGCTAAACAGACTCAGATTTTTCTAGGTAATAGTTTGTTTGTACGCTTGATCGACATGTTTAGTGGCCTTGATGATTATACCGTGTATAGCAATCGCGGCGCTTCTGGCATCGATGGGCTAATCGCGACGGTATCAGGTGTAGTGAGAGCTAACCAACAACCGACCCTAGTATATATAGGGGATACATCGCTGCTTTATGATATCAATTCACTTGCGCTGCTTACCCACGAAAAAACACCTGTTGTGGTGGTTGTGACTAACAATGATGGTGGTGCAATCTTTGATTTACTGCCTGTACCGGAGCAGCAAAAGCAGTCACTCTATCAAATGCCACATGGCTATGATTTTGAAAGTGCCGCGAAGCAGTTCAAATTGAGTTACGACAAGCCAGAAACCTTAGCGCACTACACCCATTTAGTGAATGACCACCTATGGAACGGTGAGGGTGCATTGGTTGTTGAAGTGCAAACACCTCCAGAGCAAGCATCATCTCAACTGAAAGAGTTTATCCAACAAGTTCATGCTTTATAGTCTCGCCAGTTCAAACCTCAATTCCACTCGCCCAGTGATCGTTTTTCTACATGGCTTGCTTGGGTCTGGTTTGGACTGGAAAGAAACGCAAGCCTATTTATCTCATTATCCTGCGATTTCCATTGATCTGCCGGGACATGGACTCAGCGCTTTAGAAATTTGTTGCAATTTTAAGCACTGCTGCGATCAAATATCTGACACTCTTCTTACCCATGTGACGCCACATCAGCCTATAGTATTGGTTGGTTACTCAATGGGCGGTCGTATTGCGATGTCTGGTGTTGCCAATGGCTACTTTTCTAACCTGAATATTCAGTCACTTATTGTTGAGGGTGGCAACTTTGGTTTGCAAAGCGATTCAGATAAGCAGCAAAGGTGGCAAAACGATAGCCAATGGGCAAATCGATTTCGCAACGAGCCTATTGAGCAGGTATTAAGCGACTGGTATCAACAACCAGTATTTAGTTCGCTAAATCATGCGCAAAGACAAAAACTGATAGATAAACGCAGTGCTAATCTAGGCTCATCGGTAGCGAATATGCTTGAGGCTACATCGCTCGCGAAACAAGACTATTTACTCGATGCCCTGAAAGATTCGGGGATCAAAATTCATTATATATGTGGCGAAAAAGACAATAAGTTTAGTCAGTTGGCCAAACGAAGCGGTTTGTCTTTTAGCCAAGTTGCGAAAGCAGGGCACAATGCTCATGTTGAACAGCCACAAGCTTTCGCAAATATTGTTAAAACTCAGCTGAATACCATTGGTTAGTATGCTGAGCCAATAAGTAAACAAACTAGGAATCACCATGGCAAAAACAGTCGGTATCTCAGAAGAAGAACTATACGCTCCAGTTAACTGGAATGACTGCACAGGTGAATATGAAGATATTCAGTACCACAAATCCGAAGATGGTATCGCTAAGATCACTATCGCTCGTCCTCAAGTACGTAACGCTTTTCGTCCTCAAACCGTTAAAGAGATGATCAATGCTCTGGCAGATGCACGTTACGATGAAGGGGTTGGCGTTATTATCCTTACCGGCTTAGGTGAGAAGGCATTCTGTTCTGGCGGTGACCAGAAGATTCGTGGCGACTACGGCGGCTACCAAGATGATTCTGGTACTCACCACTTAAACGTTCTTGATTTCCAACGTCAAATTCGTACGTGTCCAAAGCCAGTGATCGCATCGGTTGCAGGTTGGGCAGTAGGTGGCGGTCACGTCCTGCATATGATGTGTGACCTAACGATTGCTGCAGAAAATGCACAATTTGGTCAAACTGGCCCTAAAGTGGGTTCATTTGACGGCGGTTGGGGCGCGTCATACATGGCTCGTATCGTTGGCCAGAAGAAAGCTCGCGAAATTTGGTTCCTATGTCGTTTCTACGACGCGCAAGAAGCACTTGATATGGGGCTAGTTAACACAGTTGTCGCAGTAGAAGATTTAGAGAAAGAAACCGTTCGCTGGTGTCGTGAAACCCTACAACACAGCCCAATGGCACTTCGTTGCTTGAAAGCGGCGCTGAATGCAGACTGTGATGGTCAAGCAGGTCTTCAGGAGCTCGCAGGTAATGCAACTATGATGTTCTACATGACTGAAGAAGGTCAGGAAGGTCGTAATGCGTTTAATGAGAAGCGTCGTCCTGACTTTAATAAATTTCCACGCAATCCCTAAGTTGTCATAGCTTTCGTCGCCAGAATCCCGATAGCGTTGTCGAAGATGCTCATTTATGCTTATAAACTCCGCGTCTTCTCCTAGCTATCTGCATTCTGGCTTAGAAACCTATCTACAACTTGTCTATTATCTATTAATTGAAAAAGGGATATTGCTATGAGATCAGCCAAACTGTATCGCTATGAATTGCCGATGGACAGTGGCGTGATACTGCGTGAACAAAAGCTCAAGCAGAGAGAAGGATTTGTCGTTGAGCTTGTTCTTGATGGTGAGTTGGGTCGAGGTGAAATAGCGCCTTTACCGGGTTTTAGCATCGAGACGATGGACGATGTTTACTCACAATTGGTCGAGCAGCTGGCTTTGTGGCAACAAGGGCAAGCGTTCAATTTTGATGAGCTCTACCCATCGGTCGCCTTTGGTTTATCAATGGCCGAGTTAGAGCTTAATAAACAGCTGCCAGAACAAGGCTGCTTTCAAGCGGCGCCGCTATGTTCTGGTGACCCAGACGAACTTCTGCCTAAGCTGAATGCCATGACGGGTGAGAAAGTAGCCAAGATTAAGGTCGGTCTGTATGAGCCGATTCGTGATGGGATGCTGGTCAGCCTTTTCTTAGAATCGATTCCAGATTTAACACTTCGTTTAGATGCTAACCGAGCTTGGACGGCTGAAAAAGCGCAGCAATTTGCTAAGAAGATTGCCCCTTCGTTGCGTGGCCGCATCGCCTTTATCGAAGAGCCATGCCAAGCACCGGGAGACAGCTTTTCTTTTGCCATTGATACAGGCATTGCGATTGCTTGGGATGAAACGCTGCAACATGCGATCCGCAAAGATGACTTCAAGCTAGAAGACCTTAATGGCGCGAAAGCGATTGTGATCAAGCCGACTCTGATAGGTTCGATTGAGCGTTGTATTGAATTGATTGATAAAGCCAAATCACTTGGCATTAAAGCAGTAGTCAGTTCTAGCATTGAATCTAGCCTTGGTCTAACTCAGCTAGCAAGGTTAGCGCACTGGCAACTTCCTGAAGAAGTACCGGGACTGGATACCGTGGGGCTGTTTGCTCAGCAGTTAGAAGTTCCATGGCCGGGTTGTGAACTGCCTGTCGCAAGCTTGTCTGAGCAGGCTCTAATCTGGCAGTCGTAATGAGTCAGTTATCTCCTCTACGTCAATGGGCTCAATCGAGCCCATCTTTATATGCTCTCTATACCCCCAACCAAAGTTACACTTGGGCTGAGCTCGAAACTGCCGTTGACCAAGTGGCAGCCTCGTTGGCAAGCCAAGGTGTTGGCGCTGGAAGTGTACTTACATGTGTTGGCAAAAATAGTGTTGAACTGATTTTGGTTTATCTCGCCTGTTTAGAGCTAGAAGCAATCTGCGCGATAACCATGCCGCAAACAAAAGCAGAGTTTAAACATAAACTCTCGGCATTATATTCCGAGCCCAAGCAGGCAAAAGTGTGGCTATCAACGGATGTACCAGAGCTGCGTAGCTTGCAAAATATTGTGCTGAAGCCTTCGATGACTGAGCTTAATCAGAGCAAGTTTAGCAGCGAAGCGCTTGCTTCAATTGTATTTACGTCAGGTTCAACAGGTGCTCCTAAAGCGGTTGCTCATACCTCAAAGCAACATTTAGCCTCGGCTCAAGGTTTGCTGCAGCGCTTTGCGTTTAAGCAGGCAGACAGTTGGTTACTGAGCCTCCCTATGTACCATGTCTCCGGGCTGGCGATTATCTATCGCTGGCTGCATAGTGGTGCTAGCTTGAAAATGGGCAAAGGGGAACTGGCAGAAGATATTCAGGGCGTCACTCACGCTTCTTTAGTTTCGACTCAACTTAAGCGGCTTCTCGACAATGAAGTGAAGTTGTCACTCAGCCATGTCTTACTCGGTGGCAGTCATGTACCTTTGGCGCTCAGTCAACAAGCTGAAAAGCTAGGTATTGAAACATGGCTCGGTTATGGAATGACAGAAGCTGCGTCAACCGTGACAGCAAAACGTATTGACGCCGAATACACTGCTGGTGAGTTGTTACCCAAGCGTCAGCTTCGTCTGGAAGGGCAAAGAATTTATATTGGCGGTGAGACGTTAGCCTCTGGTTACTATGTACAAGGGGAGCTATTGCCAATTACTGAACAGGGTTGGTTTGATAGTAAAGATCTCGGTGAAATGATTGGGCGAGAACTGAAGATCATCGGCCGTGCTGACAATCTGTTTATCTCCGGCGGTGAAAACATCCACTGTGAAGAGATAGAACAGGCGCTGAATCAGATTCCTTTTATCAGCCAGTCGGTCATTGTACCGATACCAGATAGCGAATTTGGTCACAGACCTATTGCCATTATCAAGGTAGCAGATGAGATTGATGAGTTAGCAATAACAGAGCATCTAAAAGGGTCATTAACCAAACTCAAATGGCCTGTTGCCTACTATGCTATGCCGGATGAACTGTTACAGGGTGGGATTAAAATCTCAAGACAGAAGGTAAAGCTGTGGTTGTTGGAGCAACTCGCTCAATAACCAAAAAGAAGTGCAGACTCGGTGACTAAGCGAAAATGCACTTCAGGGGGATGCGGTGAAGGTGAAATCACCGCAATTCTTTATAAACTATTTTTCAGTAAACCTTGGATTAGTTAGCAAGGATGGTTTTCATCTGCTCTGCAACTTTGTCCACTTTGCCAAGGCCAACGATAACTTGCAGACCGCCTTTGCCAACAGGAACTACCCCTGCCGCACCAAGCTTCTTAAGTTTTTCACTGTCTGCGACAGCAGAATCTTTTACTGTTAGGCGTAGACGAGTAATACAGTTGTCCACTTCTAGGATATTTTCAGCACCACCAATAGCCTGAATGTACTCTTTCGCAAGACCTGCGATGTCTTCATTTGACTCACTAGCCATATCTTCGCCGCGACCCGGTGTCTTAAGGTTAAACTTAACGATAGCGAAACGGAAGATGGCGTAGTATAGGCAGAAGAATACCAAGCCTTGAAGAATCAGCATGTACCAGTTGGTTGCTAGCGGGTTCTGGCTTGATAGAACGAAATCAACAAAACCTGCCGAGAAGCCGAATCCTGCCATCCATTCCATTGTTGCAGCGATGTACAAAGACAAACCAGTTAGCACTGCGTGGATTAGGAACAACACAGGTGCAAGGAACATAAAGCTGAACTCTAGTGGTTCTGTGATACCTGTAAAGAAAGATGCCATTGCTGCGGCAAGCATAATCGCAAACACTTGGTTCTTGTTTTTAGCATCAGAGCAGTGGTACATAGCCAGAGCAGCCGCCGGAAGGCCAAACATCATGATTGGGAAGAAGCCCGCTTGGTACATACCTGTTTGACCAGGAATACCTGTACCGTTAGCGATCGACTGAGCACCGCCCAAGAAGTTAGGGATATCGTTGATGCCGACGACGTCAAACCAGAACACTGGGTAAAGTGCATGGTGCATACCGATAGACAGGAATAGGCGGTTGAAGAAGCCAAATAGACCAGCACCTACCGCACCCATACTTTCCAGTTTAATACCAAACTGGATTAACGCGTCATATACCGCAGGCCAGATGTAAAGCAACGCAAAAGAGAGTGCCATACCAGCAAGAGAAGTTAGAATTGGGACTAAGCGTTTGCCACTAAAGAAAGCGAGAGCTTGAGGGAGTTCAACGCTTGAATAACGGTTGTAAATCTCAGCAGAGATAATACCGATAATAATACCAATAAACTGGTTACTGATTTTACCAAATGCGGCTGGTACTTCGTCTGCGCTGACACCAATCAACTGAGCCACAGAGCCTGGTGCCAGTAGAGTTGTCACGACCAAGAACATAACAAAGCCCGACAACGCTGCCGAACCGTTTTTGTCTTTACTTAAACCAAAGGCAACACCGACAGCAAACAGTACTGCCATGTTATCAATGATGGCTGCGCCTGATTTAATCAGAAAAGCCGCGAGAATATTTTCTGATCCCCAGCCGACGGGATCGAGCCAGTAGCCAATCCCCATCAGTATTGCGGCTGCAGGTAAGGTCGCGACTGGCACCATCAGTGCCTTACCGACTTTTTGCATGTATCCGAGTATGTTCATTTATGCCCCTAGATTTTGATTATTGATTTTTTGATGAGCTAGCACAGTGAGAGTCACTCTTAGCGCTAGGTCACACTTAATAGATTTGGGACTATTTTATGACTTATTTTATGGTGCGAACAAACGAATCAGGTAGTAGGATGAATTAAAATTTTTAATCCATAGGCGCAATATGGCAAACCAACAGCTGTTGCTTAGAAACCTTCACACCTTTGACATGGCGGCGAAAACGTTAAGCTTTACCATTACCGGGAAACAGCTTCATCTTACACAGGGAGCCGTTAGTCATAGAATCAAAGTGTTAGAAAAAGAGTTGGGCTTTAACTTGTTTGTCAGAGGGACTCGACAACTCGAACTGACCGAAGAAGGCGCCAGATTTCACAGCACCTTGTCGAAAAACCTCCATGGTATCTTCTCTGAAATTGAAGAGATAAAGTCGACAGACATGGTGGGGGAGCTGAACATTGCTACCTCGACGGGCTTTGCAAATGGATGGTTGCTGCCAAGATTGTCTGATTTTAAAAACAAATACCCTAAATTCAATCTCAATATTTGGGGCTATCAAGAGCAGGAAGATTTCCATAAGCACAATATTGAAGTCGCCATTTACTACGATACAGAAGACACCAAGGATGTGTATCGCAAGCGCCTGTTCGGCGATGAGTACATTCCTGTTTGCACGCCGCAATATGCAAAAAAACATCGCGTGTATGAAGATGGTTTAGAATCGCTGAAACGAATTAATTTTATTCATGCAGTCGGTTCAGACGTTTGGCAGCGGTGGCGTGACTATATGCAGCTCGATATTGATATTTTTAATCAGTTTTACTGCGTGAGCCATCGTGAGATGGGTTATATCAGCGCGCTACACAATCTTGGTGTTGGGATGGGGAGATATCAATTTGTCAAAGATTTGATTGAATCTGGTGAGCTTGTGACACCTTACCCAAGCATGTCGACAACTAAGGGATATGATCTGCTGTGCCCATTGGGAACAGAAGATAGACCGAAAATTCGTACCTTTATTAATTGGATTGAAGGGCAGTTGTAATAGAAAAAGCAACTTAGTTAATTTAGCAATTTCATAGTCCAAATCTGAATTTAGCTTTCTTATAACCCTAACTCATAATATCTCAAGAAAATTAAGAGCTAGGGTATAAGGATATGAGAGTGATTTTGGTTATTGCGGTGATCTTACAGATCATTGTTGCCGTTCAAAGTGAGGGTCTTACACGAGCGTTAGCCGAGCTTTCAGCATTCTTGCTCGTGTTAGGGATCGTATTTAGCTTCAAACAGAAAAAACGAGCTCAAGCTGCGAAAGATATCGGCCGCTTAGGCTAATAACAACCAAGCTAAAGATGTGGTTGAGATTAGAACCCACAGAGTAACACCAAACATCAAAGGTTTCGGGCCTGATGACTTAAGCTTTTCCACTGAAATTCCGCATCCAATCAAGAACAAACAAACGACGAGCGCTCGCTTGGCAATATCGAATATGCTTTGATAAATGACTTCAAATTGTGGCAACAAATCGCTCACAGCAATAGCCACGCAGTAAAACAAGATAAAGTAAGGGATGGTGATTTTTTTCGACTCACTGCGAAATAGGAATGCACTGACAAAGGCGACAGGAATGATCCATAGCGCGCGTGCTAATTTAAGTGTCGTTGCCGTCGTTAATGCTTCTTCACCATAGGCTGAAGCTGCTCCCACCACTGAAGAGGTGTCGTGAATAGCAATCGCGGCCCATGTACCAAAAGTGTGTTGATCGAGGTTAAGTGCATGTCCAATCACGGGGAAAACAAATAACGCGATAGAGTTAAGCACAAAAACTGTTGCGAGAGATAAACCTATTTGCTCGTCGTTGGCTTTGATTGCTGGAGACACCGCGGCAATCGCGCTACCCCCACAGATAGCTGTTCCTGAAGAAATAAGATGTCCCGTCTGTTTGTTTAACCCTATAGCTCTTGCAAGCCACCATCCAATAACCAGCGTGCCAACAATGGTCGCGATGATTAGCCCAATGCCATCAGAGGTTACGGCTAATGCTTGTTCGAATTGGATCCCAAACCCTAAGCCAACGATTGAGTAGGCGAGTAGCTTTTTGGTTAGCTTAGCGAGATTGAACTGTTTTGGAACTAAACCAAGCGAAGCGAGTAGAAATCCAATCACCAAAGCGGTAGGGGAGGTGATAAATGGAGTTAAGCAAATCGTGAGTGCAAGCCAAAAAGGGGGTTGCTTGTTGAAGTTATTCATTATTTTTATTGAGGTAGGGGGAGATCAAATAGGAAAGCGCTATTTTAGCGAACCCAAAACGATAAAGAGAGTTGAATGAATTGAACATGCGTTAAGAAAAACTTAACGCATGTTCGAAGCTTCATGATTGGGTTTAACGCCAATCGCCTCGTAATGTCGCTACTTTATCATGCATAACGGCAGTCGAAGCATTTGCTGGGTCAACCGGTTCGCCGACTTCAATTTCAATTTTCGACCAAAAACGTGTTGGCAGCCCTTTACATGCAGATCCTTTGTGACGGCTGAAATAACTACCCCAAAGTCCTTTGAGTGCGATTGGAATGACAGGAACAGGACTGCGCTTAATAATGATATCCATCCCGCGCATAAACTCACTCATCTCACCATCTGAAGTAAGGCGTCCTTCAGGGAAGATACACACGATATGACCTTCAGACAGCGCTTGCTCAACATCATTAAATGCCTTAACGATCGAGCGGCGGTTATTGGCCGAGATAGGGATAACTCCAGCACGTTGCAAGAAACGTTTTAGTGGCGGCAAGTTGGCGTACTCTTCTTCCATCACAAAACGGATCAACCTTGGGCATACTGCGCTGAGCAACAAGGCATCCATATAACTCACGTGGTTGCAAACGAGTAAGGCGCCACTTTTCTCTGGTAAGTTATGCGTGTTCTTATGGCTGACTCGATACATGGTATGAGTGATAACCCACATTAAAAAACGCACCACGAAAATAGGCACTTGTATAAACAAGTAGCCCGCCACTAAAAGGTTAAGTACTGCTAGCAGTAAGAAAAGCTGCGGAATGGTTAGCTCAATAATGGTTAGGCAAACAATGCCTAACACTGCGCTTCCAACCATAAAAAGCGAGTTATAGATGTTTAGTGCAGCGATAACCTGCGCTCGCTCAGTAACTTTTGCTCTTTGCTGCATAAGAGCATACAAGGGAACAATAAAGATACCACCGGAAGCCCCGAGTAAAAGCAGGTAAGCAAACACTGACCATAAAGGTTTGTGCATGACAAATTCGCTAAAGCTTGCAAACTCAGGTAACTGCTGAGGAACGGACGTTGCCATCAGCGCACCAAAAATGGTGATGCCCAAGCTACCTAACGGCACAATACCGACTTCAATTCTATGGTTAGATAGTTTGTCACAAGCTAAAGAACCAACCGCAATACCGACAGAAAACAGCGCGAGTAAGAAAGATACCGCGCTTTCGCTACCATTGAGGTAGAGCTTAGTGAAATTCGGGAACTGAGTCAGGTAAGCTGCACCTAGGAACCAAAACCAACTGATTGCCATCAGTGCGCGAAAGATAGTTTTATCCGCTTTAGCAATAGCGATGGTTTTCTTAGTTTGCTTAACAGGTTGCCATTTAAATTTAAGATCCGGAGCACTAGCAGGTGCTTCAGGAATAGAACGACTAGAGATGTAACCAAACACGGCAAATAGCACTACACAAGCCGCTGCAACATACTTGGCGTTTTCAGCTGACGCAATCACTCCGGCGCCAAGCGTACCCAACAAGATCGCGAGGAAGGTACCGGTTTCGACAAGTGCATTACCTGGAACCAACTCGTTAGGCTTTAACTGCTGAGGAAGAAGGGCATACTTCACTGGACCAAAAAATGCCGATTGTGTGCCCATAAGAAACAGTAGGATCAGCAAGATCACGTAGCTTTCAGTAATAAAGCCGATCGCGCCCAAGCACATAATGCCAATTTCAGCGAGCTTCACTTTACGAATAAACCAAGATTTTTCGTATTTATCGGCAAGAACACCAGCAGAGGCAGAGAAAAGGAAAAAGGGAAGAATGAACAGCCCTGCCGCTAGGTTAATGAATAAGTTGCTGGATATAGGTAGTGCTCCAGCACCTGCAAATGCAACGAATAGCAATAATACGTTTTTGAAAATATTATCGTTAAAGGCACCAAAAAACTGAGTAACGAAGTAGGGCAGGAAGCGCTTCTGTCTTAACAGGGAGGTTTGGCTATTCGACATTCGCAGATCACCAGTTGCTCAAATAATTAGAGAGTAGGTTTTCGATCAGCTCTTTTCCATCAATCGGTTCAGCAGCGAAGAATTTATCGTCGACACTTAACAGCGTAATACCATGAACACCAGACCATAATACACGACTTGCTTGAAGCACTTCTGCTTGGCTGCGCTCTGGTCCAATCAATTGCAATAGTTGCTCAAGCATGCCTGTCATGGAATCAATGCGCTGGGCTTGCCATTCTGGCAGCGTTTCACCATTCATATTGTGCTCAAAGATTAACTGCCAGCGATGTGGGTGGCGCTGAGCAAAATCATGATAACAGTATGCGAGTTCATACAGTGCTGATTTAGGATCTTGGCACTGGGAAACCACTTCTTTCGCTTCTTCCGAGAGCTCATCTAGCGTTTGAGCCACCGCGTGGAGTAGTAATAGGTTATAGCTGCCAAAGACATTCACTAGAGTACTTGGCACATAGCCGATCATTGTCGCTACCTTTCGCAAGCTCAACTCATGATAAGTGTTGCTTGCCAAAAATTCTTTAACAGTGTTTAGCGTAAGCGCGATAAGTTCTTCTCGCGTATGATCGTTTCTTCGGGCCATGGTGAGTAATCTAAAATGAACAATGTTCAATATTCTAATGAGCCTCTACCCATATCGTCAACAACCGCATGGGTAATTTGCAATATTCTGATACATGTGCGGAGACGTTTTGGTTTGAATATGGGGCTGCTAGAGTTAATATAGTGTAATAAGTATAAGTTTATAACCTTTACAGGAACCTCAAAGGAAGAATATGAAACGACTCTTTTCCCTTGTTGCTCTACTGATGGTATCCGTTGCGATTACGCCAGTAGCAGAAGCGAAGAAGTTTGGCGGCGGTAAATCGTTCGGCAAGAGCTTCAAAACGGCGCCAGCGCCTAAGCAGCAACAGCAAAACACAAACTCTATTGGCAAAGACCAAGCGGGTAAAACACAAAGCTCAAGCAAAAAAGGTCTGATGGGCGGCTTGCTAGGTGGTTTACTAGCAGGTGGTCTACTTGCTGCCTTCTTTGGTGGTGCATTTGAAGGTATCCAGTTTATGGATATTCTTATCATGGGTCTGATTGCATTTGTTATCTTTAAACTAATGCGTGGCATGCTTGGCGCTAAGCAGGGCAGCATGAATCAGAATCGCCAACAACCGGCTTTTGGTGGTTCTTCAGCGCCCAAGTTTGAGCAACCTAATGTTCACAACTTTGAACAGCCACAAAATAGCGGTGCTCAAACGGGTGGTTTCGGTTTTGGTGCGCAAACAGATGTACCACATAACTACCCACCGGGTTTCGACCAAGCGGCTTTCGTTAATGGTTCTCGTGAGCACTACCGTATTTTGCAAGGTGCTTGGAACCACAACCAACTTGAAACGATTGAAGAATACGTTTCGCCAAGCTTGTACCAAGACCTTATCTCAGAGCGCGCTAAGCTTGAAGGTGAGCAGCACACTGATGTGATGTATGTTGATGCCGAGATTGTACGTGCGGATTACGATGCGAGCAAAGCTCAGCTAAGCCTTCAGTTCAGCGGACGTTACCGTGACGCAGTTGAAGGTATCGAAGAAGATATTACCGACGTATGGCACTTAGAGCGCGATCTAACTGCACCAAACGCACCTTGGTTAATTGTTGGTATCCAAGCTTAATCAGCATTGAAATTGAAAAACGCCTGAGCTTTTTGCTCGGGCGTTTTTGTATTGAGATTACTCCAAGTAGGCTGATACAATCCTAGAACAAAAACAACGAAGAAACGATGAGAAGGTAAGTAAAGTGGCTGAATTTAAATACAAAAATCTATCCCAAGAAGAGCAAGATAAACTAGACGCAGCGGTGTTTCGTCGTCTGCTTACACATCTGGATGACAACAAAGATGTGCAAAATATCGATCTAATGATTTTGGCAGGTTTCTGTCGTAACTGTTTCAGTAAATGGTACAAAGCTGAGGCGGAAACACAAGGTTTAGACCTAGACATTGATGACGCTCGCGAACGTGTTTACGGCATGACTTACGATGAGTGGAAGCAAAACCATCAACCGAAAGCGACACCAGAGCAATTAGCGGCATTCGAAGCGCGTCAAAACAAAAAGTAATCGTCAGGTCCACAGACCCTAGATTTAAAAAACCGCTACTCAATGAGTAGCGGTTTTTGTATATCTAGCCAAAGGATATAGAGGCATGGCTGAAGTTAGCTAATCTGGCCTGTCGTTTCAAATTCTTCTAGTTTGATAGAGTATGGCTGTGTATCTCCAATATTCTCTTTAACCCATTCTGCGTTGTAGTAAGTATCTAAGTAACGCTCACCGCTATCACATAGCAGAGTAACGATAGAGCCTTTTTCTCCACGTGCTTTCATTTCGCTAGCCAGTTGAAGAACGCCGTAAAGGTTTGTTCCGGTAGAAGCGCCCACCTTACGACCTAGAATTTTCTCTAGCCAGTGCGCAGTTGCGACAGATGCTGCGTCTGGAATGGTGCGCATCTCATCAACTACGCCAGGAATAAAGCTTGGCTCTACGCGTGGACGGCCTATGCCTTCAATTTTGCTTCCATTGTTGCCGGTTAGATTTTTATCGCCGGTTTTGAAGTAGTCGTGGAATACTGAGTTTTCAGGATCGACTACGCACAATTTGGTGTCGTGCTGTTGGTAACGAATGAAACGACCAATAGTTGCTGAGGTACCACCAGTACCTGGACTCATCACGATCCAAGCGGGTACTGAGTGATCTTCCATTTCCATCTGACTGAAAATTGAGTTGGCAATGTTGTTGTTGCCGCGCCAGTCGGTTGCTCGCTCGGCGTAGGTAAACTGGTCCATATAGTGACCATTTAACTCTTTAGCTAGGCGGTGTGACTCTGCATAGATCTGATCTGAGCGATCTACAAGGTGAGCCTGACCACCGTAAAATTCGATCTGCTCGATTTTCTTACGTGCAGTGCACTTTGGCATGACAGCGATAAATGGTAAGCCAAGTAGGCGAGCAAAGTAAGCTTCAGAAACCGCAGTACTGCCTGAAGATGACTCAATGATGGTTGTCTCTGGGCCAACCCAGCCATTACAAATGGCATACAGGAACAGAGAGCGCGCTAAGCGATGCTTAAGGGAACCTGTCGGATGCGTACTTTCGTCTTTTAAGTAGATGTCGATGCCATCAACGCTCGGTAAATCGAGTTTGATAAGGTGTGTATCAGCACTACGCTGATAGTCAGCTTCGATTTTACGGACTGCATTGTTAATCCAGTTATGGTCAGTACACATAGGGTTTCTCCTTAGAATCGTTATGAGGTTAATTTACCTATTAATGGGGAGAAAAGCTTTGCTATTTTTATCGCATTTTGCTTTATTTGGAGAAAATATTTCTACTTTGAGAAGTGTGTGGATATGGATATTGATAAAATTGACCGCAAGATGCTCGATCTACTGCAAAACGATGCGACCTTGTCTCTTAACGAGCTGGCGGAGGCGGTTAACCTGACTACAACACCATGTTGGAAGCGACTTAAAAAGCTAGAGGAAGCGGGCGTGATTCAAAAGCGAGTCGCCTTGCTTAACCCCGAAAAACTCGATCTGTCATTCACTGCATTTGTGCTAGTAAAGACAAGTGACCATTCTCACGAGTGGTATAGCCAGTTTGTTTCCACTGCGTCAGAGTTTCCTGAAGTAATGGAGTTCTACCGTATGGCGGGTGAGTACGATTACATGATGAAAGTATTGGTTAAAGATATGCAGTGCTTTGATCATTTTTACAAAAAACTGGTCAACTCTGTCGAAGGTATTTCTAACGTGACCTCTACCTTTGCCATGGAACCGCTTAAGTACACCACGGCTCTTCCAATATGCCATACGTAAAGAAGTGTATGGCAGGGTAAAGCCAAGTAAAGCTCATTTTTAAACTTGTTAAGTGTGACTAATCTGACAACAAACACACATAACAAGGATGAATAAAATGTCAGCATTACCATCAACTAACGCCTTGAGTTTTGTCATTGCAGCGACACTACTTAGTGGCTGCAATGGCGGAGATGACTCAAGTAGCGCTGCTTCAACGCCTTCGGTATCAGGCAATAACATCACTAACCTTTTATTTACTAATCTTTCAGGTGATTGCCAACAATATTTGGGTACGTTTTTTTCTACTGTGAATGACATCCAACGCTCACTCGTTTACACCGGTCAAACGCAGATAACGTCGAGCGGTAGTAAGTGCATTATTCAGTCGAATGCGATTCCTAACCATGACTTCAATGATGTGACGGCTTCATTTGCCACCAACGTCTCCGAGCAATCGACCTACTATGAGTTTACCGCTTCGCCAAGCTTCGCTGGTTCTACTACCGCGTTAAGCTTGGGGACGTCAGAAGCGGTGCTGCTTAACGGCGTTAAAGTCGATCTGTTGGCGGCTGCTTGCTACGGTGTGGGGGATGAACGTACGGGTTGTGGTCAAAGTGAAATCAACAATCCGTGGCGCTACGATCCGATGTCGTCTCTAAACGGCTTTGGTACCGATATTCACAATGCGCATGTCCAGCCTACCGGGGAGTATCACTACCACGGCAATCCCGTTGCTATGTTCGTGCAAGATTGTGCGGGGGGAGAAGCCTCTCCGGTAATTGGCTTTGCCGCTGATGGGTTTCCAATTTATGGCAGTTGTTTCCTAGATAGTTCAACCAGTCAGGTTCGTAAGGCGACTTCTAGTTACCGCTTAAAAACGGGGGCGCGTGTTGATGTGGGAAGCTATACGGCTCCCGTTGTGGGTGGCAACGTTGCGAGCAGCAATTATGACGGGCAGTTTCGTGGCGACTGGGAGTACTCAGCAGGGTTGGGAGACCTCGATGAATGTAACGGCATGACGGTGAATGGTCAGTACGGTTATTACGTTACCGACGCATTCCCTTGGGTGATTAATTGCTTCAAAGGTAGTGTTGATACTAGCTTTAGTGGTTTTAGTATTGAGCGTTCGCACGGGCACACGCATTAAAAAGCCTCCGTCAGGAGGCTAGTCTTGGAAGGATGATATTATTCAGTAAAGCGCATGACGCCTTCTTGTACCGCAGAGGCCACCAAGTCACCATTGCGATTGTAAATCTCACCACGCACCAGACCACGCGTATTGCTCGCAGTTGGGCTTTCAATGACATACAACAACCATTCGTCCATCTTGAATGGACGGTGGAACCAGATCGAGTGATCGATGGTGGCGACTTGGAATTTCGGAGTCATTAAAGAGACGCCATGAGGGTGAAGGGCAGTGACTAAGAAACCCCAATCAGAGGCATAGCCAAGCAAGTACTGATGGATCAATTGATTATCTGGCATTTCGCCGTTTGCTCGGATCCACAGATACTGTTTCGCTTCGACTTTCTCTGGTTTTAGAGGATTAACGACAGTGACAGGACGCATTTCAATTGGCTTTTCACCACAGAAGGTCTTCTTTAGTTTTTCTGGTAAAAAGTCGGCAATACGTTCCGCTAGTTCTGACTCAGAGGCATAGTTTTCAGGCCCCGGAATATCCGGCATGGTGTTTTGGTGCTCAAATCCTGGAGCTTCACCGTGGTAAGACGCGGTTAAGTAGAAAATTGGGCGACCATTTTGAATGGCTTTAACACGGCGGGTGCTGAAACTGCGCCCATCACGGAGATTTTCTACGTCATAGATAATCGGTTTTTCAGGATCACCAGGGTAGAGGAAGTAACTATGGAACGAGTGAACAGTACGGTCTGCATCAACGGTATAACGCGCTGCTGATAAGGCTTGGCCTATCACTTGACCTCCATAGACTTGAGGAAGCCCTAAGTTTTCACTTTGACCTCGAAACAGGCCCTCTTCTAGCTTTTCAAGTTGGAGCAAGTCCAGCAATTCACTTAGAGGTTTACTCATTTTCTCTACCTTATATTCTTTGTATCTAGGTGGCATTTTACCCGCTTTAGTGACAAATAAAACAGTTGTTTGATTTCTATGTCAGGCAAAACTCAACATAGTTAAAGTCTTGTCAATAATCATCGAATTGCAATGACAAGCAAATAGCGTCTACTTATAATTCTCGAAAATCTAATAAGTTAAGAGAGTGCTCAATGAAGAAAATATTCGCGTTAGTCGCTACAGCAGTACTAGGTTTGGTACTGGTGGGCTGCCAATCTGCCGAGATAACTCAATCACAAAATAAAGTCGAAAGCGTGACAGGAACCGTCTCTTACCGAGAGCGAATTGCATTGCCAAAAGGCTCATTGATTACCGTGACTTTGCAAGATGTCTCTTTGGCTGACGCTCCTGCTAAGGTTATCGCTAAACACCGCTTTGAGACCAATGGCGCGCAATCGCCGTTTGAGTTTGATTTGGCTTACCATACCTCAAAGATTGATCCGCGCCACCGTTATAGTGTCAGTGCTCGTATCGAAGTGAATGGTAAGCTACGTTTTATCTCTGATACCATTTACCCTGTGATCACGGATGCAGAGAAGACCAAAGAGGTAAATTTACGTCTTGTTGGAGTGCGCCACTAGGTAAGCAGACTTAAGTTAAAACGATGGCAGCGCTGCTAAGGTTGCCATCTATATTTGTTTAATTTCACCTTTCCGTCATTGCTGACTTCGACCCCTTCCGCTATCAGCGCTTCACGTTGGCGTACTAAATCTTCCCCTTTAAGTGAAATCCTACCCTGGCTATTAATCACACGAAACCAAGGCAATTTACTATCAGCAGGCAAGTTCCCTAGGGCTTTTCCTACATGGCGTGCATAACCGGGATAACCCGCCATTTTTGCGATCTCGCCGTAAGTACTGACTTTTCCTAAGGGAATTTGGTGAATTACTGCAAAGATTTGCATTAAAAACTGGTCCATAATGACTGTGTCCTAGTACAGATTTCCAAGGAATGGATAAGGAGAGGGCATGGTATTTTCTACATTTCAGTTCTTAGTGACAACTCTGTTAGCTGTAGTTTGTGCTAGAGCTATCAGCATTAGTGAAGGCG
This sequence comes from Vibrio tubiashii, assembly GCF_028551255.1. Classification (NCBI taxonomy): domain Bacteria; kingdom Pseudomonadati; phylum Pseudomonadota; class Gammaproteobacteria; order Vibrionales; family Vibrionaceae; genus Vibrio; species Vibrio tubiashii. The sequence goes on along the minus strand of NZ_CP117029.1, from coordinate 2,105,502 downwards.
ATATTCCGGTATTAGCCTTGGTAATTCCTGCATTATGGATTTTCCCTCAAGGCGGTCTTGTTGGCTTAGTATTAATGGCTGCAATGACAACCTATGGTCTAACCCTTCCTCATCAACCTATCACACTTTCAGTGAGTTTGTGGGTCTTGTTTCCTTTGTTAATGGTGGCCTTCTCAAGACGCAGTAGTCTTGGTGTGGTACTTACCAGCTTCTTAATTGTTGCGACCTTACTGATAGGTATTATGGTCACGCAAGCCGGAGATAAGCTAGCAGGAGAGCCTATCGTCACTCTCGTTCAAACTCTATCGGTTGCGGTAATCTGGTGGGCAGCTTCACATTGGAAACCATCAAATAAACACAGTTGGTGGGCGCTTGGATTGATTCTTCCTCTTTGGATTGCTGACCTATCTTATGCGGCATTAATCGCTTTGTGCATTACTGGCATCATGGCTTCGATGGAGAGCTTGTCTCAGCTGAAAACCTTTCGTTGGAGTAAGTTGCTTTGCTGGACATTGCCGACGGTTGGCTTTGCTGCTTTGGTTGTTTCACCCAATATCGAAGTACCGAATCCGGTATTTGTCGTATGGATTTGTTTACTAGGCACAGCCTGGATGACGGACTACATTTTGCGCAGTGTCGAAGAGAATCAAGATATATAATAAATCTATTTTTTTTGATTGAACATGCAAGCTTGGCATAGGAAACTTGTTGTGTCAGAATTGCCGAAAATCTGCTCTAGTCAGTCAAGGAAAGGCTTACATCAATAGGGCAATTTTCTGACCTATCATAACTATTCAAAAGGGATTTAGAAGCGACATGAGTCTTATTTGGCGAACGACTCTTCTCATCATTAGTATTATTTGCGCCCCCGTGGCGATGAGCAATGTTGCCTATAAAGTAGGGATTGAGGCGGATGACTTTGTCACGCGCACCCTGTTTGATTCGGTTTCTGAACGCTTTGGAATTGAGATCGAATACGTCTATTACCCGAGCTTCAATGACATTCTTGAAGCCGTTAAATTAGGGCACGCAGACTTTGCCGCTAACGTAACTTATACCCCAGAGCGCGCAGAGTTCTTTGACTTCTCTAGCCCAACCAATATTGAGTTCACTTACCTTTATAGCTTGCAAAACGCCACGTTGGCTTCTGCAAAGGTTATTGGTATTCCGCAAGGCACGATCTACGGTGACCTGATTTCCGTCAACTATCCAGATATCGCCCAGATTGAATACACTGGGCATGATCACGCTAAAGCACTCCTTGAACAGAATAAGGTTGATGGCATCGTGGATGCGATCAATCAGCTAAAACCGATGTTGCTGGCGGGTTATGATGCTCAACTGCTTAACAATCAATTGTCGATTAAGCCTGTTTCAATCATTGCACCCAAAGATGTGCATAGGGATTTACTTGCGACTATCGAAGCTTACATCCATACCGCGGAAATTCAGAAGCGCTTAAGGGAATCAGTGAAGCAATATCAGTTTGAACTGCGTCAACAAGCCTTGCGTCAGTCTGTTATTGATAGCAATTTGAACCTCAATCGAACCTACAAAGTTAAGCTAGAGAATGTTGGCCAATACACGGTTTACCATAAAGATGGTCAGGTGACGGGGATCAGCGCCGATGTGGTTATGCAGTCTTGTCAAATATTGATGCTTAACTGCCAAGTAGTGAGTCATGCCGATGAAACTTGGGAGAGCATGTACCAAGATTTTGTTGCCAAGCGGATTGATATCATTGCCCCACTAATTGTTTCGGAGCCAAGAAAACATATTGCCGAGTTTAGTGACCCCTACTACTTCCCTGAAGTGGTGATGATTAAGCGCGAAGGGTATAAGGATAATGTTTATAGTAATGTATCGGAGCTGATCGTTGAGCAAATCGGTGTGTTAAAAGATGACTTTTTCGCCGATCTGCTTTCTCAGCTGTTGCCTAATAAAGAGCTCAAATCATTCTCGACCTCCCAGCAACTTTACACTGCTCTACTAAACGGCGATATCGACTACATGGCAACTAGCCGAGCAAGCTTCAATAAAAAGTTACGCGAATCAAAAGATTTACTCCCACTCGAAGAGGATCAGCTGATAGGCAGCTTTTACCGCTCAGATGTCGCGATTGGCTTTGTTAAAAACGAAGTCGGTGCCCAGCTTGCGCCTCTGTTTAGCCGAGCAATAAAAATGCTCGATATTGGCTTTACCATTGAGCGCTATGATTACCAGCCGAATTGGCGCGTGACACTGCAAGCTGAACAGGCATTCTCACGTAAAAGTCATATCCTTTTTGTCATGGTGATTGGCTTTATGTTGATCGTCTCAATGTACCTACATAGTCAGTCAAACACAGACCCTTTAACGCGTTTAAAAAATCGCCGTTCTCTGCACCAACGATTTAGCACTGGTGTGAGTGCCGATATGACGGTCATCTATCTTGATGTGAACCACTTTAAACAGATTAACGATACCTATGGTCATGAGGTAGGGGATATGGTGCTGAAAAGTGTCGCCGAACATATTGAGCGACTATGGAAAGGGCGCTGTTATCGAATCGGTGGCGATGAGTTCATCTTAATTGGCAAAATAGATAAGCAAAGTGTTTGTACCATACTCGAAACACTCAAAGTAGTGCCTTTTAGCTCACAGGAGCACAAACTTAGCTTTGATATCTCTGTCGCTATCGGTATTTCGTTACCACGTCGCACCTTTATGAGCTTACAAGAAGTGCTTAACGAAGCCGATGAAGCGATGTATCAGCATAAACAGCAGTCAAAACAGTGTGCTAACGAAGACATCAATGAAGGTAAAAACGTCCATTATCTCAATTAATGGTTACTGACTAAGCAGTTGAAACGAAAAGAGGCGTTTTATTCGGTGTTAGACTTGAAATACCCCATCGGATGCTTGATAATCCCCTCACTCCTTAGCGATGCTAAGGAAACAGAATCTATGGAGGCCCTGGTCCTCCCGCAACAATAGCTCGTGAACTCGGTCAGGTCCGGAAGGAAGCAGCCGCAGCGTGTGACTTGTGTGCCGGGATGTGGCTGGGGCCTCCACCCATCTAAAACGCCGCTTTTATTAGCGGCGTTTTGCTATCTGCCTACCCAACTTTTCTATTCGTAGTTTCATCCAATTCTTCGATATTTGCCCTTGCTGCTTTATTGCAGATAGGGGGACATTAGCATTATTGTTATAAATAATATTTTCAATCAATGCGTTATGGTGAGAGATAGAATGATCAATTTGGAACAAACTATCGCTTTTGTTACTACGGTAGAAGCCGGCTCTTTTTCAGCCGCGGCGAGAAAGCTCAATAAAAGTCAAAGTTCAGTCAGTATTGGGGTAAGTAACTTAGAAGATGAGTTAGGCCTAAGTTTATTTGATCGTCAAACCCGTAAGCCCACTTTAACCAAGGCGGGTGAAAGGCTTTATCAACAGGCCAAACTTTTGTTGCGGCAGGCAGATAAGATGAACAGCTTTGCTCAAGCGGTTTACAATGAGGTCGAAACCAAGATAGTTATCGGTGTTGATCCTATGGCACCACTAAGTTGCTTAGACTCTGTCTTGATTGGATTAGAAGAAAAGTTTCCCAACACCGAAGTACAAATTCAGCTTCTCGACCACATAGCCTTGCAGCAAGCGCTACTCAATCATGAGATTGACCTCGGTGTACACTTTGGTGCTGATGCTTACCCTCAGTACCTCAATTTTATCACCATTCATCAATATGAGTGGCAGTGCGTATGTAGTCCTGACTATCCACTGGCTGATCTATCAGAAGTCTCCAATGAAGAGTTACTCGCTGCGCGACAAATCATCGGCCGCTCACTCAGCAGTCATCCTGTGTTAAGTAAAACCTCTATTTTTTCGCAAGATACTTGGCAAGCGGATAACTTGGTTCAGTGCAGTCATCTTATTGAACTTGGTATGGGGTGGGGAATCTTGCCATCAGATTGGAGCGATGAGCGTATCGAGTTAGGATCACTTGTTTCCATAAAGCCGGAGTTTAATCAAACTAAGATGTACTCAGGCTTAGACTTAGTATGGGCAGCGAACAGAGATATGGGCAGAGTCGGCCAATTCATCATTGATTCATTTAGTATTCGAAAATCGAATAGTAACTAATTTAAATTATTCGATGCTCGCAAGTAAGATTAGGACAACTTAATAAAGGAACTTTCACATGAAGAAGACACTACTTGCACTAACCCTACTATCTAGCGTCGGTATCACTGTTCCAGTACAGGCTGTGACATACCATGAGCCCAATCCGCAAATGGAAGCAAATCTTAACCATTACGGAGCGGGTGTTGAGAACTGGGAAGAGAAGCGTTTTGTCCAGTTTACCATGGCAGATGCGCATCTTTATCATCACTGGGCTCAGGTAGAGAATAACCCAAATAAAGCGATGCCTATCAAGGTGTTAAACAGCTTTGACCCAGCTAAAGTAATGTTGGACGATGTGATTCCGGGACACAAAATCTCGTTGTACGATGTGATGCGTGATCGTGCCAGTATCCAAAACTACGTCATCATGAATAAAAAAGGCGAAGTGATCGCTGAAGATTATTGGAATGGTACCAATAAAGATACGCTGAACCATATTATGTCTTCGACTAAGTCTTTTTCGAGCATGGCTGCATTTATTGCTGAAGAAGAAGGCTTGCTCAGTATGAATGACCCTATCGGTAAGTATGCACCTGAACTGAAAGGTAGCGAGTGGGCGAACATTCCTCTTCATTACTATGCTGATATGACCGCGGGTGTCGTGAAGCTACCTAAGAGCCGAGACGGGTACCACTGGTCAAATTATGCGGCTGGTGCAGATGGTTCATGGGATAGTTCCATGCCGTCAGCGATGGGGTATAACGGCCACGTAGAGAAAGATGGCAAGCTAATTCCACGCCCAGATGCGAATGGTGAGATAAATTCTTTTAGCGAGTACCTATCAAAAGTTTTCGTTAAGCAAGCCAAACCAGCAAACCCACCGGGCTTTGGCTATGAGTATCGCGATATCAACACGGAAATGTTAGGTTTGGCAGTTTCACGTGCAAGTGGTATGACACTCGCTGAGTTTTACGAAAAGTACCTATGGAAGAAAGGTGGCTTTACCAGCGATATGGCAATGTATACCAGTGTGAATAAAGAGTCTATGGCATCTGGCGCTGCGAACATGACCACACGTGATTTTGCGATTGGTAGCTTCTTAATGGTTAACGACGGCAAGAACTTTAAAGGTGAGCAAGTACTGCCTAAAAAGTACATCGAGCAAGTTAAGAATGGCGATGCTGAAGTAAAACAAGCTTGGGGTCGTATTTCTTACGAACATCTATTAATGCCAACGGCTTTCTACAAAAACCAATGGCGCACCGTTGAGTTTGGTGGGCGCAAGTTCTCTACCATGATTGGTGTGAACGGTCAGTTCTCAGCGTTTGACCACAAAACAGGTAACATCATTGCATTGACAGGTGCATATCGTGAGCCGTCTGGTCAGGCTATGGTTCTGCTTTACGTCGAGCAAGTTATTCTTAATATTTTCAATCAGTTAGATAAATAAAATTATTGAAAAGAGCCCCCTAAGCAGGGGGCTTTGTTTGTAAAATCGTTCCTAGCGAGTTAACTTAAAGTGAAATAGCTCGCTCGTTCCATCATCATTGTCACTCAGCAATACCCCTTTGATTTTATCGCTACTACTTTCAGTGATAGCAACGGTTTCCACCTTTGTGATAACTCGCAGACCATTTTTCATTACCGGTATGGTGGCTTCGATCAGGTCAAGTTTGCTGCCATGAACGCCGAGTTGATTTACAGGCACTGTGCCAACAAAGCTACCCAAAATATCTCCGTCGTTGTAAGCATCCCCCGTGGCTTCTATCGAAGCGGTAAAAACAAGTTGCTCAGCCTCAGGCCAATATTCCGCGCCTGATAATGTCGCTTCGTAACCCTGATAGACAGGGAGCTGAACATGGGTAACGGTAATCTCGTTGACGCTATCGGTTTGACCTTCTAGATATTGGACAAACTCATCGAGACGTAGACGGAAAATGACATTAGTGCCTGAGTTACCGCGATTGAGTACGAAAACGTACTTATCGGTACTTGCAAGCCCTTCAATGTTGAGCTTTTGCTTACCGCTAAAACCACTCTGCTTATAGAGCTGCTGGTAAAGAGGTCGTAAAGAACGTTCAATCTTGGTTTGTTGATCTTGGGTGATCAAAAATGCCCATTCACGTTTATGCGCTTTGCTTCCGGAACCTAAGATCACGAACGCAGGTTTACCATAAAAATCCACTTCATCCATGGCTTCAAAATCAGGCTTAACCTTCTTTACGATGCGACCGTTTTTGGCGATAGGGTAGTGCTTGATGAGCTGCTTGTCTTGAATGGTTAGATCAGCATCCAATTCAAAGAGGTAGGGAGAATCATCCCCAATCGCATAGACTTTGTTATTGCTAAATACCGCGCCTGAAGCGGAAGGAAACTCTTTATTTAATATAGGATAAGACACTTCAAGCTGCATGCCTTTAGCATGAAGAGGTGAGGAAATGATCAGTGAAAGTAATGTGGCAGAAAATAGTGATTTCAAAAGGATGGCCTTTATTGTTTTATATTAAACAATGTCTTTTACGCCAAGATTACGACAGAAATATGACAAAGACTAATTTTGCACTGAGGACTCTGTTCTAATCTGCTTTTCTACATCAATGATTTTTTGATACTCCCCCGACTTTATCAGTTGCTCAATACCTAACCGAAGCGCTTCTTTAAGTTTCTGGCTGCGGCTGAGGTTTTGCTTTGAGAACATCACATACATGTCATTTTCGATTATCGGTTTGGGATGAACTTTGAGCTGATTAATTTGCATGGCTGGAAGTAAATTGCCAAGCATATAGTATCCGCGTTCAAGCCCTGCGGGGTAGGCGTCGATTCGATGTTTGCCGAGTTTAATAAAATTCACATCATCAGAGTTTGATATCTCAAGCTTTACCCCGTTTGATTGCATTAAACGCGTTACTTCATATTCTTGAGTCGCACCGATTTGATATTTGTTGAGGTCAGCCATTTCTTGCCAGTCAAATTGGCTTTTTCTGTGATAAAAGAACACGACTTTCTGCACAAACAACGGTGATGAGAATAGGAATAAGGCTTCCCTTTCACTGTTCTTAAACCAAGGAAAAGTCCCGTCGTACTTATCCGTTTGTGCATAGCGGTAGGCGCGACTCCAAGGGTGATAGTCGATATTCACTTGATATCCTTGGGTCGCATAGGCGGCGCGAACTAGCGTTTCTGAGACTTTATAGTTGGGATTGTCTTGGCTACTGGTGTAGGGCTCCCAATCACCGACCACAAGGTTAACGGTTCGGTTAACAACCTCTGCGCTGCAAAACGATGAGTAACTCAACAACAGTAGTAACGCGACAAGCTTACCCATAGTGTTTACCTTGATAATTCCTACCTACAAATTTAGATGACAATTTGCTTAATAAGTAGTTTGAGACCTCAATATGACGGTTTTGTTTCATTACAAGCGGTTTGAGCCGCAGAGTTATGGCTTGGCTCCAAGTTTTTGTCATTGGATAGCGAAACAGTGATTGACCCTTCCCCTAGGGTAAGGTTTAGCATAAATGGGATTGTTCATTATTAGGTGCGTTATGACGTTCAGAGTCCGCCAAAAAATCTGGATTGTTGCGATCAGCATGTTTTCGATGCTGTTCTCGACGCTATCTAGTAGCGCGCCTTTAATGAGCTTTGAAATGATGGATGCAAGCTCAATGCATCATTCTCAAAGCGCATGCAATATGCCGATGAAATCCAATCTAGAAGAACATTCCCCGATGGTGATGGAGGAGTGTGAGTCCGAGCCTAGTCAGCACATGTGCTGCGACGTGATGTGCATGACAGTCTTTGCTTTGCTTAATTACTATCAGCCAGTCCACTCGACTTCTAGCCATCTTGCTCTTATTGTCCGAGACGATAGGAGTGTGCCGATCAACCAAACGTCCTCCCTGTATCGCCCCCCAATAGCGTAACTCGTTTTCTATTACTTCATCTCTTTACGATTTGTTCGTGAAGAGGCGCTTTTATGCCTTTTTAGGCACATAGAAACGGATTACTACGTGAAGACTAAACCAACCTGTCTGGCACTTACGCTAAGTGCAGCGTTGTGGTTTGCCCCGACTGCTGCATTGGCTGAGGCCGATTTAGCAGCGCAGCCACCTCGCGATTTACTGGCGCAGATGATTGATACTGCGTTAAATAATGATACCAATCGTAAACAGCTCTACGCCCAATCACTCGCAATGAGAGAAACGGGTATTGCTAACTCAACCTTAATGGACCCAAAACTGAAGGTGGGGTTTGGCGGTTTGCCAACCGAAAGCTTTAAGTTTGATGAAGACCCAATGACCAACATCTCGGTCGGTTTGATGCAGCAGTTTGAACGGGGCTCGACACTCGAACTGCAACGTAAGAAAGCGAACCAACAAGCAGATGGCGTGACACTGCAATTGCAATCGCGTGAACTAGAGGTTGCCAATGCGATGACTCAGTTGTGGTTAGAGCTGGGTTATTTGCAACAAGCTGAGCAGATTCTGCAAGAAAACAAACAGCTACTCGTCGAGCTACAGGGCTTTATTCAAACCAACTATTCAATTGGTAAGAGTGAATCTCAAGACTTACTCAATGCCCAGCTTCAAGTCAGCAAGCTTGATGAGCAACTGCAAGCCAACAGCCAAATGCAAACTCGATTGGTCTCTCAATTTTCTGAGTGGCTAGGCATTGGCTGGCTCAATCAACACAGTGATTTGCGAGCGAGCAATCAGCTAGATTGGCCCAGACTAGCGAATAAGCTAGATAGCAACGCAAACCAAACCGACCACTTCGAGTTACTTAAACGACATCCAATGGTGCAGATGATCGATGCTTCGATTGCAGTGAATGAAACTCAGGTCAACATCGCTGAACAAGCTTATACGCCTCAAGTTGGTGTTGAAGTGATGTATGCCTATCGACAGGCAAACAACATGATGGGCGAACCTGCCTCTGATCTTGTCAGCGCTTATCTGACAGTCGATGTTCCGATGTTTACGGGCAATCGACAAGACAGAAACTTAGCCGCCGCGCAGTATCAAGTTGGGGCGACTAAGTCTCTGAAAGACACTTTGCTAGCGCAGATGAATGCCAAAGTGAACGCGTTACTGGTTGATGAGCGTAATTTAAATCAACGACTTGAACGCTACCAAACCACCTTACTACCTCAAGCGCGAGCAAGAATTCTTGCCGTCGAACGTGGTTATCAAAATAACACCGCGCAGTTTAGCGACGTGATCGCCGCTACGAGAGATGACCTTGCTTTGCAATTAGAACAGCAACGCTTATTGACCGATCTAAACATCGTCAAGAGTAACTTAGCGACGCTATTTAGCGCTTTCGAGTTTCAGGTCTCGCTACCTGAAATCACTCAGTAGAACAATAAGGAATAATGATGAAAACATTTAAGGTAGCGATGATCGCACTATTGATTGGTGGTGGTATTGGTTTCGGTGTAAGTCAGCTCTTGCCTAGTCACTCGTTGATGAAAATGGCGGATGCTGCGGCTCCAAGTAAGGACTCAAATGAGCCCTTGTATTGGGTGGCACCGATGGACCCAAATTACCAACGCGATAAACCGGGTAAATCGCCGATGGGCATGGATCTTATCCCTGTCTATGCCGAGGATCTGGCTTCAGATGCCAACAAGCCGGGCACAGTGACGATAGACCCATCGGTAGAAAACAACCTCGGAGTGAAAACCGCGCCGGTTGAGAAGCAGCGCTTGTCACCGAGGATTGAAACCGTTGGTTACGTTGCGTTTGATGAAAGTCGTTTATGGCAAACCAATGTGCGTGTTGCCGGCTGGGTTGAAAAGCTCAATATCAATGCGGTAGGAGAAAAAGTCGCGAAGGGTGAAGTGTTATTTACGCTCTACTCTCCAGAGCTAATTAAAGCGCAAGAAGAGTTACTCAACGCTTATCGAACCGGTCGAAGTGGTTTGGTGACAGGGGCGACCGAGCGCTTGGTGACCTTAGGGGTCGATCGCACGCAAATTAAAGCAATCAAGAAGCGAGGTAAAGCGTCTCAATCTATCGAGATTAAAGCGCCGGCGGATGGCGTCATCGCGAGCTTGAATATTCGCGAAGGGGGGTACTTATCTCCAGCGCAAGCAGTGATCAGTGCAGGCCCGCTGGAAGAAGTCTGGGTTGATGCGGAAGTCTTTGAGCGCCAAGCCCATTGGATGCAAGCAGGCAGCATCGCAACGATGACACTTGACGCTATCCCTGATGGTCAATGGCAAGGGGAAGTGGACTATGTCTATCCCATTCTTGACCCGAGCACGCGTACTTTGCGGGTACGTCTGAAATTCCCTAACCCTAATGGCGAACTCAAACCGAATATGTTTGCCAATATTGCGCTGCAGCCCGTTACCCAAGAGTCGGTATTAACCATCCCTAAATCTGCCGTGATTCGTTCGGGAGGAATGACCCGCGTAGTACTTGCAGAAGGTGACGGAAAGTATCGTTCTGCGCGCATCAATGTGGGTCGAGAAGCAGGCGAGAGTGTCGAGGTACTTGAAGGACTGACCCTAGGGGAAAGTGTTGTGACATCGGCGCACTTTATGTTGGATTCAGAATCGAGCCAATCTGCCGATCTGTCGCGAATTAATGGCACAGAGCCGCCAGCTGAGACCGTCTGGGCTCAAGGTGAAATTGCCGATGTAATGGCAGGGCATCGAATGCTGACCATCAATCACCAAGCCGTTCCTGAGTGGCAATGGCCGGGGATGATGATGAACTTTACCGTAGCTGAGCCGCTCAACATGCAAGAGCTGAAATCGGGTCAAGCCATAGAATTTGAGATGCAAAAGACACCGGAAGGTCAGTATCAAATTGTTGATTACCGAGTCGGTGACAGTGTTGTCGCCAATGAGGTGTGGTTAAGCGGAGATATCACTATGCTAATGGCGGATTTCGGCATGATTACTTTACAACATTTACCTGTCGCGGAGTGGGATTGGCAGGCCGGAGAGATGAACTTTTCGGTGGGTGATGAAGTGGATTTATCTGGGTTTGAGGAAGGTCAGAAAGTTCGGTTTCTAGTTGAAAAGCAAGGGTCGGATTACCTACTTAAGCAAATCACGGTGAGTGAGGAGCCAGTATGATTAGCGCGATTATTCGATGGTCGATCAGTAATCGTTTCTTAGTACTGGTCGCGACTTTAGCTTTAACCTTGGGCGGCCTTTATAGCCTGAAAAACACCCCAGTAGACGCTATCCCCGATCTTTCTGATGTTCAGGTGATCATCAAAACCAGCTATCCCGGTCAAGCGCCTCAGGTGGTGGAGGATCAAGTCACCTACCCACTGACAACTGCCATGCTTGCGGTACCCGGTGCAGAAACGGTACGGGGTTATTCATTCTTTGGCGATTCATACGTCTATATCATTTTTAACGATGATACAGATATGTATTGGGCGCGTTCACGGGTGCTGGAGTATCTCAGCCAGGTGGCGCCCAATCTTCCTTCTGGAGCGAAACCCACGCTCGGGCCTGACGCTACGGGAGTGGGGTGGGTATACAGCTATGTGCTGCAGGACAAAGCAGGTCAACATGATCTGGCTGAGCTGCGTTCGCTGCAAGATTGGTTCTTGAAGTATGAGTTACAAACCGTTGATGGCGTGTCTGAGGTTGCGACTGTTGGCGGTATGGTCAAACAGTATCAAGTACAAATTGATCCGGCCAAACTTCGTGCTTACAACCTGACGCTGCAACAAGTCAATAAGGCGATTCAGCAAGGCAACCAAGAAACGGGTGCTTCAGTCATCGAAGTGGCGGAAGCGGAACACATGGTACGTACCACAGGTTACCTATCGAGTGTTGAAGATATTCAATCCTTACCACTTAAAGTGACAGACAAAGGGACGCCTTTGCTACTCGGTGACATCGCAGATATTAACCTAGGCCCTCAAATGCGCCGAGGTATCTCTGAGTTTAATGGAGAGGGTGAAGCGGTTGGTGGCGTGATCGTGATGCGATTTGGTGAAAACGCCAGTGAAGTGATCACTAATGTCAAAGCCAAACTCGCAGAACTTCAGCGAAGTTTGCCTCCTGGCGTTGAGATTAAAGCGACCTATGATCGCTCGACATTGATTGATTCGGCGGTAGAGAATTTATGGAAAAAACTGGCAGAAGAGTTCATCGTCGTTGCGATTGTTTGTGCCTTGTTCCTGTTCCACATCCGCTCGTCACTGGTGATTGCGCTGAGCTTACCTGTGGGGATTTTGTCAGCCTTCATTGTGATGCATTGGCAGGGCATTAACGCCAACATCATGTCGTTGGGCGGTATTGCGATTGCGATTGGTGCAATGGTCGATGGGGCGATCGTGATGATCGAAAATGTCCATAAGCACATCGAGCGTACGCCTCTCAATGATAACAACCGATGGGAAGTAATAGGTAAGGCTGCGCAAGAGGTGGGGGCACCACTGTTCTTCTCGCTGCTGATCATTACCTTGAGCTTTGTTCCTGTGTTTGCGCTAGAAGGTCAAGAAGGCAAGATGTTCTCACCACTTGCGTTCACCAAAACCTATGCGATGGCGGCTTCAGCAGGCTTAGCGATTACGCTTGTGCCTGTACTGATGGGCTATTTCATTCGTGGCAAAGTGCTGCCAGAGAGCAAAAACCCAGTAAACAAGGCGCTCATTGCGCTTTATCGTCCGCTACTCAACTTAAGCTTAACTTATCCTAAAGCCATGATTGTATTGGCATTAGGTCTGCTTGCCTCTGCTTACTATCCAATGAGCAAACTCGGCAGTGAATTCATTCCGCCTCTAGATGAAGGTGACTTGATGTATATGCCGACCACCTATCCGGGGATCTCTATTGGTAAAGCGCGTGAGCTATTACAACAGACCAACAAGTTAATTAAGTCTGTACCTGAGGTTGAGACGGTATGGGGCAAGATTGGTCGGGCAGAAACTGCCACTGACCCGGCGCCGCTGACCATGATCGAGACTGTGATTCAACTTAAACCCAAAGCGCAATGGCGCGAAGGGATAACAACGGAGTCATTACGTAAAGAGTTTGATCAACTGGTTCAATTCCCTGGTTTAACCAATGCATGGGTCATGCCGATCAAAACGCGTATCGACATGTTGGCGACGGGGATTAAGACACCGATAGGCATTAAGATCGCTGGGCCTGACCTTGAGGTGATAGAGCAAATCGGTGGCGAGCTTGAACCGCTTCTAAATCAAATCAGTGGAACGGCGTCAGTCTACGCTGAGCGTGTCGCTGGTGGTCGTTACGTGACGATTGATATTAAGCGTCGCTCTGCTGCTCGTTATGGACTCAATATTCAGGATGTCCAACAAGTTATCTCTACGGCGATTGGCGGAATGAATGTTGGCGAGACAATTGAAGGGTTAGAGCGTTACCCAATCAATGTTCGTTACCCACAAGACTACCGTGATTCGGTGGTGAAACTGAAAAACCTCCCACTAGTAACACCTAATGGTGCGCGCATCGCGTTGGCGGATGTGGCTGACATTCGTTATGAAGATGGCCCTCCGATGATCAAAACCGAGAATGCTCGTCCAAACGGCTGGGTGTTTGTTGATATTGATGGTCGCGATTTAGGCTCTTACGTTAACGAAGCGCAGGCCGTTGTCAGTGAACAGCTCCGGCTACCTGCGGGTTACTCGCTCACTTGGTCTGGTCAATATGAATATATGGAACGTGCTAAGCAGCGCTTGAGCGTAGTGGTGCCAATCACCATTGCCATTATTATGTTGCTGCTTTACTTCAGCTTCCGCCGAGTAGGAGAAGTATTGGTCATTATGTGTACTCTGCCACTGGCGATGGTGGGTGGACTCTGGCTAATGCACTACTTAGGGTACAACTTTTCTATCGCGGTTGGTGTGGGTTTTATTGCTCTTGCTGGGGTTGCGGTAGAGATAGGCGTCATCATGCTGGTTTACCTCAATCAAGCTTGGCACCAACGTAAACTCGACGCCGCGCAAAACCTGCATTCGCTACACAAAGATGATTTGACGGACGCCATTCGTGAAGGTGCCGGACTTAGGGTTCGTCCGGTGATGATGACAGTACTAACAGTCATTATAGGTTTAGTGCCAATTATGTACGGCGATGGAACTGGCTCTGAAGTCATGCAACGTATCGCAGCGCCGATGATTGGCGGCATGGCATCAGCGCTATTGCTGACTCTGCTGGTACTGCCTGCAATCTTCAAGCTGTGGAAGCAAAGAGAGCTTTCAAAGCTATCTAATGACAAACAACAGGCTTCAAATCAACAACTTGCAAATAAATAACTTCAATCGTAGGTGGCAATGTCATTGTTGCTGCCTACAACCTAATCGTAAGGATATAAAAGATGAAAAAGACATTCGCATTGATCACAACAGCCTTGGTTAGTTCATACGCTTTCGCTCAGATGGACCATTCGATGATGAATCATGGAGATATGGATCATGGTCAGATGATGGCAATGGATCACTCCAACATGGATCATTCAAACATGATGAATATGGAAGGCATGTCAGACGTTGGTATGCCTGCGACAGGCGCAAAACCTGACAAGGTCGTCCACGTTGTTCTCAGCGATGATATGACTATTCGTTTTAAGAAAGAGGTCAAGATTGAGCCTAATGATGTGGTCCAGTTTGTGGTGATGAATACAGGCAAGATAGATCATGAGTTTTCAATTGGGTCAGCAAAAGAGCAGCTCGAACACCGCGAGATGATGAAAACGATGGCGGGTCATGCTCATGATTCTGGCAGCACAGTGACTGTAGAACCAGGCAAAGCCAAACAGTTACTTTGGCATTTCCATGGTGACAATAAGGTGGAATTTGCCTGTAACATTCCGGGACACGCTGAAGCTGGCATGGTAAAAAGCGCCACTTTATAGACCCATTAGCGTAGCAAAAAACGGCCAATTTCAATTGGCCGTTTTTTATTGTCAATCTAGCACGACAAACTCATACAAACTTCATATGTATTATTTGATTTTACATCCTGTATTATCACCGGAACTTTATAATCTTGAGGTAGTCAGATGGCTACGCAAAACAATTTTTGGAAGTAAACTATGGCTAAACGTTGGCTTTTATCTGCTATCGGTGTCGCATTGCTAGGTGGCGGCGCGTATTTTTATCTGCAATCTTCTTCTGAGCCACAAGCCTTTCCTATGCTGGCAGTCGCAAAAGGAACCATTGAGAAACAGGCGGTTGCGGTAGGTAAAATCGTTCCGGCACACTCAGTTTCGATAAAGTCACAAATTGATGGGATTGTTGGAGAAATCTACGCGCAAGTGGGTGAGAAAGTAAAACAGGGACAGCCTCTGATCAAAGTACGCCCAAACCCAACACCTAAAGCCCTGACTGATGCCTCAACCGAATTAATGCGTAGCGAAGCGGACCTTGAGTCGGCAAAGCAAAAACTCGCCAACTTAGAGAGCTTGGTTAAGCAAGATATTATTCCACGTAATTACGATGAATATGTTACCGCGCGTTCGGTCGTTAAGTCAGCTAAAGCCAATGTGTTACAGAAACGCCAAAACCTTGAGCTGATCCGAAGTGGTGAGGCTTCAATAGGTAATGCTCGTTTAACCTCCACCATCTATGCTCCGATTGACGGCACTGTGCTGAATCGAAAAGTAGAAGTCGGTGAGCCAATTATTTCCACCGAATCTAGCCAAGCTGCGACCGAGATGATGTCACTGGCAGACATGAAAAGTCTGATTTTCAAAGGCAGTGTCAGTGAGCATGATGCGGCTCAGCTGTCACCGGGTATGCCTGTGATTCTTACGGTAGCGCCATACCCTGAAGTTGAAATCGAAGGTGTGCTGACTAAGGTGGCGATCCAGTCAGAAAACCTTAATTCTCCGGGTTCGACTACGGCCAAGAGTTTCGATAATGGCTTCGGGGTAGAAGTCGGTGAACTGAAAATTCCTCAAGATATAATGCTGCGTTCAGGGTTCTCTTCAACCGCACAAATCACGCTTAAAAAGTCGGAAAACGTACTGACGCTACCAGAGCGTGTACTTCAGTTTGAGGGTGATACACCCAATGTTCTGATTCCTGATAACTCGGAGCAAGGTTTCCATAAACAGAAAGTGAAATTAGGTCTTTCAGACGGCATAAATGTGGAAGTGCTCGATGGCGTTGAACTGGATGAAGAGATCATTGATAACAGCATGATGATGGGGGCTGCCCATGGCTAAGTTGCACCTATCTAAAATCAGTGTTGTGTTACTGGCAACAACCCTCAGTTTGCCGAGTTACGCGATATCTATTGAACAGGCATGGCAACAAGCAAAGCAGAGCGATCCTAATTACGAAAAAGCCAAGATAGGTGTTCAGTTAGGTGAAACGGGCATTTCATCCAGCCGTAGTTCGCTACTGCCTTCTTTAAGTGCCGATGCTTCTGCTAATTGGAACGAAACGACACACAAGACCAACAGCTATGGTGCCAACCTTTCCCAAACCATTTGGGATAGCAGCTTGTGGTCAGATTTAGACCGAGCAGAAGCAAACTTACTAAAAGCCCAATTAGAGCTGTCTCAAACACACAATGAATTGGCGCAAAAACTACTTACTAGTTATCTTGATATGGCCAGTGCTCAGGGGGACCTTGTATTGGCGCAAAACAAACTAGAAGAAGGGGCTAAGTTACTTAAGATCATCGAGAAACGATACAAAGCGGGCAAAGTGAAATCCATTGATGTGGAAGAAATTAGAGCCACTCAAGTTTCGGAAAAAGCTGCGATTCTCAAGGCTCAAGCTCAGTTACAAAGTAAAAAAGCAGAACTTGCCGCACTGATCAATCAGATGCCTGAAGAGGTAGACCAAGTCCGAACAGACTTGCTTGTTCAGCCACCAATGTTAGTCGATTCTCAAGAACAGTGGCTCAAGCTAGCCAAAGACAGTAGCCCAGAGTTATTGGTTGCCATGCAGAATGTGAAAGCGAGTGAATTTGCTAAAGACTCTGCTCAAGGGGGGTATTACCCGACGGTTAAAGGCAAGCTAGGCTACAGCGATGACGATAGACGCTCAAGCGGTGAATTCAATGCCAGGATTACACTCAGTGTGCCGATTGATCTTAATGGGGCGACGCGCGCTAAAGTTGATGAAGCATCGCTTAATATCTTAAGTGCCAAACAAGATTTGCGTCGAGTAGAAATAGATATCCAGAAACGCATCATACAGCGCTTTACTCAGGTTGATATCAACTGGAGTCAGGTATTGATGGCGGATGAACTGGTTGAATCACGAGCTAAGGTGCTGCGCAGTAAAGAGAAGCTCTATGATGCAGGCCTTCTTGAAGTGTCGGAAGTGATCAATGCGCACAACAGTCTGTTCGATGCAAAGAATAGCCTGCAAACCAACCTATATAACTACTGGCGTCAGAGAGTCGGACTACTGCAAACTGCTGGTAAGTTAGATGACAGCACTATGGCTTTGATTTCTCAGGCTTTTGATTCATGAGCAGTTTGTTACAGCAAACATGGCAAACCTTGATGGCACATAGGCTAAAAAGCATTTTAGCGATCATTGCCATTGCATGGGGAGTGATTTCTGTTGTTGTTTTGATTGCGCTCGGTGAAGGCTTCTATCGTCATCAAACTCAGTCATTGTCGTTTATGGTTAACAACGTGCAAATCGCTTTCCCTTCAAGTACCAGTAAGCCTTGGCACGGTATGCCCTCACGACGAAAAATTACTATTGAGCAAGACAAGGTCGATATGCTCAAACAGTCGGGTTTTGTCGCGCAAGCATCAACGGTGTACGCGAAGTGGGACGCCAGTGTAACCAACGTTAGAGGGCAGAAGTTATCTGGTTTTGTGAGTGGGATAGATCCGTCTTACTTTTCTTTAGTGCAGCGTAAGCTTGAATCTGGCTCGCGCAACATCTCGCCGAGTGATGTCATTAACCATACGCGAGTGGCTGTTCTCGGTGACCAAATTGCCAAAATGGGTAACATCAAGGTCGGCGAACAGGTCAAAGTCAACGGTATTCCTTTCTTGGTCATAGGTGTTATTAAGGATGAAGATGCGGGGATTTCCTTTGGTGATAGCCGCAAGGTCTTTGTTCCGCAAACCACTTATCTCGATTTGTGGGATGCTAAACCGTGGATGTTGTTACTCAAACCTATTGAAGGTATGGATAGCGCGTCTTTCAGGCAAAGTTTAGTGACCTTCTTTGCCAAACAACTGCATTTTGACCCGAGCGATAAAGAGGCGATAAATCTGCCCGACTTCAGTGAGGGCGGCGCATTGATTACTGGGATTTTCCGCGGTATTCAGATCTTCCTTGGCGCGAGCGGGGCAATGACGATGGCCGTTGGGGCATTAGGCGTGGCTAACATTATGTTCCTATCTGTGACGGAAAGAACACGCGAGATAGGGGTTCGATTGGCGATTGGTGCAACGCAAAATTCGATATTGGGTCAGTTCATTCTCGAAGGGTTAATCTTAGTTGCCGTTGGGACAGGGCTTGGGTTAACCATCTCTTACGCGCTTGTGTCTTTGTTAAGTACAGTAACTTTACCTGATTGGCTTGGCTCGCCAGTGATTACGCCAGATTCAATTGCTTGGTCACTGTTAGTAACGCTTGTTTTGGCTCTGCTAGCCTCATACTTCCCTGCGAGGAGAGCGTCACGCTTGACTCCGGTTATCGCTTTGAGCGCGAGGGCTTAATGATGCTGTTACCAATGAGACAAATCTTCCAAGAGATGGCAGCAGAAAAACTCAGGTTGGGTCTGACAATTTTAGCGGTCGCATGGGCGACACTTTGTATCGCAGCGATGTTATCTGTTGGTGAAGGGATCCGTCAGGGTGTATTGAGAACCGCGCAAAATGGCAACGGTAATCTCATCTATCTGACTGGTGGTATGGCTACTGTCGATTACGGCGCTTTTCATCAAGGAAAGTTCCTAACCCTTAAAGCGCAAGATGCCGACGTGGTTCGCGCGTTACCCGAGGTGAAAGGGGTTGTACCCACTGCAAGATGGAATGAGCGTATTAGTGCTGGTGATCGAGGCTCATGGCAAGAGCCGTTAGCGGTGACGACGGAATTTGCTTTGCTGACAAATTTGCAACCTTTAGCTGGTGGTCGCTGGCTCAACCCTCTCGATCAAAAAGAGATGCGTAAAGTCGTGGTTTTAGGTTACTCGTTAGCGGCTGATCTATTTAATCCTGTAGAAGACTTTAGTTGGTTCGCGGCAGTCACACTGCAAGTCAATCCGGTGGGGAAAAAGGTCAAGATTGGCAGTGAAGAGTTTACGGTTGTTGGGGTACTGAAAAAGAACAGCGCTGAAATTGAGCAGGGCGACCAAATCAATTACTCAAGCTTTGTTCCACTGGCAACTTGGCAGCGTTTTCACGCCAACGGTGAAATTGCAGGTATCAATGTCGAGCCAAAAGCGACTGCAGATAGAAAGGCGTTGGCAAAGACGATTCGCCAAGTGATAGCACGTAAGCATGGCGCAAGCGTCAATGATGAGCAGGTTGTACAAATCGAAGATATGTTCCTGCAACAGAAAAGCATGCAGCAGTTCCTAATTGGTTTGCAGAGTTTCCTTGGCATTATTGGTTTTGTCACGCTCGCTGTAGCGGGGGTAGGCATTGCCAACGTTATGTACGCGACAGTGAAACGCTCGACCCGTGATATCGGAGTGAGAATGGCGGTTGGAGCAACCCCGACCGCGATACGCTTGCACTATCTGGTGCAGTCACTCATGACCATGATGCTAGGGGGAGTGCTCGGTCTTGGTGTGACTTATGCGCTGGTATCCGCACTCAGTGCAATCAGCTTGGAAGGCAATGTGTTTTACGAGCAGCTAGGAAAACCGGTTCCTGAACTATCTTGGATTGTGGTGCTGGTGGTGATCACGACCTTAATCATTATTGGCGTTGCTTCAGCCTGGTTGCCAGCGAATCGAGCAGCGAAAGTCAGTCCGTTGGAGGCGTTACAAAGTGAGTAATAACAATTGTGGAGAGAAAATGTCACAGCAAGCGCTCGTCGAGCTGAACAATATCTGCAAATACTATTCGAGCGGAGAAGCGGAAGTTCGCGCGCTTGATGGCGTAGAGCTGACTATTAATCAAGGTGAGTTTCTATCTATTTTAGGTCCGTCTGGCTCGGGTAAATCGACCCTGATGAATATGCTTGGCTGTTTAGATAAGCCGACAGCAGGTGACTATCAGTTAGCGGGTCAGAATGTGGCGAACTTAAGTGCTAATGAGCTTGCGGGGATTCGCAATCAAAGAATAGGCTTTGTTTTTCAGAGCTTTAATTTGCTCGAATACGCGACAGCACTCGACAATGTGGCGTTGCCTCTTGTTTATTCGGGCGTGAAAGCCAAAGAACGCCGAAGACGAGCAGCAAAATTGCTTGAACAAGTGGGACTGGGTGATCGCCTTGATCACAAGCCCAACCAATTATCAGGTGGTCAAAAGCAGAGGGTGGCGATTGCCAGAGCCTTAGTCAATGATCCGCAAATTATTCTCGCCGATGAACCGACTGGGGCGTTAGACTCAAAATCGGGTGCAGAGATTGAAGCCCTGTTTAATCAGCTTCATGCCGAGGGACGAACATTCATCATCGTGACACACGATAATGCACTGGCAGAACGCACCAAACGCATTATCACGATTAAAGATGGCAAAGTAATTTCTGACCGAAAACCTATTGCACAAGTTGCATGAGTAAGCGAGCCATTTGGCTCGCTTTTTTAGTTCTCGTGAGGCGGAGACATAATGTGGTGATTGGCGTGCTCTTGATGAGCTTTGTGCCACTGTTCCAGTTTTTCCCGTGTCTGATGAGAAGAAGGTTGCTCTAAACAATGCTGGGTCACGCATTGATATTGGTTGGCAAGCTTTTCGCTCGCCTCCGTTGCTTGCTGAGAGACTGAACTTGTCTGCTTTAAGCGTTTCGCTTTGGCTTTGTCGAATACTGATGTCATCACTAACTCCTTAGCTAATCTTATAAACGTTAACTCGATTAAGAGCGCAGTCGGGTAGGTAGAGGGTATGATTATGTGCGTGAAGCAGGTATGGCATCCATAACTGGCCTTTACTTGGGTCGGCACCAAAGCCACTAAAACTATCAATGAATTGTCCCTGTTGGTCAAAGACCTTGATAGCTCGATTAACCAAATCAGATACAAACAACTTACCATGGTCAAAGTCTATACTGGTCGGTAGTAGGAAGTTGTCATTGTTCGTTCCGTAACCTTGCTGACCGAAACTGCCAACGTATTGATCATGACGATCGTAAATCACCACGCGATTGTTGTTTTGATCGGTTATGTACTTTTGACCATCCGGTGTAATCGTGATGTCGGTTGGTGTAAAAAATTCATTGTCACCATGGCCTTTTTCACCAAAGGTAGTGACTAAGCCAGCGATTCCTTGTTGATTGAGTCGCCAACGACTAATGCGATTATTGCCAGAATCAGCAATATAGATATCGCGGCTTATTGGATCGACGGCAACACCTTGAGGCTTGAATAACTGCCACTCTTGGTGACCCAAACCTCCAAAATAGCTAAAGGGTACTAGCTCGCCAATTAACTCATCATATTGATAAATCGTCACAATACCGCTGATGTAATTGCTTACAACCAATAAAGGTATGTCTGGGTTGAGCTGTCCGAGCAATGGCGACGAAGGAGTTAAAGAACAGATCCCAAGTGATCCGGGTAAAAGAGGCAAGCTGCCCGGTCTTGCTGCATCGGGTTGAGTGCTTTCTGTCGCTTGCAGTTGATAGTTACCGGCGTCAACCAGCCAAAGCAGTTGATTTGGGTCATCAAACTTATCGCCAAGGAATATTCGTACCCAGGTTTGTTGCCATTTTTGCGTCCACTCCATCTGGGTACTTAAGGTCATTGAGACCCATGAAGGCGCATCGATTTGGTGGATCGAGTTGAGCCACTTATCTTGCTGTTCAAAGTGGTTTTCCCACCATTCACTGATAATAGGGTAACGACTTTCGGAGTTGTTTGTTGGAACGGGAGATGTATCGCCAGCCACTGAGGTGACAAAGTGCAGCTGTCCCTTTTTATCGCGCTCATCGCCCAATTGATCAACCACTAATGTCGATATAGGCAGTTGAGGGGATAATTCTGACCAGTCAATCTGATGAATCTGCAAAGAAGCGAGAATGGGCTCGGTGATCAACAGGCGATTTTGGTCAAGTTTGGTGATTTGTATTGGTGAAAAGAAGCCGGTGAGATTACCTGAAAAATGGCCATCAATATCGTAAACAGACACCGAATACTGCTTGGCTCCCGGGATAAGGATTCGGTTATCAATGATTGAGACATCGCGAGCGAGATCGATACCATCTAGATAAGTTTTACCATTCGCGAATGGGACAGGATTTCCCTCCCAGTCACAGCGAACTACAGTCGCAAAGCCAGTATTCGCAATGTACAGATGACCGTCGAGATCGCAACTCAGTCCCTGAGGCCATAAAAAGTGAACTGGCTCTTTGGCTTCGATGACTGTGATGTCTCTTAACCATTTACCTTCCTCATTGAAAATCACTAACCGGCTTTCACCTTTTTCACCTTCGTAAAACTCATCAGCGACACACAGCTTACCCTGAAAGAAAGCTAATCCGTTTGGACCTTGTAAGTTGATGGGATCACCGCTGCCAAAGTTGCTGATTGAGTGGATGTTGAGCGCGTGATCGTATTCAAGGATATGGATACGTTTGTTGGCAATGTCGCTGACGTAAATCCAAGGTTTATCTGGATGGGGTAACAGGCGAAAGGGCATATTGAACTGCTGGCTGCCATTACCAACACTGCCAAAGCTAGCTAACAACTTGTCCATCTTTCTATCGAAGACGAGAACTCGATTGTGTGCGGTATCCGCCAACCATATTCGACCAAATTGGTCAACACAGTTGCCAACAGGGGTATTGAGCGAAACATTGCCTGCCGCACGACAGGGGAGGTTAGGTAAATGCGTTATCTGCTTACCAATATAGGTGTGATATGCGATTCCCATAATAAGCCTTTATGACGTTAATTTATATGTAATTAGATGTATAAATGTAGCAGGCTTAAATGACAGTTCCACGAAGTGTCATTGTTACATTTAGAATTGTGCGCGAGGTTAGGAACTGATTGATAATAAACGGCCTTCTGACTCAGAAAACCGTTTCTTTACGTTGAGAAATTTAGAAAGCGTAGTTAAGCTGAAGACCTGCTAACCAAGCGCTAGTGTTGACGGTAGAAACAACATTGAAAGGTTCTGGGTTAGCAAGAACCTGTGATTCATCAATCGTGGTTTGTTCACCTGTTAAGTAACCTAACGCTAAATCGACGCTGAGGTTTTCGGTTGCTGTATAAGTACCACCAAAGGTAAACCAATGTCTGTCAGTATCAGGAATCGACAGAGAATTGATTTGATCAACGGGTGACAAGTCATACATATAGCCCGCTCTTAGCTCGATAGAGCGATTCAGATAGTGAGTAACACCGACTGAAACATGTCCGGCATCTTGCCATTGGTAGTCTTTAATTGACGCTGAATAACTTTCCGAGGTTAAGCTATCAAATTCAGACCAAGCGACATACTGCAAGCTGTAGTGCGCTGCCCATTTAGGATTAAGTCGGTGATAACCGGAAAACTCAATGATATCGGGCAGTGGGATGTTAATTGAGTCTGTGACTCCTTGCCCCATCTGATCTACATGGCCGTTCGCAGTTAGCTCAGGGCTGTAGCGATAAGATAAACCAAAGCGGTTGTTCTCATCGAGGACATAAGCCACACCTAGATTAAACCCTAAACCAAATCCGTCGGCATCAATAGTAAGCAATGGCGCGTTGTTGTGCTTGCGCGCGATATCGCCCTCTCCATAGATGATGTCTAGACCGCCACCCACCGACCATGCGTCATCAATTTGGTAGCTGGCAGAAAAGCCCGCATTGATGCTACTTAAGTAGGTTTTGCCCCCAAAGATAGGCGCGTCAAACTCCTGTTCAAATTCGACGTCGGTACCAAAGTTTGAATGGATGGTAGCGCCAAGCGTCCAAGGGGTTCCTTCTAACGGAAACACCATATTGGCGTTAGGTAATAAGGTATTGTTGTCGAGAGTCGTGTCATCGAGCGATTGAGTGATTGTGTTTGGCGTCGTGTAACGCATATCACTAAACTCAACTTGGCTAGCAATATTGACTGCGCCCACTGATATCATCGGTTGGTCGATTAAGCTCATCGCCGCCGCGTTTTTTGATATCACAGCAGCGTTGTCTGCAATAATCGCGTCTCCAGCGAATGCACGACCTAAACCCGTCGCCGACTGAGCATTAAGTTGAAAGCCTGCGGCGTGGACTTGCGAGATAGAGACAAGACCAGCCGCGAGAATAATGTACTTTTTCATAATAAATCCTACCAATTAGTTGAAGTCACTGCTGTCGACAAAATAGTCATTTCTAAGCCTGACACGCTGATCGATAACCATGCTTGAAATGGCAAGTTGCTGAGCGGTCATTGCTTGCATGCCTTCAATAGTGATTTCTTGTTCAGGGACGCCTTCTTCGTTGACTGGCCCTTCATAAGGAAACAGGTAGGTGCCATGTCCACCTTTGGTTGCTCTTACTACCCCCCGGATTTCAGAAACTGGAACGTCATCAAGAATAGGGTCGAGCTTGAGAGCGCGGATAAGTGGTTCAGTTCCGGTCAATTGATTGTTTGGCGCTGAGTTTGGTACGACAGAGTCCGGGATATAGTCGACACCTACTTCACAGTCGTTTTTACAGGTACCGAACGCTTCAAGCAGCAGTGTAGGTTGTTGCTCTGAAACCTGACGGTGGACTTTGCCTGCTGGGTCGGCACTATCAATCGTTCTTTGAACACCTTTTTTAAGCAATGGCAGCACTGCTGCATAGATCTCTTCCTCTAGCATTGCGATGCTGTCTGGAAAGCTTGATGAATGGTCGTTAAGTGCATTAATGCAATCTTCGTTACTTACCCCTTCGTAGCAAAGGTTGGGAACCAAGGTCTCGGCGATAGCACGCTGAATATCAGGTGAGTCTTTGATTGCTCGCTCCATCTCAGGGCCTAAAAGCAATGAGTTAAGCGTTAAGTTAACCAACCCCTGCCCAGGGACAACAAAATTTGCCGTTTTGAGTTGTAAATCATCTCTACCTTGAGTCATTTCAGAAATCATCACAGAGACAATTCCCCCCAGAGATTGGCCGATTAGGCTAACTTCGCGCTGAGCTTGAGGATTTCCAAAATTTAATGCGTAACGTAACCCAGTAAAATCAGTGACCGCTTGGTGAAGGTTGCTTCTCAAAGTTAGGGGAGAAGTTATATTGATAAAGAAGGCTCTATTGGCATTTGCGCTAATCTCATTACCATTGTTATCTTTCACGATCTGTGAGCCGTGATAGGGCATATCAATTGCAAATACTACATAGCCTTTATTGGTGTAGTCTGCTGCCATCAAGCTAGTGGAAGATTTATCTCCACCTAATCCATGAACAAAAATTACTGCTTTATTATTCTTCATCATCCATTCGGCGGTAGTGTCTGAAGAAGGCGTGTGCTTTGGTTTTGGTAGATAGATATTTACCGGTAATTCCTTAGTTGCATCATGTATCTTAGGCGTAGGGTTGTTTCGAGTTAGATGGTGACCGTTAGTGGTATCTGCTGGCTCAATCCAACGGTACATAGCTTGGCAAGCATTTATTGGGTCATATTCGTCTAGCACACAGCCAGAGGGGTCGTTGTCGGCAGTTTGTTGGTCAAACGGGAGATACTGAGTGACTGTAAGAATCCCTTCTGCTTCGTCAAAATCATTATGTTTAGTGTTTAGGCTACCAAGTACTAGCTCAAGTTTGGCATTCTTGTTGCCTTCAATCATCTCATCAAGAGGAGAGTAAGCATCTTGGGTAGTAAAGGTTGCGGCATAGGCAATACCCGCGCTCGCCAGCGAGCGGTAATGGGTCACAGCGGGGTCAATTGAGTCTCGTTTTACGACTAGCTCAGAATCACTCAACTCTTCATTGGAGCTGTTCATTAGGCGAGTAAATTCGCTGCTCGCACTTAGAGGCAGGCCAGTTTCCGTTGTCACCCCGTTAGTCACAATCAGGTGATATCGAGTTGGCGTATCGAGATTTAGAGCTTCTCCACATTGAATAGAGAGACTTCGACCATCGTTAGTAACCTTGATGTCGAGAGGCGTTGGATCGCCTTCTTTAAACAACATCACAGTATCAGTTGCGCTGTTTGATTCTGTGATAATGCTTTGCGGATCAAGTGCAATAACCTGTTCAGAACCGACACTGCTAAGCGGAATCTCAATCGGTTCGACACATAAGCCCCAGCCGTCGACAGCAGCGAAACTGGTCTCGAAATTTTGGTAATAAGCGTCATATTCAGCGTTGGTTGAATATGCATTGGGTGAAGAAGGTTCACCCGGCAAAGAGATGGTCCCGTCAGCATCATATCCATAACCGTCATTCGGCATAGGAATGCTACTCAACGAAAAAGGTACTTCTACAGCGATATTATCAGAAGTGCTTTCCTCGCTCCCACATCCACTAAGTAGTGTGATAGCCGAAATAGCTAAAGATAGAGAATGAAATCCTCTCATAGGAGATACCCGTTTAGTTGCTCAAATTGACCTGATATATCGAGCGAACAAGGAGTTATTTACAAATGTTTAACACTAAAAAAATCTAAAGGCTTGTGGGAATGGTGATTTAGATAGTGTGTCTCAATGAGTTTTTGGGTAGAAATCTGTTGTGGGTATGCTTTGTTTTGGGGAGACGATCGCTTTTTAAGTGCACCTGAGTGACTAAGTTCACAGAACGTTGTTTTTACGGAGATAAATGTAGCTAACTGTTAGCTAGATTACATTACTTTTGTTAATTTTTCCGCACAATATCTAGCATAAGATGCTAAAAAATGGTTTCTTATTAGATAATTTGGCACTTCAGTCTACTGGTTGAGGGAAATGTAAGTTAATTAACTGACTATTTTGTCTTTACTGGTGTTTTTTACCATTTTGTTGAAGTAACCGTGGAATTATACGATTTTTTGCTACATTTTTATGGCAAATTACTTCAATGATTGATACTGTGTGCCGCAATCTTTGTACGGTTTTAGGTTTTTATGCTTAAAATTTGAGCTAAACAGATCTAAATCACTGTCCGTTCTAGTACTGTACAAAGAAGTCATGGATGCAAATGAAAAACTTGGAGTTTTACGCATGTATAAGAACAAAATCACACGCGCTCTATTTATAGGCGCGGGCCTTTCTTTAGCTTTAACTGGTTGTGGCGACAAACCAGAAGAAAAGCAAGCTGCACAGCCAGCACCTGCTCCTGAAGCTAAATCAGACTCTCAAAAAACAGAACTTGCTGACGTACAAGAAATTGTTCGTGGTAACGGCACTGAAGTTGCGACAATCGACCCGCACAAATCTCAAGGTGTACCAGAGTCTCACGTAATTCGTGATCTTCTAGAAGGCCTAGTGAACCAAGATGCTGACGGTAACACTATCCCTGGTGTTGCAGAGTCTTGGGAAACAACAGACAACAAAACGTTCACTTTCCACCTACGTAAAGACGCAAAGTGGTCTAACGGCGATCCTGTAACTGCTGGCGATTTCGTATACAGCTTCCAGCGCGCAGTTGATCCAAATACGGCTTCTCCATACTCTTGGTACATGGAATACACCAAGATGGCGAACGCGAAAGACATCATCGCAGGCAAGAAAGACAAGAGCGAGCTAGGTGTTAAAGCCGTTGATGACCATACTCTAGTTGTTGAACTAGACGCAGCTGTTCCTTACTTCGTAATGATGATGGGTCACACAACAGTGAAACCTGTTCATAAAGCGACAGTTGAGAAGTTCGGTGACCAGTGGACTAAGCCAGAAAACTTCGTTGGTAACGGTGCATTCGTTGTCGACAACTGGGTTGTTAACGAGCGCCTAGTACTTAAGCGTAACGAACAGTACTGGGACAACGCAAACACCAAGCTAAACAAAGTAACTTTCCTACCTATCGAGAACCAGGTAGCGGAAATGAACCGTTTTTTAGCAGGCGAAATCGATATCTCTTACGAACTACCTGTTGAGCACTTCAAGCGTCTTAAGAAAGAGCATCCAGAAGAAGTATCGGTTACAGGTAACCTATGTACTTACTACTACATCTTCAACACTAAGAAAGCGCCATTTGATGACGTTCGTGTACGTAAGGCGATCTCTTACGCAATCGACCGTAACATCGTTACTGACGCTATCCTAGCACAAGGTCAAAAACCAGCTTACTTCCTAACGCCTGAAATCACAGCTGGATTCAACCCAGAAATGCCTGCTTACGGTCAAATGACTCAAGCAGAGCGTGATGCAGAAGCGGCTCGTCTTCTAGAAGAAGCAGGTTTCGGTTCAGACAACCCACTTAAGTTTAACCTTCTTTACAACACATCTGAGAACCACAAGAAAGTTGCTGTAGCACTAGGTTCTATGTGGAAGAAGACACTTGGCCTAGACGTTACTCTAGAAAACCAAGAGTGGAAAACTTACCTATCTACTAAAGATTCAGGCGACTTCGAAGTGGCACGTGCCGGTTGGTGTGGTGACTACAACGAAGCATCTTCATTCCTAACTCTAATGAAGAGTAACAACACGACTGGCGGTATTCACTACGACAGCAAAGCTTACGACGAGATCATGACTAAAGCGATTGCTGCTCAGTCAGAAGAAGAGCGTCAAGCGCTGTACCTAGAAGCTGAGAAGCTACTAGCGAAAGACATGCCTATCGCACCTATCTACCAGTACGTGAAATCACGTCTACTGTCTCCTAAGGTTGGTGGCTTCCCAGCAAACAACCCAGAAGAGAAGATCTACTCTAAAGATCTATACATCATCAAGTAAATCTTGAACTGATAGAACTATAAAAATATTGGCCTGCATGTGAGAAATTACATGCAGTGCCTTTATACAATCTAAATTCGTAGAAATTTGATTGATTCTTAATTTTTAATTGTCACAGACTGAAAGAGTGAGTTTATGCTTAAATTCATCGCGAAAAGGATATTTGAGGCGATCCCAACCATGTTGGTTTTGATCACCGTATCTTTCTTTCTTATGCGCTTCGCACCGGGTAACCCATTCTCAAGCGAGCGTCCATTACCGCCAGAAGTTATGGCGAACATCGAAGCTAAATACGGGCTTGATAAGCCAGTATTTGAGCAATACACGACTTATCTAACAAACGTTATTCAAGGTGATTTTGGTCCTTCATTTAAGTACCTAGATTACTCTGTAAACGAACTGATTTCTGTTGCACTACCAGTATCGGCAAAAGTTGGTTTTATCGCGTTTATCTTTACGGTCATCATGGGGGTCACGGTTGGTACGATTGCTGCCTTAAAGCAAAATACCTGGGTTGACTACACCATAATGTCCACCGCCATGTTAGGTGTTGTAATGCCATCGTTTGTATTGGCACCGGCACTGATCTATCTCTTCTCGCTGCATTGGAACCTATTCCCAGCGGGTGGTTGGCATGACGGTAGTTTGAAATACCTAGTACTGCCAGTGATTGGTATGTCACTACTCTACGTCGCGACTTTTGCACGTATCACTCGTGGTTCGATGATCGAAACATTAAACAGTAACTTTATTCGTACCGCTCGTGCGAAAGGTCTAAGTTACCGTTACATCATCATCAAGCACGCACTTAAACCAGCGCTTCTTCCTGTTGTTTCATACATGGGCCCTGCGTTCGTAGGTATCATCACAGGTTCAGTTGTTATCGAAACCATCTTCGGTCTACCAGGTATTGGTAAGCTATTCGTTAACGCTGCATTTAACCGTGACTACTCGCTAGTAATGGGTGTAACCATCTTGATTGGTTTCCTATTCATTCTATTCAATGCGATTGTAGATATCCTACTTGCAATGATTGACCCGAAAATTCGCTACTAACAGGGACGTTTGGTTATGTTAACGAAAAAAGAAAACCTAGAAGCGATTGAAAAGTTCTCTGAAAACTTAGAGATCGAAGGTCGCAGTCTGTGGCAAGACGCTCGTATCCGCTTTATGCGTAACAAAGCGGCGATGGTGAGCTTGTTTATCCTATTCTTAATGACGCTTGCGGTAATCGTTTTACCGACTATTGCGCCATACACTTACGATGATACTGACTGGTACGCGATGCACGTTGGTCCAAACGCAGAGCATTGGTTTGGTACTGATAGTTTAGGTCGTGACCTTTACGTTCGTACCTTAATTGGTGGCCGAATCTCTCTGATGGTCGGCGTAATGGGTGCGTTTGTAGCGGTATTGATTGGTACGCTTTACGGTGCAGCTTCTGGCTTCATCGGCGGTAAAGTAGACCGAATCATGATGCGTATCCTTGAGATCCTTTACGCAGTACCGTTTATGTTCCTAGTTATCGTACTAGTAACCTTCTTCGGTCGTAACATCATTCTTATCTTCGTTGCTATCGGTGCGATTGCATGGCTAGATATGGCACGTATTGTACGTGGTCAGACACTTAGCTTACGCAGTAAAGAGTTCATCGAAGCAGCGCACGTTTGTGGTGTGAGCAAGTGGAAAATCATCACTCGTCACATCGTGCCAAACGTACTGGGTATTGTAGCGGTTTACTCAACGCTTCTAATCCCAAGCATGATTTTGACTGAATCATTCCTATCATTCCTTGGTCTTGGTGTTCAGGAGCCGATGACAAGTTGGGGTGCGCTTCTTCAAGAAGGTGCACAGACAATGGAAGTAGCAATCTGGCAGCTTACATTCCCAGCAATATTCATGGTTGTGACTCTCTTCTGTTTCAACTATGTCGGTGACGGCCTGCGCGATGCGCTGGATCCAAAAGACAGATAATCAAAAAGCAATAAATTACAAAATCTATAAAAAAGATTAAGGAAGCAATGATGAGCTTATTAGATGTCAAAGATCTGCGTGTCGAATTTACCACTCAAGATGGTATCGTCACCGCAGTAAACGATTTAAATTTTTCTCTGAATCAGGGCGAGACTCTAGGTATCGTAGGTGAATCTGGTTCAGGCAAATCTCAGACTGTATTCGCTATCATGGGACTACTGGCAAAGAACGGTATTATCTCAGGTAGCGCAAAATTCGAAGGTAATGAAATTCTTAACCTTCCAGAAAAAGCACTCAACAAAGTACGTGCAGAACAGATCGCAATGATCTTCCAAGACCCAATGACGTCGCTTAACCCTTACATGAAGGTGAGTGATCAGTTAATGGAAGTACTTATGCTTCACAAAGGCATGGGTAAAGCGGAAGCGTTCGAAGAATCTGTACGCATGCTTGAAGCGGTCAAAATTCCAGAAGCGCGTAAGCGTATCACTATGTACCCACACGAGTTCTCAGGCGGTATGCGTCAGCGTGTGATGATCGCCATGGCTCTGTTGTGTCGTCCAAAACTCTTGATTGCGGATGAGCCGACAACAGCGCTAGACGTAACGGTACAAGCCCAGATCATGGATCTGCTTAACGAGCTGAAATCGGAGTTTAACACTGCGATTATCATGATCACTCATGACCTTGGCGTGGTTGCAGGTTCATGTGACAAAGTACTAGTTATGTACGCTGGTCGTACAATGGAGTACGGTACGGTCGATGAAATCTTCTACAACCCGAGCCACCCATACGCTGAAGGTCTGCTAAAAGCAATTCCTCGTCTGGATACAGAGGGAGAAATTCTACCAACGATTCCAGGCAACCCGCCTAACTTACTTCGTCTACCACAAGGCTGCCCTTATCAAGAGCGTTGCCACCGTGTAATGGATCGTTGTAAGCAAGAAGCGCCAATCTTGACGCCATTTGGTGAAGGTCGTCAGCGCGCATGTTTTTCTGAATGGGAGGCTTGGAGCAAATGAGTGTAGATAAGAACCTAATCCTAGATGTTAAAGATCTTAAAGTTCACTTTAGTATTGCATCAAAATCTGCTTGGCCTTGGTCAAAGCCTGCAAACCTTAAAGCAGTAGACGGCGTTAACGTCCGTTTATATGAAGGTGAAACCTTAGGCGTAGTAGGCGAGTCTGGTTGTGGTAAATCGACTTTCGCGCGTGCAATCATTGGTCTTGTTGAAGCGACTGACGGCGACGTGATGTGGCTTGGTCAAGACCTGACTAAGATGCAAGAAATCCAGCGCCGTGAAACGCGCAAAGAAATTCAAATGATTTTCCAAGATCCTTTGGCATCGCTAAACCCGCGTATGACAGTCGGTGACATCATTGCTGAGCCATTGGAAACTTTCTATCCAGAGCTTTCGAAAGATGAAGTGAAAACTCGTGTTAAAGAGATGATGGCGAAAGTAGGTCTACTACCAAACGTAATCAACCGTTACCCTCATGAGTTCTCAGGTGGTCAGTGTCAGCGCATCGGTATTGCTCGCGCGTTGATTCTAAAGCCTAAGATGATCATTTGTGACGAACCTGTATCGGCACTAGACGTGTCAATCCAAGCTCAGGTTGTAAACCTACTTAAAGAGTTACAGAAAGAACTTGGCTTATCACTAGTATTCATTGCCCACGATTTGTCGGTAGTGAAACACATCTCTGACCGAGTACTAGTTATGTATCTTGGTAATGCTGTTGAACTTGGTGAAGCCGAAGCCCTGTTCGCGGATCCAAAGCACCCGTACACTCGCGCGCTTATGTCTGCAGTACCAATTCCTGATCCAAAGCTTGAGCGCAACAAGCACATCGAGATGCTAGAAGGCGACCTTCCATCACCAATCAGTCCTCCTTCGGGTTGTGTGTTCCGTACGCGTTGTCCTCAGGCGACGGAAGCGTGTGCTCAAACTAAGCCAGCTATCGAAGGTAACGACGTTCATGCCGTGTCTTGCTTGCACGTGAGCGTATAATTTCAGCCTGTGACGGGCTTAAGCGCGGCATCCTTACGGGGTCGCGCTTTTTTTGTATCGCTACCTTTCTACTATTCAAATAATTCGAACAACTAAGCCAACTGTCTCTAATCACCTGTGTTGAGTATTTATTTATACTCAAATTATTCAAAGAATGTGGGTTAGGAGACAATAATGGGTAAGCTAGTTGAAGGCATATGGCATGACGTGTGGTACGACACCAAATCGAGCAATGGTAAGTTCATTCGCGAAGATGCCGGGTTTAGAAATTGGGTAGAAAACAAACCTGATGCTCAGTTTCAGCCGGAATCAGGACGTTATCATCTTTATGTCTCGCTTGCCTGTCCTTGGGCTCATCGCACTCTGATTTTTAGAAAGCTAAAAGGTCTTGAAGAGCATATCGACGTCACGGTTGTTTGTCCTGATATGATGGGTGAAGGTTGGCAAATGGGGTTGCCTGAGCCTTTGTTTGGTCATACACGCATGCACCAAATTTATACGCAAGCCAAACCAGACTACACGGGTCGCGTAACGGTACCAGTACTTTGGGATAAGAAACATAACACCATCGTCAGCAATGAATCTTCTGAAATCATTCGCATGTTTAACTCTGAGTTTAATGAACTCACGGGTAATACAGCTGATTATTATCCGCAAGAGAAGCGTGAAATCATTGAAGAGTGGAACGCTTATGTCTACCCTCATGTTAACAATGGTGTTTACCGCTGTGGATTTGCCACAACCCAAGATGCCTATGAAGAAGCCTACAACCACCTGTTTGAGTCGCTAGACAGATTGGATGCCCATCTAGCGAAAAGCCGCTACCTTGCTGGTGACAGTATTACTGAAGCCGATTGGCGCTTGTTTACCACGCTGATCCGTTTTGATGCCGTTTATGTCGGACATTTTAAATGTAATAAGAAACGTATCGCGGATTACGCTAATCTCAACGGTTATATGAAAGAGTTGTATCAGGTACCCGGTATCAAAGAGACAACCGATTTCTACCACATTAAACGCCATTACTACTTTAGCCACACAGGGATTAACCCGACACAAGTTGTTCCTCTTGGTCCTGAGCTAGATTTAACTTCACCCCACGGCCGAGATTTGCTTGGTAGTGCTTGATAACACGATTTGATCTCTGCCCTGTGCCTTTGCTCGGTATAGGGCTTGATCCGTTTCTGCCATGGTTTGATCGAGCAGAATACTGTTGTTCATCACGATCAAAGCTCTTAATCCAGCACTGAAAGAGATGCGAATCTCTTGATGGTTGAAGTCGATTTTTAGTTGCTTTAGCGCGAGTCGAATTGATTCGCTCATCTCCATTGCTTGTTCTTCATTCTTTGCGCACAGCAAAACACAAAACTCCTCACCACCCACTCGATAAAAGAATTGGGCATTAGGTTGCGAAAGCACCGCCTTACTCACCGCCTTCAATACTTCATCCCCACACGCATGGCCGTAGTTGTCGTTGACTTGTTTAAAATGGTCGAGGTCAATATGCAGTAAGTAGTGATGACTCAGAAACTCAGGATGATGGGAGAAATCATTTTCCATACACAATCGATTTCTCGCGCCAGTTAAAGGGTCAAGTAGAGCAGCATCGCTGAGTTTTTGCTGGGTTTTGGCTCTGACATCTTCATGCACAAAGGCGATAGCCCAAATCAAAATATAGGGGATCGCGAAGTTAAACGTCGTGTGTGCGGTTGAATGAACGATAGGCGGATAGGACAGGAATATCGACACGACGATAAGGAAAAAAGCGAAAGTGACCGCTGAACCGACATAACGATTTAATAAAATGTGGAAGACGGGCGGCATACAAAACGTCCAGAAAACTAGTATCGAGTAGCCCTTCGCCACCGCTAAGCTATAGATCAAAATCAGGCTCAAACCGCAGATTAATAAAGCCGAATACCAAGGTTTGTAGTGACCAAATTGAATTCTCAGATAGATAAATAAGCAGAGTAGGGTATACGCGAAATCTATGTAGCCAAACTTTGGTACATCCCAAATAAAAAAGTTAACTATAGTGAAGCCAGCGCCAGTTATTGCGAGGAAAAAGCTGGTGGTCTTAAGGACGCTCTTTTCTACGGTATCTTTAGTGGAAAATAGCTTGGGCTCCATTTGAATTCCTTTTCAATCGATGAACCTAAAGTGTAGCAACAAGTTATGAAAAGGTGGACATATCAGCGAGATAGGGAAAACAGTAGATATAAAAAACCCTCGCAAGGTGCGAGGGTTTGATTTACTCAGATAGTAGAGATTAGTTAACTACTTTCTCTTCTGCTTGAGCCGCTTGGTCTGCTTGGATTGCAGTTAGAGCCACTGTGTATACGATGTCGTCAACTAGAGCACCGCGAGACAGATCGTTTACAGGCTTACGCATACCTTGAAGCATTGGACCGATAGACACTAGGTCAGCTGAACGTTGTACTGCTTTGTACGTCGTGTTACCAGTGTTTAGGTCTGGGAATACGAATACAGTTGCTTTACCTGCTACTGGAGAGTTTGGTGCTTTAGAAGCAGCAACGTTTTCCATGATAGCCGCGTCGTACTGTAGAGGGCCGTCGATCACTAGGTCAGGACGCTTCTCTTGAGCAAGCTTAGTTGCTTCACGTACTTTATCTACGTCAGCACCTTTACCAGATTCACCCGTAGAGTAAGAGATCATTGCAACGCGTGGTTCGATACCGAATGCTGCTGCAGAGTCTGCAGATTGGATAGCGATTTCAGCTAGCTGCTCAGCAGTTGGATCTGGGTTGATCGCACAGTCACCGTAAACCAATACTTGGTCAGGTAGTAGCATGAAGAATACAGAAGATACGATAGACGCATCAGGTGCAGTCTTGATGATCTGGAACGGAGGAACGATAGTGTTCGCAGTTGTGTGAACAGCACCAGAAACTAGGCCGTCAACTTCGTCGTTCTCAAGCATCATTGTGCCTAGGAATACTGAATCTTGTAGCTTCTCGCGAGCAACAACTTCAGTCATGCCTTTCGCGCCACGCAGTTCAACTAGACGAGCAACGTAGTTTTCACGTACTTCATCAGAGTTGATGATAGTTACGCCAGCGCCTAGCTCAACGCCTTGCTGCGCTGCAACACGTTTGATTTCTTCTGGGTTACCTAGAAGCACACACTCCGCGATACCACGCTCAGCACAGATAGCCGCAGCTTTAACTGTACGTGGCTCGTCACCTTCAGGAAGAACGATACGCTTACCTGCTTTACGAGCGAACTCAGTTAGCTGGTAACGGAATGCTGGTGGGCTTAGGCGACGAGACTTCTGAGTACCCTCAGTCATAGACTCGATCCAGTTGCCATCGATGTTGCCAGCAACGTGCTCGTTGATGAACTCGATACGCTCTTTATCGTCTGCAGGTACTTCGATAGAGAAACTCTGTAGGTTTAGAGACGTCTGCCAAGTGTTACCTTGTGCTTTGAAGATCGGTAGACCTGAATCAAATGCTGGCTTACATAGACCTGCGATTTCTTCTGGAATGTCGTAACCGCCAGTTAGAAGTACTGCACCGATTTCAACACCGTTCATTGCTGCTAGCGCTGCTGCAACGATTACGTCTGGACGGTCTGCTGAAGTTACAAGTAGAGAGCCTGGTTTGAAGTGCTCAATCATGTTTGGCAGAGAACGCGCACAGAATGTGATGCTCTTGATACGGCGCGTGTTGATGTCACCAGCGTTGATAATATCAGCGTTTAGGTGCTCAGCCATGTCGACTGCACGCGTTGCAATTAGGTCGATGCTCCATGGCACACAACCTAGTACACGAATTGGAGAAGTGTTGAAGATTTCCATCACTTTCATTTCGTTTTGCTTCGCGCTATCTGCATCGTCAAAGATTTCAGATAGGTCAGGGCGAGTACGGCCAGCTTCATCAACAGGAGCGTTTAGTTTGTTGATGATAACGCCAGAGATGTTTTTGTTCTTAGTGCCGCCGAAGTTAGAACATGCTACTTCGATACGTTCTTTAAGTTGCGCTGGGTTATCTGTGCCAGGAGTCGCTACAAGAACAATCTCTGCGCCAAGTGTTGCAGCAATTTCTGCGTTCACTTGGTTAGCAAATGGGTGTTTACGAGTTGGTACAAGACCTTCGATTAGCGTAACGTCCGCATCTTTGTTGATTTGGTTGTAACGCTCAACAACTGTTTCTAGCAGCTCATCCATGTTGTCGTTACCGATTAGGCTTTCAGCAACAGACATCATCATAGGTTGGCCGATCTTCACATCGCTGTTCGCGCCAACGATAGTTGAAGTTAGATCAGGTTGATCGCCGCCAGAACGTGGCTGACAGATTGGCTTGTAAAAAGAAACTTTAACGCCTTTGCGCTCCATTGCGCGAAGAACACCCATGCTTACGCTAGTAAGACCAACACCAGCACTTGCAGGGATAAGCATAATAGTACGAGACATTCGTAGAGTACCTATAGCTATTGGGATAAAAGCTTAACTGCGTATTCCTTACTGTTTGGAATAGGAGTTAAGCCCCTTAGTTAGAAAACCGGCTGACGATTGTCAGCCGGTTAAGTCAATTAAAGACCTGCTAGTTCTGCAGTGTCTTCAGCGATAACTAGCTCTTCGTTAGTAGAGATAACCATTGCTGGGATACGGCTGTTTTCAGTCGTGATAGTACCTTCGCCGCCGAAACGAGCTTTCAGGTTAGCTTCACCGTCAACTTCGATACCGAAGATACCTAGGCGGTTAAGAACCATTTCACGGATAGGGCCAGAGTTTTCACCGATACCACCAGTGAATACGATCGCGTCTAGACGACCTTCTAGAGTTGCAGTGTAGCCAGCAACGTATTTCGCTAGGCGGTGGCAGAATACGTCCATCGCACGAGTTGCTTCTTCTTTCTCACCGTAGTTGTCTTCAACGAAACGACAGTCAGAAGTTACTTCAGTCAGACCAGCTAGACCAGACTCTTTAGTCAGCATGTTGTTGATTTTCTCAACAGAGTAGCCAAGAGTGTCGTGTAGGTGGAAGATGATCGCAGGATCGATGTCACCACAACGAGTACCCATTACTAGACCTTCTAGTGGAGTTAGACCCATAGAAGTATCTACTGACTTACCGTTCTTAACAGCACAAACTGAAGCACCGTTACCTAGGTGACAGTTGATGATGTTTACTTCGTCAACTGGTTTGCCAAGGATGTTAGCAATTTCACGAGTGATGAATAGGTGAGAAGTACCGTGCATGCCGTAACGACGGATACCGTGCTCTTTGTACAGGTTGTATGGAAGAGCGTATAGGTAAGACTCTTCAGGCATTGTTTGGTGGAAAGCAGTGTCAAACACAGCAACGTTTTTCAGTGCTGGGAAAGATTTTTGTGCTGCTTTGATGCCGATGATGTGAGCAGGGTTGTGAAGAGGTGCAAGTGTTGCACAGTCTTCGATGCCTTTAAGCACGTCGTCAGTAATTAGTGCAGACTGAGTGAACTTCTCGCCGCCGTGTACAACACGGTGACCGATTGCTGCTAGGTTCTCAGAAAGCTCTGGCTTAGAAGCAAGAATAGTTTCTACCATGAACGCTAGAGCTTCTTCGTGAGCTGCGCCGTCGCCTAGTTGAGCTTCGTGCTTACCATCAAGTTTCCACTTGATACGAGCTTCTGGAAGGTGCAGACATTCTGCAAGACCTGTTAGATGCTCATCACCATTTTCTGCATCAACAACAGCAAATTTAAGAGAAGAACTACCGCAGTTTAAAACTAAAACTAGCTTTGACATGAGTGACTACCTGTAATAATCAGTTAGGATAAAAATTAATCACAAGAATAGACGATGCTATAGAAGCTGCGTACTAATCTTGGTCAAAATAACTTCGAATTCCGTATAAAAGACAGTGATGATCCAAATCACCACCCTTGCATCCGCTGCAGAAAGGTCTCAAGAGTTGCTTAAATTGTAAATAACGGCAACAATGAGATTGTGGGTCCGCAAAGGATAACGATAATAAGCAATGATAACAAAAAAAATTTGAAAGAATATTAACTTTCATCAATTTTTTGTCCGTTTAGTTGAATCTTTCAACTAAATTTTAGTTTAGGACCCTGTACTGGAGTGAGAGAGCCCTATGAGTAATAAAGCCGGTTTAGTTCATAGTCTACGAGATGGACAAAAGTACATGGATACTTGGCCAATGCGTAAAGAGCTTAATTTGCTGTTTCCAGAGCAGCGAATCATTAAAGCGACGCGTTTCGGTGTAAAAGTGATGCCAGCGATCGCGGCTATCAGTGTCTTAACTCAAATGGCGTTCAACAATTATCAATCTATGCCACAGGCAGTCATCATTGCATTGTTTGCTATTAGTATGCCTATTCAGGGTATGTGGTGGCTTGGCAACCGTGCCAACACGAAACTTCCACCTGCACTTGCCGGTTGGTATCGCGAAATCTACCAAAAAATAGTTGAAAGCGGCTGTGCGCTAGAGCCAATGAAATCACGCCCTCGTTACAAAGAGCTTGCTCAGATCCTTAACCGAGCATTTCGTCAGCTTGACAAATCAGCGTTGGAGCGTTGGTTTTAAGAGAGAAGACGGGCTGCGCCCTCGGGATTTTGGAACGGGCTACGCCCTATGGAGAGCGGGAGCGCTTCGCTTTTGGAAAACTAGAGTTGACTCCTCAGCTATAGCGCGGCAACTTTAGTTCTCCAGTTCTCCAGTTCTCCAGTTCTCCAGTTCTCCAGTTCTCCAGTTCTCCAGTTCTCCAGTTCTCCAGTTCTCCAGTTCTCCAGTTCTCCAGTTCTCCAAAACAAAAAAACGCCCACCGAAGTGAGCGTTTTCTCTTATTTAATACTATTCAACATTAGTTGAACATTGCGATAGCATCAGCTGGGTCTACGTATTCTAGATCGAAGCTTTCTGCTACTTCTTTACACGTTACTTTACCGTGGATTACGTTTAGACCTTCTAGGAAGCCGTTATCTGCTAGAAGTGCTTCACGGTAGCCTTTGTTCGCTAGTTTAACGATGTAAGGTAGCGTAGCGTTGTTTAGTGCGAACGTAGAAGTACGAGCAACAGCGCCTGGCATGTTAGCAACACAGTAGTGAACTACGTCATCAACGATGTAAGTAGGATCTGCGTGTGTTGTTGCGTGTGAAGTTTCAAAACAGCCACCTTGGTCGATTGCAACGTCTACGACTGCTGCACCTGGCTTCATCTTAGCGATGTGCTCTTTTGTTACTAGTTTAGGTGCTGCAGCGCCTGGGATTAGAACTGCACCGATGACTAGGTCAGCTTCTAGAACATGCTTCTCAATAGCATCTTCTGTAGAGTAAACCACTTTTGCACGACCTTGGAACTCTTCGTCAAGACGACGTAGTGTATCAACGTTGCGATCAAGGATAGTTACGTCTGCGCGAAGACCAACAGCCATACGAGCTGCGTTAGCACCAACAACACCGCCGCCAACAACGACAACTTTCGCTGGTTCAACGCCTGGTACACCACCTAGTAGAAGACCACGACCACCGTGAGATTTCTCTAAAGTTTGTGCACCTGCTTGAATAGACATGCGACCTGCTACCTCAGACATTGGAGCAAGTAGTGGCAAGCGACCCATATTATCTGTTACAGTCTCATATGCTATACAGACAGCTTTGCTCTTGATTAGCTCTTCAGTTTGTGGAAAATCTGGTGCTAGGTGCAAATAAGTAAATAAAATTTGCCCTTCTCGAAGCATAGCTCGCTCGACAGCTTGAGGTTCTTTAACCTTTACAATCATTTCTGCTTGCGCGAAAACGTCAGCAGCGGTAGGAAGAATGGATGCGCCTACAGCGATGTAATCATCGTCTGAAAAACCGATGCCTGAACCGGCATTAGTTTCAACAAAAACTTGGTGACCTTGAGACACTAGCTCGCGAACGCTCGCTGGGATCATGCCAACACGGTATTCGTGGTTTTTGATTTCCTTAGGTACGCCAATGATCATCCTGACTCCTCATTTTATATTGGTTGTATAAACTATATTAGTTGTATTAACTGTGTGTAGGGTAATTCTGTCGAATTAATATCTAGTATAGATATGATTGGATAAAATTTGATACTGAATATTAAAAAGTTGTAGTATATTTTTTTGCAAGGAAGTAATAAGGTGGAATAAAAAATGGCAGACAACAATAAAAAGCCGTCCAAGGATCTAGATCGCATCGACCGCAACATTCTTAATGAGTTGCAGAAAGATGGTCGTATTTCGAATGTAGAGCTTTCAAAACGAGTGGGTCTTTCTCCAACTCCGTGTTTGGAACGTGTGCGTCGCCTAGAGCGTCAAGGTTATATTACGGGCTATACAGCATTGCTAAACCCGCAATACCTAGACGCATCGCTTTTGGTATTCGTAGAAATCACACTTAACCGTGGTGCGCCAGATGTGTTTGAACAGTTCAACACAGCAGTTCAGAAACTTGATGACATTCAGGAGTGTCATTTAGTATCTGGTGATTTTGACTACCTGCTTAAGACTCGTGTATCTGACATGAGTGCTTACCGAAAGCTGTTGGGTGATACACTTCTACGTTTACCAGGGGTAAATGACACACGTACTTACGTGGTTATGGAAGAAGTGAAACAAACGAACCAGTTGGTTATCAAAACTCGCTAATTCAAGCATGAGTTTGGCTTAAAGTCTTAATAGCTTTCCATATTCTGACTTTAAGCAATTGGGTTTTGTCCCTTGATATGGTTAAATCGATAGTCCGAGTAGCATAGCTGCTCGGACTATTTTTTTCCGACCAATCAGGATGATTTCTGAATCGATTGGTGT
Source organism: Vibrio tubiashii (assembly GCF_028551255.1). Classification (NCBI taxonomy): domain Bacteria; kingdom Pseudomonadati; phylum Pseudomonadota; class Gammaproteobacteria; order Vibrionales; family Vibrionaceae; genus Vibrio; species Vibrio tubiashii. The sequence goes on along the minus strand of NZ_CP117029.1, from coordinate 2,063,778 downwards.
TTTATAAAGATAAAGTTGGTTATGTTCAAAGAGACCAAAAATAAAGTAGAAACGATCATTAAGACGGGAGAGGAAACTCAACCGTCCCGACTGAGCGGTCCTCAGCGCCTTCAAGAATGCAGTTTGATCGTCATCGTTCTTGCCTCAATTTTGCTATCGGTTGCACTGTTTACATTTAGCGCTGCCGATCCATCATGGTCTCAAACCGCTTGGGGTGGGGAGATAAATAACGCTGGAGGTCTCGTTGGGGCTTGGCTAGCAGATACACTCTTTTTTACCTTTGGCTCATTAGCGTATGTGATTCCTTTCGTGGTGACTGGCACGGCTTGGGCAATGCTGCGTAACCGCGATGAAGATGATCCAATCGACTTTATGCTCTGGGGAACGCGTTTACTCGGGCTTACGATTCTTATTTTAACCAGCTGTGGCTTAGCGGATATCAACTTCGATGACATCTGGTATTTCTCTTCGGGTGGCGTGATTGGCGATGTTCTGACTAGCCTTGCGCTACCGACACTAAACGTACTTGGCTCTACGCTTGTATTTCTTTTCTTGTGGGGAGCGGGCTTCACGCTTCTGACAGGTATCTCTTGGTTATCCATCGTCGATTGGTTAGGTGAAAGCGCTATTGGTTTGTTCACTGGTCTTATCAACAAAGTACGTGGACGAGAAGATGAAACGCTAGAAGCTGAACTCAACGACTATGAGTATGAAACCGAAACGACGCCAGTCATCAGTGAACAAAAGCTCGAAGCTAACGAATCTGTAGAGCAAATAGAAGAAACCAACGTAGAACGACGTCGTTACAACATTCATATGCCTGAAGCAGCGGCTACCTCAGCGCTAGCGGCCAACGCAATCGCTCAACCAACGACAGAAGAAGTGGCTGATATTTCCCCTGAGCCCGTTTATGCAAGCGAAGTCCCTAATAATGTGGTTGAAGAGTCTGTTGAGCCAGATTTTGAGCGTAGTAAGCATCTTGGCGCGACTATTGAAGATCTAGAACGCGCCGCTATGAACGGTGATGAGCTTCCTCAAGTTGCACAACCTCAACAGCCAGAAGATGTTTTTGCTCAGCCGCAAGTTGAAGAGGTTGTTGCCAGTGAACCACCTGCTCCGAACCAGCCAGAACAAGTTCCTACAGAAGCCGTCACCGAGGTTGACTCTAATGACTTGCCTTGGATTGAAGAGGTGACTGAAGAAGAAATCGTCCAACCAAGGATTAATCCTTCTGAACTGGAACAGATTTCATCGGATATTGAACCTGAAGATGACTATCAAGAACCGGTGATTTCATCATTTGATGTTGCTGAAGAAAGTGCAACTGTGACCGAAGAGGTAGAGTCGACGTTATCTGAGGATGAAGACGCGGCGGCATTACACAATATGGTTGCAGAAGCGCAAGCCAAAGTCGCCGCTCAGCAAAACCCATTCTTGGTACAACAAGAAGCGAATCTGCCAAAGCCTGTTGAACCGATGCCAACTCTTGAGTTGCTGTACCACCCTGAAAAGCGTGAGAACTTTATCGACCGAGAAGCGTTAGAAAATATTGCTCGCTTGGTTGAAGCGAAACTGGCCGACTATAAGATTAAAGCAACAGTGGTTGATATCTTCCCGGGGCCAGTAATAACAAGATTTGAACTCGATCTCGCACCTGGCGTTAAAGTGAGCCGCATATCCGGTCTATCGATGGATTTAGCGCGCTCACTTTCAGCTATGGCGGTTCGTGTCGTTGAAGTCATACCGGGCAAACCTTATGTCGGGCTTGAGCTACCAAACATGAGCAGACAAACGGTGTTCTTCTCTGATGTTGTTGGTAGCCAACAGTTTATTGAAGCCAAATCGCCAACGACGGTTGTCCTTGGCCAAGATATCGCTGGTGAAGCTGTGGTCGCTGATTTGTCTAAGATGCCACACGTGCTTGTTGCGGGTACAACGGGCTCGGGTAAGTCAGTGGGTGTAAACGTGATGATCTTGAGTATGCTCTACAAGGCAACGCCTGAAGATGTTCGCTTCATCATGATTGACCCGAAAATGCTAGAGCTATCAGTGTACGAAGGTATTCCACATCTACTCTCTGAAGTGGTTACTGACATGAAAGACGCGTCGAATGCACTGCGTTGGTGTGTTGGTGAGATGGAACGTCGCTACAAGCTGATGTCTGCTCTAGGTGTTCGTAACATTAAAGGCTTTAACGATAAGCTTAAGATGGCGGCTGAGGCTGGTCATCCAATTCACGACCCATTATGGCAAGCAGGTGACAGCATGGATGAACATCCTCCTCTGCTTGAGAAGTTGCCTTACATTGTTGTGATTGTCGACGAGTTTGCCGACTTAATGATGGTGGTCGGTAAGAAAGTCGAGGAACTGATTGCTCGTCTAGCGCAGAAAGCACGTGCAGCGGGTATTCACTTGATCCTTGCAACTCAGCGCCCATCTGTTGATGTTATTACTGGTTTGATTAAAGCGAATATCCCGACCCGTGTTGCGTTTACCGTATCAACTAAGACGGACTCGCGCACCATCCTTGACCAAGGCGGAGCCGAATCGCTACTGGGTATGGGTGATATGCTCTATCTCCCACCGGGTTCTAGCCATACTGTTCGTGTGCATGGCGCATTTGCTTCGGATGATGATGTACATGCCGTAGTCAACAACTGGAAAGCACGCGGTAAACCAAACTATATCGACGAAATCACCAATGGTGACCAAGGCCCTGAAGCACTCTTACCAGGTGAGAAGCCGGAAGGTGAGGAAGAGATGGACCCGCTATTTGACCAAGTTGTTGAGCATGTTGTGCAGTCTCGCCGTGGCTCGGTATCAGGGGTACAACGTCGTTTTAAGATAGGCTACAACCGAGCTGCACGTATCGTTGAGCAACTAGAAGCTCAAGGCATTGTGAGTGCTCCAGGTCATAACGGTAACCGCGAAGTATTGGCGCCAGCTCCTGGGCGTGAGATGAATTAAGGCAAAGCCGTTTGGACCTAGCTGTGCCCTATGGAACGCTTCGCTCCGAGATGCGAGGACGGGATTAGCCCTGCGAGATAAGACAAAGCAGGGTGCTCAGAATCGAGATTGGAATGCCTCTAAGAGATAGGCCGTCATTCCATAGACCGACGAAGGAGGGAGTAGGGAATCTCTATGGTCTCTTAGCTTACTTTGGGAGATCCCCAACTCAGTCGTCCCTCCCTCTTGAGGATGACACGTGTTTAAGCTAAAGGTTGATGTTGTGTCAGCCTTTCTAGCATTCTCTATTTTTCCATAGGACAAAGTCCGTTCCCGCATCCGTTTTCCTTAGCGAAGCGTTCCTGCCTTATTCCAAACCAAAAAGGGCTGACATCATATGTCAGCCCTTCATTTTTGCGCGTTTCCGCCTCTCGCTATTTGCTCTTCACAAACTGCGCGATGACAAAAGGTACCAGTGCGATTAGGTATGCAGAGAAAATGATCACTAACCACTGTGGCATTGAAAGACCTAAGAACTGCCACACGACCTTGCCACAATCACCGAACGCTTCAAATAGCCAAGGTGCCCATTGATTTAGAGGTGCCCAGTCTGGGAAGGTAACGAACAAGTCACAAGTCTTAAAAGGTGAAGGGTTGAATTGGTAATCAACATGCTCTAGCGAAAGCATCAGGCCTTGATAGGCGCTTGCGCCCCAAGCGGCAAAGCCAAGCCAACGAAATACGGGATTATGAGGAGCGATTAAACCAATTAATGCAGCGCCGCCAACGCCAAACATGGCGACTCGCTCATAAATACACATCACACAAGGTGAAAGCATCATAACGTGTTGGAAAAACAGGGCACATGCTTCGAAGAAAATGATTGAGATAAGGAGCAACAACCAAGACAGTCGCCCTTGAGAAAACGTTTTTAGAGTGGAAAGAATGTTCACACAGATATCCTGTAATAAAAAAGCTCTGAGTAATCAGAGCTTTTTATCGTGTAAAAGTTTCGGTATCAACTAAAACTTTTAAATAATTTAGATTAGTGTCCGCTAGAAACAGCTGGAGTTAACTCTCCGACATGGGCTGAAATCCAACCCGCGTCATAGAACCAAGCGGTCATAGGCTCGACAAAGAACACGATGCCAGCAAGACCAACAAGAGCCAGCACGATTGTATAAGGCAGCGCCATAATCACCATGCGGCCGTAAGATAGACGGATAAGTGGTGCTAGGGCAGAGGTCAATAAGAATAGGAATGCAGCTTGACCATTTGGCGTTGCAACTGAAGGTAGGTTAGTACCCGTGTTGATAGCAACCGCAAGTAGGTCGAACTGGTCACGAGTGATAACGCCTTCAATCAGTGCCGTTTTCACTTCGTTAATGTATACCGTACCTACGAACACGTTATCGGAAACCATCGAAAGTACGCCGTTTGCCACATAGAAGAGTGCTAGCTGAGTACCTTTGTCTTCTACGTGTAGCACAGCGTCGATAACAGGCTTGAATAGCTGTTGGTCGATGATGACGGCTACAACAGCAAAGAACACGGCGAGAAGTGCGGTAAATGGTAGCGCTTCTTCAAACGCTTTACCCATTGAGTGCTCTTCGATTACACCAGTAAACGCTGTCGCTAAGATGATAACAGAAAGACCAATTAGACCGACGGCTGCAAGGTGAAGTGCTAGGCCTACAATCAGCCATACTGCAATAAAGCCTTGAACCCAAAGCTTAGCAACATCTTGCTTAGTACGTGTTTTACGCTCTTCACGGTCGAAGTCTACTAGGATTTGACGAACATTATCAGGAAGGCGAGCGCCGTAGCCAAAGACTTTTAGTTTCTCGACTAGTACACAGGTAATCAAACCGCAAACAAACACAGGCGCGGTAACGGGTAGCATACGAATGATAAACTCACCAAACTGCCAACCTGCTTGGTCTGCAATGATGAGGTTTTGCGGCTCACCAACCATGGTCATAACACCACCGAGCGCCGTACCCACACCAGCGTGCATTAGTAGTGAACGTAGGAAAGCACGGTAGTCTTCTAAGTCATCACGGGTAAGTTCAGATAAATGATCATCTTGGGTATGGTCGTGCGAAGAGTTAGGGCCTTGGCCAGAAGCAACTTTGTGGTAAATCGCGTAGAAGCCAACCGCAACGCTGATAACAACCGCAATAACCGTTAATGCATCTAAGAAAGCCGATAGGAAGGCCGCTGCAAAACAGAATGCAAGAGAAAGCATGCTCTTAGAGCGAATACCTAGCAGTATCTTGGTGAAGATAAATAACAGCAACTGCTTCATGAAGTAGATGCCTGCAACCATAAACACCAATAGAAGCAGTACTTCGATGTTTGCGACAAGTTCGTGTTTAACTTGTTCTGGGCTGGTCATGCCGATGGCGATAGCTTCTATGGCAAGTAAACCACCTGGCTGAAGAGGGTAACACTTAAGTGCCATTGCGAGGGTGAAGATAAACTCTGCGACTAGCAGCCAACCTGCAACGAATGGATCGACAAAGAAGAAAACAATTGGGTTAATAATTAAAAATGAAATGATGGCAACTTTGTACCAATCTGGGGCCTTACCAAGAAAATTCTTAATAAATGCATTTCCGAGTGACATCGGCATGATTTAGATACTCTTAATGTTGTTATGAATAGACACTGCACGTGCTTGGATCCATTTAATCGGAAAACTGAGAATTTCTGACCAGTGGAAATATACCCGTAGGTAGAAAACAAACCCGATTCAACAGTGACTTAGAAAAACAACATTCCGTTCACGATCATGTGGTCTTGCCAAGTCACTCCCTGAGAAAGACAAGCACTCCTTTACTTTGGTCGCCACTGTACTCTTCAAAGCAATTTAGTCAACGAGAAAATTGGTTTGAGTATTCTATTCGCTTACTTTTGTTTAAAAACGCGATCAAAGTGGCGTAAACATATCACGAGAGTTGTGAAAAACAATGGTTAATGCAAGCAAAACGACGAAAGCATAGAATAAGAAAGAATATGTAATTATATTGAATGGAAATGACAGTTTAATTATGTAAATTTACAAACTTAAATTTTGCGGCTGAAATACCATGTGGTGGGCTCTGAGGGATGTTTTTGATTTGTTAAATATGAAAATAAGCCTATTTCATATCCCAATATGATTCAATAAAATCTGCATAGCGTTAGAGTTAATGCTCTATTGTGGGTTTGCCGCACGTTTACTGTGTGGTGGTTTCCGATATAGAAAAACTAGTGGTATGATGAGTTCTATTAGACCCATAAAAATACAAGTTTGGATAAGATATAAATGGTCATTAAGGCAAAGAGCCCAGCAGGATTCGCAGAGAAATACATAATTGAAAGTATTTGGAAAGGGCGATTCCCACCTGGTTCTATTTTACCAGCAGAACGTGAGCTCTCTGAACTAATTGGCGTAACGCGTACCACTCTACGAGAAGTACTCCAACGTTTAGCCCGTGATGGGTGGTTAACGATTCAACATGGTAAACCAACGCGTGTTAACCAGTTTATGGAAACATCTGGTCTTCATATTCTAGATACGTTAATGACGTTGGACGCAGATAATGCGACTTCAATTGTTGAAGATTTGCTTGCAGCACGTACAAACATCAGCCCTATCTTTATGCGCTATGCGTTTAAAGCCAATAAAGAAAACTCTGAGAAAACCATTTCTAGTGTGATCAGCTCATGTGAGGCTCTGATTAACGCCGAGTCTTGGGATGTCTTCATGGAGTCGTCGCCGTATGCGGAAAAGATTCGTCAGCACGTTAAAGATGATGGCGAGAAAGATGAGTTAAAGCGCCAAGCCGTTCTGGTTGCGAAAACATTCAATTTCTACGACTACATGCTTTTTCAACGCTTAGCATTCCATTCAGGTAACCAAATTTATGGTTTGATCTTTAATGGTCTGAAGAAACTGTACGATCGCGTTGGTAGCTACTACTTCTCGAACCCTCAAGCTCGTGACCTCGCACTGCAGTTCTACCGAGACTTGCTTGAAGTGTGTGAAACTGGTAATCGTGACCAAATTTTGATTGTCGTTCGCCACTATGGTATGGAGAGTGCGCAGATTTGGAATCAGATGAAGACGACTCTGCCAACCAACTTTACAGAAGATGACAGCTAAATTCATCTTGTAAAGAACGCATTAAAAAAACCGCCAACTGGCGGTTTTTTATTGTTCAAAGGTTACTCTTAGCAGTCAGCGCATGCTTCATCTCGTCCGCCTGCTTCGGTGAACCAAGTCGCCAAGTGCGATTTAAGGTCCTTAAGCTCATCTGGGCCTATAAGCGCCAAGCCTAAGTCTTCAGCGCGAGTGATGTCATTGTGGCGAAGAGGACGGAAGCTAACCAGCATGGCACGAGCTTGTAAGCCACCAAGTAAGTCACGAAGCGATTCAAGTTTATATAAGGTATCGTCACCATCATCGCGCATTCCTTTGGTCTTACATTCGATGATGTGAAGTTTATTGTTAACGACCGAAGCAACATCGAGTTCGTTACGCACTTCGCGCTCTCCAAGCTGACGGTAAACTTGGACATTGAGGGAGCGGTCTTGAATGGTCGGCATATCTTGTTGGATCTGACGAACAGTGCTGTGAACGAGTGTTTCAAGCCATTCACCGTTTGAGAAACGGCGCGCATCTTCGTTGGCGAAGGTTAATACGCCGCCGTGATAGGTCGCTATTTCTGCTTCAACCAAATCACTAAGTAGCATGTTTAGCTCGCGATAACCCTGCTGCTTTTCCGAAAGCTCAACATCGAGACGCTGTTCTTTACGGCAAGTGGTTGCAAGATAGTTGAGTGTCGCGAGACCTGGGCCTAACTCTAACGCATTGCTTGCCCAACGTTCGCCAAGCTCATACAGTTTTTGATCTAGTTGAGGGGGTAACTCTTGGTCGCTAAATTCACCACGCGCACCGAACACGGTGAGGTAATCATCAATGGTAATTCTGTCTTGAACCTGCGTATCTTCTTTGCCGTCAGGGTAAAGCCAACATAGACGGTCACTATTAGGTTCAACAACGAAAATAGGCCAGTGATAGGTGCGGAAAATCTCGTAGACTGATAACAGACGGTGGCGAAGTCCACAGCTCGCATTTAGCTTAACTTCTTCACCTCTTGCTTTTAAGTCCTGCGCAAGAATCGAAACGGCCTGTTTTATCTTTGACGGATTCGCAACGTTAGGAATTTCAAAAAACTCCGAGGTGATGTTTCTTTTGCTCAAGACGCTGTGAAGACGCAAATACATATCTTCTTGAGCAGGGACTCCAATGAAGACGATATGATCGCTTACGGTGCGATTATCAAGAAGTGGAGTGACCAAGCGAATCGGGTCTTGATCGATGATGCCAACATGAACAGCCATAGTTTTTCCTCATGTTTGGCTTGCGAGAGAGTGAAAGAAAAGTGGGCAAGCCTATAAACCATATAATGACATGGGATATAAAAAACAAGGGCGGCTATAAAAAATAGCCGCCCAATCTCAATAAATTACAATGTTCTGACTTTCTAAAGCTTAAACCTATGGACCAACTCACCTTGTTGATTCGCCAACGAGGAAAGGTTGTCACTGGTCTGGGCTATTTGTGCCATAGCTTGATAGCTTGAGTCGGCAATCAGGTTGATCTCTTCAATGTTGCGAGCAATATCGCCCGTCGTTTCACTCTGTTCCGCCGCCGCTTGAGAGATATGGCCACTCATTTGGCTAATCTCCATAATAAGTCCTTGGATCTCTTCCATAGCACTATTGGCGTTAGACGCTTGTTCTACTGAAAGCTCCATATCATCCATACAGCTTTGAATCACCTTATTGGCTGACGTTGAGCTGCTTTGAAGATTACTGATCATATTTTCAATTTCAGAGGTTGATTCTGTAGTGCGTTGAGCCAATACGCGAACTTCATCAGCCACCACCGCAAAACCGCGCCCTTGTTCACCCGCACGAGCCGCTTCGATAGCGGCATTAAGTGCCAATAGGTTGGTTTGTTCGGCAATATTACGGATAACGTCAAGGATACTACCGATTTGGCTACTCATTGCTTGCAGATCTTTCACTGCATCAACTGACTGGGTAAGGCGCGTTTCAAGTTGATTGATGGTAGTGATGTTGGTGCCCATGATATGGCGACCAGACTCTGAGGCTTTTTCCACTTGCTCAACCATCTGCTGCGAGCTTTGAGCGCTTTGCGCTACTTCTTGAACAGAGTGCGCCATTTCAGTCATTGCGGTGGCAACATTCGCCGTTTGCTCACGTTGCTGGCTCAGCTGTGATTGCGCTTGCGAAGAGGTTTGCTGATTGGTTGTTGCGGTTTGAGTCAGATCATCGGATGCGTCATTGAGTTTAACCAAAATACCATGAAGATTATCTGCGAGCGAGTTGATGTGGTTGCTAACTCGACTGAACTCATTGTTGTAGCGAATCTCGATACGCTTGGTCATATCACCTTCCGTAAGAGACTCAAGGGTGCCCAGAATGCGAGTGAGTGGGTTACGTACGCTGTGAGCAATGTGATAACCAATCGCAACGGCCATCAAGATAACGATCGCGCCTATAGTGATTGAACGAACCACGCCTTGCTCGTAAACGTCCCCCGCTTCTTGTAGTGACGCATTCAAGCCTTGTTTCGCCACTTCACTGAATGAATTGAGCACTGCCATCGTTGCATCAACTTGCTGGGTTAGACTTGCGATGTTGGCGTAGAGGGCATCTTTAGCGAGTAGGTAAGCACTGTGCTGGTCAAGTACGCCGCCTTTCTTACCGACATCACGAGTAAATTGCTGTACAGAGTCGTCGAATGCTTTTTTGATTTCAGGCATTTGAGTTGTTAGACCGCGGTAAGCGTAGTTAAGGTGGGTCACGGCTTTCTTATTTTTCGCTACCGCTTGAGTTACCAATTCGGTATCGCTACTCGCTAGGGCATCTGATGTGGTGAGCTCGGCGTCCTTTAACTTAATAAAGTAGCTTTTTGCCATCACTTTAACTGAAATACTGCTTTGGTCATCAACGTACTCTTTCATGCCAACACTTAACTCAGAGTGCAGGCGTTGGAAACGGCGAGTAGACTTTTGTACTTCCTCTTGCGCGATAAACATAGCGCGATAATTACCCATCGCTTGTTCCGCTTCAGCAAAGTAACTCTGTTCCATTTCCTTGAGTTGGACAATTGACTGTTCCAGTTCAGTTTGGCCAATGCTTACTTGTTCTAGCGTCGATAGCTGTTGGTTGTATGCTTCTTTCATTTGAGCGAATTGCTCTGAAAGTTGATCCATGCGTTCAAAACTTTGAGTTGTCAAAAAGTCTTTAAAAAGTTTGTCAGCAGACAACAAAGCAACGCTAGTTTGGTTTGATTGAGAAACTAGTGGCAGTGAGGTGTTAGAGACACCTTCGAAGTTTTGGTGGATTTGTTGCATTCCTCGCATCATCATCAACGTCGTAACGATGAACATAATAATGATCAATGCAAACCCAGCGTACATGCGCCTAATCACTGAGCCCTTCATAGATCTCTCCCTGTAAATGTAAAGTCTTAAAAAATTAACAAAAAGAAAGCCATTGTATTGATACCGAGACACACATTTTTTGACGCACAATACAAATTTAGTGAGCGACTAATAACTGATTGTCGAATAAGTGAACTGAACAGCGTTTTTTATTGTGATTTTGCGAAGCTTGACGCATACTCGTTTCAACTCAATCAATAATAAATATCCCAATGGAGCCCTTCATGGCAGAAGAAACCATTTTCAGCAAAATCATTCGCAAAGAAATCCCAGCAGATGTTGTCTACCAAGACGATTTAGTTACCGCATTCCGTGACATCAATCCGCGTGCTCCAAGTCACATTTTGATCATCCCAAATAAACTGATTCCAACTGTTAATGACATCGAAGAAGAAGATGAACTCGTCATGGGGCGTATGTTTACTGTGGCACGCAAACTGGCAAAAGAAGAAGGTATTGATGAGGATGGTTACCGTTTGATCATGAACTGTAACTCTCATGGTGGACAAGAGGTTTACCATATTCATATGCACTTAGTGGGTGGTCGTCCACTTGGCCCTATGCTAATGAGCTAAAAATTTTTGATATTAATGGAACTTTCTAAAAGGTTTGATGTCGAACGTTAAATTTTTTAAAATGTGAGACATGTCATCGTGTCAAATAATACAAAAATTGGGGTAGAAAGTGCATAAACACATTCGACTCATGTTTGCTTTAGCAAGTAGCTTGGCTCTTTCCGCTTGTGCCAATTTATCTGTAGGCAATCTTTTTAGTCATTACAGTGCGCAAAACAGTGAGTTGCACCAAACCGTTAAGAATGGCCGCTATTACGAAGCTGAAGAGTTGTTACCTGAGGAGATAGCAGGCGACATTCTCGATAATATGGAAAAAGGCAGAGTTTATCTGCTCAACCAACAATACCCTGAAAGTAAGGGCGCGTTTGAAGTCAGTGACCGAGCGGTTAGAGTACAGCAAGATCAAGCAACGATCTCGGTATCAGAAACAGCAATGAGTTTAAGTGCACTTGCAGTTAACGATAACTTGAAAACGTATCAACCTGCTGATTACGAACTGGGTTTTTTACATCTTTATTTAGGTCTTAACTATCTTAAAAAGAATGACCTAGAAGGTGCAATTATCGAAATGCGCCGGGCTAATCAAGTACAAGAGCGTGCGCGCAAAGAAAGAGAAAGTGAGCTTGAATCAGCTCAAAGCCAAATGCAGGCTCAAGGTGTATCACCAAACTTGGGTAGTATTCTTGCTAACTATCCAGATGCAGGTAAAAAACTGCAAGCGGTGCAAAGTGGCTACTTACTCTATTTGTCTGCACTGCTGTATGAAGCAGACAACGATCTCAACGGCGCATATGTTGACTATCGTCGTGCGTTAGCCGTGATGCCGGATAACCAGCAGGTGATTGATGGAACTAAGCGTGTGGCTAAACGTTTAGGTATGCGCGAAGACTTGGTTAAGCTTGAAAAGCGTTACGGCAAAGCCAGCTACCTAGATGCGAATAAAGGTCGGGTAATTGTTATTGATGAACGTGGTGTGGTCGATGCGATGAACGGGTGGACACAAACACTTCCGATCTCGCGAGGCAGTAACCGTGGTCTCTATACCGTTTCTCTGCCCTATTACGAAAACGTACCAGCGGAAAAATTTAGCCCTGTAATACTTAATGACAGCAGTGTGTCGGGTAGCTTGCTCACAGACGTTAATCTGATGGCTAAGCAGAATCTGACCGAGCGAATGCCCTCTATCATCATTCGCCAAGCTTTGCGAGTGTGGGCTAAAGAGGAATTGCGTCGAGAGGCAACCAAAGACAACCCTGACGACTTAGGTAATGCGCTGTTTAACGTGTGGAACACGCTGACGGAGCAACCGGATACACGCAGTTGGATAACGTTACCTGGTGAGATTTACAGCGCAAGTTCTGTCGTTGAACCAGGGGAACAATCAGTACGGGTTGCTGGTCAAACTCATACATTCAATGTTGAGTCTGGTCGTACAACGCTTGTTTGGCTTTCGCGCCAAGGTAACAATGCAACCATTTGGCATAAACAACTAGGAAATATACGATGAAAAAATGGCTTATTTCAATCGCGGCAGCATTGACCTTAATGGGATGTGCGAGCAACAGCAACACGGCTGGGCTGCGTATCGATGGTGCCTCTCAAACGGTTCTGTTTGGGGATAACGTGCTAGCAGGACGTGTGAGCATCGAAGATATTTCAACGATTGATGTAGATGGTCGCGCACGAGGCATAGTGCGTTTGGCAAATCAAACCAAAGGTGACCAGCACATTCAATACCGTTTCTATTGGTATGACGATCAGGGGCTAGAGGTGAACAACAAGCTTAGCCCATGGCGTCAAACCATTCTTCGCGGGGCTGAAGAGATTTCTATCTCAGAGATTTCTATCAATCCAAATGGACGCCAATTCCGCGTTCAAATCCGCGAACTAGACAACTAATTTAAAGAAGTAACTAAAGGATATCCTAAGGAACCGACAATGAAAAAAAGTGTAATTGCATTACTTGGTTTGGCTGTAGTGCTTGGTGGCTGTTCTAACCAAGTAAGCTATGGCGACGCTCAAGCTGTGGAAACAACAACAATTGATTTTGGTTCAACAGACTTGCAAAAAATTGCCGGTGAAATGGTCGACAGCATGATGATGTCGGGCTCTGTTGCTGCCATCACACGTGATTCACGTCCGATCGTTTTTGTTGAACGTATCAAGAACAAGACAAGCGAACATATCGATACTGAGTCAATCACCGACTCTATCAGCACTAAGATGCTGAATTCTGGTAAGTTCCGTTTTGTAGATATGGATCGTGTTGAATCAGTGCGCGAACAACTAAACTTCCAAAACAACGATGAGCTAGTGAACCAAAGCACTGCAATTCAGTTTGGTAAGATGGTTGGTGCTCAATACATGCTTTACGGTAACCTATCAAGCATTAACAAGAATGCTGGTAGCGACAAAGACGTATACTACAAAATGACCATGCGTCTGATGGATCTAGAAACTGGCCTGATTGAGTGGGCAGATGAGACCGAGATCCGTAAGCAAGAATCAAAAAGCTTTTTAGGCCTATAAGCTAAGCTTTATGTAACAAAAGGAGTGTACTATGGCGCGAATGTCGTGGAGTGAAGCATGCCAACTCGACCGATCATTATTGTCACTAGAGCACTTCTTTTCGATTCCCCCTGACTATGCTCAAACGCTAACAGGGGGACTGACCAATCGTTGTTGGAAAGTAGTCACTTCAGATGGTCAATCATTTGTCTGGAGGCCAACAACCAACATCACTAAAGCTTTCTCCATCTCTCGCTTTCAAGAGTATCAAATCCTCACTGCAATTGAATCTAGCGGTTTATCTCCGCAAGCCGTTCACATCAATGACCAAGGGCTGTTAGTCACTTGGGTTGAAGGGGAGTCACTCACACAAGGGCTACCATTCGACTCACTACTCAAGACCATGATCTCGATTCATGATATGGACACTCAACGTGTTCCTGTCGCGCCTTTCAATTTCACTGCACGTGTTGACCATTATTGGATGCTGCTCGACGATGAGCACAAAGTTGAACCTTTTGTATCGATTTACAATCAGTGGCGATCTTCTCCGAGCTTAGCGGATGTCGGCCAAACCTTGTGTCACTTTGACTTAGCGGGCTACAACATGGTCAAAACTGAAGCTGGTAACAAGGTTATCGATTGGGAGTACGCTGCGATGGCGGATCCTCGCTTAGATCTGACGCTTTCCATTGATGTCTGCGGCGAAAAGCCATTAGAAGCTGTCTACCGTTATTGTCAGTTAAGAGGCGTGGAAGGCGTAGATGATTGGGTTGAAGGGGTAATGGCTTGGCAACCACGCGCAATGATGATGGCCATGCTTTGGTACTTACTGGCCCATCAGTTATGGGGAGATGAACAATATTTGACCCAAGCTCATAAACTGCAAGAAACAATTTGTAGCTAAGATCACTGTTTGATAGTTCAGGGCGCTTAAAGTCACTCGGTGAGCTTTTAAACCTTATTTTTCATGGTAGATTAAAATTACAAGGATCGAGGGATTTACAATGATTATCTATTTACACGGTTTTGATTCGACCAGCCCAGGCAACCATGAAAAAGTACTTCAACTTCAGTTTATTGATGATGATGTACGTTTCATTAACTACAGTACTCTCCATCCAAAGCACGATATGCAGCATTTGCTAAAAGAAGTGCACAAAGTGATAGAGCAGTCAGGTGATAAGAACCCTATCATTTGTGGTGTCGGTCTTGGTGGTTATTGGTCAGAGAGAATTGGTTTCTTATGCGGTATTAAACAGGTTATTTTCAACCCTAACTTGCACCCAGAATTAACCATGCAAGGGCGTATCGATCGACCTGAAGAGTATGAAGATATCGCGACTAAGTGTGTTTCAGAGTTTAGAACCAAGAACAAAGAGAATTGTCTGGTGATTTTGTCGAAAGAAGATGAGATCCACGACAACAGTAAAACGGCCTCAGAGTTAGAGGGCTACTACGACATTATCTGGGATGAAACTCAGACGCATAAGTTCAAAAAAATCTCTCAACATCTGCAAACCATGAAGGCGTTTAAAGACGCAAACTAATCGCTAGTTTTTATCGATTTCTAATATCTAGGCGACAGAGTAGGCTCTGTCGCTTTTTTATTGTTCAATCAACGCTAATCCTTACAAAATTTAGTGGGATCACGCGAATCTTTAGTTGCGTGTCATGTTTTGCTCTATATAATGAACTCACTACAAATTTTTTGATAAATATCAAAAAAAATTGAGAGCGAGTAAAAAACTTGCCCAATAGTGAGCTACGTCAAACCTGTAGCGTTGAGTGATTCGGCTCTTTTATCCAATAAGCGTGTCATATTTGTTGGCCCTCTATGTCTAGACTGTGTGCGAAGAAAAGTCGCCCCTAGACCAAAAATACAGAATTCCATCGAGTCGACTTTCGGCTTGATTCAGTTTTATTTTATTTTTTGAGGAAGTTGCTGTGACACGAATTATCGTAGTAGGCGGCGGTGCAGGCGGACTGGAGCTTGTCACCAAACTAGGTCGTACACTTGGCCGCAAAGGTCGTGCTAAAGTCACTTTAGTTGACCGCAAGGCGAGCCACTTATGGAAACCCCTTCTGCATGAAGTTGCGACGGGCTCTCTTGATGAGGGTGTGGATGCACTTAGCTACCGCGCACATGCCAAAAACCACCACTTTGATTTTCAAATGGGCAGCCTAGAAGATATCGATCGCGAGCGTAAAGTGATTAAACTGCGTGAGCTGAAAGATGATAACGATGAGCTGTTGATGCCTAGCCGCGAGCTTGAGTATGACATTCTAGTCATGGCAATTGGCTCTACTTCTAACGATTTCAATACTCCTGGCGTTCGCGACAACTGTATTTTCTTAGATAGCCCAGAACAAGCGCATCGCTTCCGTACTCAAATGAACAACGAGTTCCTTAAGCTGCATGCCAAAAACGGTAATGGCACAGTGGATATTGCGATTGTTGGTGCGGGTGCAACAGGTGTAGAGCTGTCGGCAGAACTGCACAATGCGGTAAAAGAGCTGCGTACTTACGGTTTCGGTGACCTTGACTCAAGTAAACTTAACGTCAACCTTATCGAAGCGGGCGAGCGTATTTTGCCTGCGCTTCCACCACGCATTTCTGGAGCTGCGCATCAGGAACTGACTAAGCTAGGGGTGAACGTTCGCACTGCGACTATGGTGACTCAAGCTGATGAAGATGGCCTAGTGACTAAAGATGGTGACAAGATCCCAGCTCAGATTATGGTTTGGGCTGCGGGTATTAAAGCGCCTGACTTTATCAAAGATATTGCGGGTCTAGAAACCAACCGTATCAATCAGCTTGTGGTTAAAGATACGCTGCAAACCACGCGCGATGACGATATCTTCGTTATTGGTGATTTAGCTCAGTGTACTCAAGCGGATGGTTCTTTTGTTCCACCGCGTGCTCAAGCAGCGCACCAGATGTCGAGTCGTGCTTTCGCTAACATCGTAGCTAAGCTAAATGGTCGTGAAATGAAGCCTTACATCTACAAGGATAAAGGCTCATTGGTGTCATTAAGTCGCTTCTCAACCGTGGGTAGCTTAATGGGTAACTTAACCAAAGGCTCTATGATGGTAGAAGGGCGTATCGCACGTGTCGTGTATATCTCTTTGTACCGCTTGCACCAGATGGCGCTTCATGGCGTGTTCAAGACAGGTTTGATCATCCTAATGGGACGTATCAACCGAGTGTTAAGACCAAACCTTAAACTTCATTAATCAATGAACAAATACTAAAAAGAGCGCTTCGGCGCTCTTTTTTTGGTTTGGGCTAGATTAATCAGGTATGACTGAGTATATAAGGCCTGTTTTCGGTTTACCGTTGAAGATAAAGCGATTGCGCGCTTTGGCTTCTAACAGACCACCACAAGACTCTATCAGCTTTTGGCTAGGCAGGTTATCTGGGTCGCAGACCACTTCTACTCGCGTTAATTTAAGTTGGGCGAAGCAAAACTCGATTAAAGCATTGACCGCTTTTACACCCAACCCCTGACCTTGATGTTCATCGGCAATCCAATAGCCAATACTCGCCATGTTAAAGGTGTGGTAGAGCTCATTAATCGCGACCATGCCAAGTAACTTGTCACTCGAACGACAAAACACACCAAAGCCATAGGCTTCAGATTTCACCCAGTTTAAGCGAGTAGCTAGGATAAATCGTTCGGCGTCATCTAAAGAGAAATCGGCATTGCACCAATCAATCCAGCGGTGAAGGCTAGGCGAGTCAATCACACAGCCCTGTAGAGACTCACTTTCTTCACTGGTGATTAGCCTCAGGACTAAATCTCGGGTGATGATTTGATAATCTGGACTCATAAATAAAAAGCCCTCGTTTGAGGGCTCTCTCGATTATTGATTTACTCGACGGACTTGGATGATCACGCCCATTAAAGGGTGATCGAGGAAGTGCGTTTCCGTGCTGCGCATGCGGCGTTTTTGGTCGAATCGATAGCTTTTTAAGAACTCAACCTTATGTACAGTCGGTGTTACATCTTCCATTAAGCCGACTTGAACTACTTGATTATCCGCGATTTCTTCTGTTGGCGACAGCTCTGGTTGATGCTCTTGTAAAGTCACTTCTTTTACACTTGGTGCTTTAAGGTCAAGCTCGACATCGGCATACAAATAGTGCTCAACATAGATTTGCAGTTTGCCATCAAGTTGATACAAAGGCTTTGGAATGCTTTCTTCGGTAATACCTTCAATGACTTGGCTTTGGCTTTCCTCAATCATAGAGCCGTCAGGATTAAACTTGCCTGAATAATCGCGACCTGCTTGGACGTGGAAGATAGGCGCACCAAAACGACCTTGATCACCTTGGCGCCAAGCTTTATGCATTAATACTTGAAAGCCTGCATGCTGATTGAGCTTTTGAACTTCGCCATTCAGGGCGTACTCAGAAGCGGGCAGCATTTCGACACCTTTCTTTGCGCGGTAACTAGCATCAGCAAAAGAGCCGGCTCTTTCTAGATCCACTTGAGTGACGTTGGTTGGCCAAGACTCGGTAGTTTGCTCGGCATCGACGGCACGTTTAAAAATGATCACTTCGATATCGAATTGACGCTGCGCCATAGAAGGCATTGCAACAAGCATGAGCAGCAGCGGGATCAGTTTCTTCATTACAACTCCATAGTGAGGTGCGAGGCACCTCCATTTGATTTTGGCTTTACGCTTTTGGCAATAAATTTTGCTGGAATTCACCCAACATGTCACTAACAAACTGGATGCGTTTACGTCTATCCACTAATGGTATCGTAAACTTGAACTTAGTGGGTCCATCCATTGCGAATTTTTGTGGCTGAGATTGCAATAGTTTAACCAAATACATAGGGTTAATGTCAGCATCTGGATAGAATTCGATAAAGCCACCTTTGTCGTGAGCTTCAATCTTCTTCACTTTCAGCGCCGCTGCTTGCAGTTTCAACTTGGCTACTGAGAGTAGGCTCTTAGTGGCATCAGGCAATAAACCAAAACGGTCTATCAGCTCAATCTTAAGTTCACCTAACTCATCTTCACTGGTCACACTCGCAATTTGCTTGTACATCGAGAGCCTAGTGTTGATGTCTGGGATGTAATCATCCGGCAGTAGGGCAGGCAAGCGCATTTCGACTTCAGTTTGCTCTCGAAGTAGCTCGTCGAGTGAAGGCTCTTTGCCTTCTTTCAGCGCTTCAACTGCTTGCTCTAGCATCTCCATATATAGAGTAAAGCCAACCGACTGAATTTGGCCACTTTGCTCGTCACCAAGCAGTTCACCGGCACCACGAATTTCCAAATCGTGGGTCGCTAAGGTAAAGCCTGCACCGAGATCTTCCAATGAAGCAATCGCATCAAGACGTTTAACGGCGTCTTTGGTCATCGCTTTTGGATGGGGTGTCATTAAATAAGCATAGGCTTGGTGATGCGAACGACCGACACGACCACGAAGCTGGTGAAGCTGAGCCAAACCAAGATTATCTGCTCTATCCATAATAATGGTGTTGGCTGTTGGTACATCGATACCCGTTTCTATGATGGTGGTACACACTAGCAAGTTAAAGCGCTGGTGGTAAAAGTCATTCATAATGCGTTCGAGTTCTCTCTCGCGCATTTGGCCGTGTGCGACGGTTACGCGGGCTTCAGGAATCAACTTCTCTAGATCGGCAGCGACTTTTTCTATGGTTTCAACTTGGTTATGTAAGAAGTAAACCTGACCACCACGCATAATCTCACGCAGCACAGCCTCTCGCACTACTGCGTCATCGCTCTGTCTGACAAAGGTTTTGATGGCGAGACGCCTCGCTGGTGGTGTCGCGATAATTGACAGATCACGCATGCCACTCATGGCCATATTTAGGGTACGAGGAATAGGAGTTGCGGTCAGGGTTAAGATATCGACATCGGCACGCATCGCTTTCATCTTCTCTTTCTGACGTACGCCAAAGCGATGTTCTTCATCAACTATCAGCAGACCAAGATCTTTGAACTTAATGTCGTTTGATAGAAGCTTGTGGGTGCCGACAACTAGGTCCACTTTACCTTCTTCAATATCTTGCAGCACCTGCTTCTGCTCTTTGGCTGTTTTGAAGCGAGACAAGACCTCGACGCGAATTGGTAAGTTAGCAAAGCGGTCACGGAAGTTCTCAAAGTGCTGCTGGGCAAGTAAGGTGGTTGGGACAAGAACGGCAACTTGCTTACTATTGTCGGTAGCAACAAATGCTGCACGCATTGCGACTTCTGTTTTACCAAAGCCAACATCACCACATACCAAGCGATCCATCGCTTTAGCCTGACACATGTCAGACATGACGGCGTTGATCGCCATGGATTGGTCATCGGTCTCTTCAAATGGGAAGCCTGCTTTGAAGGTCGCGTATTGGCCACGGTCTAACTCAAACTTGTAACCCGGCTTAAGTTCGCGTTTAGCGTAGACATCTAAAAGTTCAGCCGCGACATCACGCACCTTCTCAGCGGCTTTACGTCTTGCTTTAGCCCAAGCTTCACCGCCAAGTTTATGCAGTGGCGCGCTTTCTTCTGCACCACCGGAATAGCGGCTGATAAGGTTGAGAGAAGCAACGGGCACGTAGAGTTTGGCATCGTTCTGGTACTCAAGCGTGACGTACTCTGTCGTCATACCACCAGCTTCTAGGGTTTGTAGCCCTATGTATCTACCGATACCGTGGTCGATATGCACTACTGGCTGGCCTGGTTGCAATTCCGCTAGGTTACGAATGACCGCATCGCTATTGGTGGTTTTGCGGTCTTTGCGTCGGCGCTGAATGACTCGGTCACCGAGTAAATCACTTTCACAGATGAGTGCAACTTGCTCGTCACCGAATACGAAACCATGCTCAGCGGCACCAAGGATCAGACTGAACTTGTTACCACTACTCAGTGCTTGTTGTAAGTCGTCGCTTTCTTGCGGTTTTAACTTAATGCGCTGGAGTAGTTCAAGCAAAGCCTCACGGCGACCTTCTGACTCAACCGAGAAGACTATCTGACCAGTAAAGGTTTCGCTAAATTGGCGCAGAGCGGCCATTGGTTCTTTGTTTTGGTGCTGTACCGCAAGCTCTGGCAAGGAAGAGATATTAGGATTGCAACGACCCTGTTTTTCACTGACTGGCTCAACATACAGCTGAACTTGAGGTAACTGTTTAAACTGGCTAAACAGTTCATCCTTTTTAAGCCATAGCTCTTCAGGCGGCAGCAGTGGGCGCAGCGGATCGACTTTGCGTTGATCGTAGCGATAGTCAACGTCATCTAAGAAGGTGTCTATTGCGGGCTCTAATTGACCAACCGTTAATAGCTGCGTGTTTTCTGGGATGTAATCAAACAAAGTCTCCGTTTGTTCAAAAAACAGTGGCTGCCAGTATTCAATACCTGCTGGCCAAGTCCCTTTAGTGACTTGCATGTAAACGGATTCAGGTTCACGGCGCGCCTCAAAACGCTGACGCCAGCGAATACGGAAATCTTCAATTGCGCTCTCGGAAGTCGGAAATTCATGCGCTGGAAGTAAACGTATCTCTTGTTTATCTTCGATTGAACGCTGATTCTCAGGATCAAAAGTACGTATCGTATCTATTTCATCATCAAAGAAGTCGATACGAAATGGATCGTTTGAGCCCATAGGGAAGAGGTCTAAAATCGAGCCTCTGCTCGCATATTCACCTGGACCAAACACTTGGTCGACGTGGCGATAACCCGACTTTTCAAGTTGTATGCGCAGCTTTTCCAGTGAGAATAGATCGCCCACTTTCACCATCAGCGTATGCTGCATTAAATAGTCGCGCGGGGACTGGCGTTGCAGCAGCGTGTTCACCGGAACGATAGTGATTCCGCTCGATTGCGTTGGCAGCTGATAGAGTCGAAAAATTCGATCTGAAATAATCTCCTGATGGGGAGAAAAGCTATCGTATGGCAAGGTTTCCCAGTCAGGGAACAAGGCGACTTCTTGAGTGGCAAACTGCTCTAGCTCTTGTTGTAGTTTTAACGCGGTTTGCGGATCAGGAACGGCGAGTAGAGTGTGTGAGCCGTGCTGTTGTGCGAGTTCAGCAATGGCAAGGGCTAAACTTGCCCCTTTAAGGTTGCCAATCTGCTTTTTGTCTCCGGCGCGATCCGAGCACGCCAGATTAAGTAATGATGTGTTAGACATAGTTCTGATTATTTGTCGCGATTAAGTGAACGCTGACGAAGGAGCTTTTGTTGTTGGAATAGAGCGGCTTTGATAAGGAGATCTTCATCGAGATCACGCAGTAAATCGTATTTCACGGTGACGAGATGAGTGTCCTCGGTCACCTCTACTTGCGATATGTGGCCGTAACAATAGATTGCTGCGGCAGGGTGCTCTAAGAATAATTTTACACGAACTTTGGAATCAAGACTCACTGCCGCATCAGAAATGTAGGTAAATTGACTGGCGCCAAACGAGTGAGTTTTATGACGCATAGATGGGTCATCTTGCTGAGATAGCATAAAGGTCAACAGTAGGTTGAGCTTTGAGTTTTGTGTATCTAGCAGTTGAATTACATGCTTAAAGTCACTATTTTTCAATTCATTACGCGCGCTGTCATTCAATAAATCAAGATTGCTAAACTCGCTAGCAACAATGAAAGGTGCTGGGATTTCCCCTTCGAATTTTTCATAACTTGGGAAACCCACACCCTCAGCCAAAGCTTCGACATTGACTGTCATTGTGTGGTTGACGGTAAAGAATTCTTGATCGGCCATGCTTGATTCCTTTTACTTGATAACTTTGATTATCGTTATAGCTGACAAGTAATCAAGCTATCCCTTTGTTTATTACATATTTTAACCACTAATTGGCAATTAAACACTACACGCCAAGGGATTTAATCGGTAGAGTAAGCACCATTAGCAGAGTCAACAGACCCTGAGGTCATCAAACCCTAACATTGGTTTCTACTATGTTTCATCCAGTCTCAACCTTCATCGGTTTGCGCTACTTACGAGGTCGCTCCGGTGATAGGTTTAGCCGCTTTGTCTCTTATATGTCGACAGCGGGCATTACGATCGGTGTAATGTCGCTTGTGACTGTGCTTTCCGTTATGAATGGATTTGAAGCGCAGCTTAAAGGGCGTATTCTTGGCGTTCTTCCTCAAGCCATCGTTTCTCAAGTCGACGGTAAAACGGCGAAAACAGAACGTGCTCCTGAATTTATCGCGCAACTTTCTTCTGCTGGGCATCCAGAGCCAATCGTGCAGAGTGAAGCCGTGATCCAAAGCCCAAGTCAACTTAACGCCGGCTTACTGATTGGTATTAAGCCTTCAGAACATGACCCTATTGAGCGTCATTTAATTGCGGGTCACTTATCTAACTTACAAGCGGGTGAGTACCAGTTGTTTATTGGTCATTCGCTCGCCCGTTCAATGGACGTATCGGTCGGTGATAAAGTCCGCTTGATGGTCACTAGTGCGAGTCAGTTTACGCCACTGGGTCGAATCCCAAGCCAGCGTTTGTTTACTGTGGCGGGTATCTACAATACAGGCTCAGATGTTGATAAACAGCTGATGATCACGCATATCTCAGACGCTGGAAAATTGATGCGTTTGAAGCCGGACACCATGACAGGGTGGCGCTTGTTCTTTAATGACCCATTTGTGGTTGGCGAACTGAGCCAAAATCCACTTCCAGAAGGCTGGCAATGGCAAGATTGGCGCGATCAAAGAGGCGAGCTTTTCCAAGCGGTAAGAATGGAAAAGAACATGATGGGCTTAATGCTCGGTCTCATCGTGGGCATTGCAGCGTTCAATATCATTTCTGCGCTGATTATGGTGGTGATGGAGAAACAATCTGAAGTCGCGATCTTAAAAACTCAAGGTATGACCGACAGGCAGATTCTTTCGATCTTCATTGTTCAAGGCGCAAGTAGTGGCGTAATAGGTGCCATCATCGGTGGTGGATTGGGTGTCTTGCTAGCCAATAATATTAACTCGTTACTTGAAAGTGCGGGTATCGCTTTATTCGCGGTGGGTGGTGAGCTGCCAATATTAATCAACCCTGCTCAAATTTTTGTTGTTGTGGTATTGGCTATTGCGCTAAGCCTTGTCGCGACTTTGTTCCCTTCATACCGCGCATCATCAGTAAAACCAGCCGAGGCTTTAAGATATGAGTAGTCTTCTTCAATGTCACAACGTGTGCAAAACTTATCATGAGGGTGCATTTGATACTCAAGTTCTTAAAGGTGTGAGCTTTGATATTGAGAAGGGCGAGCTAGCCTCGATTATTGGTACCTCAGGTTCTGGTAAAAGTACGCTGCTGCATATCTTGGGTGCTCTGGATGATGCGACCGAAGGCCATGTCGAGTTTTTAGGCCAAGATTTATCGAAACTGAGTTCGAACCGTCAAGCTAAGCTGCGCAATCAGCACCTAGGCTTCGTCTACCAGTTTCACCACCTCCTGTCAGATTTCAGCGCGATAGAAAACGTTGCAATGCCTTTGCTTATTGGTGGCGTCAAAGTGAATCAAGCCAAGTCGGCAGCGAAAGCATTGCTAGATAAAGTAGGTTTGAGTCACCGAATTGAGCACCGACCAGCAGAGCTTTCAGGTGGTGAGCGTCAACGTGTGGCGATTGCGCGAGCATTGGTGAATAATCCCTCTCTAGTCTTGGCTGATGAACCGACTGGTAATCTGGATCATAAGACGGCATTAGCGATTTATGATCTGATGCGCGAGCTAAATCAAGAGTCTGACACCGCATTTTTGGTTGTTACCCATGATGGCGAATTAGCGGCGAAAATGGATCGTCAGCTACATATGCAAGACGGTTTGCTACTCAACATTGAGGGGGCGTAAGTGTTTTCATCCCTGTCTCTGTTTATTGGTGGGCGATTTAGCCGAGCCAAACAACGAAATAAAATGGTTTCGTTCATTTCAATGTCTTCAACCATAGGCATTGCCGTGGGAGTGGCGATGATCATCATTGGACTGTCTGCGATGAACGGTTTCGAGCGCGAGCTTAATAATCGCGTCCTATCGGTTATCTCTCACGGTGAGTTTGAAGGTGTAAGAGGACCACTGGTTGAGTGGCAAAACGTTGTATCACAGAGTGAGAAACATCCAAAGATTGAAGCGGCGGCTCCTTATGTGAAGTTTACTGCTCTTGCTGAGAAAGGCGCGCAGCTTAAAGCCCTAGAAGTACGAGGTATCGATTCGCAGCTTGAAAGCAAGGTCTCCAACTTAAGTGATTTTATTGACTCTGAGGTATGGGACGGTTTTCAAGCGGGGCAACAACAAGTCATTCTTGGTAAAGGGATTGCAGATTTACTCAAGGTCAAAAAAGGCGACTTTCTAACTTTGATGATCCCTACTTCTGGTGCCACGACAAAAGTTCAGGCACCAAAGCGTGTGCGCGTAAAAGTTGCTGGCTTACTTACTTTAAATGGCCAGATTGACCATAACTTGGCGCTTGTACCGCTTCAAGATGCGCAGAATTACGCAAAAATGGGCCAAGGTGTAAGTGGTGTCTCCGTGCGTGTTACCGAAGTACTTAATGCGACTCAAATTATTCGTGAAGTAGGCAACACACTGGATGTTTATGTTTACTTGCGTAGCTGGCAGCAGAAATACGGCTTTCTTTACCGTGATATCCAACTGGTTAGAACCATTATGTACTTGGTGATGGTTTTGGTGATTGGTGTGGCGAGCTTTAATATCGTATCAACTTTGATGATGGCGGTAAAAGATCGTGCCGCTGAGATTGCGATTTTACGCACGATGGGCGCGACAGATGGACTGGTCAAACGGATATTTGTTTGGCAAGGGGTATTTTCTGGTGTGCTCGGAAGCGTTGCAGGTAGTGTGTTTGGCGTTTTGATAGCGTTAAATCTTACCCCTATGATTAGCGCGTTAGAAAATCTCATTGGACATAAATTTTTGTCTGGTGATATTTATTTTGTTGATTTCCTTCCATCTCAAGTCAATCCTAGTGACGTCATTGTTGTCTCTTTGACTGCTATCACTCTGAGCCTTTTTGCTACTTGGTATCCCGCTTCTAGAGCCAGTAAGTTGAACCCAGCTGCTGTGTTAAGCTCTAAGTGATGATGAGGCAAATTCGTTTGCCTCAAATTTGATCTTTACTCAGCCAGATAGTGCCTCTGAGTTTTTGGTTGAGGAGACAATGCCAATAGAGCAAAAGGAATCAAATCAATGAGAAACGAGCTTGTTGATCTTGTTGAGCGTGGAATCGTTACTTCCGAAACTATAGAACGAGCGAAGGAGCTAGCTGAAATAAAGCCTGCTCCCCAAGCTTGGATTCATTTTTTTAATCAATTGTTTGTTTGGCTGGGTGGCTTAGCTTTCAGTCTGTCTTTGATTTTCTTCTTCGCCTACAACTGGGCCGATCTAGGCCGATTCGCCAAGTTTGCTGTTATCGAAATCTGCTTAGTTGCATTTGCTGTCGTCTATATCAAAGCTGAACGATACAAGTTGGTCGCCAATGCGGCGATGATTGTTTCGTGTCTATTGGTGGGTGCCTTGCTGGCTTTATTTGGCCAAACTTATCAAACAGGTGCCGACACTTGGCAGCTTTTTGCTAGCTGGTTAGTGATTATTACACCTTGGGTGGTGGTCGCACGGCTTATCCCCGCTTGGGTTCTGTGGCTTGCTTTAAGTAATATCTCAGTCGCTCTCTACTTCAATACCTTTTCAGCAAATCAATTTTTGTTGTTCAGTTTCGCAGATAGTCATTCGTGGGCGCTGTTTTTGTTAAATACGGGCGCCTTGTGCGTGTGGCAGTTTCTGAGCGCGTCACATGCGTGGATGCAGAAAAAGTGGATGCTGCATCTACTAGGGACAGCATCTGGTCTCATTATCACCTATATCGTTTGGTCTTCTTTACTTAATTTTAGCAGCGATATTGCTATGCCGATGTTGGTTTGGGGGGCTTCGCTAGCTAGCGTCTACTATTTTTATCGCAGACGTACCTTAGATCTATTTATGCTTGCTGGCGGATGCTTATCAGTGGTTTTGGTAACGGTCACTTTTGTAGCACAAAGCATTCAAGGAATTGATGACCTGGCTTATTTCTTAATTCTTACTATGGTCGTGGTTGTGTCTGGACTAATCGCTGCAGTTTGGCTGAAAAATGTTCAGCGGGAGGAGCGAGACCATGAGTAAGCAGTTAAAAAATCATCTGATTAATCAGGGTCTGGTATCTGAAAGTACGTTTAATGAGACACCAAGTGGTTTTGCTTGGCCTATCAAACTATTACTGGCGATCTCTGGCTGGCTAGGAGGAATCTGTTTACTAGGCATCTTCTTCGGCGCGTTTACTCTATTTTTCCAAAGCGCAGTGGCTTCGGCGGTCGTGGCTTTGATCCTGTTTGTCGCCGCTCAACGAATACTTTCAGCACGCAATAATGAGTTTTTAGAGCACCTTGCTCTCGCGTTAAGCTTTTCGGCGCAAGTTCTGTATGGTTGGGCCTTGCTGCCACTTGAGCATATACAAGTTATTTTACTTTCGTTTGCTATTTTGCAAGCTGTACTTGTGATTATCATGCCAAGTATGACTCATCGAGTATGGTCTACCCTAAGTTGTTGTGCCGCTATGTCTGGGGTGCTGATTTCTTGTGGATTGCCCAATCTATTGAGTAGTGTTTTACTGCTGCCAATGGTTTGGTTGTCACTGAATGAATTTCGCTTTCCAGCATCCTATCGATTCGTATCAGGCATAAAGTACGGCTTGGTGCTATCGATCGTTGTATTACTGTGTGTTCAGATTTTTAGAACTGAAGTTGAGAGTATATTGGTTTCAAACTCTGACGCCACTTTTGCTTTGCCTTCTTGGGTGGCGCCTATCACCTATATGTTGAGCATCTGTGCCTCTGCAGGGTACTTACTCTACTATCACCAAGTGCGGCTCCGCTCTAAGGTGGCTAGACTCGCAGTCACCTTCACCATTTTAATGGCTGTTTTAACAAGTATGGCTCCCGGTGTAGGAGCAAGTTTGCTCATACTCGTCGCCGCTTTTGCACAAAGCAACCGAGTGATGATGGGAGTGGGTGCGACAGCCTTGCTCGTGTATAGCTCAACCTACTATTACATGATGGAAACGACATTAATGTTTAAATCTGGAGTACTGATGTCGGTCGCCTTGGTCATGTTAGTTAGCTACTTAGTGTTCAACAAAGTGCTAAATCAGGAAAAGGGCTAGTCGTATGCGAAAAACTCTCTATATCGTTACGCTTGTATTCGCGTTAACTGTGGTCAATTGGTCCATTTATCAAAAAGAGCAGCTTTTGGAGAATGGGCAGATTGTTCTACTCAAGCTAGCCCCAGTAGATCCTCGTTCTTTGATGCAGGGTGATTACATGACACTCAATTTTGAGCTAGGCGAAGATGTCATCCGTGAATTAGCTGACAAGGGAATGAGAGACAGGTACAGAGCGGCGGTTGATGGCTTTGTGAACATCGAACTCGATAGCAATCGTGTCGCGCAGTTTGTGTCGACTTCGACAGAGCGTTCGCCTAGTTCTGAAATCACGTTGCAGTTTAGGCTGAGGTCGGGGCAAGTTAAATTCGCCACCAACGCGTATTTCTTTCAAGAAGGGAAAGCTGACGAGTTAAATGCTGCTCAGTATGGAGAGTTTAGAGTCGCAGAGAGTGGGGAGTTAATACTCTCAGCCCTACGTGATGCTGAGTTTAACCCGCTATAAAACAAGTCATTGTTACCAGTAAAAAGGGAAAAGCAGAGGCTTTTCCCTTTTTGGTTTAATTCTGGTGGTTAACCTCGCATATCACACTCTCGTTTCATAACTTTTCAAGCAGATATTAACTGAGCCGAAAGTGCACGAGTTGGCGTTTACTTCTTGAGTAGGTTGCCTATTCTGATTTTTCTTTGTTGCCAACTTCGTACTACAGAATAACGCCACAGAGCTCTGATTCCAAAGTACCCGATCATTGCTGACAAAACGCCACAGATTAGGCAGCCGAGTAGGAATGGAGGGCCTATTGTACTCATTTGATGCAGAATGAACTCCCAAGAAAGCTCAAAGTGGAAGTGCTGAGGAGGTACATGCATTGCCCAAGCACCAACTTTGTAGGCAAAGTAAAACAGCACTGGCATGGTGACAGGGTTACTCACCCAAACAAGTGCAACAGAGAGTGGTAGGTTAACACCGCAGGCGATAGCGAGCCCAGCGGCCATAATCATCTGGCTTGGAAGGGGAACGAAAGCCATAAATAAACCGACGGCGAAGGCACCAGACGCGGAGCGACGGTTAAGGCACCATAGGTTTGGGTTATACAGCACATTGCCAAAAATCTTTAGTGCCTTTTGACGTTTAATTACTTCGTGGTCAGGCATAAAGCGCTTAATAAATTTTCTTGGCATAGGGAAATGACTCTCTACTTACATTACTGGACGCTAATTTCTTTCTCTTTGTTGATCACAACTAGTCCGTATTGGCCGATAATGCCGAAATTAGATTATTTGCCTTTAGCTTTGGCTGTACTGGTTGTTTCAACCAAGTATAGGAGAGCAAGAGGCTGTCTGGGACTAGCTTTAGCGTGTGTTGTCATCCTGATGCACGGCAACTTATTGCGATATCAAACAGAAGCACTTTTTCAAGCTGGTCAGGATATTACCATAATCGCTGACGTTGACAGCCTTTTTAAACCAATAAATTTTGGCTTTCAAGGTATTGTTGTAGTCAGATCAATCAATGGTGAAGCCTTGACCACTTTTCGCCAACCTAAACTGCGTTTAACCAGTCCAATCTCTTTGAATCCGGGTGACCAAGTGACGGCAAGTGTCTCGGTGAAACCGATTTATGGTTTGATGAATGGTGTTGGGTACGATGCTGAGCAGCATGCACTTATCCAAGGACTTGCTGGCACTGGCTCAGTCGATAGAAAGAAAAGCTTCTTTATAACGAGTCAGCCTTCGCTTCGAACGCGGCTGATTGAATCAGTTAAAGAGAAAACACAATTACTCGAACATCAAGCGATGATATTGGCCCTTATGTTTGGTATGCGTGAAGGGCTTACTCAGCAACATTGGGAATTGCTTAAAAATAGCGGTCTTAGCCACCTTATTGCGATATCCGGCCTGCACGTCGGAATTGCATTTGCTATCGGTTGGTTTATTGGATTTAGCCTACTTAAGCTCCATGTCTTATTTTTGCACGCGGCTGTTTTGTTGGGTTTAGCCTTTGCGATTGGCTATGCGTGGCTCGCTGGTTTTTCTATCCCAACGGAGCGAGCAGTCACTATGTGTTTGCTGTTGTGTATTTTAATGCCGCTTGCAGGTCAGCTCCCTAACTCGTTTAAGTGGTTGCTGGTTTTAAGTCTGCTGCTTTTTCTCGATCCTTTTTCTGTTATTTCTCCTAGCCTTTGGATGTCGATGGTCGCGGTTGGGGTGATTTTTCTATATCAAGTCAGTGGGAAAACACGCGGCAATTTGGTTGTGCAGGCGGTAAAAATGCAGCTTTTTCTGGTGGTTTTGATGGCGCCCATCGTGATGTATCTGTTTCATGGAGTGAGCCTCGGAGCTATTGCCTACAACCTAATGTTTGTTCCTTGGTTTGCTGTTTTAGTCATACCGCTGATCTTTTTCTCCTTTGCGAGCCACCTAATGTTTCCTTGGTTTGAACTCTCTTGGGACATGTTAGACCTTAGCTTGAAGCCGGTGAGTTGGGCGATGGAATATTCTCTCTGGACTTGGTTTGATGTTTCGAGACAAACACAGTTATGGCTTCTTTGCATCTTAGCTGCGTTGACGATAAGTCGCTTGCTATCAAGGCGAGTTACTACCTTACTGATGCTTAGTACAGGCTTAAGCTTAGTGGAGTGGCGGGAGTCGCCATTGTGGCAAATTGTGGTGCTGGATGTTGGTCATGGCTTATCTATCCTGGTTCAACAACAGAATAGGGCACTTGTTTACGATACCGGTGCCGCTTGGCAAACCTCTAGTATGGCTGAACAGGTTGTGACGCCATTAATGATCTCAAGGGGTATCACCCAATTAGACTATCTGGCTATCAGTCACTTTGACAATGATCATGCGGGAGGTTTGCAAGCAATCAAGCAGCAGTGGAGTCCTAGCAAGATACTGGCTAGTCAGTCAGGGGACTCTTTTGAGCCGTGTGTGATAGGGCGTTCTTGGCAATGGGGAAAGATCACCATCGAGTCATTGTGGCCGCCCAAATTGACCAGCAGAGCTTATAACCCTCACTCATGTGTGTTTAAACTCCAACACCAAGAGAGCTCAACAACGCTGCTGTTAGCGGGAGATATTGAATCTATCGCGGAGTGGATCTTGGTTAGGGAGGGCGAAAAACTCGATTCAGATATCTTGATCGTTCCCCACCACGGCAGTAAAACTTCGTCAATTCCGGCATTTATTGCAGCGGTTAGTCCCGAAGTCGCAGTCGCATCTCTGGCTAAGGGGGGACGGTGGAAGTTGCCTGATGAAAATGTGGTTGAGAGATACCAAAAAGCAGGGGCGAAATGGTTGGATACCGGGCATTCTGGTCAAGTGTTGTTCGATGTTTCTCCGCAAAGTTATCAGGTTAGTGCGCTAAGGGAACGCAAAGGTAAGACTTGGTATAGGCAGATGCTGCGTAACGGAGTAGAATAGCCGGAATATTGTAAAAGAAAAATAAGCAACTCTATGTCTCTGAATCAAGACGAAACCACGTGGCAAACCTTTCAACGCCTGTGGATTTATATTCGACAGTACAAAGCGGGCCTTGCTGTAGCTGTTGTTGCTCTCATTATTAATGCTGCTGCTGACACTTACATGATGTCGTTGGTCAAACCCTTGCTTGATGAAGGTTTTGGCGATGCAGAATCTAACTTCCTAAGAATTCTCCCTTTTATTATTTTCGGTATGATGGTGGTGCGAGGCCTGAGTGGGTTCGTTTCAACATACTGTTTAAGCTGGGTTTCCGGCAACGTGGTTATGGAGATGAGACGCTCTATCTTTAACCAATTTATGCATATGCCAGTCTCTTACTTTGATAAAGAATCTGCTGGTGGTCTGCTATCTCGCATTACCTATGACTCTGAACAAGTTGCGGGGGCAACGAGTCGAGCATTGGTGAGTATTGTGCGTGAAGGTGCCAGTATTATTGGCTTGCTTATCCTTATGTTCTGGAACAGTTGGCAGCTATCACTGGTATTGATTGTTGTTGCTCCAATCGTGGCATGGGGGATTGGTTTTGTATCGAAACGCTTCCGTAAAATCTCTAAAAACATGCAGGAAACTATGGGGCATGTTACCTCGTCCGCAGAGCAGATGCTAAAAGGCCATAAAGTGGTTTTGAGCTACGGTGGACAACATGTCGAGAGCGAGCGTTTTGATTCAGTGAGCAATCAGATGCGTCAGCAATCGATGAAAATGGTGGCGGCTCAAGCGATTGCCAACCCAGTGATTCAAGTGATCGCGTCTATCGCTTTGGTTGTTGTCCTGTTCTTAGCAAGTGTGGACTCTATCCGCACTGAGCTTACACCGGGCACGTTTACTGTCGTGTTTTCTGCCATGTTTGCTCTAATGCGACCGCTTAAAGCGTTGACCAATGTTACCTCTGATTTCCAACGTGGTATGGCAGCAAGCCAAACCTTGTTTGCTCTGATGGATCTAGAAACCGAGCAAGACAACGGTAAGTACCAAACTGAGAAAGTACGTGGTGATATTGAAGTGAAAGAAGTGACCTTTACCTATGAAGGTAAAGAGAAGCCAGCACTGAATAATGTCAGCTTTAAAATTCCGAAAGGCAAAACCATTGCGCTTGTGGGTCGTTCCGGTTCAGGTAAGAGCACCATTGCTAACCTATTTACCCGTTTCTACGATGTAGATGCGGGCAATATTTGTCTTGATGAGCATGACATCCGTGATTACACCTTAAGTAATTTACGTTCACATTTCGCTTTAGTGTCGCAAAACGTTCACTTATTTAACGACACAATCGCCAACAATATTGCTTATGCTGCAACTGAGCAATACAGTCGTGAGCAAATCGAAGAAGCTGCGCGTTTAGCTTATGCCATGGACTTCATTGAGAAGATGGATGATGGCTTAGATACGGTTATTGGTGAAAACGGCGCAAGTCTGTCTGGTGGTCAGCGTCAGCGTATCGCAATTGCACGCGCACTATTACGTGATGCACCTGTACTGATTCTCGATGAGGCGACATCCGCACTTGATACCGAGTCGGAAAAGGCAATTCAGTCGGCGCTGGATGAACTGCAAAAGAACAAAACTGTGTTGGTCATTGCCCACCGTCTGTCTACGATTGAAAATGCCGATGAAATCTTGGTTGTGGATGAAGGCGAAATCGTTGAACGTGGTAATCACAGTGAGTTGATTGAGAAAGATGGCGCTTACGCTCAGCTTCATCGAATTCAATTCGGTGCATAGGGTCTGTTGACCTTTTGCGCTGATTTTTGCAGCAGTTTGTGGGTTCTTATCTGCAAGGCAGAGGCTTTGAATTGTAGTTACTCTACCTGATAAGCCGATAACGCAGCAGAAAGGAGCCACAAACGCTGCCCGAAGGGTTCGGCTAAAAGCGTTTTACTCTTTGTTGAGAGGTGTTTTGCTTAGAATGACTAGGCTACAAACCTCTCGCCGCGATTAAAACGCTTTTATCTCGAACAAAATTTAACCTCAAAAGATCAACAGGCCCTAACTTTGATTGAAAAGATCTGGTTTGAGAATCATCCACTAAAATATTTATTGTGGCCGCTATTGTGGCCGCTCAGTATTTTGTTTGGATTGGTAAGTCGTTCTCGCCGTAACAAGTATCAAACAGGCAAAAGCGTAAGCTATCGTGCTCCTGTGCCTGTCATCGTGGTGGGTAACATTACCGCTGGTGGTAATGGTAAGACGCCAGTAGTCATTTGGTTGGTTGAGCAACTTCAAGCGCTAGGCTATAAGCCTGGGGTGGTGTCACGCGGTTATGGGGCGAAAGCGCCGCATTATCCGCTCCTAGTGGAGAATGAAACGTCAACTAAGCACTGTGGTGATGAGCCTAAGCTCATCTTTAAACGCACAAGCGCGCCAGTAGCCGTTTCACCAGTTAGAAGTGAAGCTGTAAAGGCTTTGCTACCGCTAGATGTTGATATCGTTATTACCGATGATGGTCTTCAACATTATGCACTACAGCGTGATATCGAGATTGTCGTGGTTGATGGCGTGAGACGTTTTGGTAGTGAGTCCCTGATTCCATTGGGCCCGCTACGCGAATCTACTGAGAGGTTAACTGAGGTAGATTTTATCATTACCAATGGTGGTCAAGCGTTACAAAACGAAGCCGCTATGGTGTTAAAGCCGACTCAAGCGGTCAACATGAAAACGGGTCAACGTTCGAGTGTCACGGAGCTGAAAGATAATCTCGTCGCGATGGCGGGGATCGGTCACCCTCCACGATTCTTTAAGACACTTGAACAGTTAGGTGCAAAGCCTTCTAATCAACAAGGCTTTGCCGATCATAAAGATTTTGAACTGTCTGATTTAGAGGCGCTCGCTGCCAAAGGCGAACACTTGATTATGACAGAGAAAGACGCGGTAAAATGCGCGCATTATGCGAAAGAGAACTGGTGGTATTTACCTGTCAGTGCTGAGTTTGAAGATGCAGATAAAGCGCGCATCTTAAATAAGATTAAAGAGGTTAAGGAACAGTATGGATCATCGTCTGCTTGAGATTGTTGCATGTCCAGTATGTAAGGGAAAACTAACGTTCGATAAGGACAAGCAAGAGCTAGTGTGTAAATTAGACCGTCTTGCATATCCGATCAAAGAAGGTATTCCGGTGCTTCTAGAACCTGAAGCGCGCAAAGTTAGTATGGACGAGGGCAGATAATGTCGTTTACGGTTGTTATCCCCGCGCGTTATCAGTCAACCCGTTTACCTGGTAAGCCGCTGGCGGATATCTGTGGTAAGCCTATGATTCAATGGGTTTATGAACAGGCAATCCAAGCGGGGGCTGATAAGGTGATCGTTGCAACTGATGATAGCCGAGTAGAGCAAGTGGTTGAAGCTTTTGGTGGGCAAGTTTGTATGACTTCTCCAAACCATGAATCAGGCACTGAGCGCCTTGCTGAAGTGGTTGAGAGAATGGCTATCCCAGACGACCATATCATCGTCAATGTTCAAGGGGATGAGCCTTTGATTCCACCCTCTATCATTACTCAAGTTGCAGAGAACTTGGCGAATAGCCAAGCACCTATGTCCACGTTGGCGGTTGAGATCAGTGATGAAGCGGAAGTCTTTAACCCGAATGCGGTTAAGGTGCTGACGGATAAAGATGGTTATGCGATGTATTTTAGCCGCGCAACGATTCCTTGGGATCGTGACAGCTTCGCGGACGATGCCAAAATCATTAAACAACCACTGATGCGCCATATCGGTATTTATGCTTATCGCGCAGGGTTTATAAACACCTATATCAACTGGGAGCCAACAGCGCTTGAAAAGATAGAGTGTTTAGAGCAGCTACGTGTGCTTTGGTATGGGGAAAAGATCCATGTTGAAGTGGCGAAGGAAGCACCTGCCGCAGGTGTCGATACGCCAGAGGACCTCGAAGTGGTTCGAAGCATTATCGTTAAGCAGCAATAGATTCTAGTTACCAAAAAGGCCCCTCGGGGCCTTTTGTCATTGTTGAGTTTTATATTTTGCCATCATAGTCGTTTCGTTTAGGACAGGTACCAAGAATCTCTCGGCGACCGCTGTCTTTCACCTCTTCAAGAATGACGTCAAATCCCCATAAACGATAAAGGTGTTTGAGAACTTCGTCATAGCCCTCATCAAGAGGAATACGGTCATGTGGCACGTATTGTAGCGTGAGCGATCGATCGCCACGCACGTCAACGTTAAACACTTGGATGTTTGGCTCTAAGTTACTCAAGTTATATTGAGCCGCAAGTTTTTCTCTGATTGCGCGATAACCGCTATCGTCGTGAATAGCACTCACCTCGATGTAGTTTTTACGGTCGTCGTCGACGATGGCAAACAGTTTAAAGTCACGCATCAGCTTAGGTGACAAGTATTGGCTGATAAAGCTCTCGTCTTTGAAGTTCTGCATAGCGAAATGTACCGCTTCAAGCCAGTCTGTTCCAGCTAAGTCTGGGAACCACTCTTTGTCCTCGTCAGTAGGCTCTTCACAGATGCGACGAATATCGCGGAACATGGCAAAGCCTAATGCGTAAGGGTTAATACCGCTGAAGTAAGGGCTGTTGTAGGCCGGTTGCGCAACGACGCCAGTATGACTGTGGAGAAACTCTAAGATGAATCTATCCGTAACCAAGCCTTCATCATATAAGTGATTGAGAATGGTGTAGTGCCAGAAAGTTGCCCAACCTTCGTTCATAACCTGAGTTTGTTTCTGTGGATAGAAGTACTGGCTGATCTTACGTACGATACGCACGATTTCTCTTTGCCACGATTCAAGTAAAGGGGCGTGTTTTTCAATGAAGTAGAGGATATTTTCCTGTGGTTCGGTCGGAAAACGTATTTTCTGGCTTTCAGGCTCTACCGTTGATTTCGGAACCGTGCGCCATAAGTCATTAACCTGCGACTGAAGGTAAGCTTCACGCTCTTCTTGACGAGATTTTTCTTCAGCAATCGAGATTTTCTCTGGTCGTTTATAGCGGTCGACACCAAAGTTCATTAACGCATGACAGGAGTCGAGTAGGTCCTCAACTTCTTGAACACCGTACTTTTGCTCGCACTCCGCAATGTAGTTTTTGGCAAACAATAGATAATCAATGATTGAACTCGCATCGGTCCAAGTCTGGAATAAGTAGTTGCCTTTGAAAAATGAATTGTGACCGTAGCAAGCATGGGCCATCACTAAGGCTTGCATCGTAACGGTATTCTCTTCCATTAAGTAGGCAATACATGGATTTGAGTTGATGACGATTTCATACGCCAAA
This sequence comes from Vibrio tubiashii, assembly GCF_028551255.1. Classification (NCBI taxonomy): domain Bacteria; kingdom Pseudomonadati; phylum Pseudomonadota; class Gammaproteobacteria; order Vibrionales; family Vibrionaceae; genus Vibrio; species Vibrio tubiashii. The sequence continues at coordinate 2,027,339 of NZ_CP117029.1, read as the reverse complement.
CCCATTTGACCATGTTTGTAGCCTTGTTCAGTTTGAATAAACTTTTTACCAAATGACCAATGATTGTAATTGATAGGCATACCAATACTTGAATAGGCGTCCATCATTTGCTCAGAAGTAATGACTTCAATTTGGTTAGGATAAGCATCAAGCTTATAGTGATCAGCGACGCGTTTTATTTCAGTGTGGTATTGGTCAAGCAGATCGAATGTCCAATCAGGTCCATCTGGCAGCGCCTTACTCTTTGTTGGCTTTTTCGTTTTCGTTGTCATACAGCCTCCCTAAGCAGTCTCTTTTTTGAAAAGCTCTCTAAAGACAGGGAAAATATCCTCAACGCTGCGAATGTTTTTCATCGCAAAGTTAGGGAATGCTCCCTCAAGCTTTTCGTACTCATGCCACAAGGTTTGATGAGAGCGGCGAGTGATTTCGATGTATGAGTAGTATTGGCAGTTTGGCAATAAGTTTTTGGTGAGAAGCTCACGGCATCGCGGTGAATCGTCTGCCCAGTTATCACCATCTGAGGCTTGAGCTGCGTAGATATTCCACTCTCCAACCGGGTAGCGGTCTGCAACAATTTCGTTCATTAGTTTAAGCGCACTTGAAACTATGGTTCCCCCTGTCTCTTGCGAGTAGAAAAACTCATGTTCATCGACTTCTTTTGCTTGGGTATGGTGACGAATAAACACCACTTCTACGTTCTCGTAGGTGCGAGTTAGGAATAAGTAAAGAAGCACGTAAAAGCGCTTGGCGATGTCTTTGGTTGCTTGGTCCATAGAACCAGACACATCCATAAGACAGAACATAACCGCTTGGCTAGATGGCACAGGGCGGCGCTCATAGTTCTTGAATCGTAAATCGAAGGTATCAATGAACGGTACCGTATCTAACTTACGACGCAGTGCTTTTATCTCTTCTTGAAGACGCTTCTCTTCGAGCATTTGTGCAGGCTCAGACATTTTAACGCGATCGAGCTCTTCTTCGAGTTCACGTAACATGCGCTTTTTGCCTGCCGTCATTGCGGTTCGACGCGCAAGTGACTGTTGAAGCGATTTGACTATCGCGATATTTGCTGGCACACCAGCGGTTTGATAGCCGGCGCGATGGGTTTTCCATTCGGTAATTTTGGCGATTTGGTTTTTTTCTAAATTAGGCAACTCAAGATCTTCAAACAGAATGTCTAAGTACTCGTCTTTAGAAATCTGGAATACAAAATCGTCTTGGCCTTCACCGTCAGCACTAGCTTCGCCCTCGCCAGAACCTCCGCCTTGTCCACCGCCTTTAGGTCGTTCGATTTTGTCTCCGGTAATGAACTGGTCATTGCCTGGATGGACACGCTCTTTTAAGCCACCTTTACCTTGATGAAAGACGGGCTCTTTGATGTCTTTATGCGGAATGGATACGTCTTCACCGGTTTCAGTGTTGGTGATTGAACGGCGATTTACCGCATCCGCCACAGATTCTTTAATCTGCTCTTTATGGCGGCGTAAAAAGCGCTGACGGTTTACCGCACTTTTATTTTTGCCGTTCAGTCGTCGGTCAATAAATTGCGCCATGAGTCACCCCTTATCTCTTATGCACCTGCCGCTACATGTCGACAGACACTTATTAATCCAATCTCCTACCAGAGCGTTATACTCTGGTAGGGATTTCATGGGCTAAAACACTGCTATTACGAAGATTTACGAACGCGTAGATACCATTCAGATAGCAAGCGTACTTGTTTCTCTGTGTAGCCTTTTTCCATCATACGAGCGACGAAGTCATCGTGTTTCTTCTGATCTTCAGAAGAGGTTTTAGTGTTGAAGGAGATAACTGGTAGCAACTCTTCTGTATTTGAGAACATTTTCTTCTCAATCACAGTGCGCAGTTTTTCGTAGCTTGTCCAAACTGGGTTGGTACCATTGTTGTTGGCGCGAGCACGAAGCACAAAGTTGACGATTTCATTACGGAAATCTTTCGGGTTGCTTATACCGGCTGTTTTTTCGATTTTTTCTAGTTCATTGTTTAATGCAGAGCGGTCGAATAGCTGACCAGTTTCTGGATCGCGGTATTCTTGGTCTTGAATCCAGAAATCTGCATAGGTTACATAACGGTCAAAGATGTTCTGACCGTACTCTGAATAGGACTCTAAGTAGGCGGTCTGGATCTCTTTACCGATAAACTCGACGTAACGTGGTACTAAGTAGCCTTTCAAGAACTCTAGATACTTCTCTGCCGTTTCTTGAGGGAATTGCTCACGTTCGATCTGCTGCTCGATAACATAGAAAAGGTGAACAGGGTTTGCCGCGACTTCTGTTTGATCGAAGTTAAATACCCGCGATAGAATCTTGAACGCGAAACGGGTTGAAAGACCTGACATGCCTTCATCGACGCCCGCAAAGTCACGATACTCTTGATAGCTCTTCGCTTTAGGATCTGTGTCTTTGAGCGTTTCACCATCGTAGACTCTCATCTTGGAGAAGATCGATGAGTTCTCTGGCTCTTTAAGTCGAGATAGAATGCTGAACTGTGAAAGCAGCTCTAGCGTGCTTGGTGAACATGGCGCTTTCGATAGCTCTGAATGGTCGAGCAGTTTTTGGTAGATCTTTACTTCTTCCGCAACGCGTAGACAGTATGGCACTTTGACTATGTAGACACGGTCGAGGAATGCCTCGTTGTTTTTGTTGTTGCGGAATGTTTGCCACTCTGATTCGTTCGAGTGAGCGAGAATCATGCCATCAAATGGTAGGGCTGATAGGCCTTCCGTACCATTGTAGTTGCCTTCTTGGGTTGCAGTAAGTAGCGGGTGAAGCACCTTGATTGGCGCTTTAAACATCTCTACGAATTCCATCAAACCTTGGTTTGCTCGACATAGTGCGCCCGAGTAGCTGTAAGCATCTGGATCGTCTTGTGAGAAGTGCTCTAGCTGTCGAATATCAACTTTACCGACCAAAGACGAAATGTCTTGGTTGTTTTCATCACCTGGCTCAGTTTTAGCTATCGCTAGTTGGTCTAGAATAGAAGGTCTAACTTTGACTACTTTGAATTTCGAGATGTCGCCACCAAATTCATGGAGTCGTTTTGCTGCCCACGGAGACATAATCGAGCGTAGGTAGCGTTTCTCAATGCCATACTCTTGTTTAAGTAGATCACCATCTTCATTGACATCAAACAGACAGAATGGGTGATCGTTAACAGGGCTGCGTTCACCGTTAGCGGAAAGCACATAAATTGGAACTTGTTGCATCAACGCTTTTAGTTTTTCGGCTAAAGAAGATTTACCGCCACCCACCGGACCAAGTAGATAAAGAATCTGCTTGCGTTCTTCAAGCCCTTGAGCCGCATGTTTGAGGTAGGAAACAATCTGCTCGATGGCATCTTCCATACCGTAGAAGTCTTTAAATGTGTCGTATCGAGAAATCACGCGGTTGGAGAAAATACGACTCAGTTGTGGGTCTTGCGCTGTATCAATGACCTCTGGCTCGCCAATTGCCATTAATAGTCGCTCAGCTGCGTTGGCATAAGCGCTTTTGTCATCCTTACATAGAGCTAAAAACTCTTGCAGTGATAACTCCTCATCCTTTGAGGCTTCGTAGCGCGCTTGGAAATGGTCGAAAATACTCATAATGAATTCCCCTCTGAACCTGTCAAACTGACAATAAACCCGCATAGAAAAGCAAATCCTTTCTTACTTAAGATTAGTTGGTTTTTAGAATTTTGCTTAAAAAATATGTGTTTAATTACAATTTGTGACCAAGAGCTAGTTGTCAGACCACACTCAATTGTAACGTGCAGAATCAGATATTTGTGGTGGTTATTATTGAGCTCACTGTGTGACTGTGTGCTTATGCAAATTGATCGCTCACTTGATTTAAGCGATACAAGCAGGTTGTTATTAGAGGTTGGTGTAATTATTGCTTTGAATATGAGTTATTGCGTAAATGTATGACGTTCCATATAATTGCGCCGTTATTCACTCCAGTTATGTATTAGGTGTTGTTTTGAAATCTCTCTGGCAAAGGTTACTTCCCGCAGCGATCTTATTGGTTGCCCCACAGGCTACGGCAAAAATCTCCCAGTGGTCAATTGGTGCCGCTGCTTCATACTCGCCGGCAGTCTATAAAGACACGCCATCGAATGAAACCATTATTCCCCTTGTTGGCTATGAAGGTGAGCATCTATTCTTGCGTGGCTTTACTGCCGGATATCGCTTATACCCAATTGGTTCACCGCAAAACATTATCTTTAGGGCTGCATATGATCCTCGTACGTTAAAACCTGAAGATTCAACTAACCCTGATATTAGATTGATGGATGAGCGACAAGCGACTGTGTTAGGTGGGGTAAGCTACCAAGTAATCACTTTAGTTGGTTTGTTTGAAGCGACGGCGGGCAGTGACATCTTACATCGTCATAGCGGTATTTATGCAGAGGCGGTATGGCGGTTACCGATTCGCAGAAACGGCTGGGGTATCACACCTTCAATGGGCTTTGCATACAACAGTGAGCGATTGAACAACCATTTATACGGAGTGAGCTCTGAAGAAGCGGCGCGCTCTAACTTCGACGAATTCGATGCAGACTGGGACGGGCTGTTCTTCATTGGGGCGTCTGGTTACATGCATATCACACCTAAAATACGCGTTACCGGAGGAGTGCGATACACCAATATTGAAGGTGGTATCGAAAACAGTCCGTTAATTGAAAGCGGCGTAACGACTTCAGCCAATTTAGGTGTCGCCTACGTATTTTAACGGGATGAATATTAAAAAAACCGCCTCGTCGGCGGTTTCTTTTTCATATATCAACTAGGCGTTAAAAATCTGCTTTAACTCGTTAGCACACAAGTGGTACTGGCGAGGGCAGTTACGCCATGTATTTAACATACGGCGATATTTTTCTAGCATTGGCATTTGGGCGTTGAAGTGGTGTTCGCCTTTGCTAAATTGCGGGTATAAACCTTCAGAGTCAACAAGGAAGCGTACGTAGTTAACAAGTTGCGCTTCAGAAGCAATATCGAATCCTAGGAAGGTTAAACGGCGTTGGTCAACTTCACCTTGTTCTTGCTCAGAGAGCATTTTGTTTGACTCTTGCATCGCATGGTACATTTCCATGATGTCGATGATCTCGCGGCATTCCGCTTCGACTAAACAACCAAAGTCTTTGTTGAGTTCGCGCATTTGCAGTTCATAGCCGCGCTCTACAATGGTTTGTAGGCGTTGGTATTTTGCCGCATTTTCTTGGTCAAGTTGCGACATTAGGTAATACTGATTCGAAAGGATCAAACGTTGAGCGTTAGTCATTTCCATGGTGGCCTCACTAAAATAATCTAATACATTTTTAATGTGCTTAGGTTATCTGTTCTTTGCAGGGTGAAACATGATCTCAACACATATTTAATATGAAAAGCACAAAGATTGGACAACAAATTTGGTTACTATTTGTGATAGTGATTGTAAATGTAGTCGCGATCGGAAAATACTCGCAATAATTCTGGTTTGAACACAGTTAATACCGCTGCTGTCATCCCATTAAGGAGTCCTTCAGGGAAAGCGAGTAGAGGAGTAAACACTAGGTAGTTATCAAAAATCGTTTGCCAGTCGTAATCGCTAACGATAAGAAAATATCCTGAGTTGATGACTAGGTGAAAAGTCCCTGTTAGGCCGCCATTGAGAAAACCCGCAACGAAAATAAACACAAATATATTTCTTGGTAGATAGCGATAACTCACTAGGAACACGCTATAGCTGATAAGTATCGGAATTAAGCAGGAGAAGAGTAAGTATTCGGGTAGCGCGTAGAAGGTCATCTCGCCAAATAACGCCATGAGCAAAGCAACGACAATAGAGAGGGCAAAAGCACTTTGCCAACCATACATCAAAGTCAGCGCCGTTATGCCGAGAAAGTGGATTGATAACCCTTCTTTTACCCCAGCATCTGCTGACCAGAGTACGAACAAAGCAAATGTGATTGCAAAGGTAATGTGCTGAAACGTACGTTCATTGACTAATTTCGGTAGGAATACTTCTTTAACATCACGCCACACAAAGAGCAGAGCAATGAGTATAATGAAAAGCGCTAGTAGTTCGTTTAACTCCATTTAAACCTCAAAAAAATACCAACCGAGTTGAAGTGGGTTGGTATTTTTTACGAATTAGACGTTAAGTGGTATCAGTATTTAACGTTTGAGTGATACTGCTCAAGAATTGATACGATATTGTCCATGGTTTCTTTTGAAGGTGGGTTAGTCCCTTCTAGTGGATACTCGATACCTAGAGCTTCCCATTTATGAGCGCCAAGCTTGTGATAAGGGAGAAGCTCAATCTTTTCAATGTTGTCCATGTCTTTAATGAAGTCACCTAGCATATGTGCCGCTTCTTCATCATCCGTATAACCAGGAACGACGACATAGCGAATCCAAGTTTTTTGCCCAATCTTATGTAGGTAACGAGCAAAGTCTAACGTTCTTTTATTCGAGACGCCGATAAAGTCATGATGGATCTCATCTTTCATATGCTTAAGATCAAGCATGACTAAGTCCGTCGCTTCAAGCACCTCGTCAATGACGTCAGTGTGTTTACGAATATAGCCGTTGGTATCCAGGCAAGTGTGAATACCTTCAGCATGGGCTGCGCGGAAAAAGTCGCGGACAAACTCAGGTTGAAGCATGGCTTCACCACCGGAACACGTCACACCACCACCTGAAGCATTCATAAAGTGACGATAAGATTTTGCTTCATTAATGATTTCTTCAACGGTCACTTCCTTACCACCGTGAGTATCCCATGTGTCGCGATTATGACAGTACATACAACGCATTAAGCAACCTTGCAAAAAGACAATAAAACGAATACCAGGTCCGTCTACTGTCCCACAGGACTCGAAAGAATGAATACGACCAGTTGTTGACATGTGCTCATCTCGTATTTAGTAATTTGCCTGTTATTTTATTACAAAAAGTGGGGTTTAAATAGGGTTAGAGATTCCGAGAAACAACATTTTGCGAAATAAGAAAAAAAAGCGTACTTGGACTAAAATGTATGTTATAAAATTGTTGCAAATATAAGAATTTTAATAATAAAAAGATAATTGTTGGCTAGGCAAGTATTAACGCATACCACTGATGTTAAGGGATTATTTATGGATATGCTTGCACTTTCGCAAAAGCAAAAGGTGATGCTATTTTTGGTTGTATTAGCATTAGGCTTTGTCGCTTTAGCTGGATTTACTTCATCAAGATTGACCCAAATGAGCGACCAGTATCATTTGAGTAGTGATATATCTACGGGGTCAATGTCTATCTACCAAACGCAGAGTAAGATTCTTACGCTGAGCAGTAACTTGGATAATTTAAGTGGATCTCAAGTTTCAACGGCAACACAAGAGATCTCGGCAATAGTCGCTGCTGTTAATAAAGATGCTGAATTTCTCTCCAAGCTTGAACTGACCCAGCAAGCAGACAAACTTACCCGAAATGTGAATGATTTTGAGTCTGCGGCTAACCCGTGGCTAAATTTGAAACAAGAACTTGGTTTCACCATTGATGAAGGAAAACTTGGTGAACTAAAACAATTGGCAGATACGATTGAAAAGAAAATCGAAGAGACCGGAATGGTGACGCTTAACTCCGATTTTCAGGCAATGGTGAAGTCTCAACAAAATTATTTGCTCCAACCGAATGAAGAGAATTTGAAATTGTTTAATCGCGCTATGGGCAGCTTTGAAAGTATGTCTAATGTTTATGCGATGCTGGAGCTATATGAAAAGGAAATCGAACAATATAAATCTACCTTTGTCAGGGTCAGTGAATTATCGCAGCAGTTAGGTAGCGTTGAGCAGCAATTGCTGACTTCTAAAGCACAGTTGACACAGTTAATCGCCTCTATTACTGATGAACTCGGTTCGATTTCTCAGCAGTACCAATCATCAGCCGAAAACACTTCAGAGCAAACCTTGTGGTCTGTGCTGGTGGCTTGTGTATTGTTAGCTGTCTTTACCGTCGCTATTTTCGTTATGCAAAGCACATCTTTGGCTAAATCGCTGGCGAGAACTCGACAGGTGTTGCACGGGGTATCGAGTGGTGACTTATCTCAACGAATGGCGTTGACCAAAAACCCTAACGATGAATTTAATCAATTAGCCAGCAGCATTAACGAAAGCTGTGAAAATCTGGGTGGGCTAGTTCGTGGTGTACAAGACAGTAGTCAAGCGTTGTCGGGTAATGCCGCTGAATTAAACCAAGGCCTAGATATGTTGGCTCACCATCAATCAGAGGTATTAGGGCAGACTCAGCTGTTGGCATCTGCCACGGAAGAGGTGAGTGTCACGACTCAAGAGGTATCCAGCTCGTTGGAGTTTGTTTCTGAAATATCGCGTTCTTCAACAGACGCGGCTGAAGAGGGAGCCAAAGTTATTGGCGCTGCGATTGGGTCGCTTGAAGAAGTCGGGACGATATTAACGTCTGCAGCGGGACACATTCAATTGCTGGAAGAAGCCTCTTCGAAGGTCGACTCTGTAATGGAAATTATTAATGGTATTGCTGAACAAACTAACTTACTGGCGTTGAATGCAGCTATTGAGGCGGCAAGGGCAGGGGAGCAAGGGCGAGGTTTTGCCGTGGTGGCAGATGAGGTTCGCAGCCTAGCCGTTCGTACCGTCGATGCAGTAACGGAAATTTCTGGCACTATAGACACCATGAAGAAAGAAAGTGCTGAAGTGATTCAATATATTGGTCAATCTGAATCTTCAATGGCAACAGGGCGGGCTCGTGGTCAAGAGGCAATGGATGCGCTTAGGTTGATTACTGAAAAAGCAGATGAAGCATCGCATCAAACTGAAGTCATTTTTTCTTCAATCAAAGAACTTGCGACGACCAGTCAGTCAATGGCAGATAATATGACGCAAATTTCTTCGGCTATGAAAGAGTTAGAGCAGAACAATGAACAACTACGAAGTGTTAGTGGAGTGGTTGAGGAAAGGTCTGGCAGCTTGAATCAAGACTGCCAGAAGTTCACAATTTAAGGCTTTAGAAGAAAGCGTATAAGGCAATGCCACCGGTGCCATACATGCTTTCTTTTGCTTCTTTGTAGTCTGGCGTTTTCACGGTAGCGGTTAATGTTGCGCCAAAGCTTTGGTTGTACCAAGCAAAACCAGCTACTGCGGTTGCTTGATTGTGTTCTAACGTTACATCGTAGCGACTTGGGTCTTCGCCTTTAGCAATCGCGTAATCCCTCACGCCAGAGCGATCACCTTCAACGGTAATATCATTGAAGCGGTAGCGAGCTTCAATACCGGTAAAGACAAACCAACCGCCTTGAGAGCCCCCAAGCATGCCGGCTCGAAACGGATTTTCGTTATCAATATTAGCCGCGCCCATATTTCCACCCAAATCTGAACCCCAGCGGAACATAAAGCCAGTAGAAACATCACTTCGGAAGTTACCTGCGTTGATTTCTGAGACGTTAGAGATCTCCCAGTCAGTGTTAGCAATAGAGCGCTGACGCCATAGATTAAAGTGAGTAAGGTAACCCACACTGCCAGCGAAGCTATCGTCAACCTGAAATGCCCAACCATTCGGTTCATCAGACTTAGTGATGGAATGCACTAACTTTTGCGCATCTTCTGATAGCGCTTTATCACCGGTTACACCCAGAGTCAGATTAAAGCGTTGTGCTTGCTGTGGGTGTAAACTGATGTAGTTGAATTCGGTATGAAGAAAACCTGCGTAAGGCCTGTCATTTACCATAGGTGTCGTCGACTCAATGTCTGACGGTGTATACATCTTATGGCCAAGTACAAACTCAAATTTGTCCAATGAAGCTCCGCCCCAAAACGAGAGGCTGAGAGGCTCGAAAATTGGGTAGGGCGCAATAGCACCAGTGGTGTAGCTGAGAAACAGGCCGTTGGTGTAGTCTTGGTCGACACCGAAAATGCCATCGTTGTCGAGAGAGAAAGAAACGGTCGATTTTTCTGAAGCTAGGCCCGTCGTAGAGACTAGCAATAGAGGCAGAATTAGAGTTCGATTTAACTTCATAGGCTTGTTGCTTAGCTCAATTAGAGTTCTGATAGTACAGGATTAATTGAATTAAACGTTAGCAATAAGTATACCAGTGAAGTGAAATGTGCACCGTATCTCTGAATACGCAGTAAATGATTGATAGAAAAAATAAAGCCCCGCGTCAAGCGGGGCTTTTTCAATCATTCATTAATCTGAGATTATAGAGACTCAGTGAATGTACGTGCGATTACGTCTTTTTGCTGCTCTGCAGTTAGAGAGTTAAAGCGTACAGCGTAACCAGATACACGGATTGTAAGCTGAGGGTATTTCTCAGGGTTCTTAACTGCGTCTTCTAGAGTTTCGCGGTTTAGAACGTTCACGTTTAGGTGTTGACCACCTTCGATGCCAGTCTCGTGGTGGAAGTAACCATCCATTAGACCTGCTAGGTTAGCGCGCTGTGAGTTCTCTTCTTTACCTAGTGCATTTGGCACGATAGAGAAGGTGTAAGAGATACCATCTTTTGCATCAGCAAACGGTAGTTTACCTACAGATGTTAGAGATGCTACCGCACCTTTCTCATCGCGGCCGTGCATTGGGTTTGCACCTGGAGCGAATGGAGCACCTGCTTTACGACCGTCTGGCGTAGTACCTGTCTTCTTACCGTATACCACGTTTGAAGTGATAGTAAGGATAGACTGTGTAGGTACTGCATCACGGTAAGTCTTAAGCTTACGGATCTTGTTCATGAAGATAGTAACAAGTTCACAAGCCATGTCATCAACACGAGCGTCGTTGTTACCAAATTTCGGGTAGTCGCCAGAGATGTCGAAGTCGATCGCGATGCCGTCTTCGTCACGGATTGGCTTAACTGTACCGTACTTGATTGCAGATAGAGAGTCAGCTGCAACAGATAGACCAGCGATACCACAAGCCATTGTACGACGTACGTCACGGTCGTGTAGAGCCATAAGCGCTGCTTCGTAGCTGTACTTGTCGTGAGAGTAGTGGATTGCGTTTAGCGCAGTCACGTATTGCTTAGCTAGCCAATCCATGAAGTTGTCTAGACCAGCCCAAACTTTGTCGAAGTCTAGAACTTCGTCAGTCATAGCTTCAGTCTTAGGACCAACTTGGATCTTAAGCTTCTCATCTACACCGCCGTTGATAACGTAAAGTAGAGTCTTAGCTAGGTTTGCACGAGCGCCGAAGAACTGCATGTGCTTACCGATAACCATTGGAGATACACAACAAGCGATAGCGTAGTCATCGTTGTCGAAGTCTGGACGCATTAGGTCGTCGTTTTCGTACTGGATTGAAGAAGTATCGATAGATACTTTCGCACAGAACTTTTTGAAGCCGTCAGGTAGCTGCTCAGACCAAAGAACAGTGATGTTTGGCTCTGGAGAAGGACCCATAGTGTATAGCGTGTTTAGGAAACGGAAGTTCGTACGTGTAACAAGAGTACGACCGTCAACACCCATACCACCCATAGATTCTGTTGCCCAGATTGGGTCGCCAGAGAATAGCTCATCGTACTCAGGAGTACGTAGGAAGCGAACCATACGTAGCTTCATTACGAAGTGGTCGATCATTTCCTGAGCTTGTTCTTCAGTGATGATGCCAGCTGCGATGTCACGCTCAACGTATACGTCTAGGAAAGTAGAAGTACGACCTAGAGACATAGCCGCGCCGTTTTGAGATTTAACAGCTGCTAGGTAACCGAAGTAAGTCCACTGGATTGCTTCTTGTGCAGTAGTCGCAGGACCAGAAATGTCGAAGCCGTAAGACGCAGCCATTTCTTTCATTTGACCTAGTGCGCGGTGTTGCTCTTGAAGCTCTTCACGCAGTTGCATAGTCATTTGTAGATCGTCGCCAGCTTCTAGTTTCTCTTGAGTAGAGTGGAACTGAGCAACTTTGTCCTTCATTAGGAAGTCTACACCGTATAATGCTACGCGACGGTAGTCACCGATGATACGACCACGGCCGTATGCATCTGGAAGACCAGTCAGAACACCAGACTTACGACATTTTAGGATATCAGGAGAGTAAATATCGAAAACACCTTGGTTGTGTGTTTTACGGTACTCAGAGTAGATCTTAGAAACTTGAGGATCTAGAGTACGGCCGTATGCTTTACAAGAACCTTCGATCATACGTACGCCGCCGTTTGGCATGATTGCACGCTTAAGCGGAGCTTCAGTTTGTAGACCTACGATAGTCTCAAGATCTTTGTTGATGTAACCAGCATCATGAGAAGTGATGGTAGAGATAACAGAAGTATCGAAATCAACAGGTGCGTGAGTAGAGTTCTCCTGCTTGATGCCTTCCATTACTTTAGCCCAAAGCGTGTTTGTCGCTTCAGTACCTTCAGAAACTAGGAAAGATTCGTCGCCTTCGTACGGAGTGTAGTTCTTCTGAATGAAGTCGCGAACGTTAACTGTGTTTTGCCAATCACCTTCAGCAAAACCTTCCCAAGCTTTAGCAAATTGCTCTGCCATGACATACCTACCTTTTTAGTAGAAAAAACACGTACCTATCTGATCCGTTGAGCGAGTCAGACTCCCAATCATGGGGCGGTACACTCTTATGAATAACAATATGTATAGTCTTTAAAATCGATCACTGAAAGGACATAAAACTATAAATATTGTCACTACTTTTTATATGGTGATCTATCAACTTGGTTTCAAGGATAAACTAAAAAAATTTTGCAAACCTTAAACTAAATCAATAAATCGCCCTTTATCTAAAGTTTTTTTTAGTATTGATACAGATATTAAAAAAAAGTTGAGAGCCGCTATCGACTCTCAACTAGGTGTTGATTATAGGAATGCAGGGATGCCGTATTGGCCTTCAAGCATGCCTACCGCTAGCATTGCCACTAGACAGATAACAAGTACGCCAACTGGAATCACGATTTTGTCGACAAACGATAGACGTGATGCGCGCTCTTTATCACCAATCAGGCCGTTGTTGTCCAGTAGCATAGTCAGTGCCCAAGCAAGAACTGGGTTCACAACTGCAGAGCCGAAGATACAGATCCCCGCCGCTTGTGAATCTTTTGAGTCTTTCACCATTTGCATACCAGCTTCAAGCAGAGGAAGCGATACACCAACCAGTAGAGCAACGCGCATTACTGGTGGCCATACAGCGATATCCATTGGGAAGCCAAGGATCGCGATGATCATAACCAATAGACCAAGAAGGATAGCACCCGCTGGGATAGGACGTTTCGCGATCGCCGCTGGGATCATGTATGTACCCCAAGATGACGTGATGTTACCACCACCAACTGCTGTACCAACCATCTGACGGATTGAACACATCGTCATTGTGTCATCAACGTCCATTAGTACTTTTTCAGTCTTTTTAGGGTAGTTCAGCTCTTGGAAGATACGGTGACCTAAGAAGTCAGGAGACCACATTGCTACCGCAAGAATCGCAAATGGAAGAGACGCGATAAAGTGTTCTACGTTTGGTAGACCTAGCATCCAACCTTCTTCAGTGCTGCCCCACCAGTAAACAGGGTTTAGGTTCGGTAGACCTGTTTCAGTCACGAACTTGATGTCGAACCCTGCGCCGAGAACGAGAGCAATCACTAGACCAGTAAAGGCACACACTGGGATGGCTAGCCAACGCTTGTTCACTTTCGCTAGGTAAGCGTAAAGTGCAATAGTGACGGCTAGAACAATAAGGCCAACGTAACCCATGCTGCCAGCAACAACAGTGTCTGACTGTAAGCCGACTGCCCATGACTGGATGGAGTTAATTTGGCTCATAGTACCGGTTAAACCAAGGAAGATAAGCAAGCCGCCCGCGGTTCCTTGTGAGGTCAAGTTAACTAGCTTAGAACCGCCTTTAAGGAAGCTAAGTAGCAGGCCGAAGATACCGATTAGGATTGCCAATGCAAGAGGGTGAGCACCGGCTAGAGCGATCGTGCCGATAAGAGGGATCATTGGGCCGTGGTTACCGGCGAGGTTTGCTTTCGGGTTAATGAAACCAGAGGCAAGAACACAGAATAGCAGCGCAGGGATAAGCATCTCTACACGCGCGACTTCAATCGCAAATTCTTTACCTAGGTTGATATGGTCCCAAGCGGCAGTAAGCCCCTCAGCCCAAGACATCATTACCGCAGAGTACATCGCGATAATACCGATAGTACCTGCAAGTGCTGGAACTAGGTCTTCAAGCTCGAAACGGAAGTCGCGACCAGGAAGGTTCAAACCAAAGCGACGTGGCTTCATGATTTGTAGTTCGTGGTCTAGATAGTCTGAACGGCTTTCAAACTCAGAAGCTGGACGATGCAGCTCTTGATAGCTCTTATTTTCGATATCCGAATCAGAGTGCGGTTTATTGACTGCGTCTGACATAGATTCCTCATATTCTAAAAAGTTAATGATTCTTCAATGAGTGACCCGATTATTGTTCTGTGACGGTCACCCAGCAAAACCTGGCATAGCTTCCTGCCTTGATTCCTGGTCTACCTCATGTAGCGTGCACTTGATGTGCTATAGCATAGAGGATTTAAAGACAAAAAGTACGACTATTGAGGCTTTTATCTTTGACGCGAGTTTAACGTGCTAACCCTTAAGAGTGATTGATTTAGATCACTTTATGAAAGGTTGTGAAAGAAAACTACACAACATTGGCGAGTAGGCGAGACAGTAGCAGTTTTGATTGAAATTTAGTTTCATAATGTGAGTTTTATTAGCGGATAACAAGGAGTTAAATCGCGACCAATATCAAACTTAAGATGGTTTGTTGAGATAGATCTTGTTTTTATAAAAATGTTAATTAATAGATTTGGTTTATTGTTTGGTAGAGGAAGTGTTTTATGCGAATTTTGGAGCTTATTTGACTATTGAATGCATTATTAGTCATATAAAGTGGCTAGATATTGCTGATTTGCAGGTTAATAATTTGTTGCAAGTTGGGCGGGGTAGTGCTAGTTTGTATCGCAATGTGGGTGGAACCCAGCAGTCAGCCAAAAGCATTTAGCCGATGCAATTGGTCATAATAAATACAGGGAGTAAAAGCGCATGAAAGATGTACCAGCGCTGGACATAAAAGAACTGCACAAAACATTCGGACAAAATGAAGTTTTAAAGGGCATCTCGTTAGAAGCTCATAAAGGGGACGTCATCTCTATTATCGGTTCATCAGGTTCCGGTAAAAGTACCTTTCTTAGATGTATAAACCTTCTTGAAACACCAACTGAAGGCGAAATTTGGGTTAACGGTGAGTTAATTCAAATGAAAAACAATCGCCAAGGTGAGGCGGTTCCTGCCAATGAAAAGCAAGTTCAACGCATCCGTTCGCGTCTTGCTATGGTTTTCCAAGGATTCAACCTCTGGTCACACATGACAGTGCTCGAAAATGTCATTGAGGCACCTGTACATGTATTGGGTGTACCGAAAGCTCAAGCGATTGAAAACGCAGAACTCCTATTAAAGAAAGTGGGTTTGTACGAGCGTAAAGATTATTACCCAGGTCACTTGTCGGGTGGTCAGCAGCAACGCGCTGCTATCGCTCGTGCGTTAGCGGTAGACCCTGAAGTCATGCTGTTTGATGAACCAACATCAGCACTTGACCCAGAGCTCGTTGGTGAAGTGCTTGGCGTTATGCGTGACTTGGCTGAAGAAGGTCGAACTATGTTGGTGGTGACTCACGAAATGGCCTTCGCACGTGACGTATCGAACCATGTGATGTTCTTACATCAAGGTTTAGTGGAAGAACAAGGCGATCCAGCTAAACTCTTTACCAATCCGGACTCAGAACGTCTGCAGCAGTTTATCTCATCAATTTATTAATCGCCGCTTAGCGGCAAACACAACCAACAACTAAGTTAAAAAATAAGAATCACAATCACAGGAGTATGGAAATGAAAAAGTGGTTATTAGCAGCAACACTGGCAGCGACTGCGGTATCTGGCGTAGCGCAAGCGAAAGAATGGAAAACAGTTCGCTTCGGTATTGAAGGTGCTTACCCTCCGTTTAGCTGGACAGAGGCTGATGGTTCTCTAAAAGGCTTTGATGTAGACATGGCGAACGCGCTTTGTACTGAAATGCAGGTCAAATGTAAAATTGTTCCTCAAGATTGGGACGGTATTATCCCTTCACTGCTTGCGCGTAAATACGATGCAATCATCGCTGCAATGTCTATTACTGAAGAGCGTAAGAAGAAAGTGGATTTCACTGGCAAATATGCTCAGATCCCAAATAAATTCATTGCGAAGAAAGGCGCTGGGCTTGATTTTGATAACCTAGATGGTCAAAAAATCGCGGTACAACGTGCAACAACTCACGACAAGTATCTGACTGACAACTACGGTGACAAAGTAGAAATCGTACGTTACGGCTCTTTTGATGAAGCTTACTTAGACCTTGCTAACGGTCGCGTTGTTGCGGTACTGGGTGATGCGTCAGCGCTTGAAGAAGGCGTACTAAATAAAGCTGGCGGTGAAGCATACGAATTCGTTGGCCCTGCTCTAACTGATGCGAAATGGTTCGGTGAAGGTATGGGAATTGCTGTTCGCAAACAAGATAAAGACCTTACTAAAAAGCTAGATGCAGCAATCATCTCTCTACGCGAGAAAGGTGTTTACCAAGACATCGCTGCTAAGTACTTCAACTACGACGTTTACGGTCAGTAATCGTTTAGTTAATGGCCGTTAGTTTTTGTTCCTAGGAGTATGACTAGCGGCCTTTTTATAAAGTTTAGGGATCAGGAACGTACCTATGCTGGATTTACAAGGATATGAAGCCTCTATTTTAAAAGGGGCCGTTGTGACCATTGAGGTTGCATTATTGTCACTGTTGGTGGCAATGATTTTAGGTATGCTTGGAGCGCTTGCTAAAATGGCTCCCTACCGTTGGGCTAGAGCAATTGCGACTTTATATACAACGGTGATTCGTGGCATTCCAGACTTAGTTCTGATGATGCTAATATTCTTTGGTGGACAAATTCTTCTTAACAATAGCCTTTATTCCATCAATGAATGGCTCAACGAATGGTTTGCTTCCAGCGACCCAAATCATGAGTGGACCTCTTACTTACCAGACTATATCGACGTCAGTCCATTTATTGCCGGTGTTCTTACCATTGGCTTTATCTTTGGCGCTTATATGGCAGAGACTTTCCGTGGCGCAATCATGGCGGTCGACCGTGGAGAACTTGAAGCGGCAAAGGCTTATGGAATGAGCTCTCTATTAGCGTTTAGGCGCATACTTCTTCCACAGATGATTCGTCACGCGTTACCAGGCTTTGGTAACAACTGGCTAGTTTTGCTCAAAACAACCGCACTTGTTTCAATTATTGGTCTTGAAGATATGGTGCGTATGAGTTCGCTTGCTGCGGGTACGACCAAGATGCCTTTTACTTTTTATATGGCGGTCGCGCTTATTTTCTTATTCTTTACCAGTGTCTCGACAGGGTTCCTGAAAATGGTAGAGCGCAAATTCAGTATTCATGCGAGGTAAAGAATGGACTTTTCTTTGATCATAGAAAGCTTGCCGATTTATCTGGATGGTCTTTGGACTACAGCATGGCTAGTTACCCTTGCACTAATTATTGGGCTGTTTGTAGCAATTCCTCTTGGTATCGCACGCAATAGCCATAACTATTTGCTTAATGGGCCTAGTTGGGCATTTATCTACTTTTTTCGTGGAACCCCGCTGCTAGTTCAGTTGTATCTTATCTACTATGGTATGGATCAATTCTTCCCAGTCAAAGACACCCTTTGGGAGCATGCATGGTTTTGCGCTTTAGTCGCGTTCGTATTAAACACCGCAGCTTATACAGCCGAAATCATTCGCGGTGCAATCAATGGTCTTCCGAAAGGCGAAGTGGAAGCTGCGAAAGCCTATGGTATGAGTACGTTTAAAACCTATCGACGCATTATTTTGCCAAGCGCATTGCGCCGTGCACTTCCAGCTTACAGTAACGAAGTTATCTTTATGCTTCACGGTAGTGCTGTAGCAGGTATAGTAACTATTGTTGACCTGACAGGTGCTGCTCGCCTAGTAAACTCACGCTACTACGCGCCATTTGAATCGTTTTTGACTGCAGGCCTGTTCTATATGGCACTGACTTTCATCATTCTTGCTTGCTTCAAGTTTGCAGAAAAACGTTTCTTAGCTTACCTCAGACCGCTGAGCTAATAGAGCTCAATATGACAAACACAGAAAAGGCTTCCAATCGGAAGCCTTTTTTATTCGCTGAGATTCAGAGGTTAGCTCAAGATAATGAGTACGGTACCAGCAAGCGTCATCAGGATATTGGCTATCGCATAAGTACCCGCATAACCCAATGCAGGAATGGTAGACTTAGCGTAGTCGTTAACGATGTCCATGGCCGGTGCGCAGGTGCGTGCGCCAATAATTGCACCAAACAGCAGAGCTCGGTTCATCTTTAGTAGATAGGCTCCGACTAAGTAGGCAACGACAACGGGGACCACACTGATCACGAAAGAGAGTCCAATCACCTGTAAGCCAACCTGAGAGAGGTGCTCAAACATTTTGCCACCTGCACTCAGTCCAATTCCTACCATAAAGAACATTAAGCCAAGGTCTTTGACCATGTTTAGCGCCCCCTGAGGTACATAACCAAAGGTAGGGTGGTTGGCACGTAAAAAGCCCAGTGTAATACCGGAAAGTAAAAGGCCTACCGCATTACCGAGTCCAAAGGAGACTTGACCGAATGTCATGGTGATCAAACCAAACATAATGCCAAGGATGAAGAAGCTACAAAACGCCAGCAAGTCTGCCATTTGGCTATGGATTGAAATGAAACCAATTTTTTCAGCAAGACCATGAACGCGGCTCTTTTCACCACTGACCTGAAGTATGTCTCCTTTAGCGAGAACAATGTCCAGATCCATTGGCATTTCGATTTGAGCGCGGACCACGCGGTTCAGGAAACAGCCATATTCAGAAAGGTTAAGATCTGACAGACGTTTACCCGCAATTGAGTCACTCTTTACGACGATCTCTTCTTCAACAATACGCAGGTCAAGAAGGTTACGGTCGAAAACCTCTTTACCGTTGCGGAAGCTTGGATCTAGACGTGCGTGGCTATCCGGGAAGCCAACCAGGGCAATTTCGTCTCCTTGCTGCAAAATCGCGTCACCGTCTGGGTGGGCTAGAATACCATTACGTCGAATTCGCTCGATATAGCACCCTGTTTGTCGGTAAATACCAAGCTCGCGTAAGTTTTTGCCGTCAATCCAATCGATGAGCTCTTGTCCGACTCGGTACGCGCGAATGATTGGTAAGTAAACTTTGCGTTGTCCTGAGCTACCCAGTCCTCGCTCTTGTGCGATTTGCTGTGCGGAGTCTGATAGGTTTTGCTTTTGCAGTTTAGGCAGAAGCTTGGCAAACATAATCATACTGATCAGGCCAATCAAGTAGGCCATCGCATAACCTACCGACAAGTTTTCGATGACTTGGTTAAAATCCATATTACGTGGTGTAGTGGCAAGCCCGGAATTGAGAGCATCTTGCGCACCTACCAGTACGGGCGTTGAGGTTAACGCTCCGGCCATCATACCGGCAGATAAACCAAAATCGAGGCCCATATAGTGGCTTGCATAGTAGGTAATACACAGGGCAGTAGAGAGCACGACTAAGCTTAAGATGAAGTAATGTTTACCATCACGGAAAAAAATACCGAAGAAGTTTGGACCTGCTTCGATACCAACGCAGTAGATAAACAGCATAAAGCCGATAGTCAAAGCTTCGGCATTAAAGCTAAAACCAAGGTGACCCATCACGAGCGAGGTGATTAACACGCCAATGGAGTTGCCTAACTGCAAGTTGCCAAAGCGAATTTTGCCGATGCCTAGGCCGATCGCTAGTACAACGAAGATGAGAAGAATAGGGTTTTGTTCGAGCAAGTGTACGACGTCAATGTTCACGGGCAATTCTTGTCTTGGTGCCGGGGAATAGGTTAAGTGTGCGAATTGTATCTGAATATTGCAAAAAGATAAGTGAAAATTTTTATAATTTACTATTAGCTGACTTAGGCAATGAAATGAGTAAGTTGGTTTAAATTCAGACACAAAAAAGCCGCTTATTGATAAGCGGCTCTTGTAGAATCTGGGCGATTACTCGTCAAATAGACCTAGATGCTCTTTTGCGTAAGCTTCGAAGTCATCACAGCCACCGATGTGGTCTTGATCGATGAAAATCTGAGGAACAGTTTCTACAGGCTTACCTACCGTTTTCTCTAGGTCCGCTTTAGAAATTCCTTCTGCGTGAATGTCTACGTAGCGGTAGTTGA
Organism: Vibrio tubiashii; assembly: GCF_028551255.1. NCBI lineage: Bacteria > Pseudomonadati > Pseudomonadota > Gammaproteobacteria > Vibrionales > Vibrionaceae > Vibrio > Vibrio tubiashii. The sequence goes on along the minus strand of NZ_CP117029.1, from coordinate 2,007,088 downwards.
AATCATCGCGTTTAGCTTTTAGTGTTTCAGCGTGCTCTTTTGCACGAACACAGTAAGGACAAGCTGGGCGACCAAAGATAACTACGAACATATTCTCTTTCTCCTGTATTTTGTTAAGTGCAACTATGCCCGAATCATGGGCGGAAATAAAGAGTCATTTGCCTCTTGTTTTGATAGGTAAATCCTATTGAACAAAAAGTATCCTTTCACCTTGTCAATAATGCCTTTAGTGTGTGCGGCAAGTCGAGAAAGCCCTATAAAAATAAAGGCGTTTGCTGACAAGTTGCACTACGTCATGTTTATTTCATTTGATTCAGTGCAAGCTTATTACTCGGTTGTCACAGGGAGTGTGTTGAGTATGTTCCAGTTTATGACCTCGACCCGAATCATTTTTGGGGAAGGTGCATTACAATCCTCGTTATCCGTTATCAACCAGTATGGTTACAGTGTCCTTCTTGTTACTGGTAAAAATACCGACCGCGCCTCCCCAATCCTCCATTACATTAAACAGCAAAATATGCGCTATCAACACGTCGCAATCAATGGTGAGCCTAACATTACCATGATCGAAGAAACGGCTTTAGTGGGGCGCAAATTTAAACCTGATATGGTCATCGCGATGGGTGGAGGAAGTGTTCTCGATATGGGCAAAGCGCTGGCTGCAGTTATCCCAAATCAAGGCGATGTCTATGATTATGTTGAGGTAGTGGGGCGAAACGTACCGCTTAAGTCAAAGCCAATTCCATTTATTGCTATTCCAACTACCGCAAGCACGGGTTCTGAAGTTACGCGCAATGCTGTGCTGCGTTCGGGACAAGACCAAGTCAAGGTCAGTCTGCGTAGCCCTGATATGCTTGCCGATGTGGCGATCATTGATCCCACACTAACTTATGGAACGGATAAGTTAACGTCTGGACGCGGAGCCATGGATGCGTTCACCCATTTAATGGAGGCGTATGTGTGTGGCGATCCCAACCCGTTAACCGACATGATTTGTGAAGAGGGATTACGCAGGCTAAGTCAATCGATACTGCCCGCGTGTTTGCAAGATGACTACAAGGCGAGAGCTGACATTTCTTTTGCAGCCATGCTGGGTGGTATGGCTATAACCAATGCGAAATTGGGCGCAGCCCACGGGCTAGCGTCAGCTTTGGGTGGCAAGCTTGATGCTCCGCATAGTGTCATTACAGGCCGACTCGCTCCGTTTGTGATGACTGAAAACATCAAAGCAGCCAAACAGGCCGGAAGAGGAGATGTGCTGCACCGATATTCAAAAGTAGCTCAAATCTTAACTGGAAGGGTTAACGCTTGCCGTGATGATGCGATCTTGTGGGTCAATATGATGTTAGAGAAACTGGCATTGCCCAAACTTGATAGTTTCGGCATATGTACGACCTCTTTCGAAGAAGTTGCTGATGACGCGCTTAAGTCTGTCGCTATAAAAGGTAACCCACTGCCTCTGACCAAAGAACGTTTAACTTATATCTTACGCCAAGTTTGTCAGTGTCAAGAAAGCTGCAATACCGTTGAAAGTCGTAAGCAAGAATCAAATGCGAGAGTGGTCTCTCTGGGCGACAAGAAAGATCAAGGCAGTTATCAAGACGGTTGAGCGTGCTTGATGAACAGGTCGCAAATGCAAAAACGGAGCACTGAGTGCTCCGTTTTATTAGAATTGGGAAAGCTTGTCGTAACGAGAGTCTTTCAAGACGTCTTTAACACGCTTCAGGTTCTCTCTAAATCCTGTCCCTCGGCGTAGAGTGAAGCCTGTTGCTAGAACGTCGATAACCGTCATTTGAACAACACGGCTCGCCATCGGCATATAAACGTCAGTATCTTCTGGCACATCGAGTGAGATAGACAACGAACTTGCTTTATCTAGCGGCGAGTCTTTAGCGGTGATCGCGATAACCGTTGCACCGTTTTCACGTGCTAGATTGGCAATCTCGACTTGGCTCTTAGTTCGACCAGTGTGAGAAATCAGTACAATCACATCGTTGTCAGTACAGTTAATACAGCTCATACGCTGCATGACGATGTCTTCAAAGCAAGTAATTGGGATATTAAAGCGAATGAACTTGTTTTGCGCATCTTTCGCGACAGCAGATGAAGCACCTAAACCAAAAAATGAGATGCGCTTAGCTTGAGTAAGCAAATCGACGGCACGATTAACCTGCATTGGATCTAAGCTGTTCTTAGCGACATCCAAACATGCCATCGTAGATTCGAAAATCTTATGCGTGTATGCATCAGGGCCATCATCTTCTTCAACATTTCGGTTAACGTAAGGAGTACCGTTAGCCAAGCTTTGAGCAAGATGAAGTTTAAAGTCTGGAAAACCTTTGGTATCCAAACGACGACAGAAGCGGTTAACAGTTGGCTCACTTACATCAGCCATTTTTGCCAGTGTAGCAATACTAGAATGGATAGCAGTTTGTGGCGATGCCATGATGACTTCGGCAACTTTACGCTCAGACTTGCTAAAGTTTTCTAGGTTTTTTTGAATTTTTTCTAATGTGTTCATAGTGTTCACGAGGGTATAGAGAACAACTCACTGGATATACCCGAATATTTAGTGATGGGGAACAAAGTGTTACCCAAAAAGGTAAGTGCAATCCAGCGCCATGGAACCAGTATAAACCTAAGCAAAAGGTTTACGGCAACTTTTCTACAAGGCAATTGGCTATTATATGACAAGCCTCAAACAAAATTTTGTCTAAACTACAGAATTACCGATTCTGTGGTTGGAAAATTCATCTTTGTGGCTTGTCTTGATAGAGAAATTACACTTTTCTAGAAATAAAATTTCAGTTTCAGCCTAAGCAGCAAGGATACGTTCTGCTAAGCTTTCAATTCTTGCCATGAGCTTAGGGGCTTGCTTAGCAATTTCTCTTTGCTCTTCAAGCACGGCACTTAGAATATCGCAGCCAGTCAATGGGTTAGCCAACACCACGCGAAAGACAATCGTATTCAAACGCTCCCACTTTTCTGGGTTTAAGCGCGTACGAGAGACAAAAGATTTGCCCGTTTCGCGCTGGCGTTTCTGGATAAACTTAGTTAGCTCGTTTAGCAATTCGTTGAGTTCTTGCGTCTGCTTACCTGTTGAGCGTTCGAGTGCGATACGAATGTTTTCAGGTAGATAGCGATAAGTCAGTAGGCAAAGTTCTGGTTCGGAGACTAGTTCAAAGTCTGGTTGTTGCTCTATGTGGTTAGCAAAGAACTTCGCTTTCTCGATACTTTGATCAATGAGTAGTTCGTAGCCCGGGCGACTAATGATGTGCATTGCCGCGTACACCAACATAGCCATTCCTGAACGAGAGCCTTCAAGAGTATGGCTACCTAGATCTTTTGAGCCTTTACGCAGGATATACTGAGCATGATGCTCAATGGACTTCATCGCATCAGGCTGCTTGAACAGCACCATGCCTGCGCCCATTGGGATATAGAGCTGCTTATGCGCATCGATAGTGACAGAATCTGCCAGCTCAACACCATCGAGTAGGTGGCGATAGTTATTTGACATTAAAGTCGCACCACCCCATGCCGCATCAACGTGGAAGTGACAATCTTCCTTTTGGCAAATCTGAGCGATTTCTTTCAGTGGGTCGATGCTGCCTGTTTCCGTCGTGCCCGCCACACCAATCACAGCAAATGGCTTGATGTTTTGTGCTTTGAGCTCAGTGATACGCTGTTGTAAAGATTGCGGACAAATTCGGTTGTTGTTGTCTGTTTTGACTGCCACTAAGCCTTCTTGACCAATGCCTAGCACATCGGCTGCTTTTTTTAGCGAATAGTGACCACGCTCTGAGACCAGTACGGCTAATCCTTCATAGCCGTAGTGCTTCATTGCTTTGAATAAGCCTTCTTTTTCTACACCTTTGAACTCGCCGGTGGCTTTCAGTGCATTGTTTCGAGCAACCCAAAGCGCAGTGATGTTGGCGATGGTGCCGCCAGAGCAAAATGCGCCTAATGAGTGGTTGGCACTGTGCATCCATTGGTTGTAAAACGAGTCATTTTCGCCGTAGATTAAGCGATGCAACATGCCTAAAACTTGACGTTCAAGAGGTGTGAATGCTTTAGATGTCTCTATCTTCACCAAGTTTTGGTTTAGCGCAATCATGATTTTCGACAACGGCATTAAGAAGTAAGGCAGTGCCGAAGTCATATGACCAATAAAGCTTGGCGCAGAGGTATGAACAGAATGGGAGACTAATGTATCAAGCAGATGCTGCGTATGATCTGATACGAATTCAGGTTGCTCTGGAATCGACGCATGTGAGAAGTCTTTTTCGATATCGCGCAGCGGTTTTTCTTCTGCCACGATGTGCTCGCGCAAAAACTTATTCAAGTTGCGCGACAGCTTCTCTTCGATCTTGGTTAGCGTTGAGTCTGGTCCTTCTGGGACGGTGAAGATTCGGAGTAAACTCTCGAAACTCACGTCAGCCGTTTTATGTTCCGATGTCATACAGCTACATTGCTCTAATCATTTTTATTGCAGCGGGACAATCTAAACGAAAACGGGAACAAAGTCCCGTCTTAATTATCGAATCTTAGATTTTACCGGGCAGAAGTTGGTCGAAAAGTTAATGCCCCTACAAGCCTTGTGATTACTTGCAGTTAATCGCTTCAACTTCTTTGATCGATGCGTTATAGCGTTTTAATGCTGCGTCGATCTTAGTCGGATGGCTGAGAAGATCTGCAAATGCAGAGCGAAGTTCGTAATTCTTCTCATGCGGTTTAGCTTGGCGATCGCCAAAAGTGACTTTTGCCAGTTGACCAAGCTCGTCGCTACGTGAGGCAAGTACCTTTATGTCTTTCTGTTCAAGCTGTAGCCAAGCTTCAACCGCTTGGTTAGTCGCAACTTTTGCTGGGTCTTGCTCTAGGTAGTAGTGAACCGCTGCACGATTTAGTTCGAAATGGTTTTTACGTCCTTCAAGGAACCACTTGCTGACTTCTTCAAGTTCTGGATATTGCTCTGAAGTTAGCGTCGACAAATCTTCGTACCAGTGTAGTGAGGCATCGATGTAAGCGTCGTATTTTTTTGATAGGCAAGCATTGTCAGCAGCGGCCGCAAAGGTTGAGGTTGCGGCTAGCAGCATTGCAACGATAGTGCGTTTCATAGTGATTCCTTTTAAAGCTAATTCTTATAGTTTCTAATTATCTAATTTAGCGTTCGCTAAATTTATTGGGCTTGTAAGCGCATAATATAGAGCTTTTGAATGACAATTCCTGCGATCTAGCCTGCAAGAGAGACAAAGAACAACATTAAAACAGGAACGAGTAAGCTCAATATGAAACCGCTAACAATGGCAATAGGGACACATCGCACCCCGCCTGTGGTTTGGATTACCGGAAGGGTAAAGTCCATCGCCGTTGCGCCCGCATAACCGATAGATGTACAAGGTTTAGTACGGATAAAGAGAGGGATAAGTACCAATGCAACCAGCTCTCTCAGTAGCTCGATCATAAAAGAGGCGCCGCCATACACAGGGCCGAAAGCATCACCCATCAAGATTCCGGCTAATGAATACCAACCGAAGCCAGAAGCCATTGCTAAGCCACGGAATACATTGATATCTAAGATAAGCGCAGAGATAACGCCCCCGATTAGTGAGCTTGCGATGATAACAACGGCAATGACCATACCATGCTTGTTGAGCAGAATCTGACGCAGCGTGAGGCCACTATTGCGTAGTTGGATACCAATAAAAAATAGCAGCAGAAACAAAATCCATTCACTAGCCGTATCGACCCAGCTTAGATCAAAGGGCACCAATAGCCCAACAATGAGACCGCCACCGACGACTAGGATCAGCTTGGCTGACTCCATCGCCATTTCTGACAATGGTAATTTGGTATTGCTGGCATCGGTTTTGATTGGTAGCCATTTATCAATGAAAGGCAAAACGGCTAGGTTGGCTAAACTCAAACAAATAAAAAAGACAGCGGTTGTTTTGAGGATCAGTTGTAGGTTCTGACCCAGATTATCCAGCGCTGCTAAGCTCAAGCCCATCAAAGCCAAAATCACGTAAATGAGATTGGATGTGGTTGAGTTTATTGTGTCGAGTAGAGCTTTTTTGGATATAGAAATGAAATACCCCACAACAAGTGGGGCAAAGATAAATAACATCCCTGAAAACATGGTACTTCCTGTCTAGGGCCTGAATCTCCTACGTGGATTTACAGACCACTCGCGCTTATAAGTTCATCTATCTGTGCATTGAACTCAATATCACTTAAATTACTGAGTTTGTACAGTATATCTGCGCCTGTAATGTCAAATTCAACCGTATGTTCAGTGATCTGCTCATCTTGGCGACGGAACATCAGGATATGATTGGCGATGCGCGCGACGTCAAGATAACTCACTGGCACATCTGTTTTATCTATCACCTGGTTACAAGCGACGGCGAGGAAGTCGTTATCAAATCCCCAGCTCTCTAGCACGAGCTTACTTGCGTTTGAGCACTGACGATCGAAAATTTGGAAGGCAATTTCTTCATTGAGGTAATTACCCTGCTCTAAATAGTTGTGGTACTCATTGACAATACAGAACAGACCAATATCCGCGAGTAAGCCTGTCAGGAGCGCTTTGTCGGTTTCCAAATGGCTGTAACTTGGTGAGCCAGATTCTTTAAAGCCGCGTACGACCAACACCATAGTGGCAGCTAACTCGCGAGAATTGGTTGCACTTTGAACCAATACTTGATTACACGATTGGCTCAGATTAACAGAGTGTTTGAGCTGCTCGATTGCTTGGGCAGTGACTATGTCACGTACTCTTAGAATGCCGAGTCGAGAGACTGCGGTAACCAGATCGGTACAAGTGATGTTACGACGATTAAAAATAACCGAGTTGGCCACGCGAATGACGATGGCAGCAAGGCCAGGATCTTCGAGTAAGCTATCAGCGACATCAGAAACCGTTGTGGTGTCTTGGGTACAAAGTTGTTGAATCTTTAGTACTACGTCAGAAATCGGAGGAAGAGAGATAGTACGTGACTTGATTGAGTGTTCAATCAAGGTTGAAAACTCAGATTCAATACCTTTGAGTAATAGCTCGCCGTTTTCAGGCAGCCAATAGAAAGATAAGTGGTTCATATACACTATAAGGTTATGCTACTCCTGACAGTGTAACGTCTTACACTGTATATTAGCAAACAATTGATCTCAGTTATTGATAATTCGCGCAGCATTTTATCTCGTTATTCCAGCGAGTTTGCAATTAAGTTAATATATTAACTTGTGATAATGTTCACGATATGAGATTGATTGAGTGTCATTGGTGTGACAAATGCACAGACTTATTTTGTTTCGTTAACTATCATTCTTAGTACTTGTTATCAATCAAACTAAACAATAACTAACACCATAGTTTGGTTGAGTTTTAATTTTTTCGCTTATTACTGCTGCTATCTGGTGATCATAACTAATCGGGGTATTTGATTAAGGATCAATGGATATGACAGAGCAACAATTTATTCAATACGTACAAAAGTTTGGCGACTTTCAAAAACGATCTATGTTTGGTGGTACCGGGTTGTTTAGAGACGAAGCTATGTTCGCACTACTCAGTGCCGACAAAATATTCATCAGAGGTGGAGAAGCATTAGATGAAACGCTTAACCAGCTAGGTTGTGAGAAATACCGTCATGTTAAGAAACAGACCACAGCGACGGTAAATTATTACGATATAACCCAGCTTTTTTCGAGCCAACATCAGCGACTGAGTGAGCTAGTAGAACAATCTATAAATTTTTCCGTATCGCAGCGTGAGTTCAAGCGTTCATCGGCGAACCGACGCTTGCGTGATCTGCCGAATATGCAACTGACCTTAGAGCGTATGGTGAAAAAGGCAGGGGTAGAGGATGTAGATACCTTTTTAGAACTTGGCGCACCTGCGGTCTTCTCAAGAGTGAAGCAAGCATATGGCAGTGATGTAGATGTAAAGCTGCTGTGGAAATTCGCTGGTGCAATCGAAGGGATTCATTGGAAGCTCATTCAAGAACCACGTAAACGCCAACTATTGGCGAGTTGCCACTAATCTCTCATCGCTTCGGAGTTGATTTAAGAAGCGAACTGCTCAAGTGCAAAAGGATTTGCAATAAAAAACCGAGGTATTTACCTCGGTTTTTTCGATATTGGACTCGATTAGAATTTAAAGCGAGTTGTGAACATTAGTTGGTCGCCGTAGAAATCGTTGATACGAGCTTCAGCACCCAGCGAGAATAGTTCAGTTGAATGGAAGCGCGCGTAAGCTGAGCCTGCCCATTTCTTGTTGTTGTCGATAGAAATGTAGCTTCCTTTCCCGCCAACCTCTAGCTGAGGACCTAGCCACTGACGAACGCCAAGGTTCAGTTCCATGCCTGTTTCTGTACCACCACTTAAACCGAAACGGCTTTCATTGCCGGTATCAACCAAACGAACAAGCATCTCACCAGTGAAATCTGCCCAGTTGTTGATTGGCGCGTGGAAACCAAAACCTGCCGCTGCGTCGTAATCGCCTTCGAATTCAGAATCGATGCGACCGACAACGTGTGCATTAGGGTGGATAGACTTACTCATTGCGGCACCAAAAGTGACCGGGCTAGCACCGATTCGAGCTTCTACGTAGTCATAATTGAAGTTGCTCATTACAGAAGGGCTGTTAGGGTCGGTTTGAGCAATTGTTTGACCAGATGCAAGCACAAGGGCTGCAGCTAAGATTGTTTTACGCATATGGACGATAAACCTATATCTCGTTAATTTCCTTGGTCTTAAGCGACATCAGCGCCATGACATTAGTTACGACATGATAATGCATCATAGCAATAGTCACTATAAAAATGTCATTGTTTTGTCGTTAATTATTGATTTAAGCAATTCATATGCCATATATGGTCATTTACTCACCGTAATAGAGTCGATTTTTAGCCATGGCTTCAAATACTCGCTCGGTTTCTAAAGCCGATGCCCAAGGCATTAAGTCCGGCTCGTGTTCGATCATATAAGTGGTGAGTTGGTTTTTTAACACTTGGCGAAGCTCATCACCTTGCCAAGGCTTTGCAATATAGAAGTCTAGGCTTGAATGATTAACTGCTTCCACTGTGTCTTCTAATCCTGCTTGTCCGGTAAGAAGGAGTTTTCTCGTGGGCTTTGTCGATTCATCTTGATTCAGTTCGATCAAAAACTGAATACCAGTTTGCTCGGGCATAATGTGGTCGCACAGGATCAGCGCCAATTTTACGTCTTCGCGTTCAGACTCTGCGATGAGTTCCTTCGCTTCTTGGACGGACTCCGCGGCTTCAACAATGAAGTGCTCTTCAAAACAATCAAGATCTTGCATTACGCTGTCTAGCACTTCTCGCTCATCATCGACACATAAAATAAGGTATTTGTTCATTTAGAGCTCCTTGACGATCGGTGGTACTTGGCAAAAGGGCAACCAAACTGACATCTTAGTAAATTGACCAACCACAGAATCAACCTCAATCCGCCCTCCATGCTGGTGGACAATTTGTTGACACACGGAAAGGCCAATACCTAAACCAAAGTTGCCTTCTTTCTTGGTGGTAAAGTTAAGGGTAAACATTTGCTGTTGAGTGGCAGGTGCAATACCGCAACCATTATCGGTAAAAGAGACCACCACCCAATCACGCCCACAGCGGGACAGTTTTAGAGTTTGGACTTTAAGCTCGCCTTTGTCTGGGAAAGCATCAATGGCATTGGAAATTAAGTTGGTCCACACCTGCTGCAAGGCGATAGGTTGGCACTGTATTTGAGGGATGTCCTCATAAAGACGTTCAACCGTATGAAACTTTAGGCGGTTTTCAAAAATGACCAAGGTATCTTCAATGCCTTCGTGAATATCGACCAGATGAAGTTTTTCGTCATCAGGTCGCGCATAGCCTTTGAGGCTTTTTACCATATCGGCAATTCGTCCGGCGCAGACGTTAATCGAGCGCAGTGTCGCACCCGCTAAATGGTAGTCTTCTAAGCGCTCAAGCGTTTGCTGCGCTTGCTGCGGCTGATTTGTCGCGAGCTCTAACCATTTTTTGTCGCTTTCAAGTCCTAGCTTAACCAACTTCTTCGCAACGCGACGATCTTGTATCTGTTCATCTAGTATCTTAGTGAGTTCGCGCTCTTTCGCTGTTGAACGAGGTCTCTGGTTGAGGCCTTCTTTCAGCACTGAGATGCCATCCATACCGACTTCCTCGATAGAACGATCATCAACTAGCTGTTGGATTTTGTTAGTCAGCGTCTCTGTGCCTCTTAAGATGGCGGCAATTGGGTTATTCAGCTCATGGGCAACTCCAGCGACGAGTTGACCAAGCATAGCCATTTTTTCTCGTTCAATCAGCTGTTGATGAGCAGACTCAAGAGATTCAAGGGTTTTTTGCAGCTCTAGCTTGGTATTAATGCTGCGTTGGAGGCGGCGGTTAAAATGTCTCAGCAGTAAGTTAGTGAAAAGAGGCAGCAACGTCATATTGGAGTGCATGACTTTGGAGAAGACTTCGCGGTCTAGCTTAATCACCTCAGTTTGCGAAAGCGTAACCGCAGTAGAAAAAGAGGGCTCACCTGTCACAAACGACATACCACCAACAATGTTGCCTTGAGTATGTCTTACCACCTCACGTTGCATGCCGACATCGTCTTTCTTATACAGAGCCACTTCGCCTTTAGTAATAAACCAAAGAAACTGGTTTTCTTCACCTTCGATAGTAAGCAAATGCTCTGGGGAGTAGGTGCGACAAGCTTGGGTTTCATCTTCTTGCGCAAAAAAATCGAGCAATGCAGAGGTGACTTTCTCAACAAGTTCTTGGTCAGACAGACTGTGATGATCAGAAATAAATCCTTCACGATAACTTCGCATTTTTTGTTCAATATGAGCCCGAAGCAATCGGTGTTGGTCGAGCACTTGGCTATAGGACAGCAAGTTCTCTTTATCATTTTCGAGGATGAAAGTAGTGAGCTCTTTTTGCGCTGTTTTATGCACTAGATTGTCTTGCAAAGGCTTGGTTAGGCAGTGGTCTAAACGGCCTTCGTTAACCGCAGACAAAATGGCTTGAATGTCTTGACCGCAACTTATCAGCACTTTACGGGCGCTTTGTGTATGGGTATTTCTGTCGAGTTGAACCAGAAAGTCGGCACCATTGAAATTCTCATGATGACTCGCGATGACTAAGGCAACGGTTTGTTTTTGCTCAAAACAATACTCTAGCGCAGCGTGCGCATCTTCGATGCTATCTGCGGTATGAAGGTCGAACTTGGCAGAGAGCGGGCTTAACTCTCGCCTAAGCTGTTCTACGCTTATTGGATTGTTATCTAAACAGATTACAGAGAATGGGTTCACGACTAGGCTACAATTTAAACATCGACAATTTCTACTCTACCAAGGACGGCACAAGAGTATTGGGAGCTAAGTACGAGATTTACGTATGATTTACAGAGAAAGCCAATACTCTGATTTAACTCAATGTTTTTTGGTGTAGACTTAATGAAATCACAATATAAGACGTTATTACCATGGATTTGAAAAAACTTGGCGCCATTGGTGGTGCTATTTCGCTTGCGTTATGTTGGCCACTCGCTGTCGGACAGATAGGACAGACCGTTATTCAAGACGGCGTTGCACATCTATCCAATGACTCTCTACAAGCGGAGATTGTTGAATACGACCGTGGATACCTCTCCTCAACGGTTAAAACTCGCTACACCATTGTTGACCCTGTACTTGCAGAGCAGCTTGCGATTGACGGCTTACCATCCGAAGTGATTGTGAACAGTAGTGTTAGTCATGGTTTATTTAGCCTTTCGGCTGAATCCGTGATGGAAAATGCACCAGACTTACCTCTTACACTCAGTACCGTCACTCAGCTAAACGGCAACACCGATTACGTGCTTAGTTTGGCGAATTGGAATCAAGTTACTGAAGGGCCTGACGGCGCGATTGTCTCTGTCACTCCTTCTACATTGAAAGGGCACGTCAGCGTATTGGGTGATGTTACCTATGATCTTGATATTCCTTCGGTTGAGATTGATTTCAATTCGGGTGAGAAGATGCTGTTGTCTGGCCTAACAGGACAAGGTCAAGGCAAGAAGATGAATAGCTTCTGGATTGGTGAACAGACATTCCATCTGGCAGAGACGTCTGTGTTGAATGTTGATCAATCACCACTGTTCTCTTTAAGTGACAGCAAGTACACCTTCTTAAGTTCATTTGACGAGATGGCAAAGACCGTAAGCAGCCAGCATATCGTCGATATGAATAAACTGGTTATGGAAGACGGCAACGTAGATAGCGTCTCTATCGATCTCTCTTTTGGTGATTTAGACAGTGTTGCTTTTGAGCATTTGATGAACCTATACCAAAATAATCCGATGCCGACCAACGCGGATATCGAAGCAGCAATACCTTACGTAGAAAGCTTATTTTCTAAAGGTTTCTACTTCGCTATGAATAAAATGGCGGTCAAGCTAGGTGAAGAGAGTGAGTTCGAATCTAAGTGGAAGATCACTGTTCCGCAAGGCACTGACAATGTGACTCAAAACCCGGCGATGATTTTGCCAGCGTTAACGGGTGATCTCGATACTTTCTTCTCAAGTGGACTCGTGACTCAATACCCATTTATTAAGCAGGGTGTCGACGAAGCTATGGCGATGGAGCTGGTTCAGGAAACGGATAAAGGCTATCAGATTCAAGCAGAGCTAAAAGAAGGTAATTTGGTGTTTGGCAATGGGCAACAGATCCCTCTAATGGCGCTACTTTTACCCGCGCTAATGCAGCCTTAATTACTATATTTACTGACTTAACCAAGAAAAGAGGTCTAAAGACCTCTTTTCTTGCTTTTTATCCTCAATAAAACATGCTATTAATCGAGTAATCTCTTAAAAGCATGCGCAAGGAAAGACTAGATGAGCAAGGTTTATAACTTTAGCGCAGGTCCGGCGGGCCTACCTAAAGCAGTGATGGAAAAAGCACAACAAGAATTCGTCGAATGGAATGGCTTAGGCACTTCTGTAATGGAAATTAGCCATCGAAGTAAAGAGTTCATCAAAGTTGCTGAAGAAGCAGAGCAAGATCTCCGTGATCTTCTTAATATCCCAGACAACTACAAAGTGTTGTTCTGCCAAGGCGGAGCGCGTGCTCAGTTTGCCGCAGTGCCACTGAACCTATTGGGCTCATCGAAAAAAGCAACGTACATAGACGCAGGCTATTGGGCTGAAAGCGCGGTTAAAGAAGCGAATAAGTACTGTGAAGTCGACGTGTTCGATGCCAAAACAGAGCGTGAAGGCAAAACGTCCGTTGTCCCTGCAAGTGAGTGGAAAGTAGCTTCAGATGCCGCTTATGTTCATTTCTGCCCTAATGAAACCATCGACGGCGTTGAAATTAGCGAACTTCCTCAAACAGACAAACCTATTATCGCGGATATGTCTTCAAACATTCTGTCGCGCGAAATCGACGTGTCTAAGTATGGCGTTATCTATGCAGGTGCGCAGAAAAACATCGGCCCTGCCGGACTGTGCATTGCGATCGTTCGTGACGATTTGCTTGAGTTAGCTAATGACTTAGTTCCTAGCTTTATGAACTACAAAGTTTTGGCAGAGAAAGACTCTATGTTTAATACGCCGCCAACCTTTGCTTGGTATCTCTCTGGCCTTGTCTTTAAGTGGTTAAAAGAGCAGGGCGGTGTTGCCGAAATGGAGAAGATCAACAAAGAGAAAGCGTCGTTGCTTTACAACCAAATTGATGGTTCAGACTTCTACATCAACAATGTTCACGACGTAAACCGCTCACGAATGAACGTGCCGTTTCAGCTTGCAAAACCTGAACTGGATGCATTGTTCTTAGAACAGGCTGAGCAGCGTGGACTGGTTGCTCTGAAAGGGCACCGTGCAGTAGGTGGTATGCGTGCTTCAATCTACAACGCTGTGCCACTTGAAGGGGTACAAGCCTTGGTTGAATTTATGCAAGAGTTCGAAGCTCAACACGCTTAATCGACACTTCTTTCTTCAAAGGCTCAACTGAATAGGTTGGGCCTTTTTTATGACTAAATTACGACCACCTAATGATTTTGGACTAGGCTATTAACTAGGTTGTTAATAAATGGGTCGATAACTTGGCGAAACCACCACTTTTTATTGGACTCGGTGCTGCCATTTTTCTTATTCAAGCACTTCTTGTTGGCATTAGCGTTGCGTCAATGCTTGCAGCCAGTCTTATCGTTTTACTCTTGATGCTACTAATGGTTGGCATCAAGCACATCAATGCGCTGCAACCTGAAAAAGTCCTACTTTCGTTAGAGCAGAACATTTTACCACTCGTGCGCCGCCAAATCGGTAACTCAGCCAGTTTTTCTCAGCAAGCTCTACATCAGATGACAACCAAAATAGAGCAGCTAAAAGATACAACCACGCAAGAAGATACGGCTAGCCAAGTGACCTCAAAACACCAAGAGCTGCTTAATGATCTTTTGGTGCTATTGCAGTTTGGAGATCGACTCAAACAACAGCAAAACGGCACCATTGAAAGTGTAGAGGTCATCGAAGCAGCGTTAAGAGAAGCATATAAGTTAGGTTGGAGCGAGCAAGAAGTCTTAGAGAGTTTAAATCAAATAGAACAAAAGACTCGTATTGAAAACGACAAATCCCCTCAAGATGAGGGGAAAGTGACATATTTTTAGGATGGGGCAATGCAAAAAACAATAATGGTCGTAGATGACTCCGAGTCGCTCAGACAGGTTGTTAACATCGCATTGAGCGGTGCTGGATATCGGGTCATAGAGGCAAAAGATGGCGTGCAAGGGATCGAAATGCTCGACGGGAGCAAGGTTCATTTGATTATCAGTGATGTCAATATGCCCAATATGAATGGCATCGACTTTGTCAAAAAGGTCAAGACCTTACCCAAGTATAAATTTACTCCGGTGATCATGCTGACGACGGAAAGCCAACAGTATTTGATGGATGAAAGTCAAAAGGCCGGGGCAAAAGCGTGGATGGTTAAGCCATTTCGCCCAGAGCAGATGCTCGAAGCCGTATCCAAGTTGTTATCGTAGAGGCGGATATGTCTGAGCAAGTTTATGTATTGCCGAGTGAGTTGACCATCTACGAAGTAGAGGAGACCTACCGTGAGCTACGTAGCTTGGTCAATGAGTCAGACAACGTGGTGTTAGATGGCGCTAATGTTGTAGAGATAGACAGTGCTGGATTTCAGTTACTGATTTGGTTTCTCCGTTGTAGCCATCAACCGATTTCGATACACGCCGTTCGTCAGCCAAGCGAGGAAATGAGCAAACTGTTTGAACTTGTCTGCGACTCAGGCTTTCGTGAGCGAAATCAATATGTCTGATCTAGAACGCGCGATGCGGGTATTCATCAATGAATCACTTGAACTGACCGATGATATTGAGCAGGCACTGCTGGATAAAGGGTTATTGAAAGACAATTTTGCGGAGTGGATAGATGAGCTGTTTCGCGGTGTTCATACCATCAAGGGCAGTGCAGGGTTATTTGGCTTAGACGAAGTGACTACTCTGACCCATGTAATAGAATCGCTGCTCGACCAAGTTAGGCAACAAGTCACCCCGGTTGATGATGAATTGATCGAGGTATTGATCGAGAGTAACGATGTTGTTAGAAAGCAAATCATTGCTCTCAACGAGAATTCACCTTTACCCAATGCGGAGTCGGTTGCCCAGCGTTTACTGCCTTATATTATCGAATCCGCCATGCCAAGCGCTGCTGATGCCACTAAGGTGGAAAAAACGCCGCCCACCGAGGAAGAACATCACGAGGGGATTTGGCACATTTCGTTTCGCCCTCACCAAGGGGTGTTTCAAGATGGGTTAGACCCGATTCGCTTTATTCAATTTCTCTCAACCAAAGGCCAACTCGAACATGTTGAGCTGATGACGGTTGAGTTAGACAAAGTGATTGAAAGTCCAGACAGCCAGTTTAACCCGGAAAAATGTTATCTCGGCTTTGAACTTCGCTATCGGGCCAGTACCTCAAATGCACAGATTATGGAGGCATTTGAATTTGTTCAGCGTGATGCGGATATTACCGTTCTGCCACCAGATAGTCCGGCCGAAGACTACTTTGCCTTGATTGAGTGCTTACCCGAAGAGAGCAGACATCTCGCCGAAATGTTTACTGCCATGGGTGTATTAACCCAGCAAGAGTTCGAGCGCTTCCAGTCTCTTTCATTCCACACGCCTCAATCAAAATTTCAACCAAGAATCAAAACCGCCAAAACCCTTAGGGTGGAAGCGGATAAGCTCGATAAGCTGATCGATCTTGTGGGCGAGATGGTGATTATGGGGGCCCGCACTAATTTGCTAGCTCACCAAACCGGCAGTGAACCTTTGGTGGAGTCAATGGCGCTATTAGAGCGTTTGGTTGAAAGCATTCGTGACAGTTCCCTTCAGCTACGAATGGTTCAAATCGGAGATACCTTCAGTAAATTCAAACGCATTGTTCGCGATACCGCCCAAGAGCTAGGTAAGCAGGTCGAATTAGTGGTCAGTGGTGCTGATACTGAGCTTGATAAAACCTTCGTTGAGAAACTCAGCGATCCACTCACACACCTTGTACGCAATGCTATCGATCATGGAATGGAATCTGCCGCAGAGCGCATTTCAGCGGGTAAAGCGCCAGTAGGGACGATACGGCTCAATGCGTATCACGACTCAGGTTCAATTGTGATTGAGGTGGTTGATGATGGTAAAGGCATCGATGAAAACAAAGTCTTAGAGCAAGCAAAACGTTCTGGCCTCGTCAGCGAACATGACACGGTGACAAAACGTGAGTTATGGAAGCTGATTTTTGAACCTGGTTTTTCTACTAGCGAGCAGGTGACCGACCTATCAGGTCGAGGTGTGGGCATGGACGTGGTAAAGCGCAACATTGAACTGCTAAGAGGCAATATAGAGGTGAATAGTCAGAGCGACAAAGGAAGCCGGTTCGTAATTCGTTTGCCTCTAACACTATCTATAGTCGACGGTTTTATGTTCAAAGTTGCGGGAGGCGAATATGTGATTCCGCTGGACAATGTTGTCGAGTGCCTTGAGCTAAAAGAAGTGATGCAAGATGAACAAGATAGTCAGCGGCGTTTTATTCATCTTCGCGATGAGGTGCTGCCATTTTTAAGACTGTCAGAGTGGTTTGGCGTCGAGGCGCATAGCACGCCGGAACAAGAGGCCTTAATTGTAGTTCAACTTGGCTCAATGAGAGCGGGCTTGGTCGTAGACAGTTTAAGTGGTGAGTTTCAAACCGTGGTGAAATCACTAGGACCACTGTTTGAAGGTCTACGCGGAGTCAGCGGTGCGACGATTTTAGGCAGTGGTGAAGTCGCAATCATATTGGACATTTTTGCACTGGTTCAAACGGCATTAAGCCCGAGGGAGCGAGTAAATGTAGAGCGCTTTAACTAACAGCGCTAACAGCGAAAGGTTGGATGTTGATTGCAACAGACCAGCTTAGGGAGAGCAGCATGATTGGTAAGCTATCGATCAGGAGCAAAATCATTGTCGCCATGTGTACTATGGGCTTTTTATTGCTTGTGATTGCGGTCTCGGTACAACTTAAGAACCGGACAATCGAATCCTATGCCATTGATGTCGGGAAGGAAGAGATTCCCAAGGTGATTCTTTCATTGAGTATGCTTGATGAGCTAGGCGATATGAACTCGAATGTCTTGGAGTTCATAACTGGTGAGTCGGAAGAGAAGGAAGACTTTCATGACAACTACACTGAGTTTGTCACCTTTTTCGAAAGCCTCAAACAGCTCAAATCCATGGACCCTGTCGTTGTGCGCCAAATTGACGACCTTTCTAGGCGCTATTACGAAGATATGCAGAATCTAGTGTTTAAGCGTTTTGACCCGACCTTAGAGACACAAGCGGTAGAGAAATACAACTACTTGATCAGTGAGTTTGCTGAGCCACTAGAGAGTATGCTCGATACGCTCAAGGAAGAAGAAGTGGCTGATGCAGGTCGAACGCAAGATTTGCAAGAAGTGCTCAATGATGATCTCCCTGGTGTGCGTTACTACCTTGAATTGATCGATGAAGAAGGGGACATGATGTCCGCGTTGAACGGCTATATGCGTGGCGAAATCGGTGCGGTCAATGCGTTTGAGAAAGAAGCGCGCAATTTTGCTCAGTATCTCAATGAAATTAAACCGATTGAAAGAAAGCCAGAAGAGATCAAAAGCTTAGGCCTAGTCGAGCAGATGTATCTTGAACTCTATAACGGAGGTAAAGATATCTTCGCAACCTATCGCCCGCGAGACAAACTCGAAGCGGCGCAGCAAATCGATAAGTTAGAGCATGAAGTGTTCAGCAAGTTAGAGAAGATACTTGATGATATTAGCTATAAGGCGAGCAAGCAGAGTACCGACTCACTCGATGAGTTGGTTATTGCCGCTCGTGACAGTATCACGCTTGTTTGGGCGCTGTTAGCGGTTGCGGTGTTGCTCGCATTCGTCACTGCTATGTTCCTTATCAAAGGGATTGTGCTGCCGATTAAAGCTCTGTCTGAAGCCGCAGAAGACCTGCGTTCTGGTGAAGGGGATCTGACTCGGCGAATTCCAGACTTTGGCAGCGATGAGATTGGTGAAACGGCCACCAGCTTTAATGGTTTCTTAGATAAGTTGCAAAACATTATGCTGGATATCCAACGTTCGGTAGAAGCTATCGCCCATAGTACCAATGAAGTCTCTACCACCTCGCAAATGCTCAGCACCACTTCCAGCCAACTCGCCTCTAGTGTCGAAGAGACCAGTGCGTCACTCGATCAAATGAGTTCATCGATTTCAATGAATACCGAAAATTCTAAGGTGACCAATGGCATTGCCACTCAATCGAGTTCTGAGGCAAACGAGGGGGGCAAAGCGGTGAACGACACCGTGAATGCCATGACAGCTATCGCGGAGAAAATCGGCATCATTGAAGACATCGCCTACAAAACCAACTTACTTGCGCTAAATGCTGCCATCGAGGCGGCGCGCGCAGGAGAGCATGGTAAAGGTTTTGCCGTGGTCGCTGATGAAGTGCGCAAGCTCGCTGAACGCAGTCAAATTGCGGCCCAAGAGATAAGCTCGTTGGCAGATAGCAGCGTGAAAGTTGCCCAACATGCCGGAGACATGCTCAATCGCATGGTGCCTAATATTCAGAAAACCGCCGATTTGGTGCAAGAAATCACCGCGGCATCCACAGAGCAAAGCACCAGTGTGGCGGAAATCAATCGCACCGTTTCTCAGCTGGATGAAATCGCTCAGCAGAATGCCTCTGCTTCGGAAGAGCTTGCCTCAACGGCCGTTATGGTACAGGAACAAACCAATGAGATTCGCAGTACGGTGAGTTTCTTTAAGCTGACGCAATCGAGTGAACAGCGACACAGTGTGCGACGTAAACCTAGCCATCCGACTCCGCCTAAAAAAGAAGATGGCTTTGTGCCTTTTGATGAGTAAGGCGGTGCAGGTATGAAGGAGAAATACCTCGAATTTAAGATTGCGAATAAGTACTTCGCTTATCCGATTGAACGAATCCGGGAAATCATGGAATACCCTGTCGTGGAGCCGCTTGCGAGTGCGCCAGATAAGGTTCTCGGTGTGATGAATTTAAGGGGTAAGTTGGTTGTGGTGTTTGATATCGCCGCGTGTTTAAACGAAGAAACCCATCAGGTTTCGAGTAAAACCTGTGTCATCGTCACCGAAGTACATCGTGGTGGTGAGAGCTTTGTTATTGCCAATAAAGTGGATTTGGTCAGGCAAGTCGTTGATATCTCATTGGCTGAATTGGAGACAGTGCCGAATCTGGGTGGGCGACTTGATTCGACCTTAATCAAAGGCGTTGCCAAGCTTGAACAGCGGATGCTAACGATTCTTGATGTCGATGAACTGCTGTCTGAAAGTCAGTGGCACTGTGTTGTGCATGAATCGCAGATGGAGCAGACACATGAATGAGCTGCATAAACAAAGTGGTAGAGAGCTGCTGCTTGTCGATGTGAATCAAGTCGTGGTGGCAATACCGATTGATTCAGTAAAAGAAGTCATTGAATACACGCGTATTACTCAAGTTCCCATGTGCAATAAAGAAATCAGCGGCGTGATTAATGTTCGTGGTAGCGTGGTGCCTGTGATTGATGCGGCAAGTCGCCTTGGTTTTCCATCGGATAACCGATACGACAAGTACAGCTGCATCATTCTCTATGAATCCCAACAAACTAAAACTAAGGAGCGCATAACCATTGGTTTGGTGGTGAGTCGTGTGCGGTCAATCAAGGTTGCTCATGAAGACGCTTTATATGACAAACCTTCGTTTGGCACCCATATTCCGACTGAGTTTATCGAAGGTATGGTGAAAGTTGTTGGGGATACGATGCCCATTTTAGAGATGTCCCAACTGCTTGACCCTCAGCAGATCAACCGCCTTATGCTCAATAGCCAAAATGCTTTATTAGCCCAGTGGGAGTCGTAATATGAATGCGACCATTAGCGCTGTTCAGTTTCGCTCAATCCAGTCAATCATGGAGCACTACACTGGCATTCATCTCGGTGAGCACAAGCGTGTCATGGTCGAAAGCCGATTAACATCTCGATTAAAAGCCACACACAGTGAGACGTTTGATGATTACTTAAAAGTATTAATGTCACAGGAGCATCAAGAAGAACTTGATTGCTTTATCGATCGATTAACCACTCATGAAACGCGCTTCTTTCGAGAGTCGGTGCAATACGATCAGCTAGCGAAATTGCTAGTAGGCTATCGCAGGGCAAAGCCTTTTAAAGTTTGGAGTGCGGCTTGCTCTACAGGAGAAGAAGCTTACAGTCTAGCTATGGTATTGGAACAACGGCTTGGCTCGTCGAAGTGGTCGGTGTTTGGTTCAGATGTGTCAGAGGTTGCGATCGAGCACGCGGTAAAATGCCAGTATGACATGGTTCTCGCGGAACAAATTCCCAATGATTATTGTCGCCAATACTGTTTGAAAGGGGTGGGGGCATTTCAAGGAACATTCACCATTAGCCAAGCGTTGCGCCGATACTGCCACTTTGCTTGCGAAAACCTCCTCACTCCCAAAACAAAATCGAGCTTTGATGCCATTTTTTTACGTAATGTACTGATCTATTTTGATGTCGCGCGGCAAAAAACCATTATCGATAACGTGATTGAGCATTTGTCGGATGGCGGATATCTGTTTTTAGGTCACAGTGAAAACGTGATTAGGGCGCATCCAAAAATGAAGATGGTCGAGAATTGCGTTTATCGCAAGGTGGCAGCATGAATAAGGTAGGCGTTTTTATTGTCGATGACTCCGCCGTGATGCGCCAAGTGCTCGGAGAGGTAATCGACAGAGATCCGCAGCTTAAGGTCGTAGGTGTTGCACCGGACCCGATTATCGCCTATCGAAAAATGGAAAAATGTTGGCCGGATGTCATCCTCCTCGACATCGCCATGCCTAAAATGGATGGCATTGTATTTCTGCGTCAAATTATGTCGACGCGACCAACACCTACCATTATCTGCTCGGCAAAAACAGAAGCGGATCCACAACTGAGTTTAGAGGCATTATCGTCTGGGGCGATTGAAGTGATCAATAAACCTCAATCTCAATTGACTGACTATCTTCATTCAAAAGAAGTCGATGCGATTCTATGTGCTCTAAAACAGGCGGCAAAACTTAAAGTTAAACCACTCAAATATTTAGGTGAAAAAAGCTACCGATTGAAAAACAGCGCTGATGTGGTTTTGAAGCCCTCACTTACGCATCCGGTTAAGTCAAAAGACAAGGTTATATTAGTAGGAGCCTCGACAGGGGGCACTGAGGCGATTCGACACTTTCTTTCTTTGACCCCTGCGGATACCGCACCGATAGTCATCGTGCAGCATATGCCGGAAAAGTTTACCCAAGCGTTTGCATTAAGGCTCAATCATGAAGTTTCACAGCATGTTGTAGAGGCAGAAGATGGCATGCAATTGCAAAGAGGCTGGGTCTACATCGCGCCGGGCTCGATTCACACGGTACTCAAATGTCGAAATCAGCAATATTACCTAGAATTAAAACAGGGGCCCTTGGTCTCTAGACATAAACCATCGGTCGATGTCTTGTTCCGCTCGGCGGCTCAAGAAGCGGGGGAAAATGCGATTGGGGTTATTTTGACTGGTATGGGCGATGATGGTGCCCAAGGCATGCTCGAAATGTATAAGACGGGAGCAAAGACGTTTGCCCAGAATGAAGCGAGCTGCTTAGTTTACGGTATGCCTAAAGAAGCGATTGATAGAGGCGGTGTTAGTGCTAGCTACGCCCTAGAGCTATTGCCTTATCAGGTACAGAAATGTTTGGAGAAACGATGAAGAACTTAAATGATCATATAGAAGCAATGCGTATCGCCTACGTAATTGTGGATGAAAGATTAAACGTTTTACAGCTTTCCAAACAAGCCGCCGAGCTGTTTCGTGTGACTCAAGGTAGCTCGTTATTTGATGCCAATGTCAGTTTCATCGATGAAGCATTTAATCCCGTGGCGCTAAAGCAGCAACTTATTGACGTTGTGGCTTCGGGTCAAGAGTATGAACTTGAAGTCGGGTTAAGTTATCCAGACAAAAACATCGAGTGGGCGAAACTCTATCTGATTCGTTACAAAGATTACTTCATTCTGTACCTGATTGATGTCGGAGAGTTGGTGGCGGCTAGGCGACTGAACAATCAGTTGTCGATGTTAGACCCTCATACGGGATTACTTTATCGAGAAGCATTTTTGTCGCGCATTAACCAAGAGTTTCAACAAGGCACTGTATGCTGCGTGCGGATTTGCAACTATCAGCGGATCAATGAAATATGGGGTGCAGCAGTGGCGAACCTCGTCTTCATGGAAATATTGGCACGAGTGGTCAGCGAAATAGACAGTGCAATTTGCAGTAAGCATTCTACCGATAGCTTTAACATTTTTATCCCGCCAGATACTCCGTTTAACATTGAGCGTTTTTATGCTCTGCTTAATGAACCGTTCCACTTCAATCAACGTCATTTCTTCAGCAACGTTGCGCTGGGCTACTACGTGGAGAAACAGGGGGACTCGCACGAACAGAGCTTAAATAAAGCGGAGATGGCGATACTGGATGTCTTGACTGAGCGAGTACGTTTAGCCGAGTTTCAAGAAGAGTTAGCCAAACAAATCGAGCACCAGAACCATCTAGAAATGGAGTTTCGCGCTGCCTTAAACAAAGGCCAATTAGAGCAAGATTTTCACGTTGTGTTTCAACCGATTCATGATGCTGAGACAGAAGACGTCGCTGGGGCTGAGTGCTTAATCCGTTGGGTTCCGAACGGTCAGTTTGTTTCACCAGAAGAGTTTATTCCCATTGCGGAAAGGATTGGCGATATAGGCACACTTACTCAGTTTAATATTGTTCAACTCGGCAAATTAGTCAGCAATTTGGAGCAGCAAGGCATAGATACCATGGAGCTGCTGTTTGCGCTAAATATCAGCGTAGTAGAAATCCTCGATGTCGAGTTTACTGACAAGTTAGTTAAGGCAATCACCGATAACCATCTCTACCCATCACAGATAAAACTGGAGCTGACCGAGTCGGCTTTGATCGATAATTTTAACTACGTTAACCAAACGCTAGAGAGGTTGCAAAAACTCGGCTTTAGAGTCTCTATAGATGATTTTGGTACCGGTTTTTCCAGTTTGAGCTATTTGTGTCGATTGAGCTTTGATGAGATTAAGATTGACCGCGCGTTTGTGACTAATGTAGTCGAAGACTCTAAATTGCAAACCGTGTTCAACTCCATCGCATCTTTAGCAACCAATATGAACAAACCAGTGGTTGCAGAAGGAGTAGAGACGCTTGAACAACTGATTTATGCCAAAGCCAAACAGGTGGAGTATATCCAAGGTTACTACTTTAGTAAGCCGCTACCGGCTCAAGAGTTCATGGCTTACTTGGTTGAAGGGAGAAAAAAAATCGCAGCGGATTAGCTGCGATTTTTGATAAGTCATTAGGCGTTAACGGCGTTTAGGTTTGCGTGCCGCTGGTGGCTTGCCTGAGCCATTGCCTGTTGGCTTGCCGCCGCGACTGTTGGTAGGTTTGCCATTGGGTTTTCCACCACGAGAGGCTTGTCCGCCGTTACTTCCTTTGGCGTTGCCGTTTTTGCCTTTACCTTTGTTATCGCCATGCATTTTTTCAAACCCAGGTTGGCTCTTGGTATGCTTGGTCGCAAAACGTTGTGAGCCATGACGACCAGACTTACGGCGTTGAGCTGGGGTTTTAGCATCGACATCTTCAGCAGGCACTAAGCAGCTTGTCTTATCACCAATAAGGTGCTTTTTACCCATGTTAATCAGCGCTTCACGAATTAGCGGCCAGTTAGCTGGATCATGGTAACGCAGTAAGGCTTTGTGCAGTCTGCGTTGACGCTCACCTTTAGCCACAGGCACTTCTTCACGCTTCTTGTACTTCACTCGTTTGAGAGGGTTAGTCTCTGAGTAATACATAGAGGTCGCATTACACATTGGTGATGGGTAGAAGTTCTGTACCTGGTCACACTCAAAGTTGTTCTTCTTGAGCCATAGTGCCAAGTTCAGCATGTCTTCATCTTCAGTGCCCGGGTGCGCAGAGATAAAGTAAGGAATTAGGTACTGCTTTTTACCCGCTTCGGCACTGTACTTCTCAAACATCTCTTTGAAGCGATCATAGGTGCCCATGCCCGGCTTCATCATCAGATCCAGTGGGCCTTTTTCAGTATGCTCTGGAGCAATCTTCAAGTAGCCGCCAACGTGGTGAGTCACCAACTCTTTAACGTACTCTGGAGATTCAATCGCTAAATCGTATCGCACGCCCGAAGCGATCATGACTTTCTTGATGCCATCCACTTTACGCGCTTCTCGATACAGATCGATGGTGTGCTTGTGGTCGGTATTGAGTTTGTTACAGATACCTGGGAAGACACACGATGGGCGTCGACAGTTTGCTTCTGCTTTTGGATCGCTACAGCCAAGGCGATACATGTTTGCGGTTGGGCCGCCAAGATCGGAAATGGTGCCGGTGAAGCCAGGTACCTTGTCACGAATCTCTTCAAGCTCAGTCAAAATCGATTCTTTCGAACGGTTTTGGATGATGCGACCTTCGTGTTCAGTGATCGAACAGAATGAACAGCCACCAAAACAGCCACGCATGATGTTAACTGAGGTTTTAATCATGTCGTAAGCAGGGATCTTCGCCTTGCCATACATAGGGTGAGGCACACGTGCATAAGGCAAACCAAATACGTAGTCCATCTCTTCAGTTGATAGTGGAATTGGCGCTTGGTTGACCCACAGTTCGCGATCGCCGTGACGTTGAATAAGAGCTCGACCAGAGTATGGGTTGGTCTCTAGGTGCATGATTCGACTGGCGTGCGCGTAAAGGATACGGTCGTTGTTTAGCTTTTCAAATGGTGGAAT
Source organism: Vibrio tubiashii (assembly GCF_028551255.1). Taxonomy (NCBI): domain Bacteria; kingdom Pseudomonadati; phylum Pseudomonadota; class Gammaproteobacteria; order Vibrionales; family Vibrionaceae; genus Vibrio; species Vibrio tubiashii. The sequence continues at coordinate 1,981,659 of NZ_CP117029.1, read as the reverse complement.
CCGTACCGCGGTTGTTGCTGCATCATGACGTGATGGGCGAATGGTAATGGGTTTCGCTTCAGTCTCTTCTGCTTTGGCTTTTGTGTCACATTGCTCTTCAACCGCGTAAGGGTTTGGCGGAACAAACGCTTCTTTGCGCGGTTTTTCTATGCGAGAAGAATCAATTACGTTGTAGCCTTCTGGAGCCGCGGGGAGATTCACCGCTGTACCACGAATATTGGTAAGCGAGGCAATATCTTCGCCATCCGCTAAGCGATGGGCAACTTCAACAAGTGCTCGCTCGGCGTTACCAAACAGAAGGATATCGGCTTTTGCATCGAAGAGAACAGAGCGACGTACTTTATCTGACCAGTAATCATAATGCGCGAGGCGACGAAGGCTTGCTTCAATACCACCCAAGACAATAGGGATGCCTTTGTAGGCTTCACGACAACGCTGTGAATAAACTAAAGTTGCACGATCTGGTCGTTTGCCCCCTTCATTATTCGGTGTGTAAGCATCATCATGGCGTAACTTTCTATCCGCGGTGTAGCGGTTGATCATTGAATCCATGTTGCCTGCAGTAATACCAAAGAACAAATTAGGTTTGCCGAGCGCCGTAAACGCGTCTTTGTTGTTCCATTCTGGTTGAGAGATGATGCCAACACGAAACCCTTGTGCTTCGAGTAGGCGGCCGATAATCGCCATACCAAAGCTCGGGTGATCAACATAAGCGTCACCGGTTACGATAATAATGTCACAGCTATCCCATCCTAAAGCATCCATTTCTTTACGATTTGTTGGTAGAAATGGCGCAGTGCCGTAGCATTCTGCCCAATATTTTTTGTGCTCATGAATAGGAGTGATATTGCTGTACATATTTTGTTCTCTGTTCCAGGGAGCGCGAATTATAGCGACTTGGACGATGACTATCTACCTCAATATGAATAAGGCTATCTTAGTCAAAAAATAGACGTAATACTGCTCCATCAAAGATCAACTAAAGTGTTACATGAATAACGAATATAATGTGCTCAATCACCTATAATATGCATATTATTGTTATGGATTTAGTTGGTTATTATGGCGACAACATTAGACTCTGGGACTGAGCAAAAAATACCACCCGAAC